>CBFIFY010000077.1:0-18984 GCA_965661985.1 uncultured Myxococcota bacterium | reverse complement strand
GTTGGTATGGTCGAACACGATGGCTTTGAATTCTCAAACTATTATACCATTCACCTCGAAGAGGCTCGAAAAGCATTGGAACCAGAAGACACAGAAGAGGACACAGAAGAAGCCGATGAAAGTGGCTCTGAAGAATCAACTGAAGAATCTCTGAATGTTGCTGGTATCAATGGTCTCATCTCCGCGTTGGAAACCGGTGGTGCATTCACTGAAGCTTTGGAACAATATGCATTGCTGATCGCCGACAACGACGAAAAAACAGATTGTCAGTTGTGGTTGAATTACGGACACGCCAACCGCAAACTTGGCAATGTAGAAGCCGCCCAAAAGGCCTATACCGAATCGGCTCGATTGTACCATTCTTGGTGGGACATTGAGTTGGGTCGTCGAATGGACATCAACAAAGCCCAAGAGAACATGGATGAAGAAGAGACCGAAGCCGCAAAAGCAAACAGCGAAGGTGCGGACATCAACTCTGTAGAAGACGGTTGGTACATCTCTCAACCTGAAGCTTGCTATCGTGCGGATGGGTGGGTTGCCTTCACAGACCTTCTTTCCGGAAACCACGACGCCATCGAAAAGAATTACCGCAACAACTTGGACTTGGATGCACGTCTGGCTGAGGCATTTGGACACAGCGCATTGAGTCAAGGCAAAACGGAACTGGCACATGAAGCCTATCGACAAGCGGTCAAGTTGGAAAATGGATGGCAAGAACGCAGTTCAAATCGAGTGGATCTCGCCCTTGTCTATGCCGATCAAGGAAAGTGGGACCAAGCCAGCGATCTGTTTCAAGAGTCTCTCCAACTCGAAGACAGCGCTTTGAATGCCATGCTGTGGTTTGACAATGCAGTTGCCCAATCAGATGCGAATTCAGCCCTCAAAATGATACAGAGCTGGGCAGCGAGTCATCCAAACAAGGCCAGTGCCATCATTGTAGAATTGCGCCACCATCAACAGACGCTGACCGCGTTGAAGGCTGAACTGGCTGAGTTGCAGCCCAACGCTGAAACAGAGGAAGCCACAGAACAAGAGGAAGCCTCTGAAAATACAGAGCGCGTTGCAGAACTCACTGCACAAATTGATGTCACCAACACGCAGTTGGCAGCCGCCACCGAAGCATTCACAGAGTGGACCGAGCACGCAGACCGTTGGTATGCATCCAATCAACAGTATGTCAAATCCATAAAAGTTCTAGGGTATACATACAGTGGACAGTTGGACAAAGCGGGTGCTGAACTGGATGCCGTCAAAGGAAAGGTAAGCCTCATCGCCAACCTCAGTTTTGCAGCAGCGAATTATTATGCTGCATCTGGCAAAACAGAAGAAGCCAACCAAGCACTCAAGCAAGCAACCATTTTGGCTCCCTATGCGGCTGGACTGGCTTTGACTTTGGGTAAGTAATCCTTCGACTTCGGCAACACTCGATAGAGAAGACGAAAAAACAAAGGGAGAGCATGCTCTCCCTTTTGTTTTTGGTACAGTCCGTTGCTTTTCACTGTGCGAGTACAGAACTCGAAAGTGATGGTGCAAGAATCGTCCACGCCAAGTGAACATCTGGGTCTGGACTTCTAGAAGTCGATTTCAGTATTTCAAACAATAGTTGCCCGAACTGGTGTAGCCAGATGGACAAGAGCCACTCTTTGCAATCGCATATTTCGCACCTGAACTGGCCAAGCAATAATTGCCCGAACTCGTATACCTGGACGGACAGGAACCATCTTTGACGATGGCAAACTTGGCGTTGGACGTCGGTTTGCAATATTCTCCCGAACTGGTGTAGCCAGATGGACAAGAGCCATCTTTGACAATCGTCGTGGGCGTCAGTGCCGTACTTCGCTGTTCACTCTGTGCCACACAATAATTTCCAGACGCCGTGTACCGAGAAGGACAAGAACCACTTTTGTGCACAACCAAAGAAGCACCACGTGTTGCCACACAATAGTTCCCAGATGCCGTGTACCGAGAAGGACAGGAACCATTTTTGGCAATGGCAAAGGCGGCACCCGATGTGGGTTTGCAGTATTCTCCGGAACTCGTATACCTGGATGGACAAGAACCATCTTTGGCAATCGTTGTTGCAACGGGATCGGCAAAGGCAAGCGCCATCAATATATAGAGCATACAATTTCCCCTATCGATTCATCGTTTGTATGACGGTTTGGAGGTCTCGACGGTGTTGCTCGAACACCCCTTCGTCCATTGTAAAACCTGTATCGGTAAAGGTCAATATACCTTCGCTCTTGAAAGCAAATATGGCGTTGGCAATGTTCACACTGGACAAGGCTTCCGGTCTCAAAATTTCCGCCACTGCCAAGCGAGCCGTCGCATATTCTTGAACACGCTTTTTCAATTCTTTCTCTGAGAGATTGACGGATGCAAAGGACTGACAGGCTCTCAACACACAGATGTAGGACTCTAAAAAGTTGGTGGTCAAACTGGCCAACTCGTGGAGCAATTCTGGCGACTGCACTGCATAGGACACGGTGCCCTCTTCTTCTGTTGCGCTCAGCGCTCCATACTCGACCATTGCAGACCTCGAGTCCTCTGCCAATTCTCGAAGAGAAAAGGTTGGGTGCGCTGGAAATTCAAAGCGCAACACGAAAGACAGTTCCAAAAATAGCCGCAAGGTCTCATCCCCTTCACAATCACCGTCGGTCGCCAAAATTGACGCCGCCAACAACGATACTGGCGCCAAGAAGTGCATCAAACCATTTTTGTAATATTCCATGGTGATGCGGGATTCTGGCACGACTCGAATGATTGTATCTTGAGCGTCTTCCAACCGTTCAATCCACCCTTCCGAAGAAAAACGCTCCATGGCGCGCTCAACCACCCAACGCGCATGGTTCAAAGACTCCGCCGCCATTGCCCCTTTGTGTCTCAACAAACGATCATAGCGCTCGGCTCTTTGATGAACCAACTCCAATGATATGCCTGGACGATGGTCAGACAACAACGCCAGTGCCGCGATGCCCGTCGGCAAAATCAACATGTTTTGTCCAATTCCGTGCATTACTTGGGTGGCAATACCTTGCAGGATGCTTTTTTGTTGAGCGGTGTCCATATCATCCCAAGGTTGCTCAAACCCCGCAATGATCTCGTTCAAGTAGATGGGCTCTCCGACCCGCATGTACACTTTGCCGTACCGCTTTTGTAAAATCTTTCGAGCCTTGAGCAAGCCAGACACACTTTCCTTCTTTTTGGATTTGCCAGCCAACTCTTTGGCGTAGGATTTTTCTTCGGCAATCTGTTCATATGAAAATGCGATTGGCAAAATGGTCAAAATGCGATCTGATTTCATGTGAACAGCGGAATTGACCACCATTTTCAACATCCCGAGTTTTGGATGCAACAACTTTCCAGTGCGCGATCGCCCTCCTTCGATAAAGAATTCTACAGGTATTTCTTCACGGATAAGCAACCGAACATAGCGCTCAAAAATCACTGGAAAAATGGGGTCCTCTTTGAAGGAGCGTTTAATGAAGAACGCGCCACTGCCTCGAAACAAGTGCCCCATCGGAAAGAAGGACAGATTTTCACCGGCAACCACATAGGGCAAAACCAGTCCATGTTCATAGCACTGTGAACCAATCAGCAGATAGTCTAAGTGAGAGCGGTGTGAAGGCACCAAAATGGGCGTTCCTGTGCGAACGGCTTCGTGCATTCGTTCAATATCCTCAGGTCGTAAATCCACCCCTGAGAAAATTTGATTCCACACAAAACGACAAAAGAGTGCAAAGGCCTTTAGAATCCGAAAAGAAAAACGCGCTGCGATGTGCTCCACGGTCTTGTCGACTTCTCGTCGTAGGCTCTCCACAGAGCGCCCCGTTCGTTGCGATTCTGACTGAACCAACTCACGAACTTCGGGCGCCAACTGGATTTGGCGACGGAACCAAGTAAAAGAGCGAATCTTTGGTCCCCGAATGGCGTGTGTTTCTCGATACAAATAGCCCTTAAGCAACAAGCGGGCTACACGGATTTGGCGTTTTGCCGGCTGGTTTTCGTAGCGTTCAAGGACTTCGGTAAGCGCCACCGACTCTCCCACCTGAATGATGGGCTCATGATCACGGTTGACCACCGAAAAGAGTTTCATCACAGGACCAGGCTGGTCTTCAGAACCCAACACAAAACGCATGAGATCCGAACGTTCCTTGCTTGGGCGACGTTGCCAAACCACAGCCACGGGCAACAACTGAACAGAAGAATCCATCTTGGACTGAAGTTCAACCAACTGTTCGAGTGCGTCGGTGTTGGTGTAAAACAATCCGTTGGGCTTGGTCAAAAATACAGCAGCAACACCATCTTTCTGAAGTGTATTGCCCAACAGGTGACGATCATCCAAACGACCGAGCAAACGCTTTACAGAGCCCCAAGCCTGACGACAAGCGTCCAGCAAGGGACGATACCACAACACCCGCATGTCCAAAGACACTTCCGCCAACGGCAGTCGACGCTGATTGAGTACACGATTGAGGGCCAACCAATCCAATTTTGAACGTGTGTAAAAGACATAGACAATTGGGCCTTTATTGGAGGCTTCTCGAATATTATTGGCAGACCGATCGCTCATTCTAAGCTTTCGAAGCATCAAGCCCACACCACTCAGAAAATAGAGCAGACCAAAACGACGAAGCATTCCACCACCATATTGTGTATCGTTGCCCATTGTGCTCCTCAATGTTGTGTTGTCTGTGAAAAGGTTTTATCCAATGCCCGTTGCAAATCTTCCAACAAATCATCAATGTGTTCAATGCCAACGCTCAATCGAATCAACCCATCTTCAATCCCGATTGCAGCTCGAACCTCCACGGGAACAGAGGCATGGGTCATAATCGCAGGCATCCCAATTAAAGACTCTACCCCTCCCAAACTCTCTGCCAATGTAAAGAGTTGTGTGGTCGAAACAAATTGTCTGGTGGTCTGTAAATCTGCATTCAACACAAAGGATATCATACCGCTGAAACCAGGATAGTAAATCTTCTTCACAACGTCCTGTTTGTCGAGCCAATCTGCGATTTTTTTTGCGTTGTACTGATGACGCTCCATGCGCAAAGGCAATGTTTTCAACCCACGCATCACCAAAAAGCAGTCTTGCGGTCCAAGAATCGCACCGACAGAATTCTGAATCCACGCCAGCCGTTCCGCCAATTGATCATCGTTTGTCACCACAGCGCCCGCGATCACATCAGAATGCCCATTGAGATACTTGGTCATTGAGTGCACCACAATATCGGCACCTTCGGTCAGCGGTTGCTGAAAAACTGGGGTTGCAAAAGTGTTGTCGACGACCAATGTGGCACCGATGGCTTTGCATTGTTGGGCTACCCGAGCGATATCTGTTTCTTTGAGCAGTGGATTGGTTGGGGTTTCTACCCAAACCAGTTTGGTGTTGGACGGAATTTTCAGAGCCGGGTGTGTGGTGTCCACAAACTGAAACTCGATTCCGTACTGCGCCCACCCTTTGGTAAACAATCGATGGGTTCCACCATAGATGTCGTCTCCACACACAACGACATCTCCTGGAGATAGCAACCTCATAACGGCATCAATGGCCGCTACGCCTGACGAATATACCAATCCATGGCGCCCTTCTTCAAGCGATGCAATACAAGATTCCAAGGCACTTCGAGTTGGATTTTTGGTGCGGGCGTACCCCCAGTCACTGCTTCCAGGTGAAGACTGGGCGTAGGTAGACGTTTGGAATATGGGCGTCATCACAGCGCCTGTAACGGCTTCTGGAGGTTGTCCAGCATGAATGGCACGCGTATTGATTCGACGACTGCTGTTCATAAAGTCCAACCCCCTCGTCTCTCAAATTTATGTGCACACACCATAACCATACTTGATACCGTCAATCGCCCAGTATTCAACCGTTCAGCGCCTTTTGACACGTGCCATGTGATCGATCAAATCAATTCGTGTAATGATGTCGGTTGGTTTCTTTTCGTCGTTGTACACCAATGCAGTCTCAAAGCGACTGAACAATTCGGTCAACACATACAGCTCAGTATCTGCATGGACCACGCAGAAATCCATGTCTACCAACTCTTTGACGCTCTCTTGCGCTGCATAGCCCTTGATGGAGTGGTGCAACAAACTCTTCTCTGTCAAAATACCGAGCAAAGATTCTCCGTGCATGACGGGTGCTTGAGAATAATTGTGGGCTTTCAAGATTTCTACGGCCTCTACAACCGTTGCGTTGTGTGCAACATTTACGATGCCCCGTTTAGATTTGGCGTGTAGCAAATCGGACACTGTGCCTCGAATGGAAGACGCTTCCATAAATCCGTTCTCTTCCATCCAACGGTCGTTGAACACCTTGGACAGGTAATTTTTGGCAGAGTCGGGCAAGACAACAACGGCAATCATGCCTTCTCTGTCGTGCTTTTTGAGATACTTCATCGCACCTGCCAGCGCCGCACCACAAGACGCACCAGCAAAGATTCCCTCTTCTGAAACCAATCGTCGAGCCATCTCAAAACACTCTTGATCCGTGACGCGCTCAACGTCATCCACGTTTTCAAACCCCATCGTTGACGGCATAAAGTCTTCGCCAATCCCTTCGAGTACATAGGTGTACGGTTTGGTCATGACGCCACTGTAAAAATAGTCGTAATACAGAGACCCGACGGGATCTACTGCAACCACTTTGACGTCTTTGTTTTGCTCTTTGAGGTACTTGGCACAGCCCGTGATGGTACCACCTGTACCGGCTCCAGCGATGAACACATCCAATTTTCCTTCGGTCTGCTCCCACAGTTCTGGACCCGTAGAATGGTAATGTGCCTTGGGGTTGCTGGGGTTGTGATACTGATTTCCGTAGCAAGCATTTTCTGTTTCTTGCACCAATCTTTCGGACACCTTGTAATAGGAGCGTGGGTCTTCGGCATCGACATCCGTCGGTGTGATCACCACTTTGGCACCCCATGCTCTCAAAGCCTGTCGCTTTTCTTCGGATTGCTTGTCTGGCATCACAAAGATTGATTTATACCCTCGTGAAGTTGCCATCAATGCAAAACCGGCGCCTGTATTGCCACTGGTTCCTTCAATAATGGTACCACCTTTTTGGATTCGACCTTCAGCCTCATAGTCTTCAATGATCTGTTTTGCCACGCGATCTTTGATGGAGCCTGCGGGGTTGAAAAACTCAACTTTTGCGTAGACCGTACATTTCAAATCTTTCGTAATGCGATTGAGCTTGATCAGAGGGGTGTTGCCAATGCAATCCAGAATGGAATTGTATACACGTTTTTCGGGAGTCAAAATGCACCTCAATAATATTGCGTAAAAATGGTTTGCCTAACTTGAACCAAGTGGTTTGCTGTCTTCGACCTGTTGTATCGAGTTCAACAATGACATGCTACCTAACCGACCCCGCTTGAAACCTCAAATACTTCTTGCTTTGTTGCAAATCAATGACAAAACAGTCCTTGTCCTTGCACAGTAGAAACGGATACTGTAATTTTGCATGACACAATCAAACTTTTGACTGAGAGCTGTTCCGTGGATTTAAAATCACCCCCCCTGTTGAAAAAAGGCGACTATGTCTATGGTTCCTTTGTCAAAGCTGCACACACCAGTGGCTTCATCAATGACAACAACCCCGGCGATCGCTCTGACCAAATTGGGCGATACCCGTTTTCTTTGCAAAACACCAAAGAAGCGATCCTCTATGCCAAAGAAGCCCAATCAGTTTGGAACGCCAGTACAGTCCGCAAAAGAATGGCGGTGGTCAATCAATTTCAAGAGCAACTCGAAACACACAACAAGGCTCTAGCAAACACGTTGACTCGAGAAACTGGAATCCCTCTGTGGGAAGCCAAGCAAGAGGTGGCTGTTGCCCATCAATATATGGACAAACTCATTGCTGCAGCCAACAAAATTTTCCAAGCAGAAGAAAGCGATTCGGCGGATGTTGAACGTAGACTTCAATCACTTGGTACAGTGGCGTTGCTCACACCGTTTAGCCAGCCACTGTTAACGACCTGCTGGTTCTCTGCATCGGCCATCATCATGGGCAATTGCGTGGTCCACAAGCCGAGCAAGTACACCCCTGGCGTGGGTCAAGCCATTGCTGAACTGTGGGACCGCTGTCGGTTGCCACGCGGTGTCTACAACATGGTTCAAGGTCCGGGTTCTCACATTGGACAATACATTTTGTCTCACCCAATGGTCGACGGTTCTTTGTTTGCGGGAAGCTATCCAACAGCCACAGAAATCCTGCACAACAAACCACCAGCCCCACACCACAAGTTCATGGGGTTCTTCGGTGGAAAATCCGCAGCAATCGTGTTGGATTCCGCTGATTTAACCAACACCGCTCGAGAAATATTGGCCAGTGCAGTTCGATACACTGGACAGCGCCCCACCACCATCGCACGTGTATTCATCACAAAGGGAATCTCCAGTTTATTGATTGACACCCTTGCAGAAAGTTTGGACAATATCACCGTTGGTTTTGGTGCAAAAAAGGACAGTTATTTGGGTCCAATGATTTCAGAGCACTGGAGAACTCGCTATCATCGATACGGTCATACATTGTACACGAACAAACACACCCCAATCCGAAATGTCGAAAATCTAGACAATGAATTGCGGGGCTATTACGTTCGACCTGCTCTGTACAAAATCAACCTCGATAGCAAAAACTCCATGTTGGATGATACACCTCCTGGACCCATCCTGTTGGTCTATGAAGTCGACGACTATGACCATGCTGTCGAACTCTACAACCAACTGAAGTTCCGAAAGTCCGTGTCTATTTTTGGTTCGGTTGAAACGTTGCAAGAAACAAACTTCGATGCTTTGTCCTGCGGGGGACTGTTTCTCAACCGCGCTCCAGAAGACAGCGTCTTGCCCACGGCTGGACTGGGCTTCAACAGCAACGTTGCCAACGGTGGATCAGACCTACTGCACAACCTGATTCGAAAGAAGTTCATCTTTGGTATGGAGGCTATACAAGAGAACATACCAACTGAAGAAAGCGTTGTGGAAAGCGACCCAGCAAAAGTTGTGACCCTCATAGAAGAAGATTCTTCAGACGAGGATTACGCCGACTGGTAAGCATCTGTACTCTCACCAACTTTACACACCGATTCAAATAAGAACTATGAAGAGATTCTTGGCTACTCTTGCATGGGCTTTTCGGGTGGCAAGTCTCCACTGGGAGGCTTGATGGCTTCTAGGGTCAAAGTCACATCTGACACATCTTCGTCAACCACCCCTAAGCGAGCCCCCAAGGACAGTTGGTCGGCGTCGGCGGTAATTTTGTTGTTTCGGTCTCCGTCGCACAGGGCGGCAACATTGACGGAAGCCCCTTTGGGTATCAGCAGTGTAAATTCTCCAACGGTTTCTAGGACTTTGGTACTGATCGGTCCCTTCATTTCCCCACCAGATTCAGGTCCACCAAGATCTTCTGTGCCAATGGCATCCAATCGTAGCACACCATCACAGTCTCCTTCAATCGTGCCGGATATGGTCACGTGATCCACCGTTTCAATTTGTTGCTGAGACTGTTGGGCCTTCATTTGCTCCATGTCCATCAGGACACCACCGGGTTTACCCGCTGGGCCTCCTTGAGTTCCTTGACTTCCTTGATTGCCCATGTCACCACCCACATTGGCTGGTGCGCCAGGTGGTTTGCCCATTCCACCATTTCCATTGTTTGCGTTGCCCTTGTTGGCTTGTCCACCCTTCATATTATTGGAACTGTTGGTAATCTTGGGACCATCGTTGGTGGTTTCACTGGGTGGCAATGGACAGCCCAACAACATCATCGAAAAAAACAACATCACAAACTCCAAGGGATCAGCATACGGGTGCACTGCTCAATCTACTGTATTTGAAGTTTATTGTCGATCTTTTTGTGATCACGCAAAATTATGAGGTTCACTCATTTTTGGGTTATCTATCTAGAGATTTCCTTTTTGTCAGAGCAATATCATGTCAACATCCATTGTTTTTTGTAGAAGTTGTGGTTCAAGTCTTCCATTGTCATCGGACAGCAGTTCCTTTTGTTGCACAGAAGCCCAAGTTGCTTTCCAAGAAGAACCCAACACTGACAGACGCATTCGAACCCCACGCATCAACGGTCAAGAGGTTTCTTGGGAAGAGGCTTTTGAGCACATGGCGACCGCCATCGACACCGGTCGAAAACGCGGGCTGAACACATTCGGAATCTACACTGGACAGTCTACCTACTTGCGTGGACTGGATTGGGTCGAGGCTCTGTTGCTCAGCGTTCATACTGGTACCACATCGTTGTTCACAGACCTCTGTGTGGACGATGCCACTCGATTGTTGGTGACGGAATGGATGATTGGTCACGCCACCCCCCTGTTGTCCGACTTGGGACGTGCACACAATATTTTAATTTTGGGCGACGACCCCAAGGTTGAAGGCTGGGGTATGCTCCAACCTGACCACCAATACACGGAAGAAATCAAACATTCACAACAGACCAAACACACCAAAGTAACGGTCGTGAGCGCGACTGGATTTGAGCCACACATCAACGTCCAAAAGAAACTGACCATCAAACCTGGGACAGAACCCTTCTTCTTATTGGGCATGTTGCATCTGGTTTTGAACAACGGGTGGTATGACAAACAATATGTAGAAAAGTACACCACTGGTCTACCCACCATCAAACAGTTGATTGCCCCCTATACTGTCTCTCGATGCGCAGAAATTTGTGGGTTGAGTGACGCTGACATCTCTGGTGTGACCCTAAAGTGGGTGCGTTCAGCCATGAGTGTAATTCACCTAACACCTGGAGCTCTACGCTGTAGAAATGCGACCCTCGGAGCGTGGGCATGGCTGACCTTACACGCTCTCAGTGCCAATGCTTTGAGACCAGGTGGCTTGTACGAGTCGATGGGCGCCTTGGACATTTTGCCATTTTTGGTCGCGCTAAAAACAGACAATGCCCCCAAAAGTCAAGTTGGTGGACAACATTTGTTGCTTGGACAGAACATGTCTTCGCACTTGCTCTTAGAACTTGAGCGTGGCAATTTGGAAACCTTGATACTCTTGGATACTCCGATGACAGCACAGTCCGACAGGTTTGTGAAAGCCCTGTCCGCCCTGTCCAATTCCATCGTGGTCTCTGATGTAGAAACACCGTTGACAGCAGTGGCTTCCGTAGTGCTTCCACGCAGTACACCGTGGGAAGAATCCGACATTTTGCTCCATCGCAACCCTCAATTTTCTACCAAGTGTTTACCAACATCCAGCCCATTGCACCCACAGTTCGGCGACAGCAAAAGCGCCCACGAAATTCTGAACACCCTATCTAAGAAACTTTCGTTCAAATGGACCGGCAGTGAACTGGGCTTAACCAACCGACTGTTGGCCAAGCAGGTTCAAAAAGGCGGACAAGAAGCTTGGATCAAAAGAGCGTGGGACCTACTCAATGACGACGAGCTACATTGGAATGGCAGTCTCAACTATCAAGGTGAGCACAACCGTGCCCTGTGGAGACCCTCTCAGGACAAGATCGTTTTACACCCACCACAGTTGGATGAACTCTTTCGACATGTTGAAGCCCCCAAAGTGGACGCGACTCGACCATTCGTGTTGCACAGCAGCCACACCGCTTCTTCAAAGGAAGTTTGTGTAGAAGTCCACCCAGACAGTGGCTTTGAAGCGAAACAAAAAGTCACTGTCACTTCTGCTTTTGGTCGCGTTCAAGGAACCCTTCAATTAAACGCCAACATCGCTGCCACCACTGTTCTGTGTTCTGCACACCATTCCTGTGTTCGAAACCTTTTGCCAACCAACACCGACCTACACACCGGCACCCCTGTATTCAACGGAATCGCCTGTACTGTGACCGTTCACGACTCCATTTGATCGAGCCACCACTGTATCCGCTTCGGACGAGGTGCGTCTTTTTCTTCCAAGCGAGCAGCGATAGCCAAAACGATATCATCCAAATTGGGTCCGAGGCGTGCCGCCAAAAACTCGAGAACCGGCGATTTTGAGTTGCATATGAATGCACCAACAGCAGCTTCCAACCCCGAATCGAAATCTTTCAAACTGTACAGGATAGAGGCTGGGATTGGGTTTCCAGTATCCTGAGCAAATGCCACCAAACCATCCTGGGCCCCTTGTTGTGCATAGCGTTGACACCACTGTGGCAAGTCTCGACCGTGGTTGTAATGCTTGAACATCAAATGGTGATAGCCCATTCTAGACCCCTCCAACTCTTTGAACACGTCGATCAACCACAGTGCGGTTCCATGACGTTCCAACAACCAGTTCATAAACGAATCTAGATTGAGGGTCATCTGTTTTCCCAGTGCCACATACAAATCTTCGGGGGGAACAAAAGCCTCAAGGGTATCCACAATCCCCAATAAGCACTCGCCAAACAAAGAGTGGACAATGCGCTGTTCCAACAAAATCACCGCCACAATCTGTGGATCTCTTGCCATCCATTCCCCCACCGTATCCACGATAGGTTGCCCTGTTTCCAACAACTCTCGCAATTCCTGCTCTGCCAACTCAATCGACATCGCTCACCTCAAAGACACGTTTGTTCATTCCAACACCGGTTGGCAACTTGTTTATAGAGGGATTTGGCACAATCAGAATCCGCTCTGGAAAGGGATCGACATTGACAGCCATTGGATATTCACCCGCAAGAGAATCTTTGACCAATGCACTGCCATCCGCAACCAATGGATACCACAATTCCTGATGCAATCCCCACACTCCCGATGCCCCACTCATAGACAACCACAGTTCATCCTGATCTGACACAACCTGTACGACCAAACAAATGATTTGACTGTGAGAACGGTGCTTGTGATACCAATCCCAAATCGTTCGAAACAGCCCCTTGACCGAACCGCTGTATCCAGCAATCAACCGGGACAGCGCCTTTGAGAAATGAATGGTCTGTTCAAAATCTCGACGAATGTCTGCGTCGTGGATTCTGCCGACCACCGAAGCCACCCCAACATTCGTTCTTCCAGATGCTGAAAAAACGCCTGAAAAAGGATACATGGACTCCTTGCCCACAATGCCTAAAGAGACTACTTTTTGTTGTTTCATAAACCTTTCACTTCCCTATTTCTGATGCCTTTATATACCTATCGTTGTCAAGACTGCCAAGCCACGTTGGAACTTCTCATTCAAAAATCCAGCATGGAACCTGCACGCTGTGGAATGCATTGCTCTCTCAAAGCGGGTGAGAATGACGATATCCGTGGTTTTGGAGAATTGCAACGTTCTTTTCAAAGCTTTGGTGGAGTATCGCACAACACTACGCAAAAGGCGGCCAATGCTGGATTGAGCACTTACAAAAAAGACAGCGACGGCAACTACCGAAAGGTGGCAGGACACCAAGGACCAGAAGTTCTAGAC
This sequence comes from uncultured Myxococcota bacterium, assembly GCA_965661985.1. Taxonomy (GTDB): domain Bacteria; phylum Myxococcota_A; class UBA796; order UBA796; family UBA796; genus CAJWHX01. Next base: position 5,610 of record CBFIFY010000077.1, on the reverse strand, counting down.
CCTTCGGACCCACGTCATCCTTCTAAGTCGTAACAGGCTCAATCTTAAGAGGCTCAATCCCAAGACTGTCTTCAAATTACTTGGACTGATGTTCAATCATCTGACGAATCTTCTGAACTCTCTTCTGAACCATCTTCGGAGTCTTCAGTAGAATCTGCATCTGGTATCTCAATGACTTCTTCAATTTGGACGACTTGTACCGGAACCAAAGACCGCAGCTCTGCTGGACATTCACCTTCCCAGTTGTCACAAGCCTCATACAATGCGCGCTTCCAACGCAATTGCATCGTGGGCACCGTGCATGGAATCCAGAAACATTCACCCGAGTCTATACTGGGTAAACCATTCATTCTTTCATCCCAATCCATGGCCTCTTCAGAATATACCGCCAAGCAATCCTCGTCGCGATCCATATGAAAGAGGAGAACAGCCTCACACATCGGAGCAACCTCCCACAAAGCCTGTGGAACATAGCGATGGGTATCGTTCAACGTATTGGAAGTTCCAACCAGCCATTGCAAGCCTTTTCTTAAATCTTCAGGCAATACTGGCGGTGCATCGACATCTTCTACAGCAACCGGAAATACGGGGTTCCATTCGTCTGTTTCTGGGCGCTCCATGGGATTGATCACAAATGCTTTGGCACCGAAGTCCAGTGCTTCTTGGATGTCTTCAAGCGACTCGCAAACCTTCTCCCACCGCGCAAAACTGGTCATGGAAGACATACCCATCTTCGACAGCGTGTATGTCTCTCGCCCACAAATGCCATCTGGACTTTGAGAACTTCCATCCTCAATTACAGCAATGAGACGCTGACCTTCACAAAAATACTCAATCATCTCTGCAAAAGAACTGGGGCCCATTGCGACACCAAACTTGTTGTCTGGACCGTTCACCTCTCCGTTCACAAACTTTCCAGCACTGAGGATGGTTCTATGCAGGGCTTTTCGCGTCTTGAGAAAAGGTCCTTCCACCCACCACTCTCGACCTCTTGACAGTCCCCCAAGACGATGTGGCAACAAGAGACCTTGGTACAGTCCATAAACGATGGTGGATGATGACATCTGCTGACTCCTACACTCAATTTGTTTCGAAACAGTAAGACCCATTCCGTTGATAAATCGCGACCACGACAAACATCGGACCGACACACATTCTTTCTGGTTTCTATGTCTCTAGGCTTGCAAAATACCCCAAATTTGGCTAATAACCAGTCGGTTTACTGTTGTTTTTGTCTTTGTTTTCAACAGCCCTGCTGTCTGTACTCAAACTCGAACATTCAGTCTATGTATAATTCAATCACCATCCTTGAGCAATACCCACCACGTTGAGGTCTACAATGTCTACAAACACCTTTTACATCACGACTCCTCTATACTATGTCAACGACAAGCCTCACTTGGGACACGCCTACACCACTGTAGCCGCTGACGTCATGACGCGATGGAACAAGTTGCACGGCAAAGAGACACACTTCTTGACAGGAACCGATGAGCACGGCCAAAAAGTATTCGATGCAGCACAAAAATTGGGAAAAACACCCCAAGACCACGTGGACTCAATGGTACAACCATTCAAAGCCCTGTGGGAGAAAATGGATATTCAGTTCGACGATTTCATTCGAACAACCGAAACTCGACACACAACCGTGGTGCAAGCTGTCTTGACTGAACTGTTTGAACGTGGCGACATATTCGAAGACAATTACGAAGGATGGTATTCTACAGCCGCGGAACGATTCTGGACGGAAAAGGATTTGGTTGACGGAAAGTGTCCGGATACGGGTCTTGCGGTGGAATGGATTCAGGAGAAGAACTACTTTTTTAAAATGTCCAAGTATGCAGACCAACTGAGACAGTGGATTGAAGACCACCCAACCTTCATCCAGCCAGAGTCTCGACGCAACGAAATGCTGGGCTACCTCAAAAAAGAAGTTGGGAACCTGTGCATTTCTCGACCCAAATCTCGACTGTCTTGGGGGATTGAACTGCCTTTCGACAAGGACTATGTCACCTATGTATGGTTTGATGCACTGTTGAATTACATCACGGCCATCGGCTATCACCCCGATCCTTCTCAACGGTCTGAAACCTTTGAACAGTATTGGCCTTCCACCTTTCAACTGATTGGAAAGGACATTTTGACGACCCACTCTGTTTATTGGTCAACCATGCTCTTTGCACTGGGACTTGAGCCCACCAAGTCTCTCGTTGCACACGGTTGGTGGACTGTTGAAGGACAAAAAATGAGCAAATCGTTGGGCAACGTGGTCGACCCACACTTGCTGGTGGACAATTATGGTGTGGACCCCGTTCGATATTTCTTGCTGCGTCAAATCCCATTTGGGGTCGACGGCAACTTTGCACACGACGATTTCTTGGTGCGCTACAATTCTGATTTGGCAAACGGTATTGGAAATCTTTACCAACGCGCCATCGGGTTGCTTCAAAACTCTCATGATGGACTCATTCCAGAGATTGGCGAACGCACAGAGAACGATCTCAAACTGGAAACCGCCACCAAGACCTGTGTAGCAACATTCCGTAAGCATATGGAAAACCTACAGTTCTTTCATGCTCTCGAAGCTTTGCAAGTTCTGATCCAAGAAGGAAACCGCTACATTCAAGTAGAGCAGCCTTGGAAACTCATGAAAACAGGCGAAGAAGCGCGGTGTGGCCAAGTGATGCGATACGCACTCGAAGTGTGCCGGGTCGCAGGTTGGCTTTTGTTGCCGATCATGCCGAACAAATGTCAAGCGTTGCTGTCGGCATTGGGCGTTGAGTCCTTTGACGCAGAGACACTCAGCGATCTGAACGGACTGACGGCTGGTTTTAAAACCAACATGGGCACACCACTGTTTCCAAAGATGAAAAAGCTCCCCAAAGAAATCCAAGTTGCTCGCGACAAAGCACTGGGTATTGAACCCACACCGGAAAGCAAAGCCCCTGCCAAAGCAAAGCGTATCAAACTCAAAGTCTTTCAACGTGTGCCCTTTCAAAGTGGCATCATCACTGCGATTGAAACTGGAGACACCCAACGCATCACTGTCGATGTGGGCGCAGATGAAGCATTGGTTATTTCTGGAACCCAACTGCCCAAACTCACAGATTCTGCTGTGGGTCAAGGGGTTGTGGTCGCTGGTCCAACCAACCTTGAAGATTTCAACAAAATTGAACTAAGAGCGGGACAAATCGTAGAGGCGGTCGGTCATCCCGAGGCTGACAAATTGCTCTGTATGAAAGTCGATGTTGGAGAAGATCAACCCCGAAGTATCGTTGCTGGTATTGCATCTCGCTTCACACCTGAAGAATTGGTGAATCAAAAAGTCACCGTGGTCGCCAACCTGAAGCCATCCAAACTTCGAGGCGTCCCTTCTGAAGGGATGTTGATGGCGGCTGGTGGAGAGAGACTGCAGTCTTTGGTTACCGCTGGTGCCGACTTCCCAACAGGAACCTCCATTTCTGTCTTTGGTGAAGGCGAACATTTTGTTCTGATCGCCAAAGGCACAGACGGAAACCACATTCAAACCTTGTCCGAAAGCACAGAACCAGGTTCGGTTGTTCGATAACCCCACTCAAAGCGAAATTGAATGTGCGCTAAGTAAGGTTTAGATGCACATTCAATTAGGCTTTTTGCATAGAAACGTCTTTTTTGTTGATCAACCAACCGCTTGTCAGATATGATAAACTGTGACGTTGTATACACATTTCAGTGACTTTCTTGTCCAGAACTGTTCTTTTATTTGAGCGTGTGTTTGTGACAAGACAATTTGGTCCGGAGGAACCCTTCATGAAAAACATCTCTTTATTCGGCGTAATCGGTCTGATGTTCGCCTGTCAGGAATACGAAATCAAAGAGGCCAGCAATGGACCCAACGACTTGAGTGACGATGGTGTTCCCGATATCGTGGTCAACCCACCCGTCATCAACTTTCCAGACTTGGACGCCACTGGTGGGGCTCAGGCGCAAGAAATCGTCATCGTATCGAACATTGGAACTGTCGACTTGCACATTGAAGACCTCTATGTAGATGATGAAGCCGGCCCCTTCAGTTTGAACGCCATCACTTCAGCATTGATTCCACCGAACGGCCAAGCGCAGTTTGCGGTCACTTTCGAGCCTCAAACCGCTGCCAACAACCGTGGATACGCACTCATTGAATCTGATGACCCTGACACCCCTGTCGCTGAAATTCAACTCAATGGTGTGGGCGTGGCGCCGGTCATCGACATTAGTCCTTCTGAGTATGATTTTGGAACGCTCTACGTTGGGTGTGACTCTTCTCAGCCGTTGACCATCTCCAACATCGGTACCGCAGACTTGGTGGTGGATGCCTTCGATTGGTCGACTGCTTCAAACGACTTGTCTTTTGATGTGCTTGAGCCTGTGAACGGGTCTTTGCCTTGGACAATCGCTCCAAACCAGAGCGTGGATATCTTTGTTGACTACGCGCCGTTGGACAGCATCTCTGACGCTTCGTTCCTCACCATTTCTTCCAATGATCCATACCTTCCTGAAGCCTTGGTCACCCAGAATGGCTTGGGAGAAATCTTTGCTGAAAACACCGATAGTTTTGAGCAACCAACCCAAGGTTCTACCGACATCATCTTCGCAGTTGACCGTTCTTGCTCTATGTATGACGACATCGCCTTGATGAATGCAAACTTTGACACGTTCATCGACACCTTGGTGGGCATGAACTCTGACTACCACGTAGCGGCAGTTGTACACGATAGTGGCGCTATTTACGGTGATGCCTCCTACGGTCCTGGAAGCCCGAAGTACATTGACAACTCTTTCAATGCCAACGAGGCTAAAGACATCATCGCTGAAATGATCGACTGTTACACCAGTTCAAACTGTGCCTTGAACATCGGTTACGGTACCAACACAGAGAAGGCTTTCCAACTGTTTGAAGCGTTCTTGAGCGAAGCTGTAGATGTCACCGGTACACCAGACCCTTCTGGGTCAAATTACGGTGTCATCCGTGAAAGTGCAAAGCTGAACTTGGTTGGTGTTTCGGATGAGCCTGAACAATCAGTGAATACCTATGCCTATTACGTATCTCTGTTCCAAGGCTTGAAAACCAATCCAGACGATGTGGTCATTCACGCCATTGGTGGAGACTACCCAAGTGGTTGTGGTGGAAACCAAGCCTACACGGGAATGTACGAGGCTAGTGTTGCCACCGGTGGATTGTTCTTGTCCATCTGCGCCACAGACTGGGCTAGCCAATTGGAAGCCTTGGCTGAAGGTTCTGCACAGGACCTGACCTCTTTTGCCTTGACCCAACAACCTGTGCCAAGTACCATTGCGGTTCGTGTAGACGGTCAATCTTCTACCATCGGATGGTCTTACAACCCCACCGACAACGCCATCGACTTCGATCCTGACTTCGTACCGGAAGGTGGGCAGATTGTTGAGGTGGATTATGCAGTCTACGGAGACTGTAACCAATAATCGATTGTGATATTGGGCGTAAAAAGTCTCCCTTGATGACTTGTGTATGAGGAATACACGGCGTCATCAAGGGAGTTCTTTTTACACTCCAATATCCCAATCGATTGAATCTTAGGGCATTCGGCTCAGAGAGACTCGATTGACCTCTTG
>CBFIFY010000076.1:0-19067 GCA_965661985.1 uncultured Myxococcota bacterium | reverse complement strand
ATCAGCGTTGGAGACCAAAAAGGACCGTATGCTGCACCCCCCCCTTCATCATCAGTTGCTCATAAGACAAACCGAAGAATCCTGAACGAAAACCGACGGTCCAAGCGAACTCATCTCCAATCGGAGCCATAGGTAAATTTTCTGTACTTGGATAGGAAGCCCAATCCGTTACGCCTTCTCGTGGTTGACCATTAAAATACCAACGGGGCTCCACGCCAACTTTTACTTTGACCAAATCCGAAATGATCAGAGCCTGCACCGGTACGCCAAATCCATTGCTTGCTGCGAAATCAACACCATCTGTAGCACCAGAGTTTGCCATGTGGCGAAGCAAATCTAGACCAGCCTCTACTTCAGCATGCAAGACTTTCACACCCAATACACTTCCCATACGCAAATCATAAGAGCTCATCGAACCACCCAGTCCAGCAGAACCGTACATACGGGTACGATTGTACACACCAACATTGGCTGCTTTCAAACGCTTGGTCTTTTCATTGCCCACACTCAAACCCACACTGAGTCCACTAACGGAAGGGTCTGACCCTTCTAGATTGAGACTGGTCATCCCAATCTCTGGACGAAAAATGATGTTCTTTTCTTCTTTGTATTTCTTCCACTTTACATTCCCTTTGCCTTGACCTTTTTGACCAGCATTGGGTCCTTTTTTCTGACCATTCCCTTGGCCTTTTTGCGGATTTTTCTTTCCTTGACCATTTCCCTGACCTTTGCCTTTTCCGTTGCCCTGGCCTTTTCCATTGCCATTACCACCTTTACCCTTACCATTCCCTTTGCCTTTTCCTTTTCCGTTGCCCCCCTTCTTCTTTTGTCCATTGTTGGACTGCTCTTCCACTTCTGGAACATAAGGAGAGTTTACGGTTGTGTCTTGGGCTTGTGCAATGCTAAGCAATGAAATGAGTGTCAACATAGTACCTCCAACAGTTGAACTGACACCATTCTATACGAATAGAAAATTTTTTTATTCGAAAAATGGTCTAGAGATTGTTTTACGATATATATCAAATGTTATATTTTGGAGAATACAATGAACTGGACTTTCTTGGCCTTCTTGAGCTCGCTTGCATGTACGCAAGCAGAAAAATCTGACACTGCAATCGAAGACGTCGCCCCATCGTTCGCACCACTTGCCACCGATGGCAGTACGACCGTAAAACGTTTGGAGCCGACTCGATACTTGGGATTGTGGTATGAAATTGCATCCACACCCATTGCACAGCAAGCCTCTTGCACTGGAACCACCGCTGAATACACACTCAAAGATGAAAACAGCATCAACGTCTACAATCGTTGTTACCTCGGCAGCCTCGACGGTGAAGAAAATACAGTATTGGGTTCTGCGCGCTTTGTGGATGATACCTATGCCAAACTATTGGTGGACTTTGGATTTGGCTTTGAAGCCCCCTACAATGTTGTGGAATTGGATGGTCAAATTGGTGATGAACCCTATGAGTTCGCAGCGGTTGCCAGTATTGGAGCACTGTGGATTTTGTCTAGAACCCCTACCATCGACGACGATTTGTTGGAAGAGCTGCTAGAGCGATTGACAGTCCGTGACTTTCCTGTCGAAAATCTTCAGTACACAGAGCATCCTTCAGAATAGATGTCAAAGATACTACCTATCTTGACCTTTTTGATTTCAATAAAGACATGACGTTGAGATATTCGAGTGCATCGATGACTCAACAGCGAATAAACTTTAAGATTGACCCTTCGGCTGATATTTCAGTTTGGAAGATGGAACTTCAACAATCCGATAAGAAAGGTGCGAAACCCAGACAGTGAGGCCAAATACCACCCAAAATACAACTACGTCGGGCACAGGCAACGATACATTTCGTAGAACCGTCAATACACAGGGATGCCACAAATAAAATGAAAAGGAAATCCAGCCAAGATACCGCAGTGGCTTCCATTCAAAGAACCGTCGTAAAAGCCCTTCTCCATTGACTGCGCCGAGCAAAACCATACCCCACAGGATACTCGTTTCAATGAAACGACGGTGAAATATCTTGTGACAATCAGCATCCATAAAGAGTGTAAAGTCTCCCGTACAGACTTCAGACTCACCAACAGTGCTGTACCAAACGGAAGGAATGCTCAACAACAACAGGATTGCAGCCATCCACCCCAAGCCCTCTTGTAACTTTGGTGCCCAACTCGGAATGGACCAGTTCATTTTGTAATTGTACTGAAAAACGGCAAGCATCGTCCCCATCAACATGACTGGGGCATACGGCAACAGACGCGCATCATTGTTCAACGCTTCAGATTGTGGCAATGCCAGCTGTGACAGAGCAATCAAACTGACTGTACAAATTAGAGACTTCCAAAAATGCCCTCGAAAAATGACAGCGTACACATAAGCCAAGAGTGGCAAAACAAAATAATAGCGAAACTCTACCAATATACTCCACGTCACCCCTTTGCCCTGCTGTAAGAACACATGTTGCAAGAATTCCCAGGGCGTTAAATAAAATGGAATTCCCGACTCTGGTCGATTCAAGACCATCGGTAAAACATACGACGTTCCCAAAGCAACAATAAGATAGAGGACAAACAGTGGATAGATTCGAAAGAACCGACGATAGGAAAAATTGATGAGGGCATTCTTTGAAAAAGATTTCTCTTGCTTGATCAAAAATGGATAGGTCAACAAAAACGATGACAAAATAAAGAAAAGGAAGACCCCCATCTTTCCTGTTCCAGCAAAATTCAGAAATGGCACCGCTCGAAAGCCACTGAGAGACGCATGGCTTAAGAATACCGCCATGACAGCCAGCCCTCTCAAACCATCGAGTGCATGCACATACAATTTTTGGTTGCTAATCTCTCGGCCTTTGATCATACCTTGGGTATTCGACTGGGTATCAGACATCTTCAATTAGGTTTCCATCTGAGATTTGAAATACTCAACCATTTCCTCAAAACCTTCAGTCGGTTCGACCAACTGTTGATACCCAAAGTCTGCTCGGGCATTCTTGAGATTGTAATAATAATCTGCAGACAGTGAACAGGCGACAAAACGGGTCATGAAAGGCTCCCCCTTGATCCCCAAGGTACGCCAGACAAATTCCATCACCACTCCCAAACCATAGGCGATACTTTTCGGAACTTTAGAGGTAATCGGGTCTTTACCCAAACGCCCCATGAACTGATTGAGCCAATCCCAAATGACCACAGGCTCGTCATCTGCAACAAAGTAGGCTCGACCTGCATTTGGAGAATCTGGCTCCAAGACATCTGCAGCAAGAATGTGAGCATGTGCGGCGTTGTCCACATAGCAAATTCCAACTTTGTTCTGTCCATCCCCGATGATTTTCAATCGAGAGTGCCGCTCTATCATCCGTGGAATCAAGTGTGGGTCTCCTGGTCCCCAAATCAAACGTGGACGAATCGCCGTCGTCGCCATTTCTGGACAATTGGCGTCCAGTGCGTCCTTCTCAGATATAGCCTTGGTTTCAGGATAATCGGTGAGAAAATGTTGAGGATACGGGCAATCCTCTTCTGTAACGAAAGCCATGTCACCACCGTCCCAGACCGCAGATGGGGAAGATGTTTGTACAAACTTTTTAACCCCTGCCGACTTTGCCGCCTCGAGCATATTGCGGGTCCCTTCAACATTGATGTTCCAATAGTGTTCTCTTGGTCCCCACACGCCAGCCAATGCTGCCACGTGAAATACAACGTCAACACCCTCACACGCTTCGCGCAACCCTTCCTTTTTGGTGATGTCGAGTTGAACTGTTTCAGCCCCCATCGCCTCTACTTCTGGATACTTTGACCGTCCAAGAACAACCACTTGATCGCCCCTTGCCAACAGCATCTCAACAATCTTCTTTCCCAGAAAACCGCCCCCACCAGTCACGAGCGCCTTCATTCAGGACCTCCATCGTGCAACTGAACCACTTCAGCAAAGCCCCCAGTGACGCCTGTTACAATCGCTGATTGAGACATCTCCAATGAAAGGATTGCCGATTGTTCGAGACTCAATCCCCAAATCAAGAAAACAACTTCATCCGGATAGCCCTCGGCAGCACCAACACCCTCGACCCAAGACAACTCTGTTTGAAGCAACTGGCTACGCAGTACCTGTGTTCTCTGCTTGTTGATAAACTTGGGAAATTCTTCGCCCCATGGGTTCTCAGCAGTCAAAATCATCCAACGGTCACACCCATCTGCTTGCACCCAAGCGTCTATTTTGGGGTGTGTCTTTCCAATTTCCACAGAGAGAGATTCATCCTCGTGGGTAAAAAAATATACGATTTCCATTGCGCCTCCAATGGAATACTGTCTAGTCTATTTCGGCTGGATTGTCGAGAATTGTTGAATCTGAATACGCAACGTCAAAGAATCCAAGTACACCACTCTCGTAAGGACACTGAAACCTCAAGCCCTTGGTATCAATAGCCCAAGACTGTTCAGCAAAATGACACACTCTACTTTGCGTTCCCACCAACCAAGGTCGAAGTGCGGAGCCTGAATGGATATTGAGTGGCGCGACCATATAGGTTGTCTCTCGATACGCATCTTTTGCCTTACCCGCTACAACCACCAATTCCGCCTTGAATGGCTTGTCTCCTTTCTGACGCTCGCCATAAACAAAGGCAACTTGATTGAACTGATTGGCTACATCCATCGCTTCTTCTCGATTCATTCCCAGAATCAAAAACGATGCTTCTGGAGGCCATGTTGGGTTATCAGGCAGTCCCCAAGCAGGCAACGGACTGTATCCCTCAGTTTTGAGTTGATGCATCAACCGCTGATTTCTATCAATGTTTGATGGCAAATCGTGTGCAACTTTCCCGATTGGATTCCACGCAGTCAAAAAAGCCCAACTGGACACACCGTTAAGAACCATCCACTGGTCTAGAACGGGGGTTGGAGAACCGATTCTAATGTGTGGGACGGTCATAGTCATAATACCTCAAGAGCACAAGTCAAAGAAAGAACTGAATATCCAAATGTAAAATCCCCATTTCAAAAGGGTCACAACACAAGAGGAACCGTCATCCGCAGACTCAAGTTCACTCAAATCAGAGTTTTCAACAGAAGTGTCAAACGTCTCTTCAACCAAGTCCGGGACTGGTCTTGGTGCACGAGTGTTCTCAGTTGTGGGTTGGTTGGACAGTGTGTTGAAGATGGACTGTAAATCTGGACTCAACTTCGGTAAATTATCCTCATCAAGCCCAGATGGCGTCAGCGACTCACCGAACGAAGATTCCGTTGAGCGTTTTGGAGACGTTGGCGTTCTTCTAGGCTTCTTGGGCGTTGTAGACTGTGCAGGCTGGTTGTCTTGCAGTTTGACAGTCCGTTGGGTTTCTGAAACCGACGATGCACCTGTTTGTCCAAACCATTTTCGGACATCCATCTCATCTTCGATATCTTTGCAGGTCCATCGTCCAGACTTGGTGTGCAATATAAACGTATCGCCCATAAAATTGGTTTTCTTTTCAACCTTTGCCACATCCAGAAGCGAACTTTCTTCAATAATTTCCCAGCCCCCCATTCGAGGTGCAATGAAGTAGACATGGGTAGAACTTTTTACAAGTCGACCGGTATCCAAGCCGATTGTGACAGTCACAAATTGCTTCGCAACATTTAATTCTGCACTCAATTCTTGAGCCGTTTTGTGATCCATATCTCACCCCTTTGTTGTGGCTATGCTATCACAGTCTGGATTAAGTATTCGGACAGATTTTCAGATCCCATATGCACATGCAAATCTAGGCCCTTAGAAAAAAGATGCATACCTTCTTGTAAAAGGACTCTGCGATTATTGCGTCGCAGCCCACCGTGCGAGTTTGGGGCGATCAATTTTGGCATTGTGCCGAACGTCAACGGGAAAAGATGGATGGTACAGCACCCGTTTAATACGCTGGGTCAGTTTATTTTCTGACGCCATTTTCAACAGTTGTTCAGTCAATTTGTCACTGGTCACTGTCATATTGGAACGACACTCAATTACAATCACCGGCTCACCATCTACACCAACAAGAGCGGATCGTTCGACCGCCTCATGTAAGTTGAATATGGCTTCACAGGGAACAGGAAAGAGTGTAATCCCATCAGAACACAGCACTCGATGCTTTTTTCGTCCACAAAACCACAAACGACCCTGTTCGTCCAAATATCCGACATCTCCCATACGATGCCAAATTTGTTCTTCATCGCGGATTTTTGCCATTTTGGTATGGTGTGGCTCTTCCTTATACTCGGTGGTGACCACCAACCCTTGCACACAAATCTCTCCAATCTCCCCTTTGGGCAACGGGGTAACCTCGGACCAGTGTTCGATGGCATCATCGACGATCTGAATAATCTGAACTGTCATATTGGGCGCGATGGTACCCACACAAGTGCCCAAGCCTTGATTGGTTTTTTCAGCGGTTTCACTCAAGATCATTTCGGAACCGATGGTCGCAACAGGCAAAGATTCAGTTGCTCCATAAGGAGTGTGCACTTCGACGCCCTCTTGCAACAACTTTCGAAATTCCAAATGCAACTGTGGGGGAATGGGTGCGCCTGCCGACAACACACGCTTTAAGGTCGGCAAAGTCTCGTTGTGCTCAACACACCAACGAACCATATTTTTCCACAAGGCGGGAGAGGCAAAAGCGTTGGTGCACCCATGATCTCGAATCGCTTCCAACAACAGTTTGGGGTCTGCTTGTGCTGGCTTGGTGGGGTCCATATCGGGAATGACCACCGTCATGCCTTGTGCCAAGGTAAACAACCCAAACAAGGGAAAGCAAGGCAAGTCAATCTCACCAGCCTCAATGCCGTACATCTCTTTGATGGCACGGGTTTGAGCATCAAAAATGCGGTGAGTGTACCGCACGCCTTTGGCTGGTCCCGTCGATCCAGACGTGAACAAAATGCTCGCTTCGTCATCCAACGTCGTGGTGGATTCTACAGGAGAGTCGTCACCGGACACCACATCTTGGAGACGTTTACCTCCCCACAACCACGTCCCACCACCGTGCGTGATTTTCAATCTCAGAGAGCGAAATTTCTTCGCAAAGACAACCGTTGCAATCATCGCTTTGGGAACCCCAACCATAACGGTTGGCGCAATCCGTTCTACACAGGAGAGCAGACCATCCCGTCCCATCCCAGGATCGATCAACACAACAATCGCTCCAATCTTGTAGAGGGCGAAGACAATGGGCATGAATTCCAAACAGGGCGTTATGAATACACAGACACGCTCTCCTTTTTGTACACCTGCCGATTGAAACCCCCTCGCCATTCGATTGATCATCGACTCGGTTTGGGCAAAAGTCAGTTGGGTATACATGCGACGACCAGCACCATCTCTGCCTTCTGGAAATACCAAGGCTCGTTGATGGGGGCGCTCTTGAGCTTGAATGGTGACCCACTCAGCAATATTGTTGACGGTCCGCATATCCCCTCCTGTCGCGTAAAAAATGTGACTGATTATTGAGCCAGCCACTCTGTCATCGTGGATATCAATCGCTCTGGAACATCTTCAATGACGTAATGTCCCACATCGTCCCACGCATACACCTCAGCGTCAGGAAATCGACGTTGCCACTCTTTGCGAAAGTTTGGTGTAAAACAAAAATCCTGTTCTCCCCAACAAATCAGCATGGGCTTGTCCAATAAGGCACTTAAACCTTCTTCGACCTTCATCAGAGTGTCGTAACTTGGATGCGAGGGTTTGAGAGGGATATCTTCGACAAATTTTAACGTGGCAATGCGATTCGCCCAAGAATTGTAGGGCAACGTCAAACCAGACTTGACAGACTTTGACAAACCTTTGGCACTGGCTCTCCACGTAGCCACTCCAGCAAAGGCGTTGAACCCGCGAACGGCAATCGAACCAAAGATGGGTATCCGACAAGAGGCAATGGACATGGGGATTTCTTGCGATCGAAACGCGGCTGTGTTGGTCACAACCAACTTTTGAATGCGGTTCGGCATGCGTCCAGCCATTCCCATCCCAATGGCTCCACCCCAATCGTGAACGACCAGTACAATATTCTGTAGATTCAAATGCTCAACCAAAGCACACAAGTTGTTGATGTGCTGCTCCAAGCGGTACCCCCAATCTTGAGGCTTGTCAGACAGTCCACACCCAATGTGATCTGGAACAACAACTCGATAACTTCCCGCAAAGGACTCAATCAACGCTCGCCAATAGAAGGACCACGTAGGATTTCCGTGCACAGCCAACATGACCGGTTGACTCGATGCATCTTCATTTAGCCCTTCGTCCAAATAATGCAACGAACCACCATCAACATCCAGCCGTTTGCCCGTATACGGATACAATTCATGCGTCGTCATCACCACTCCACTCCCATCATCATCACATTGAGCCCACTGCCAATCCCCATCAGTCCGACACGATCTCCACGTTGAACACGCCCTTTTTGCACCAATGTAGACAGAGAAAGCGGCACGCCACAAGCACCCACATTTCCATTGTCAATATACAAACGAATCGCTCGGTTCGGTGGTAGCCTCAATGCTTGCAAAATGGCATCATGATTGGCCTGACCCACTTGGTGCAAAGCATATTCCTTGATGGCATTTGGCGTCATAGGCAAAATTTGGTTGATATCCGACCACGTACGTTCTGCCAATGCCACGCCCTCACTCAACAGTTTGGTTGGATTGGTGGTCATTTTGGTCGCAGTTCCCACACACAAACCGTGCCATTGGGTTGCGGCTCTGGAAATACCACCCAACAAACGATGGCCAGTTGTGGAAAAGCGCTTTGAAGTCAAAATCATGGCAACCCCAGCAGAACCCAACGTCAGCGTTGCCAAGTTGTCCTTAAATTCTTGCATTCCTGCTCGTGGGTCTTTCAGCCGTTCCACTGTTGCTTCAGTCGGCTCTCTAGAAGACTCTCCAGCCACAACAAGTCCAACGTCGATTCGACCCAATTCAATTTGATCGGCAATCACGGTGATGCCACTCAGGAACCCCAAACACGCGTTGCCCACATCATAGTTGTGGGCTGTACTCGGCAATCCGAGTTTGCCGTGTACTATCGCCGCAACGGAAGGTTCAATGTAATCTTTGCATACCGAACAAGAAACCAACGCACCCACTTGGGCTTTTGACACCCCAGACTCATTCAATGCCTTTTGGGCGGCCATCATTGCAACATCGGAAGGTTTGGTGCCCATTGGCCAAAATCGACGCTCACGGATGCCCGTCACCGCCTGTAGCCACCCAGGCTTCAAGCCCAATTTTCGATACAACGGGGCAATCTCAGTCTCGAGAGACTGCGTTCGAACTTCAATATCTGGCAGCACGTGGACCAAAGATTCAATGTACACATTTTGATACAGCATGCTCCGTTCTATTCTGTTCGCCCCAACAATTCAACCCAAGTAAGACGGAACCTCGAACCGTGTACACCACACATCAGCCAACTGTTGCTCAAGAAGCGTTCACTGGCACACCAAATATCTCCACTGGCTCTGCGATACCCTTTACAGAGTGCGCGCCAAATGAGGTCAACGATCGTCCATAGTTGTCTGCCACCACACTCGACACAGTCAATTGTGCTCCCAAAGACTTACACATACTTTCCAAACGAGAAGTTAAGTTGACGGCAGGACCCATCACCGTAAAGTCCAAGCGAGACTGCGTTCCAATGTTTCCATACAGCACCTGACCAATGTGACAGCCAAACCCAACAGACAGTGGCAAATCCAACGTACGCCCATGCGCCTCCACACGTCGAACAGCACTCAAAGCACTGTCCACCATTCGAGTAGACAAGTTTTCATCCTCTGCCTCCCCTATTGGGAAGATCACCAACAGTGCGTCGCCAATGAACTTTAAGATTTCTCCACCGCGCTCTGACACTTCTTCTTCGATCAATTGGAATACATCGTTCATCACTTGAACCACACCCTCTGCACCCAATTGTTCTGACATAGCAGTAAAACCACGAACATCACAAAAGACGATGCCAGCATCGATGGTTTCTTGAGCCCCACGATACATACTGCCAGTCAAGACATTCTCCCCAGTTCGAGCACCGAGATAGGTCTCGGCCAACGCATTGGCTACATTGGACTGATAAGCACCGTACAAACACAGTGCAAAAGGTTGTAGCAAAGAACCCAAAATGGACTCAACGTCTCCATCAAATCCTTTTGCGCCTCGTGCTGCGACAGAAAACAGTTGCGACGAGCGATGTGGCAAAACCATATTTGCGGATGCATATTCAGTGTACCCTTCTTGTTGCAACTCTTTGAGACGCTCAAACTGAACATCCAAAGGTTGCAACGCTTCATCCAGAAGTCGAGTCCGATGCACCGTATCGGGATGATCGATCACAGGCGCAAACGGCGTGCTTCGAAGATGTTCAAAATTGGTGATGGTACGCCCAGCAAAACGTTCGTGAGGCAAATAGAGGGTATCCAATTCTCCATCGGCAAAGGTCAATACAATGACCGCGTATCGCGGGTGACGAAGACCACTCAATCGATTCATCGGAATTTGGATTCTATCGATCTGAACCCCCTTGTCTCTCAAAGTCTCTACCATTGAGGACAACAGGAAAGTAAAGTCTTTCGTCTCTAAAGCATTCGACAGTCCTTCAAACAATTTTTGCAACATAGTCTCTCCAACAAAACAATATTGACCGTATCACAAAATTAAAAAACAGATCCATGCCAACCCATCATCGGATATTGTCTAGACAAGAGAACATAGTACCCAATTGTAGTTTATGGAGAAACGATGCAAGTCATTCAAACACTCTTTTCTCAAGGACAATTATTGTTTGCCAAAGGCGATTTTGCCAACGCCTACAGTGCTTTTGAACAGTGTATTCAATTGATACCCTCTCTCTCTGCGGGATGGGAGAACATGGCGGTGTGCTTGGTCAATCAAGGAGTCGGTCTCAATGACATTGAGGAACGGTTGCTGAGTCAAGCACCCACAGTTGTGCATAGCACATTAAAACAGAAAATTGCCTCTTTACAAATACCACTTGCAACATCCACAACCCGTTTCGACCACCTCAAGTTGATACAAGAGTTTAAACTTGCCGAAGCAGTAGAGTCTTTCAGTCAAATCTGGAATAAAGGTCGGACGTCTGACGATGATGCAATCCAATTTCTGCGAGGATTGTTCATCGCACACGAGCACTTGGCAAAAAAACAAGGATTGCTCTACCTGCCTCAGTTGCTCAATGCCTGGAAGGACCGCACCGCCATTCAACATTGTATGTCGGTAACCAGCGATCGCACTCAGGCGTTAATTCTTCGACACAAATCTGCTGGCACAACAGCCACACCTGAAGAAATTGAACTGATGGAAACCTTGGGGCTGGTTCATTATACCTATACAAACTATGACAATGCGGCCTTCATTTTCAAAACACTGTGTGCACTGTCGACCGATCTACAAAAGCTGAATGAATACAGAACACACCTGTCCACCTGCTACAGCCTCAATGGACAATACAAAGAAGCCTTGGAAATGGATGAGGACAACAGTACAGCATGGGAGCGTTTTGACCCGTGCAATCCAAAAGCCTTTAGAGCACAAACCTTAAAGATGATTCGCTCTGCGGAACGGATCGGGAGAATCTGTTTGCCGTACTGGCCTGCTGGGTTGATTGATTGGCAAGATGAGAATGTGACCATCGCCAAGCTTCGCAATGCATTTGTCTGTGGGCACGACCCGATGATTTTCGATGACGACTTTGTGTATGCTGGAAACAGAGGCTCATTTCGTTTCGCTCCCGTAAATCAAGGCACTCCAATACAAAAAGATATAGGTATTGTGGTTGTGTCTACCAATCCCAACAATTATTACCACCTCCTCATTGAATTTAGTGCCAAATTATTGAGTGCACATCCACACTGCCCACCCGAGATACCCGTCTACATACCAACCAACAACCTACAATTGGTTCGCCAGATGGCTCGTTTATTACAGATCAATCGACCAATTGAAACATTCTCTGTCCATGACAACTTGGCATTTACAGAACTCTATGTCATAGATGTTCGCACTCCGGGTCATTTTACACAACACCCAGCCAATCTTTGGGATTGCTATCTGTCCCAAGCGGAGTCCATTCGCTCAATGATTCGCCGTTTTTTGGAGTCCACACCACAGGATTCCGCCGACTCTACACGCACATTGATATATGCAAAGCGTGCTGGCGGTGCACGTTCTTTTGCCGATCCAAACAATGACGTCGAAACGCTCCTGAAGCGATGGGCAAATCAACAAGGACTTCGATTTACAATTTTCGAAGGCAAAATGGATCTTCAAGCACAAATCAATCTGTTTCGAAGTTGTCGAGTGTTGTTTGGAATACATGGAGCAGGATTTACCAATTTATTATTTACCCCTGTGGACTGTGCTATGGTTGAGATTCCCATTCATGGAAACTGCAACCCACTCTTTCAAGAACTATCCGCGTTGCTAGAACGTGAACACATTGTTTGCACGGCAACCTGTGAATATCAGGGCAGTCTAGACGTTACAGCCAGAGTTCTCTCTCACATTGAAAACGCTCTTAACAAAGCCATCTAACACAGGTCCATCATGCTCTCCCCCCTATTCTTTGAAGCGAAATTGTTTACGCTGTCTCCGAAAAATCAAGTTGTATTGGCCGTACATCAATTGATGGACGCACTCAATTTTGCGGGCGATGTAGATCTTTTTGACAAATTAGAAAGTCCCACCGTGCACTCGGAATGGAATCTTCCCTACATCATTGTGTCAGAAGGTGGCTCCTGCTTTGGTGAAAGCCAAAATACAGACATCTTCACCGCTCTCGAACAATGGGCACAGGCACATCCATGGATGCACATCCACGTATATGGGTACGACATTGGGAGCTGGATTCTCAAAGATGGAAACTGCTATCGCAAAATGACGCTCTCTCAACAGAGGACATCGTTTGAGCAATATCACCCTTCAGAAATACAACTGTACAAGATGGAATTGGAAGAACAACTCCGATTGATCGATGAAGTACTGAAACACACAACTCCTGTTTCTCCAAATCTTCCACCCTCGACCAGTCTATGTCCTGACCCAACAGAAGTCATTCGATTTTTTGAACAGCACCCAGATGAACGTGTGCAATACCTTTTTTCTAATTTCACCGACACCCCATCAGACCTAACCCCTTACACCCTAAACAAAGCACATTGGCAAAAAATAGAACAGGACTTTGGTCTACACAACCGCTTCGTACAATGGTTCACACAACAGTTTGACAACACAATCGATTCCTATTTTCTGTGTACAGACTTTTTCAAGGATCGTTGGAATGAATGCCACGATGCCGTCCAATTTGCCCAACAATTTGAACAAAAGATACGAAAAGAAATCCTCTCTTTCAATGATCAGCATCGACAATCTGTGCTTTCTCCCACCCCTCTTGTCCATTCCATGGATGATATTCCTACACCACCGAACATAGAAACCTTAAAAAGCATATTGTTTTCGGAAGACCATGCTGCTGTCCAACAAGGACTTGAATTGCTCAAAGCTGTCAGCACATTGGAGTCCATTCTTCACTTTTGCGAACGCGATGTGCTGGGTCGATTTCGTTTCCCACAGCCCAATGCCCATCTTGCGCATGCACTTCTACAAACGATTCACAGCGGTGAGTCTCCGCGATTAAGCCAGTTACTCCAACAGGGAATGCTGTCTTCAATTGCGATGCAGGCGGCTGATTTACTGGACTGGAACGCACTGACTGAGTCGGAGAAGTGGGTACTTGGTACTGAATTGTACAAGACAGTTCTGATTCCTGCTGGTACTTATTGGCGTGGTGCGTACACCCTCATTACACCACACTTCGATACAACATCGCACATGCCGCATCGGGTACAGATATCCAAACCATTTTGGTGTTCCATCTATCCTTGGACCAATCTTCAGCAAGCTCAACTAACAGAGGGCGCAATACGAGAACCGTTTAACCCACTCACGGACGTCAGCCTGTATGAAGCCATCCAGATTTGCAACCAACGATCTGAGAGAGATGGACTGAACCCTGCATACACGATCCACAAAGCCCTCAAGATAAAGAAAAGACGGGTCCGAAAATGGCCTGAAATCGAATGGCACAAAGACGCCAACGGATGGCGTTTGCCAACCAGTGCCGAATGGGAGTATATGGCTCGGGCGTATGACCATCGAGACATTCCGGGAACAGATACGCCAAATTTGGGCGCATGGCTAGATGGACAAGTACACGCTGTGGGTCAACTGGCGCCCAATGGGTTTGGGATTCATGACGTTGTAGGAAACATCGGAGAATTCTGTTTTGACCGCTCAACCCACTATCCACACATAGAATCACTTGAACAGCCCATCTCAACATTGATTGATCCATGGGAAAACATCGGTCAAGAGGCGCTCTTTCGAGGACAAAAAAGCATCGCGCATCAAGAACCTGAAACAATGAATCGCTTTACTGTACCGGACATCAGTACAGCAATGTCCTCCACAGGCTTGCGCATGATCTGCAATTTCGAAGGGTAAATACCCTACCCTTGACCTTGAATTTGAATATATCGAATCGCTTTCAACCGCATGGGCTCATATTTTCGTCCCATGTGCTCAAGCAAGTGAGCGGCACTCAATAAGATGTGCCCCTGAACATATCGGCGTTTTGGATGTTCATTTGGCCAACCCTCATCGCTGTTCAACGGCATCGCCTTCCAAAGACGCTCCCAAACTTCATGGGCTTCCCACCAATAATGGTTCTCAAACAAATCCCAGCCATATGCCCAGCACTGCTCCAAATCCACTACGGGCATGTTGTGCTCTGCTGATAAGTTGGGGTGTTCCTGCAATCCAGGAACAAAACGATACGTCGGGAAAGGAATATTTGGAAGTCTACGAGCAGGCACTTCTACTGGTTCTTCGATTGGACGCAGCACTTGTTGTGACATCAAAAAGACATCAAAAGCAAATGGAATTGGTGGCGTTTGGCGTACCGTTGTCACCCTGCGACAAAAATCCAAACTGCTCACACCAATTGTTGGGATTGTCATTTCCACTGGGGGTTGCATAATTGCTGTTCAGCCCCATACTTGTACCCTCTGGTGCAAAACCTGCTGTATAATCAAAGCGATCCAACATCACGTTGTCCACCGATCGCAGAATGACTTCATCTTCTGCATTCGCTAAACCAAATCCACCACCAAAGGTTTGATAGAGAAACGTCCCGAAGCAATCGACACCACCGTTGTTCCACCAATCGGCATGTGCACAAATGACCAAATACCCGTCTGGCTCCAAAATCATCGAACCAGGAAACACCTCTTCCACCTCATAAGAATCCACGCCATTGTCTTGTAAGCGCAACTGTCGAAGATCGATGTACTGTGACGTTAAGTTTTTAATTTCCACCCATTCAGACAAATGTTCGTTCGATGTCGGGTCGATCATGAGTTCGTTGATCACCACGTCCCCGTAGCCAGCCATGATTGGATTGTCGGGTGACCCTCCAATTACATCCGTATCATCAGAGGGTTCGCTGCTGGGCTCCCAAGACGGCTCTGAACTGGGCTCACTTGATGGTTCGGCACTGGGTTCCGTCGAAGGTTCACCACTGGGCTCTATTGAGGGTTCAGACGCTGGCTCACCCGAAGGTTCTGCGTCTGAACTTGGTTCAGAGACCGTGAATCCAGTATCGTCAGAAGATTTTTCTCGTACAGAAAAAAATCGATTTTCTGAACACCCAATCGACATTCCAACAATACAGGTCAAAAAAATAGGAACAGACATGCTCTGCATTGAACCCCCTTTGCGGATTATACAACTATAGCATGTCTGCTCTGTAAGAAACAGTGTATCTGACACCTCAAGCCATTCCAACTCTATTTGCGCTTCTACAATCTTGTTTAATTGGTGAGTCAACCCCTACTAAACAATGAGTATTCGGCAATTTGACTTTGATTTTTGACTTTGACAATCGGTGTCAAACAGTGGATTCAACAGCAACGACTGTTATTTTCCAAACTGCAAATTTGCAAGAATGGCCACATCGTCTTTGATGAGGTCGTCTGCTTTTCCAGCATACTCGATACCCCACAGTTTACGATTGATTTTGAACTCTGCTTTCAAAGTGTATGGGGCTTTGTCTGAGATTTGGGCATCAAAGGACACTTCCTTTTGTACACCACGCATGTCGAAAATCCCTGTAACCTTCGTCCCCTCAATTGAGGTACTCTTGAAGGTGGCCGTTGGATACTTCTCAATGTGAAAAAAGTCTTCGTCTTTCAAGTGAGACACAAACTTTTCTGCATACGGAAATGGATCTGCATAGACAGAAGTCATATCAATCTCTAGATTGACACCTTCGACCGAACCAGACTCTCCAAGTGACAGAGACCCTTTCACTTTCTCAAAACCACCTTTGTGATCGCCTGTGACTTTGGCACCAATAAACTCGACCTTTGAGCCATCCGCCAAGGGCAATCCATTGGTCACTGCGGGTGCCACCTTTGCTCCAGGAGCAGGTTTTTTAACCAATTTTTTGTTGGCCAACGGTGAAGGTTTCTTCGCCTTTTCTGTGTTCGCCGCAGGTACATCTTTTACATCGGCAGCTTGTTTTGTGTCAATTTCGCTTTGACAAGCGACAAAAAGACTGAAGGTTAACATTGATAGCATTCTGTTCTCCATGGGGTTAGAAAGCACCATGTCAGATGCCAACGGCATTTTTTCACAGTGCTGTACGACTTATATACCTTGCGTACTGGTTTATAAAACAATTCACCATATTTAACGGTAAAATTACACTATGCAACCCTCCGCCCCACCGATGTCCACAATTCTATTGTGTACCTTGAATGCCAAATACATTCATGCGTCCTTTGGTTTGCGCTATATCAAAGCAAATATGGGGGCTTTAGAGTCCATCACCAACATTCACGAGTTCACCATCCACGATGATCCAATTCAAATGCTGGAGTGGATTTTGCAAGCTCAACCAAGCATTGTCGGATTTGGTGTATACATTTGGAATGTACAACAAACGGAAGCGCTGATTGCCCTCATCAAGCAAGTGCGCCCCGACATTCAGATTGTCATTGGTGGACCGGAAGTCAGTCATGAATGGAAAGGACAATCGATTGTGGAACAGGCTGACTTTCTTGTCACTGGAGAGGCTGAAGTCACTCTACCCAAACTTTGTGCCCAGATACTCGATGGAATCAGACCAGAGAAAAAAGTATGGTATGGCGAACTGCCCAAGGTCAGTGAACTTGTGTTGCCCTACCACCTATACACAGACCACGATGTGCAAAGCCGAATTATGTATGTCGAAGCCTCTCGGGGCTGTCCATTTAAATGCCAATTCTGCTTGAGTTCATTGGACAAAAAAGTGCGCAATTTTAATTTGGACACCTTGTTTGCATCCTTTGACGATCTCATTGAACGCGGAGCCAAACAGTTCAAGTTTGTCGATAGAACCTTCAATCTCAAAGTCAAAACCAGCATCGCCATCTTGGAATACTTTCTCGACAAACTAAACAATACACCCGATTTATTTTTGCACTTTGAAATGGTTCCTGACCGTTTTCCCGTTGAACTCAGAGAGTATGTTGCCCGTTTTCCTGCAGGACAAATTCAGTTTGAAATTGGCATCCAAACGTTCAATCCAGAAGTCGCAGGTCGTATACAGCGTCGCCAAAACTATACAGCGCTCGAAGACAACCTGCAGTTTTTGCATGGAACGGGCGTCCACCTACACACAGATTTAATTATTGGCTTGCCGGGCGAAGATATTGAATCCTTTGCTCGTGGATTTGATTACCTGCTCAGTCTTGGGGCTCAAGAGATTCAAGTGGGCATCCTCAAACGTCTAAATGGCGCTCCCATTGCTATGCATTCAGAAGAGTGGAAACATGTGTATTCTCCGCACCCACCCTATGAAATATTGCAAACCGCTGTCTTGTCCTTTGATGAACTCGCACGTCTAAGACGCTTTGCGCGCTACTGGAACATCATCGGAAACAGTGGTCGATTTGTTCATACTTTAGAACTGTTCAAAGCAGAACCGTCACCTTTTCGTACATTTTTGGAACTATCAGATTGGTTGTTTAGTACAATTGGTCGAACCCATAAAATATCCTACAAAAATATGTTGAAATATTTAAGAGATTTTTGGAAACATCAAAAGTCAAGAGATATTGTAGATACAGTTGTGAAAGATTATCAGAGAACAACAGGCAAAGAGCACAGACCGCATTTTTTAGAAGAACAGACGGTTGCAAAACAAAAAGTTACATCCCACGCGACAAGACAAACTCGACATCAACTGTAAGATAAAACCCTCCAGCCCCCAAACAACCCATGTCCATTTTATTCAATTCAACGGTTTATACCACTTTCCCACCAATTCTTGCCCAGCACATTGAAGAGTTGTTCTCAGAAAAAGAAACCTACGGGATCGAAAGCACACCCGATGAAACATCCGTTGTAATCGAATCGCTCTTCGAACATTTGGGACGCATTTGGATGGCAGAGTTGTGGTCTGCGATCGAAGACGATGCCGGTCTATTTCAAAGTGCCATTCCCATCTTTATCAACATCATTGAGAGCTTACAGCGCAAGTCTCTAACGACCGGGCGATGGGTGGCATTTTCAAGGTCCATCTCAAGTTTGTTCCACACACACCAACGTGCAACCCGTTTTATTGGCTTGGACAAAGTAGACTGGGGTGTCCCAAACGACAGTGGTCTTGTGTCCAAATTGATTGCTTTTCGCAATCGCTTTGCACACGGTAGTTTTCAAGCCCCCGCCTCTGTAATTCAAAAAGGGCACAACGACCTAGAAGACTTTTTGTTGCCACTTAAAGGTCTTTGGAAGCAACCATGGTTCATCCGGACGCTGACAGGATGGCAAGGTTGTGGTCAAACAACTGAAACGGTGACAGTACCAGACACCCTTTCTCCGAACACAACCGTCATAATAGAAACTGCACCTTCAAAATTCATGGCCCTCAGTCCGTTTTTTACAGTGGATGCAACTTCTGAGTCTCCCTCTCAAATTCAATTGCCAATGTGGAAAGC
>CBFIFY010000075.1:0-19291 GCA_965661985.1 uncultured Myxococcota bacterium | reverse complement strand
GCACCAGTTCGTGGTTGAGGACCAACGGCGAAAAACCAAGCACTTTCCAAGCCTCGGATCTCAACTGTGGATCGTGACCAAATGGACCACCAATAACGAATACAACGCGCTTGACGCCGCTGTTCATGGACTCTTCCAACCACGAGGCAAAAGTCTCAGAAGACACCTGCTCCCCTCGTTCGTCGAGTACGATGACCCGATCGCTGGGTTTCAACAGTCGACGAACTTCTGCACTCTCCGCAGAGCGACGCTCAGAAACTTCTCCACGGTGAATGGGCTTGATGGTTTGTTCAGAGACCTTCCATAAACGGATGCGTTTTAGATACTCTTCGCTACCCGCATCGGACCACTTGACACGCCCCTTTGCCACTCGTAAAATTTCAATTTTCATCGACCTTTTATTCGACCTTCATTCGATCTTGTAAAAGGTACATGCACAGATATGGAGATCATTCCCAACTGGAGGACTCTTCTTCGGATGAATCTTCTGAATCGTCTTCCAAATCTGCAGGGTCTACCCCAAAGTTGGACAGTGGCAAGCGCGGTGCTTCCACCCACAAACCGTCCAAGTCATAATACTCACGGGTTTCCGGCTGAAAAATGTGCACCACCAAAGAGCCATAATCCAACAAGACCCATACATCGACTCCCCGTCCTTCAACGCCATAAGGAAGTTGATTGTGTTCTTTTTTGAGGGTCAACAAAATTGAGTCGGCGATTGCTCGTACCTGTCGTGTGACCGATGCTGTACACAGCACCAACCGTTCTCCCACAGGAGACACATCTTCCACATCCAATACCACAAGATTGGTTCCTTTGTTGGCCGCGATTGCTTGGCAGACCACACTGGTCAATTGTTCGAGTTCGATAACAGACTCCATCGTTTCATTTTGATACTGCACTGTATCTTTTTCACAGTGCCTTGTCACCCTACTTATTCTCGGAATTGATCTTGCAGGACTTGAATCTGAGACCATTGAGACGCCAATCGCTCACCAACCGCATTTCCACCAATATCAGAACGCTCTACCGTCAATGACTGCGTTTTTTTGTAGGGTCCCTGCAACAGAACACTGTCAATCTTCCCAGCCAGTCGCACCGCACTTTGTTCATCGACCCATACCGTTGATGTCAATTCACTCGGATAGACACCCCGTTGCTCGGTGGGCGGTGTGAACTGCGCCGTATACTTATGTACAGTTCGGTCTTCCATCGACTCTGTTCCACGGTTCACCCACGTGGTGTGGGGGTCGAAGTGACGCATCAACCCGTCCCACTGATTCCACATGCTGCGCAACTGTACGCGAAACGGTTCTCCATCGGACCGCTTGACAAACTTGCCAGCCACCTGTTCAAGGCAGACTCCATCCATGATGATCACTTGGGTCACCACCTCACCGTCTACAGATTGCACCACTTGCCAATGGTCCCAGTCCACCCAATCGATGCTCAAGACTTCTTGATGCTCATTTCGCAAATCTTCGCCGTGATATTCCGACTGTCGATAGACTGAACGGACACGGTGTGGTCCCAATATTTCGGTCGACGCAAAGATGACTTCCTGAGAGGCCTCTATCAAGGTTTGTTTGGGGGTCTCTTCAACAGAAGTCGGTTCTGTACATGCCAGCCACAGCCACCACATCAAGAATGCCCCAACAATTTTCGCCAAACGTACTTGGTCACTTTGTGTACACCATCGCCCGTAATCGATGAACAACGCAAAATGCGACGCTTACCAACTACATCTCTGAGGAGATCAATCACAATCTCCAACTCGTCCTCGTCCACCAAGTCCAATTTGGTCAGCACAATCACTTCTGGCTTCTTGGCCAACTCTGGATCATACTTTTCGAGTTCTGCACGAATGTTTTGGTACCGCTCTACAATCCCCAAAGATTCATCTGGTCCCAAACTGAGCAAGTGCAACAGCGTTTTGGTTCTCTGCACGTGGCGCAAAAACTGATGCCCCAAACCGTGTCCGTCGGCAGCCCCTTCTATCAACCCTGGAATATCGGCAATCGTAAAGGAACCGTCGATGCCCATATCCACGACACCCAGTTTTGGTGCCAATGTCGTAAAGGGATAGCCCGCTACTTTAGGCTTTGCGGCCGACACCTGCGAAATAAAGGAAGATTTTCCGGCATTTGGATATCCAAGCAGACCAACATCGGCCATCACCATCAGTTCCAATCGAACGGGCAACCGCTCTCCCGGCTTGCCAAAAGTAAACTTTCTGGGTGCCCGATTGGTACTGGTTTTGAAATGTACGTTGCCCAGACCTCCACGACCACCTTCAGCAATGACAACGCTTTGTTCATCTTCAGTCAAATCTGCCAACACTTCATCGGTTTCAGCATGAAAAATTCGGGTACCAACTGGAACGAATATTTCCAGTGATTCGCCTTTGGCACCGTAACATTGACGACTTTTTCCCGGGACACCGTTGTCGGCTTTCCACAGTGGGCGCGTTCTCAAACTTGAGAGGGTCGTGTGTCGAGTGGTCGCTGTCAAAACGACGTCTCCACCTTTGCCACCGTCACCTCCGTTGGGACCACCAAAAGCTGTATGGCGATCCCTCAGAAATGATGCACAGCCATCTCCACCTTTTCCACTCTCTACTACAATACTGACTTCATCTATAAACCGCATGAAATTTCCCTACCCGTTGGGCTTTGAACCACAAAACTTCCATCACAAAAAAAGACCAACCCCATGAATTCATGAAGGTTGGCTCTTTGTCCGACTGCCTTTTGAATGACAGCCCAAACGTTGTCTCAAATAAGTGTTTAGCCCAATACTGGGTATACAGAGATGCGACGCTTGTTGTTGTGCTTTTCGAACTTGACTTCACCATCCACCAATGCGAACAATGTCCAATCTTTACCAACACCAACATTCTTTCCTGGGTGAAACTTTGTACCCAACTGACGAACCAAAATTGTTCCTGAACTTACAACATTTCCATCGTGTGCTTTTACGCCACGGTATTGTGCATTTGAATCGCGACCGTTTTTGGTACTACCTTGACCTTTCTTGTGTGCCATTGTTGACTCCTAGAGGTGTTTGTGAGGATGGGTAAACAGATGCTCAACCATCCAAATTAAATTTATTAGATTAAGCTTCGATCGCTGAGATGCGCAACTTTGTCAAACTTTGTCGGAAACCATTTCCAACACGGGTTCTGTGACGACGGTTGTATCGGTACACGTCAACTTTCTTGCCACGGTATCCCCACACGCGCTTTCCGTCTTCGTCTTTGCTGTTCGGCTCAGTCAACACTTCAGCAACAACCTTTGCGCCAGACACAACGGGGGTTCCGAATTGTACGGATTTGTCACCGCCCAACATCAATACATCAAATTCTACTCGAGAACCTTTGTCCAACCCCATGTGGTTGATGGTAATCTCGTCGCCTTCGCTAACACGGTGTTGTACACCACCTGCTTCTATCACTGCGTACATTGTTCAAACTCCAACTCTGTTTGATTCAACTGAATATAAGATCTCACTGAACATGAACTTCATTGAAACCTTCGTGAATAATGCTTCTGACCGTACCTTAAACCATCTTTTTCGCCATAGAACCTTGCTGTAAAGCCCATGAGAACCAGCGATTTACGTAGACAGAAAGTCATCAAGTTATATATGGCTATCTCCTTTTCACACATCTGTCAAGTTCAGAAATCTAGATTGTTCTGACGCTTTTATCCATCAAAGCATCGCTAGAAGGTTCACAATCATTAAACACGCGCCCCCAAACGACGACGCATCGAATCCAGCATTTCTTGGATCTCGTTGGGTGTGAGACTCTGAAAACGATCTGGCAACATGGATCGAGAAGAGGACTCAAACACAGCCATCATCTCCATATACTCGATCATTCTGAAGTCTCGTGTTGGAACGACGTCTTGTATTGCCCGCTCAAAATGAACGGTCTGAAGCAAAGGAGACGCGCTGTCTGTTTCCTGAACTGCACTGCGAATGGCCGCCAACAATACAGCTTCAATCTCAGCGGCAGAGTATCCTTTGAGACCCTGTTTGATCTCATCCCACACCACAGACTCATCCACATGCACAGCGTGCTTGCGGACTTGCGCTTTCAAAATGGCCAAACAGGTATCGACATCTTCGGGCAAAAAGAACGGAATTTTGCTATCCAATCGCCCAGGACGTTTCAAATCAATATCGATCTTATCGGGTCGGTTGGTCATCATCACCACGACGATTCGACCACGATGACTGGTGTCGCTCATAAACTCTTTGAGTTTGGCGATGACCCTCGAGTCCACACCGCCATCTCCACCACTTGAACTCAATGAACGATCCGCCTCATCAATGATCAACAGAACGTTTCCAAGGGCTTTGACCACCTGCAAAATCTTCTCAAAGTTGCTCTCGGTCGATCCAACCCACTTTTCCCGAAAGTTCTTCAATTTGATGCACGTCAATCCACTTTCTCCCGCAAAAGCTTCAGCAATGTAGGTCTTCCCTGTACCCATGGGACCCACGAACAACATGCCCATCGGAACTTGAGCACGCCGACCTTTTTTGATGGCGGACGCGATGCGCAACAATTCTTTTTTCAGTCCTTCAGCACCACCGACATGGGAGAAATCATGCTTTGGGGCTACAAATTCCACAAGTCCTTGACACTCTTGCTCTACGATCTTCTTTTTTCGTTCATTGATCAAAGCAAAATCAATGGTCACTTCTGCTTGCTGAGCTCGCTTCAAAATCCCCTGTACCTGCATCAACGTAAGACCGCCACACATTTCGGCGAACCGCTCTTGCCCCATCGCAAACTCCAAAGGTTTGTGGTGCTCTTGGTACTGTGTCACAAATTCATTGACCACATCCGTATCTGGCAAAGGTATGTCAATCAACGCCACCTGACTCGAAGCCAAGAACCGCCTGTGCACCATACTGAGATGCTCGGTACACAAAATGATAATGTTGTTCGACGCTGCCAAATCTGGGTCTTGGGTCCATTGTAAGACCTTCACCAAAGTACTGCGATCCTGTTCAGACATGCTGTTGATGGGTTGATCGGGAAGCACTGTTTCGCAATAATTCAATAAGATCGCCACATCTCGCGTGGGATCTTGCACCATCTTTTCTATTTCTTGAAAAGAGCGATAAATGGATGGACCAAGCGAATTCAACGCAACGAGTTTCTTATCCATAATGCGCTCGTGGTCTTCTCCATGCAACTTGAACCCTTCGCTCAAATTGAAGTGGACAACCAAATCCTTTTTGCCCTTGAGCATATTTTGGAGGTAGTCCGTTAGAGAACAAAACGTGTTGTCAGCAGGGCTAGAAAACAAATCATTGACGTTCCCATGCAATAGAAACATGACGTTTTCTCCAGAGACATAGCGTGTCTTCAACTCTTCAACCCAATCCAATTTCATAATCCCCTCGTCCATCAAAATAAGTGTATTTGCGTTTTCTCAACCCAGTCTTGAACGTAGTCACTTCCAAGTATGGTGCAAACGTTTCTGTGCGGCTTCAATTTCCACCAAGATTTGAACATCTGTCGTACTGGCACTCAACGCCTTCAACCAGTCCAATTCTGTTGGTCCAGCCCACAAATGTATCCCTCTGAGCAATTCAATCAAAACAGGTCTTTCCAAACCACGTTCCATAAGAGGCGTCACCCACTTGCGGACCCGTCTTCGTTGTCGCTCGGACAAGGTTGGATGACTGGACAACACACGAAAAGCCCCGATCAGTTCATCTCGCTGTGATCCAACATCGACAAAAACGGTCTTGAGCGGTCGAGTCGACCCTTCTTTGATCGCCAATCTTGCAAAGGTGGCCCACTCAGCACAACCATCTGAATGTTTTCGAACGCGCGACAACAGTCTCAGTGCATCGCGTTTGACCGATTTTCTTTCTACGTCAGCCACACCGTCTATTGCTGTGAGTCCAATGGTCCACAGTGTATCAACGGCATCCAAACACTCTCCAGTCGACCAAGTTTCTATCTGTGCAGTGTAATCCGCTGTCCACTCTGGTTCTTTGATGGTCATCACAGTCCAAAGTGGCGCCCGCAGTCCCTCTTCTACCCACTCCATGTGGGGCTGAAAGGATGCAAGTGTGTCTGGAGACACAAAATTGTACACATCCCACACAAAAGGCATCGAGAGAGGGAAATCTCCTTGTTGAAGCAGTGTTTCCAACGGGGAGGACACCCCAAGCAGTTCAGCCCCAGCAATGGCGCAGGTCCACCGATCTTCAAAGCCCTCCTCAGAATAGACTGACCATGCGGGTCCCATCTCGGGATCTCCTGAAGCATACTGCAGAACATCGCTCTGCCCAAGTTTGTGCAACCTCAATGCCAGACGACACCGCTCTTGGTCGGTGATGTTTCCAGACCAACCACGACGCAGTCCTTTAATGTCCGACGTGCCAAAAAGTACATCTGCCAACGCTTCTCTCACCAGCAAATCGGATGTTGTCCACAACGTTTCCTGCTGATCTACTGTCAGTTCTCCTGCTTCTGACAAGGCTGTCAAAGCCTGAATCTGCACCCAAGGTTCGTCAGACACCAACCGTTCGCTCAGTGTACCAGCTTGCGCCAACGACATAGTCAAGGGAACCATCAAGGCAAGCATAGCAGACTGCCCTCTTGTTGGATCAATTGAAGTAGACAGCGACCGCGATGGCCAAAACCAGCAACGCGCCAATCACCACCATCATCATCGACGATCCTTCTTCTTCTTTTTGAATGGGAATCACCAACGACTCATCGCCCTCATCGTCCAGTTCCAACGTGAACACGTGAGGACCTTCTCCCAAGCGAACTTGACCACCTGGTCTCAACTCTTCAGGTCTTCGAACAACACGTTTGTCATTCACAAAAATGGCGTTTCTAGAATTTTCATCTTGCACCCACACAGCTGAGTTTCGCAAAATCAACCGCGCATGCAGCCTAGACACATCTGGGTCAGGAATGACAATTGTACACTCTTCCGACCGACCAATCGTATTGCCATCCCCTTCAACCAACAGAAACCGCTGTCCAGTCAACGGTCCCTCAATCACAACGAGTACAGGAACTTGGTCCATAGCATCTCCAATCAAATCTTCGAGACAATAGTATAAGGTATTCGTATCGCATACCCCATCATTCTGTCAGTATTTTTTCTAGAAATGAACAAACAAACCCACAGAACACCGATCCAGTCACACGATGATACAAAGAATTCCGATTGCAAAACAAAGGCTTCAATTTTATAAAACGTCCGTGTTACATTGAGAGTGGAAGGAGAATGCCATGAAACACATCACACAAGCGCAACTCAACTTACACAAACGCTTTGAAGTTCAAATGCTACAGATTCAGCAACTCGACACACGGTTGAGGTTGACCGAAGACACAGATTCAACGGTATCAGATGCCGATCGTCAAGCCTTGCTCGAGAACCTCATGCAGAAAAGTCAAGTGCTCACAAGTCAGTTGGCAGAAGCCGAATTTGTCGCCACTGAGTTCATCCGCCTAGAGGCAGAGCAAGAGCGATTGCAAAGGGTCAATCAATCAAAAACCAAGACGCTCAGGCAACTCCAAGATACCGTGGAACAAACACGCACAGAGCACAGAAGAATACACCTGAATGTTCAAACCTTAGAAGACCAAAGCAAACGGCTCGATCAAGAGCGCACGGCATTGCAAGAACAACAGATCACGCTGACTGAAAGCCTCGAGCACAAAGAAACGCAACGGGACATTTTACAAGAAGAGATCGATGCACTCAAACACAAGACCAAACATCTCGAACAGAATATCAAAGGACTCCAGCAACTTCGAGATCAAAATCTTCTCAGCGTCATGGATTTGACCGCTCGCCTCAATGACGTTTCAAGCGGAAAAGGTGAAAAGGAATAACATGTCGCACGCAATATTTTTGGCACACATTCGAAGCATGCAACGACAACTCGATGGAATCGTTCAGCGAAATCTGACACACGCACAGGTGAGACAGTATTTTTTAACCCGCGAACTCACACACCTCTCTTTGAAACAGCAGTTCCAATCTTCAACCCTCGAAGAATCCTCTGTACAGACAGAGCCACCCGAAGCACCGCCAGTGATTGCCAGCCACAACAGTGATGAGCTTGCTGAGCATACGGTACGAGTACCAACTGTCGAGGAGTATCTTGAACAAGCAGACACTTACCTTCAACAAGGTTTGGAATCCGCCGCCATCGGTTCTTTTGTACGGGCCATCGTTGTTCTCTCAACCAACAGTGACAGCCTATCCACGTCCCAATCAGAGCAACTGCGTCACGCCTTGCTGTCTCTCCACACACTCAACGAACCAATTGCCGTGGTCGTTGTCAATCGACTTGCCAACCTGAAACCAACCGCACGAAAACTCATTCCGACGATCAATGCGAAAATTTGATGTATTTTATGGAGCAAACAGATATCTTGGCTGGTGGGTTTATCATTTGTAGACCATCACACACGCTATACAATTAGAGATTTCTATGGCTACCAATCGACTACACCGTTATCGAATATTAGAGCGTCTTGGCAAGGGCGGGTCTGGAGAAGTTTTTCTAGGTGTTGATCCGTTCAAAAATTCTGTTGCCGTAAAGATACAGCGTAGACCCAGAAAGCGTTTGCGGTTCATGCAAGAGTACAAGATTCTCAACGAGTTCCCACACCCTTCGTTGGTGAGTGTCTATGAGTATGGCGTACTGGACGGCGGGTGGAGCTATCTGGTCTTGGAATTGATCGATGGAAAGTCAGCCACTGGATTTGTACGCTCCTTGTATGGCAGTGCGCGACTCTACAAATGCATTCAAATTGCCATCAAAATTTCGGAGGCTTTCGGCTCGCTTCATCATATGAATTGGATTCATGGAGACATCAAGTCCAACAATATCTTGGTGGATCAGCAAGGCATTCCACACTTAATCGATTTTGAACTGGCACGTGCGCTCAGCAGTACTGGCACTGGCAAGTTTTTTGGCACCCGTTCCTATGCACCACCCGAACAACACGAAGGACACAAATTAGACACGAGCGTTGATGTATACGCCATGGCTGGGGTGCTTCACAGAATGATCACCAACAAATCCGTCTTTGAACGGGTGGACAATGCCAAGGAAGCAGAACATAGACGGACGACAGCACCGAAAATCTCGAAAAGTTTGCCGAACACATTGCGAGAATTGCTGTTTGAAGCACTCGATCCAAATCCAAGCAATCGACCAGCCAACGGATACATCTTCGCCGACAGACTTCGAGCCTGCCTTCCAGTAGCCGAAGACACCTACCCAGAGTTGTCTACGAGATCCGACATCGAATACATCTCGAATACCCTAGGTCAGCATGATCTTTCGGCTGAACTCTACACATTGCATTTGCTGTCGCTCACGGGTGGCGACCCGACGTTGGTGAACCGCTTCGTTTATTCCTTCGTGCAAGACAACGTCTGGATTCCCAAAGATTACCACGAGCAAGTGTGGCACTATTTGCAATATCTTCCTGAAAGTACCCAAAGGGCGCTGTATGTCTTAGCCTGTTTGGGCGGGAAGGCATCCACTTCTTTGTTGCACAAATTCGCTGGTGTTTCACGTCGACAACTCACAAAGCAACTTGAGCAACTGCCCCACTGGGTTCGAAAAGATGGTTTGTTGTGGAATCTGTACGTTGGTGCGACCCATGAAGCCTGCTTGCACCTGTTGCCACACGAGCATGGTCTGGTGCAATTGTTTGAGTTTCAAAAATCTCTACCCAAATGGGCAAAACTCTGTGTTGAAGCACTTCACCATCCCGAAAATATCTTAGCCGAAGCCGAACACTGGATCAACACCAAGGCGAATACTGTGCACCAGTGGCGTTTGCTGATGCGCATCGAAGGACATGGACACGATATCGACGATCTAAAGAAGCGGCTGCTATATCGACGCAACGGTCACTGGCTACAGTCTCTACAACTTCAGAACGACGGTCCAGTCCAGCGGCTGCTCTCCATTTTTGAACGCGTTCACCCCAGTGACTTACCCACTTTAGAATCGATGACGCGGTCTACCAACATTGATATCTGGGTGGTCAGTCGAGCCATTTTGGCTGAGTGGCATCTTTTACAGGGACAATTCACCAAAGCTGAAAATTACCTCGTGCCATTGTGCGCACATGCGGACCCCTACCCTCAGATTGTTGGACTGCAACAGCGAGCGTTGCTCTACCACCATTTGGATCAGCAAAGTAGACTGGCTGGCTGTTACAGACAATTAAACGAAATTTGCTGTGAACCCATCACGGCACAGATTCGCAAACTGATTGCCAACCACCAATGGACAACCAACCTCTTAAGCGAATCGGAGGTGGTTTCAACCTATTTACAAGTTCGAAAAGCACTGATTGAAGGACAACCAGCTGGAGAGTTGATGAAAACCTTGGTCAAAGAAATGCCGATTGAAGAACGCGCCTTTTTGACAGTGCACAATCTATGGGCTGGTAGGCTAGACGATTTGAAACTGCCGATTGAACCCAAACTGGAAGAATTCATCTACACCATTGATCCCGAGGAGGATTTTTCATGTTCACAATAGCCATCCATGGGGGTGCTGGTCTCAGTACGCCTGAAGATCTTGGAGCAGACCGTGAAACCCAAGCAAGAGCAGACCTAGAGCGTTCACTTAGAGCAGCACAAAACATCCTAAGCACCGGTGGAACAGCCATAGATGCCGTGGTCGCAGCGGTCAAAGTGATGGAGGATTCAGCCATGTTCAATGCGGGTCGTGGTTCGGTGCTCGCTTCAGACGGTGGATGCTACATGGACGCATCCATAATGGATGGTTCCACAGAAAATGCAGGTGCACTGTGTGGGTCAAGCATTGTACAAAATCCGATTGAAGCGGCACAAAAGGTCATGACTGACACTCCCTATGTGATGCTTGTCGGAGAACACTTGACCAAATTTGCCCAATCAAAAGGACTCACTTGTCAAGACCCCGAATGGTTCAAAACAGCGTATCGAAAAGCCCAATTGGTTGAAGCCCAAAAGAGCAACACCATTATTTTGGATCACGAAAAGGCCGAAGCTGGGCTAAAACGCAAAGACAATTGCAAAGGCACGGTTGGGGCTGTAGCACTCGATCAGCACGGAAATTTAGCCGCCGCGACGTCTACGGGTGGTCTCTGCAACAAAGACCCCGGACGTGTGGGAGATTCTGCGCTAATTGGGGCAGGAACGTATGCCAAAAACACCACCTGTGCTGTTTCAGCGACTGGACACGGAGAACTGTTCATTCGGGCCAATGTTGCCGGTCGAATGTCTGCAATGATGGAACTCGGAGGCATGGAGCTTCAATCTGCTGCAAACCGCCTCATTTTTGAAGAATTGCCCGAAGACATTGGAGGCCTGATCTCCGTAGATCAACATGGAAATGTGGCTCTACCGTTCAATACTGGTGGCATGTTTCGAGGCTGGATGAAAGAAGATGGACAGCCACACGTTGAGGTATGGAAAGGTGAACGTTCTGGGCAATGAGCATACGCAATGAATATGGTCGAGCACAAAGATTAAGGCTACGTCTTTTTTAAATGCTGTTGTGTAGAAAGAAGCACAAAACAGATTCAACCGTCAAAGCAGTCACAACGGAGACACAGTGAGCTCTCAAAAAGAATACACCAACGCGATGGAACAACTCCGAAAACTCAGTCCCGACGAACGTCGTCAAGCCTTCGCCACCTTAAAAAAAGAACGATTGGAAGCAGAGGGCGTATCCAGAACTGCCAATACAGAGTTGCCCAACAGTCATTTTAGCCAAGCCCACCTGTTGGAAAAGATCCCCAATCCTGGCCACGCTGCCTATGAACAGAAAATTTTGATGCCAGAGTTTACGTTTTTGGGGGTCATCAATCAACCGGACTTTGGCGAAGTCTTGATCACCTTCTATCCAAGTGAATGGACCATTGAACTCAAGTCTCTTAAAGTGTACAAGGATTCTTTTCGCAACAAACCAATCTCTTACGAGCGGTTGTCGAACGTGATGTTTGAAGACATCATGGCCGTATACAAGCCAATTCGACTTCGCTTGATGATGAGACTGCGCCCACGGGGAGGAATTTCCTCATGTTTGACCATCGATTCGGATTGGAAAATTCGGGGTGGAACAGAAGAATTTAGAGATTGGACCAACAACACCGACCAGTTTGGATTCGTCACACACGCCGCGACGCGAATTTAAGGTTACTGTACAGGCATCCGTAATATTTCACACATTACCACTACAACAATAGAGGGAATACCATGCTGACACTCGCACTCACAAGCCTCGCTTTTGCACTGCCCCCAACCGTCGAAACAGAAGAACCCTTGGGCAACACACCGGAACACATCTTGGAAGCCCCCATCATCAACGGCCTCGATGCAACAGTGGATGATTACCCGATGACAGGTGCCAACCTCTTGCATGGAATTTTGTTTGATTATCCGTTGGATATGATGGTTTGCTCAAGCACCCTGATTGCACCCGATGTGGTTCTGTTGGCTGCACACTGTGTCGATACAGACGTCATCTCCTTTGGGCTTCCCATCGACGATTTAAAGATGTGGTGGACGCGCCAAGCCGACCTTACGGAATGGGATGGAACCACACAGGACCCTGCACTCCCAGCGGATGCAATCGAAGTCACCGAATGGATTGCCCATGAGGACTTTGACATCAACTCACTACAGATGGGACTGGCACACAATTACGACATTGCCCTGCTCTTTTTGGCAGAACCGGTGCTGGATGTGAAACCCGCTTATCTTCCGACAGCAGACGAAAATGACGCAATGATGGAAGGAGACTGGTTGGCGGTGGTCGGATGGGGTCAACAAGTCGCAACCGGACAACAAGAAAGCCCCCCTCCGGGAACGTACGCCATCAAACAACAAGGAGAGTCCTTCATCTCTGCCATGGCCGCTTTTGAATTCAAAGTGGGCGAAGAAGTCAATGATGTACGCAAATGCCACGGAGACTCTGGTGGACCAAGTTTTTGGGAAAGTGCAGATGGACTCAGACTCGTTGGGGTCACCAGTCATGCATACGACATGAGCGATTGCAATGAAACGGGTGGAGTGGACACCCGTGTACACTTCTATCGTGACTGGATCGAAGCCAAAATGGTCGCTGGGTGCGAATCAGGAACCCGCGTTTGGTGTGATGAGTCAGGAATTTTGGAAGCCAATTATTTTGAAAAATTGGAAGAAGAAAGCATCGAAGAAGACAAAGGTCTGTTCGCTTGCAGTACGGGTGGGCTAGACTGGAACCTCTCTCCGTTCTTGGGTTTGGTTGGTCTACTCTGGCTGCGTCGTCGAGATCACACAACGCGTTGAGGTCGTCAGTACTGTGAAGTCAATCGACAGTCCAAAGTTCAAAGGACAGTCCCTATTGGTGGCTTGGAAGTCCGCACCAAAGTCGCTCGGTCTTCCCATGGAGGATTGGGGACATTGCGACATTCGTGGTCAGCGGTGCATTGACTTTCGAGCTGTGTATCGAAATCTTTCGTATTTGGCGGCTCCAGATTGCGAGCTTAAAGGTTCTGTGTTTGCCCATTCCAACCTGACGCATGCAGACTTTCAACGGGCCAAATTGAACAGTGGCTGTTTCGTCTCGGCACACCTTGAACAGGCCAGACTCAATTCAATTGATGGACGTGAATGCAATTTTTCGCACGCCCACTTGCGGTCTGCATCCTTCCAGCGATCCACACTGCACCACGCGAAATTTCGATTTGCCAATCTTCACCACGCCAACCTTCAACAGGCTGATCTGCGGTGGTCTGATTTTCGTGGAGCCAACTTAGCCCAAGCAAAAATGGATGGCAGCAGCCTAGTCGGTGTAAAAATCAACCCACAAACCGTAGAAGCAAGTAGTTGGCGAGAAGAAGATGTTGCACACTGGATTGCCCAAGGTGCAGACTGGTCAGACCGTGAAATCCAAGGGACACGATGGTCCAGTGGCGTGGATTTACACAGCAAACAGCACACCCGATTCAACGTCGAAAATGCGTTGCGGGCTTTGTGTATGGACCTGGGTCATATTTTGGTCGCGGGACAACCACCCACCTTATTCATCGCAGGGGCAGACGTTCACAGTACACAACTCACAGAACGGCTGCAACAAATTGCCACATACACCACAGCACAAGCCGCACTCCCACAAGACAAATGGCAACCGATGCATCAATGGCTCCGAAGTGGTGGAACGCTTCACGAATGGGCAGAAGTAGACGGGGAAATTGTCTGTGTGGCCAGCGCAGAATTTTAAGCCTGCCTCTTTGAACAATGGGACAACGCTGGGAAATCTGATACATTACGACCAAATCATTTTTGCCGACACTGGACTCAACATGCACTCTTTATCTGATGCGTTGCTGGCTTTTCAAGCCGCCCCAACCCACCACGCAGAACTCTTTCGACTTTTGGTACAACACCCCATTTGGTTTGTTCCCGCACGAGATGGTCAACCTTTGTTGCAACAGAGAGAGGATGAAACACATCTTCATATCTACTCCAAAAAATCTCATTTACAAGGACACAACCACGATGAAATTGGCAGCCTTGAGTTTACCAGCAAATGGCTGTTCGATAATTTACCTCCAGTTCAATCGATCATCATTGATGGTCACACCCAACATGCCCTTCAAATCCCCAGTACACTCTTTGCATCGCTAATACAGATGAACAAAGCGCATCAACTTGAGCACCTTCTTGCCAATCAATCAAAGAACAATGGGTTCATGAATGCACTGAAAGCACACAGTTCCTATTATCTACCTCTGGTGCAAGACGCGTCTGGTCAAAACCACGTTGCTCTCGCTCCCGATCATCAACAGCGTGCTTTGGTGGCAGTATTCACAGCAGAAGATGCGGCACAGCGTTTCGTAGAAGCAGCCTCGGACAAGTTGGACAACCTACAAATGGATGTCCTAGATGGGGACAAACTCTACCACCACTTAAGCCAACTGCCATTGGATGGAATGGTGATCAACTGCTATGGCCCAACAGCCCCCATTGCCATCAACAAATCAACCATTTCTGCCTTGGCATCTTTCAATCGTATGTAATTGCGCTACATGTGTATATATGCAAGATTCTTTTGTGCCATCCGCAGCCCAACTGGCGCTGTCTACACTCTTTGAAAGCCATACTTTCGCACTGGACCAAGCACTCTATTGGATTGCCAAAGATGAAGGTGCCAGTGGTGCTGGATGTACCAACGGTTCAAACAATCTACATGATCCAAGTGACCTAATTTCACAGTTAGACCAACTGGCAAGGCAAATACACCTTCCTGACCCCACAGACATCCTGGACGCCATCTGTCGGATCAACCATCACCTGTTCTTCACACTCGGCTTTTGTGGAGACACCGAAGATTATTATCACCCGCACAACTCTCAAATACACAAAGTTTTGGAACGCAAGCGCGGTCTACCCATTTTACTGGGCGTGTTGTACATTGAGGTTGCTCGGAGACTCGGAATACAAGTACAGGGCATTGGATTTCCTCGGCACTTTCTCATTCGACCCACCGACGCACTTCGACCGTTCTACATTGATCCCTTCGACAAGGGCAACATCTTGACAGAGGAAGATTTGCTCGCGTGGCACGAACATTGGGGCATTGAACAGCCCTTTGATGATTGTGTACTGCCCAGTTCGCCACAGTGCATCGTATTGCGCATGTGTCACAACCTATTCTACGCACACAATCGCTTACAGAATTTTGAAGGAATGCTTCGTTCGATTGAACGCATCATGACACTGCAACCCAACTTGACTGAACTGCACAGGACACGTTCTGTGGTGCTGGGACGGATGCACCGATATACTGAATCCAAAGATGCTCTGGAACTGTACATGCTCTATAACCCCGAAGCAAAAGACATCTCAGAATGTCAGCGCGACGTCGCAATCTTGAAACAGTTGGCAAAGAATTCGTAGAACATCCATAGATTAACGCGGTCAACAACCTTGATCCAAAAGCCGAATTATTGTACTATCGGTTCAGTTATACTTTGGAGTTTCGATGGATACAAAAACAGAAAACATTTCAGAAATTCAGTTGCCAAACAAACCAGTTTCCACTCTTTTCTTGGGCTACACCTATGAAAAATCAAAAGAAGAGTATCTTCAAGAATTAATGGGGCGTACTTGGGGTTCTAAGAACAACCCGATTTGGCACTTGGGCTCTGAAAGTGACGATTTCAAACTGGATACGGACACCGATCGATTGCAGACCATTCGCGCAAGTTTAGACAATCTACAACACAAAATGAGCAAACGAAGTTACGACCGTGCTTCACGCTCCTTTAAATTTAGATGCGGTGAATTCGTCGATACACCAATCGTCGACATCAATTCTACGTACATTTTGTTGGAGTTGCACCATTCACTCGTCACGCGGTTTCAAAACCTTAAATTCTTTGGTCGTTCACACACAAAAGGATACAATGAATCGGCAACTTCCATCAACAACATCTACTTGTTGTTGGCCAACGACGGTCAAGGCATATTGATCACAGAGATGACCCACAACACGCTCAACTTAAGCGATTTTGTCAACGATATTCATCCCTTGCAAACCAACCTCAATGACTACAGCGTCTCATTGAAAAGTTATGTTCCACCAGAATATCACAACCCTAAGCCAATAAAAAACTGGGGATACCTGACCCCTTTTATCGGTCAAACGACCATGCCTGTGGAAGAGGATGCGCTCTGTCCCCTGTTAAACTTTTTCGGATGGCTGCTCTTTGATGAATGGGATACGCCCAATGACCAAGAGAACCCTGACACAGCCCAATACGAATTGTACACTCGGCTGAACAAAACATGCGTCACCTATCGAATGCACCATGTAGAAGTCGATGAACCAGATTGGGTGAACCACCGAGACGCCTTGATCTTTTATCTCGGACGTGGAACCAAGTTTGAGCGCGATACGTTCGAAAAGTACACTGGCGAACACCAATTTACCAAAACCTATTTCCGCAATTGGGACCACAGTTGGACCATCTCAAAAGATTCAATTGTCAGCCTGGCTCAGCACAACACACAAAGTTCCTACAATTTCGTCACCGAGCGATTTTGGAAAGGCTATCAGATACTGACTGTGCAAGTTCTAATTGAATATTTGGGGTGCATGCGATTCACTTATCAAATGGGCAAAATTGCCTACAAAGACAAAGACAAAGACAAATTAACCCATTTAATTAACCAAATGCATCAGTTCAGACTGGGCATCAACCTCGTTGAATTTTCGCAACGAGCCTCAGAAGCGACCTTCTACTCTGTTCTGCGACAGGTCTTCAACATTCGCCAATTGATTGACGGACTCAGCGATGAAGTCGAAGATGTTCTCAAAATCATCAGCATGCTCACACAAGAAGAAGAAGAGCGACGCAGAGAAGCCGATCAGATTGCCAGAGAAAAACAACGTGCCGAAGAACAACGCCAAAGGGAACAAGACGAAGCCCGTCAAAAAAGGCAAGAAGACCTTCTCTCACTACTTGGTGCAATCACCATTCCATTTGCAGTGATCAGTGGTTTGATGGGCATGAACACCAATATGGAAGCATGTGGAAAGAACGGTCTGATTCCTTGCTGGCACTTTTGGGATGTGGTCGGTCTATGTACTTTATGTGTTGCGTTTGTTCTAGTCATCTTCTTTGGTTATCGCCACCGACTCAATCGAAACGCAACAGTAGAGAGCAAGTGACCTCAACGTATAGGATGATATTCAAACAGTTCTCGATAGCATATAAGCAACTCTATTTGCCACATTGAAACATAGAGAAGGAGACATCGACAAGTCTGCTGGCGTTAAACCCATCCGAATTTGCAATGACAATCCGTTTAGAAAGACGCACCTTATTTATGGAGAGCACATGTCGAACAAAAATACAGACCAACACAACCCCAAAGACACCGCCATTACAGGACAAGACCTTATCAAGCTCCTACTAGATCCATCAGCCACATTCCCCTGTGGAGGACAAGATCCAAACTTTGATTGGTTTGATGAACCCGAAAAGCACATCAACGAAGGACACTTTCGACTTCGGGATGAGCTGTCGGAGATTCGAGAGTGGAAGAAGCGAGCACTGTTGCGTGGATTTACAAAGGGTACCGTATGGGAAGAGGAAGACTTTTGGGATGGAACCTTTCTAGGTAAATTTATTCATGAAAATAGCGAGAACAATGTTCATCGAGGAGCGGCACAGATCATAGCTCATGCATTTCAGAATGGTCGAGTCCTTGATATGTCGAGCATCTCCCACCGTTCTCGAACAGCCATTGAGCGAGCCAAAAACGAGGATGATTTAATCAGTGAGCTTGTTTCTCCAAAGGTAATTGTCAGACATTTTCGAACGCTACTTCATTATATTCAGCATGCCTACCCCCTGCCCCAAAAGAAAAAGACCGCCGTATACTATGAAGGTAGCGATGGTTTGACTGGCACAAGAGAATTTCTCAAGCGACACCATGCACAAGTCCAAGCCATTATCCAACCAGTCATCGATGAATTGGTGATGTTTTTACCCAAGCAGTCGTTGACGTGGCACGATTTGGAAATGGAAAAGTATCCAATGGAACGTGAAAAGGATTACACCTATTGGATGTGGAACATTCGTTTCTACACACCCTAAGTATTTGGCACAAGTCTTGCATTACTTCCATTATATGTAACTAGACACACAATAAATGGAGGACACATGTTGTTTTGGACCCTATTTACCGCCTGCACTCAAGACCCACCCCCTGTCGCTGGAAGCATACAACTTTGCATCCCAGATGAGCTTGCCCCTTCGATGGAAACCGAAGAACCCACGTTCCTAATCGGAAACCTGGTTGACATTCGAGAAGGAAGCGACTGTGCGGCAGAGCTCGTATTTGAAAGCGAAGGTGTTGAACACATCGTCGGGTACAGCATCCTTGATCCTGAAGGGAACGATGCCACCTTCATCCCCGAGTGGACCACTGCGGAAAATGTGACCCTGAGCACCCACATCTCCTTTGTTTTTGGCATGAGTTACGGTCTAGTGTTGGAAGACGACAATGGCATCATGATGGCGCTCGATCAAGGCAGTTGGGGTGGTGCGCTCAAAAATGCAGAGTTGCCGTTTGTAGTTGAACAGAGCGAAAATGACATTGGCAGCATCGAAGAAGAATGCATGACCAAAACGGGCTACACGTTCAAGATCGGGGAAGACCACATGGCGCCATTTGGCGAGTTTGACCTAACGATTGACGAACAGGACTTCACCTTCATC
>CBFIFY010000074.1:0-19353 GCA_965661985.1 uncultured Myxococcota bacterium | reverse complement strand
CTTATGTAAAAGAAATCGTGTTTCTTTTACAGATTAACCTCCTTATATAAAGAAAATCCAATTTCTTTTACATAAGCAGACCGATACATAAAGAATGCAACGATTCTTTTACAAATGCCACACAAGAATTTGGACTGTGATAAGTCCCACTTTACCTCTCAAGCCGAAGGAAGGGTTCAACCTAAAATCGTACAACTATACTTGTACAAACCAGTCGACTTTTTCTAAATCTCTCCAGTGACGATATCCTGAG
The DNA here is from genome assembly GCA_965661985.1 of uncultured Myxococcota bacterium. Classification (GTDB taxonomy): domain Bacteria; phylum Myxococcota_A; class UBA796; order UBA796; family UBA796; genus CAJWHX01. Next base: position 19,100 of record CBFIFY010000074.1, on the reverse strand, counting down.
TTTACCGAGCAACCAGCAAGTTTTGCTGCTTGGTACCCATTTTGTGGATTGTGTAATCTCATGATTGTCGCCACATCGGCTCTGAAATTGACCCCAAACAGACATCGATTGTGAAGCCAGATATTGTTTTTAAGTAGGTGGGGTTCTGACAGGATTTTCTTTGCATGTGCAGCTGTTAGGTTGGCTACTTGAATTCCAAAGGTCTGAAAATCTTCATCCACGCCATGGCGTTCAATGAAGAATTGATGATCGGATAGTGTGGGAAAGGTCGGAGTATGTTCTCCTAAAGCACGGCGAATGTGTTTCAGTAAACTCTCAAATCGATGATCTTTTGAATGGTTTCGCACTTTTAAAAATAGTCCGCCGAGTAAAGCAAGTTCATGAGGTGGAAGGGGTTTCACCATTCGTATCAATCGTTCTACATGGACATAGGAACTGTAGGTTTCAAGCCAGAGAAGCATTAAGCCAAACAACTTTCTATCCTTGGGAAAGTCACCGTCTCGAACGGTTTCTAGGATAACCTCTTCGGGTGCATGGAACGTAGGGGTATCTTGAAAAGTGATGCCAAGTCCGGCCCATTTACTATGAAGATTCATTGGTGCCTCTTTCTTCGATGATTTCGGCAATGCAAATGTCAACCCATTTAGGCCAGTTCGGATTATCATCTTTGTTCTTCACCTGCAGTCCTGCGATCTGTAGTTCACCGTCTGTCACTTGCATTGCGAGTAAATCTCGTATGTCTTCACGTCGATCACACATTGCATACAGCTTGCTGAAAATCAAATCGTGTCGTGAGAGAACTCGAATTGTGAGGTGCGGACCCCTATACAATAAAGTAGTTCGATCTTTCCATCCGATTTCTAAATCGTGTATCAATGAAGCGGGGCCGTTGTTGAGCCAATCATCGGCCAACTGATGCGTATATGCGATGGATTTGATCAATGGTTGGAGACGGTCTGGTATTGTAGGTACAATAACATCGATGTCCTTTGTTGGACGATTGCTGTATCCAAGAAGTTGAATCGCCGCTCCACCACAAATGGTGATTTCGAGTGTTTCAGAATGTACTTTTAATTCGGCTTCTAAAATGTTGAGTATCGCTTTAGTATTCATATTATAAAATATATCATATAATATGAAAATACGTTGAACTATATTTTCTACACCATTAGGAATCCCAAATCCCATCCGATATACTAAATCCACACTGCACATCGGAGCCAACAATGTCCACATCCAAGTCCATTTCACGTAGAAACCTTCTCAAAACCATCGGAGCACTCTCCGTTGTCAGCATCAATGCAGGTTGTGGAGAGAAAGAAACCGATACCGCAATCGGAGACGTTGACACTGAAAATGAGCCAGCCGGTGAACCAAGTGGAGAGCCAAGTGGTGAACCATCATCGGAGCCATCTTCAGAAACGGGTGACCCTACGGATACGGCAGATGAGGGAGGCGTAACGGCAGACGGTTGGTTGATTGGTGGAACGGCGTTGATGACAGCAGCATACCCCGACGACAGCATTTTTGACAACGGTGGAAACTGTGAAGTCAACTTGATGAGTGCAACCACCAAAGGACCTTGCTACTTCCAAGATTCCACAGGTGAGGACATTTCCGAAGGCTTTACAGGCTTGCCAATGCAATTGTGTTTGCGGTTGATTGACAGCAATTGCAATCCACTTGCCAACCATACCATTGAAGTCTGGCACTGTGATGCCAATGGAGTGTACTCTGGGGATACATCAGAGAGTGAAGATGCGGGCAACTTTGCGCCTGGTTTCTGTACAGGAAACGAGGAAGGGGCATTGCGTTCCTCGTGGTACCGCGGACAATTGGTCACCGATGCCAAGGGTCGTGTGAACTTTAAGAGTTGCTTTCCCGGTTGGTATCCAGGAAGAACCATCCACATCCACTTTGCCGTGAGCGATGCCAATCGAACGTCTCGGGTCGTTTCGCAGTTTGCATTCACGAATGAAATCGCAGCTGAGGTATACACCACACATCCACTCTACAGCCACCGTGGTGACCAAGACACCCCTCTCGAGCGCGATGGAGTGTTTCCGAACAACACCGAAGTTTTTTTGATGAGCACCCGTCAAAATGATGACGGCAGTTTATTGGCATACCATACGATTCAAGTGTCTTGAGTGGGTACACCTGCTGAAAACGCGTGTGGTTGACATCACTCGTTGACGTATCCGAGTTGTTGGAGTTGTTGAAATTCGACACTGCGCTTGTTGGGTGGTGGCCACACCAAGTCCTTGACCTGTTCTCTGCGCTCTGTTGCAAACTCAGTCAGTTCAGTTCCAAGTGCGCTGGTCAGTGGCAGTGGCTGGAGTTCGGAAGGGTCTTGTGTTCGATTGTATTCCATAAAGTCTTCACCCTGTTGCACAATGCTGAGTTCGGTATTGCGCAGGGCGAACACTTTTCCTTGTGGTCCGATGGGTTTACAGGAGAGTAGGGCATTTTTCTTGCAGTGAGAACTTTCGCCGTATACCACTTCGCGTATGGGGTCTGTTGTGTCGATGAGGCTTTTGCCACTCGCTTTTGGTAAGGCTGGTAGGTCAACAACGGAAAGTACAGTTGGGGCAATGTCCAACAGAGAGACCAATCGGTCATCCTTTTCGCCCGCACGTGTGTTCTGGGGATATTTGATGATCAGTGGAACGTGCAATTGTTCTTCATGGGCGGTTGTACCGTGATCAAACCACAACTCTCGTTCAGTAAAACTTTCGCCATGATCTGCCGTTACTATGATGAGCGCATTTTCGTAGCGACCTTCGTCTTTGAGGGCCTGAATGACACGCCCCACATTGCGGTCTGCAAATTCGACTGCTTTTGCGTACCGAGCGGCATATTCTGCTTCATCAATGCAGGCATCAATTCGTTGATATTTTGGAATGCGGTCCAGTATTTGACGTTCTTCAACACTTGAGGCGACTTTGGTACAGGTTGTTCCCCACCGATCCCAAGGTCCATGGGCGTCGTAGGTGTGGTACCACAGAAAAACAGGTCCATCTTTTTTCTTCATCCAAGCGTTGGCACGGGCGGCCGTCTTGTTGCCCCATCGTCGATTTCCTTTTCCCGTTGGGGGACTGTACACATTGAATCCTTGGTTCAGTCCCAAACTTTCTCGCAGGGTAAAGCCAGATACAAAGGCGCCAGTTCTGTATTGATTTGCCTGAAACCGTTCTGCGAGGGTGTCTTCTTCTTGTGCCAGTGATGTACCGCCCCGAAACACATTCATGGTGACGTTGTGGTCGGAAATGGACATACCGGTCATCAAGGAAACAAATGCTGGTCCGGTAACGCTGATGGGAGAATAGGCTTCTGTATAGGAAACTCCATCGGATGCCAAAGCGTCTATGTGTGGCGTATTGGCAGGGGAAGCCAGAGAGAATGCGGACACATGGTCTACACGCAGGGTGTCCACAGTTAAAATGACGACGTCTACTGGGGTGTCAAAATAACTGCAACCGTGCAAAAAAGAGAGAAGTGTCAATGTGGATACAGGCATCGAGGCTCCTTGTCTACAGTGTCTATAACAAGGATTTAGATGCTCGCGTTGCTTGTCGACGCTGATGATTGAGCATTGGCTGACCATTGCGCCTTGACTATCGAACATTTAACATTTTACATCGACCATTTACATCGACCATTTACATCGATTGCTCGGATTGCGTAAACGCTATTGACTAATTGCCAAACAAGTACTGACAGTCCTCGAGGACATTGAAGGGATTGGTGGCAAAGTTGGCATCGTCATAGGTCACCAACAGATTGCCTTCATCGTCGAGAATCTTGGTCACTCGACTTGGATAGCCTTGAGACGCACTGTCGGCCGCACCATAGAACAGCGCGAGTTCTTTGTTGGTGTCCGACCACAGTTCAAACTGGAACTCTTTGTCAACGTACCACTCTTTGTTTTCTTCAACACTGGCAAAACCCACACCAACAATGCGAACACCCAGTGCATCAAACTCTGCAAAATTGTCGCGGAACCCGCAACCTTGAATCGTTCAACCAGGCGTATTGGCAGCCGGATAAAACCAAATCACTGTTGGTCGACCCATGAAGTCTGCACGGGTGCGTTCAACGCCGTCTTGGTTGAGTGCGGTAAACACTGGTGCAGGAATCGTTTCGGTAACGAGTGTGCCGTTCAGTTCACTTTGTTCGACGGTGGTTTCTTCATCGAGTACAATGCTGGCATCCGGATTTGGATGCTTGCTTGAACAGGCGAGTAGGCTGAATATGGTAAACATAATGCGCTCCTTGTATGTATATTGTAGTCTGATTTTGACTGTAGTCATACTTAGGATGAGATTTTTCGTCTCCAAAGACCCAGTACGCCAATCAATCCTGGAATAAACACAACCGACAACAATGAGCTGCTTCGAACTTGTGCAGTCGTCATTTGAATGGTCGCATCACTTGGGATCGTGCTTGTCGGTCGGTCATCTGCCAAGAGGTGCTGGATTAGTTGGATGAAGAATTGGGCGTTGTGTTGGTTTTGTTCGACCCAAGCATTTTGGATGGTACTGGATGTTCCCATGACCATTATGTGTGGTTTGGGGGTGCCTGATTGAATGGAATCGACTTCAACCAAAAGTGGTACATTGCCGATAATGTCATCGTTATCAGGACTCGGAGTGTCTGCCGTGTAGTTGGTTTCTGCCCAGGATTGTGGTGAAGCATGGAGCAACTCTACAGTAAGTGTTCGCGTGTTGTCTCCAATTCTAGAAACAGACCGCGCATCATTCAGCAACAGATTTTGATTGTCGAGCGATAGGGTCGGATGCTGGGTCAACGTGTATTGTGATAGCAACAAGGTGGTCGGATTGCCATGGACTTGAAAATTTGGATTGACCTCAATCACAAAGTCGTCTTTGAGCTGCACACCCCAGTCTGAAAGCCACTCAACGGGAAAAGTGTGGGTGGTTGGATCAATCAATAGAATCGACGGTGTTGCATCAAGATGAGTATCGAGCCATTCAGGTTGCAAAGGCGTCTTGCGTCCCGCAATGACAAACAGGCTACAGGCTTGGTCGAGTCCTTTTAAGGGATCGGTGATGTCCAGTTCATAGTCGAGTTTGAGCAACGATTCACTCAACAGTCCAAACCCTATATCCGATGTTCCATCAAACAGACTGGCTTCACCACCATTTTGTGTAAAGCAGATGGTGTGTGTTTCTGGATAGAGCAGTCTGCGCAGTCCAGACTCAATGTCCCAAGGAGAGAGCGACGTCAGCAACACTTCTCTAGTTTCTGTATCATTCTTCAGCAACAGAGTAACGCCCCGTTCCTGTCCAAGTGGGCGATTGCTGTTGGTGAGCCAAGTCACTGGGACTTTTAAGCCTCTAGCATCCAATGTGCGCAAGTGCTGGGTGATTTGTCGATGTCGAAAATCAGTTTCCTCCAAATCGATGCGGAATTCAATTGCATCGTTGTTGCTCAGCATCGTGAGGGTTTCTTCTGAGAGCAATGGCCGACTGTCGTTGATATCCCAGTATCGATCGTATCGACCAACAAGGACATTGCTCATGAGCAGTACGACAAACCACAGCAAGGGAGTCAATCGAAGATCCAAAGGCCTTGTATGTGAGTATTGCTTGGCGGATAGACCGTCTTGAGCATGGTAGAGGCAAAAGGTACCTATCGAAAGGAAGTAAAAGGTATCCCAGATGCCAATCCAACCGTCCAAATATTCTTGGACTTTTGGTAAAGGCGATAGAGATTCCAAGATGGGAACGCCCGTTGCAGTACCCACAAACCAGAGAAGTAGAGATGCAGTGGTCGCCAAAAACCAAGAGGTGAGTGGTTTACGGGTCTGTGCGCTCGCCCAGATCCCAATGGTCATAAAGAGACAGGCATTGAGTCCTGTGCCAAGGTATCCAACCATCCAGCGAGTCCAGTCAAGTTCGTTGTACCAGTGTAAAACAGCCATCAACGGCAGGGTGGACAGCAACAGTACATTCAAGAAATACCCAATCCCGAGTGCCTTTCCAAGAACGACAGTCGCTTTGGAGATCGGTGCAGTCAGATAGAGTCTCAATCGATGTGTCGCGTATTCTCCACTGATGCTCGACATGGTGAGGGCTGGAACGATCATGAGCAACAGTAGATTCATGGTGGAGAAGTATTTTGGAAGCAGTATTCGATGGATCTCCACACTTTGACCTGCGATTAACGGGTTGCTGGCATCCCACAGCATCATCGACAAAGTCAGTCCATTTAAGAGAGTGAAACCAATGAGGCAAATCCAGCCCAGCCAAGACCGAAAGAGTTCGGCAAAGGTCCATGTGGAGATGGTGTGTAAAGTGCTCACATTCATCGCAACCTTCGCATTTCCAACAGCCCAAACTCTACCAAAGTAGAAGATACCTTTGCTCGAAGCGATGGATGACAGGAAAGCGTAATGTGACAACCTTCGATTTGAATACTCTCAACACCATCGATTTGACGTAGGGAAGACAACAGGGTTTGCTTCGGACGTTCAATCGTACACTGAATGGTCCACATCAACGCATTGCTTTCAATCAATCGACCATTCTCAATCCACAAAATTCGATCACTGATCGCTTCCAGTTCACTCAAAATGTGAGAGGATAGAAATACGGTGGTACCTTCCGAACGAATTTTGCGCAACCATGATTCAAATCGTTTCCGTCCACTGGGGTCCAATCCCGATGTGGGTTCGTCTAGGAGCAAGACTTTTGGCTTGTGGCACCATGCTTGAGCAATGCCCACCCACTGTCGCCAACCTTTTGACAATGTTCGGATGGGACTGGTTGCAACGGATGAAAGTTCAAACTCAGTGATCAGTTCATCCACACTATGTTTGGGATTGTTCAATCTTCTCAGGTGTGCCGTGTAGCGTAGATTATCTTCTACAGTTGCGTTGGGATAGAGTGGCAATTGGTCGGGGACATAGCCCATCGTTAAACGGTAAGTATCGGATGACCAGATGTCCTCACCATTCCAAGTGATAGATCCCACGGTCGGACGAATGCACTGACTCAGCAGTTCTAAGGTCGTTGTTTTTCCAGCTCCATTGTTCCCCACAAATCCAACAATCTCGCTTGTTTTTAAGTGAAAGGATAGATTGTGCAATATGGGTGTGGAATCCATCGAGAAGTGTAAGTTTTCAACAACAAGCATGACCTATTTTAACGCCTTACATCTGTGAAGTGAACGTGAAACCTGATTTGTTTGGTCAATTGATTGTGACGATGTGATACACTGGTCAGAGAATCTGCGTTGGAGCAAGTGTGGTTGGGTTGTTGGGAATACAGATGTTGATTGGATGCCGAGCACCGGCACCCGAGCAGTACGATGAATTGATCTCCTACATGGTGGAACATTACCATGACGATCCAGTTTACTTAGAAGATGGGGTGGATCAACTGTTTTCGTTGTTGGATGAGAAAGTTGCCAAGAAACTGGGGCGTGGTCAACGAATTCAAGGGTTGACATCGGAAGCCGTTGAAACTGTGGAGCCCGGTCTCACAGAGCAACCTGAATTGCTTGGGATCGTTCGTTCCAGAGATTTTCCATACAGTGTAGAAGATTTGGCCTACACCAACTTTCTTGTGCACCCACGCGATGTGTTCACCAATCCCGATGCGATCAACGAGCGGACATACATCGGAGAGCCAGAGTGCTTTGTGGAAGGCGATTGTGACGAACTTGAATATGAAGCCACGTTGCAACGCTTTCTACCACTCGGAATTGACGCAACCATATATTTTCACACGCACATTCGGTGGGTAGAGTCCGACATGGGACCGGTCTTTATCCAACAGCGTTGGTTGACCGACACACCTGAAATCAGTGTGGATTGGATTCATTTGAACCACGGATATTCCTTTGCTGTCACCATCCCATGGGTAGATGAGAGCGATGATACGGTCTACGCCAAACAGATAGAGCACATTTGGGGTGATATTGCGTTGGGAGACATGCCCATTCCAGAAGAGGGTGCATTCATGGTTGCCAGCGATGTGTTGGGTGGGATTCTTCGCCAGTTTGAAGAGTATCTGGACACAAACCCTCGTTGATGGTGGAAGGGGCAGATAAAGTGCAGATGCTGACTCGATTTGTTGAGTGGTTCTGTTTGCCCATTCCGTTGAGGCTTTGGCAAGGAGGGCTTTTGTGGGTTGGGCTCTTTACTGCTGTAATGCTGTGGATTGATGGCATCACGCCCATCGACGAAGCGTCCTATTGCTTTATGGATGCCGTGTTGTGGGTGGACGGTTTGATCAACTTTCAGCATGGAGATGTGGTCAGTGGACAGGTAGAGGGCGATAGACCACCGTTGAGTCTTTGGATGGGGGCTTGGTTGTACGCTTTTGGCTACACTGAAGTCCAATCCCTGCAAATGGTTGCCCGCATTGCGATTGCTGGACTGGTCGCGACGATGGGAGTGGCGCTGATATCTTGGACATCTGTGCTTGTATCCGGACTGTCAATTTGGATGCTGTTGAGTTCAGCTGCTTTTGGAAAGTTGACCTTGTGGTTGAACGCTGAGATGCTGATCAATGCGCTGTTTGTGATCCACCTTTGTGTTGGGACGCAAGTGTTGCGATTGTTTAATGGTTCTGATGAAGCGAAGCCGTGGACCAAACGCGCTTGGTTGCTGGCCTTGGGCGTATCTGCAGGACTGGCTGTGTGCGCCAAGGAGCAGGGTGTTTTGTTGCTTCCGTGGTCGATATTGGGCGTGTTGTGCTTGTTAGGCAAAGAGTCCTCTCTAAAGTTGATTCGAGAGAGCGCTTCAAGGCTCGGTTGGTATGGATTGGGCGCTTTGCCACTGCTTGGTTGGTATGGTGTGCATTTGTATGCCCAGTGGGTCTACGGAGAAAAGTGGCGCATTTTTCAGGCGGATTTGTTGCTGATGGCCAGTCGTGATTCTTTTGCGGAACAGATGACCGCAGAAACGACGTGGGGCACATTTGCCAAGCGATTTGGCAACCACGATTCGTGGTGGTCATTTTTTGAGGCTTCAAGTACGTCATTGATGCAGGATATGGTTGCACCAATGCTGGTGGTGCTGAGTCTGTTTGCTTTGACGCTCGGAACAATGGTAACAATGGTCGTGGCGCGGGTACAACAGTGGACTTGGATGTCGCTCAATCTTCGAGAGGGGCTTTGGATGGGGGTGCATGTTTTGGCAGTGCTTCCGTTGTTGGTTGTTCCCATCTTTGAGCCCTATCATTACACCGTCCTGTGGGCACCTGTGGTGATGCTCTTGGCGTGGTCCAGTCAACAGTGGGTAAAAGCCTTTCGGTGGATGGGCTTGCCAGTATTGGGGGTCTTTGCTTTCTGCGTATCGGATGTGTCACAGTTTCAACGAACGTTGAAGTTGGAACGAGAAAGTTGCATCTCTACTCGTTTGATTCCAGTGCGAACGTGGATCAGTCATAAAGCGTCCCAACGGGCAATCCTGTGGGTGACCGATTCGTTGACACCCTATGATCGTTCCTTGTACCCTCAGCGCATCAAACCCTTCTCAACCTATGATGGGCGCTGTTCCAGCAAAGATTATTTGGCGGTGTCTGGACTGAGCAATGAGGCTCATCTCTTTGCCCAAGAGCAAGAACTCTATCCCAATGCTTGGATCAAAGATCACGAAATACCGTCCATCAACAAAGAAGTTTGGCAGATTTACCGATCAGACTGTAGCAAACGGTAGTAGCCATCCTGTTTATCGAAATTGCAGACCCAAACTGTATTTGCCCAACACCTTTTCATCAAAAATGGATGTGGCATCCCGCTCTCCAGCGCCAGCGCAGACCATCAGTGGCAGTAAATGTTCTTCTCTGGGATGGCAGAGTCTTGCAGCAGGGGCGATGGTCCAGTTTCGAAGGTGTTCGAGCATATCCCTTCTTGACATCTGTAAACACGTGTGTTTCAACCAGTCATGAAACGCTTGATTTGCCTCATTGTGTTTGGGGTCTGACGAAAAAAATGCACGCAGGTTGTGATAGGAAAACCCTGAACCCAACACTAAGATATTGTCGTCTTGCAACTTCGATAAGGCTTCTCCGAGTGCAATGTGGACTGCTGGATCGAGACTGCGGTGTAGAGAAATTTGGACAACGGGGATATTCGCTTTTGGGTACATCAATTTGAGTGGAACAAATACACCATGGTCCAACTTTCTTGCTGGGTTCAGTGTACTGGGCAGTTTTGATGCGGTTAAGATGCTGTGAATGCGTTTGGCCAATTTGGGCTCGCCTTTGCAGGGATATTCGATTTGATAGGCTTCTTTTGGAAAGCCACCATAGTCATACAATAAGCCTGGTTCAGGATTGGAGGTGATTTCAAATGTGGAAGCTTCCCAATGTGCACTGATCAACACAATGGCTGATGGCGTGGTGTACCGTTGAGGGAGTGTTCGCAAAAATTGGATCAAAGAGTGGTGTCTAGGGTCATCGAGTAGGGGAAGAGGACCGCCACCATGTGGAATGAATATTGAAGAGAGCATTGCATTACCGAGTAAACTTGATTTCTGTACCGTCGATTCTCATGAGCAATGAATTTGGATCGGCTGGGTCGACCATTGCGATGGCGTTGGATTCTTTGCGACGTTCCAACAGAATGCTGTGCCCTTGAGAGCCCCCAATCCAACTCGCTTGGAAGTCAACGATGCGCTTTGGTGACTCAATGTACACTTTACCGAAGCCTTGTCCATCCATGTCTACATAGAGCGTCCAATCTGAATCGGATGTCCAAGTTCCAGACCAGTCTGTCGTATAGAATGGATTCGGACGGTGGATTCGAACCCAGTCGTGTTCATAATCTGGACAGAGCATCCAAATCAAATCTGGGAGATCGGGTTCGTATTGAAAATCCAGACTGCATCGACCGTTGAGTTTGATGCGCACTGTGCGTTCAAATTCAATCCATTTGGCCTTTTGAATGGTGGCTTCTTGAGACGGGGGAATGAGTATGGTCCACAACTTTTTGCCGTCGTCCACCACCAGCAGTTCTCCTTCGCGTTCGTGAAACCAGATTCCATCGCTTGGATGGGTTGGAACCGAGCGTTTGAGGGTGTGGGTTTGGGTTGTGTTGCGGTTGGTCATCGTGAGACGGCCATCGGCAATGCCAAATCGAGTGTTGTTTACTTTGAGGGTTTGAGACTGCCAATCCCAGTCTCCGAGCAGTACGGTGGGTTTTTTGTTCATGAGAACAATGGGCATTTTGCCGTCGCGCATGACAGGGATGAACACTTTGACACCGCTGTTCGATATCCAATATCCAGTCAGGTCAGTGCTGTGTACTTCTTGGGCGACAGCCGTTGTGGGAGCCATTGTGCACCCCCACAAAGCGAGTCTCAGCCAACCAGACAGTCGACCAAGCAGGCGACCATACAGCCGACAAAGTCCGGACATCGGCATCATTGAGCACCTTGAATGATCCATTGCTCGATGATTTGCTGTTCAGAAGCACTCAGTGGAGTACCGTTTCTTGGCATTTGTACACCGTAAGCAGCAGTGCCCTGAATCTTCAAGTACATGTATGAATTGGTTGCATCACCTGGTGCAATCCAAGGCATATTGGCAGGTGCACTGGAACTGTAATCATCGCCTGCTTGGGTGTTGAGAAGGGTGTTGAGATCGGAGAATGGACCCGAATGACAGCCTGTACACCCTGCACTTTGAAGGATGGGAAGTACATCCGACGCATAAGTGTACGAGGTGCCAGAGCCACCACAGGTATTGTTCTCTGCGCCTGGTGTTCCGTAGTCTCCAGAATTGAGAACCGTAGTGGCATCACACCAGTTTGATCCTGTATCGTTGTCTACTTCGTTGTAGGATGATGGGTCGAGATTCATGGATGCACCCGTTGGATTTGGGAAGGTTTGTCCATTGTCCCACGCGACCATGTCGATGAGTCCCAAGTCGTTGCTGAGACGGATTTCATCGTCACTGTTCGACAAGGTCATTTGTGAACCATAGGCGTAGTCGACGAGGATGCCACCGTTGCTTGTAGCATCATCACTCTTGGCGAGAACAACATAACTGTCGGCTTCGACGACCAGTGTTTGACCAACCGTAAATGAATCAGTCCCCAAGTCGCTGATTTCCAGTCCCACCAAGTTGAGGTGGTTCGACGTGGTGTTGTAGATCTCAAACCACTCACCGTCGACATCGTTGACTGATGCGGGGTTCTGCATGATTTCGGTAATGATAACGTCACCCGTTTGGATATCGCTGGCGGTGATGAGCAACCCTTCATCCGCATAGCCATCGCAGTTGTCGTCGACACCATCGCCTTGATCGTCCACCATGCCTGGATTGATCACCGCATTGGTATCGTTGCAGTCTGTACCGTTGTACTGGTCAGACAGGTAGCCATCGCCATCTTGGTCAAAGTCGTTGGCACCGTCACAGTTGGCGTCTACACCGTCGTACCAAGCGTCGGTTGCACCCAAGTAGGTAGTGGCTTCAGTATCGTCACAGTCTGTACCACCATGGTCGACTGAATCCTGTCCATCGCCATCTTGATCATTGTCACTGGCACCGTCACAGTTGGCGTCTACACCATCGTAATAGACTTCTGTGGCCCCTGGGTTGATGGCTGGGTCAGACGTATCACAGTCATCTCCGCCTACAATTGCGGGCGCACCGTTCCAGCCACCACTGTCAATCGAGCATTCTACATAGAAGTCTCCATCCAAGTCGACTTCAACAGTCGGCAAAGAACCACCGCACTGGTTGATGAGACCATCACACAGTTCTGGGGCATTTGGATAGGTTTGGCTGCGGCCGTCGTCACAATCGTTGTTGTCTTGGATGTAGCCTGTTGGCTGTGTACAGGATTGTGTGGTGTTGTTTGGATTTCCATAGCCGTCGTTGTCAGAATCTGCATACCAAACGGTCGCTGGCGTGATGTTTGGATTGATGTCGTCACAGTCTAAACCACCGTATTGGTCTGAATCATAGCCATCGCCGTCTTGGTCAAAGTCAGACATTCCATCGCAGTTGGAATCGACATCGTCGTACCAAGTGTCTACCGCTACAGGGTTGATGGTTGGATCGGTATCGTCGCAGTCTCCTTGAGACGGGGTGTACCCATCGCCATCTTGGTCCAGTTCGGCCAAGCCATCGTCGGGTGTGCCATCGCAGTTGTCGTCGATCCCATCGTTGTTGGCGTCCGATGCTGAGGTGTTGATCAATGCATTGGTGTCGTCACAGTCTACGCCACCGTAATCTGAAGATCGTTCACCATCGCCATCTTGATCAAAGTCATCGAGCCCATCGCAGTTGGAATCGGAACCATCGTACCAAAGGTCGGTGGCACCAACATAGATGTTCACATCGGTGTCATCACAGTCATCGCCTCCATATTGGTCAGAGTCTTGACCATCGCCATCTTGATCAAAGTCATTGGCACCATCGCAATTGGAGTCTACACCATCATACCAAGCGTCTACCGCACCAACGTAGATGGTTGCATCGGTGTCATTGCAATCCGTGCCTCCGTTGCTGGCAACGTCAAAGCCATCGCCATCTTGGTCATAGTCGTTGTCTTCACCACAATCCTGATCGATGCCGTCGTACCAGACTTCCGTTGCTCCAGGATAGATGGTGGGGTCGTTGTCATTGCAGTCACCGTCTGCATTGGTGAAGCCATCGTTGTCGTTGTCTACAATGGGCGCATCTTCGTCCACTTGACCGTCGCAATTGTTGTCTACACCATCGAGTGTATCATCGCTGGCGGCAGGGCTAATGTTCTCATCGGTGTCGTTGCAGTCGGTTCCACCGTACTGCTCTGAATCATAGCCATCGCCATCTTGATCATAGTCAGAGTTTCCATCGCAATCTTGATCGATTCCGTTGTACCAGACTTCGGTTGTGCCGGGATTGATTTGTGGGTCCAAATCCTGACAGTCTGCACCGCCCACTACGGACGCTGCGCCAACCCAGCCAGTCTCGTCAATTTCACAGATGACATAGCCGTCTTGATCTTGGTCTTCTTCACTGACTGGAATGACACCGTCGCAGTCGTTGTCGGCACCATCACAGATTTCCTGTGCATCTGGATTGGAGTTGTCGTTGTTGTCGTCACAATCCCCTTCGTCCAAAATGTAGCCTGTCGGTTGTATACAACCCGCCTGTGTGTTGTTGCTGTCCCCAAAGCCATCGGCATCGAGGTCTGCAAACCAAACTGTCTGGGTGTTGATCAACGCTTCTGTGTCATCGCAGTCTACGCCACCATAGCCAGCGGCAGTTTCGCCATCGCCATCTTGGTCAAAGTCGTCATCGCCATTGCAGTTTTGATCGACGCCGTCGTACCAAATCTCGGTGGCACCAGGATTGATGCTTGCATTGTTGTCATCACAGTCACCGTCTAGGTCAGTGTATCCGTCACCATCTTGGTCCGTTCCACCGACACCTTCATCGACTTGTCCGTTGCAGTTGTTGTCTACGTTGTCCGCCGTGTTGTCTGAGGCGTTTGGATTGATCAATGCGTTGCTGTCGTTGCAGTCGGTTCCACCGTATTGGTCTGAATCAAAACCATCTTGGTCGGCATCGTAATCTGAATCGCCAAAGCAGTCTTCATCTTTGCCGTTGTAATAGGTTTCCGGTGCCCCATAGTAAATGGCTGGATTTTCGTCGTTGCAGTCAGTTCCGTTGAACTGTAGGCTGTCATCGCCATCGCCATCTTGGTCGTAATCCGAAAGCCCATCGCAATTTTGGTCAATTCCGTCATAATAGACTTCGGTTGCAGTTGGATTGATGTCTGGATCAGAATCATCACAGTCTCCATCGACCGTTGAGAACCCATCGCCATCAAAGTCAAAGCCTTCATCACTGATGCCGTTGCAGTTGTCATCAACACCATCGCCATTGTCGTCTGCTACAGCAGTGTTGATAGCTGCATTGGTGTCGTCACAATCTACACCGCCATACTCAATGGCGTCCTCACCGTCGCCATCTTGGTCGTAATCACTGTTTCCATCACAGTTTTGGTCAATGCCATCGTACCAAATCTCGGTGGCTTGAGTGTTGATGGTGGCGTCGATGTCCATACAGTCTGTTCCACCTTGGTCCATACTCTCTTCGCCGTCGCCATCTTGGTCAAAGTCGTTGGCGCCGTCACAGTTGGAATCAATGCCGTCGTACCAAGTGTCTACTGCACCTGGATATACGGTTGGGTCGTTGTCATCACAGTCACCAGAGTCGGTGGTGTAGCCATCTCCATCGTTGTCGGTTGCCCCATCTTCATCGATTTGACCATCGCAGTCATTGTCGATTCCGTCATTGTTGGCGTCCACAATTCCAGGGTTGATCAGCATGTCTTCATCGTTGCAGTCTGTCCCACCATAGTCGATTGAGTCATAGCC
This sequence comes from uncultured Myxococcota bacterium, assembly GCA_965661985.1. Lineage (GTDB taxonomy): Bacteria > Myxococcota_A > UBA796 > UBA796 > UBA796 > CAJWHX01. Next base: position 3,748 of record CBFIFY010000074.1, on the reverse strand, counting down.
ATCTTCGTCTTTGTCATAGTCAGAATTGCCACCACAATCCGAGTCAAATCCGTCGTACCACGGGTCGTTGGCGCCTAGGTAGATGTATTGACTGGTATCATCACAGTCTGTTCCACCATAGTCGATTGAGTCAAACCCATCGCTGTCTTGGTCATAATCAGAGTCACCACCACAGTCTTGGTCCACACCGTCGTACCAAACTTCGGTTGCTCCAGGATAGATGGTGATGTCGTTGTCGTTGCAATCGCCATCAGACGGACGGAATCCATCTCCGTCGTTGTCGAGTTCGTCTTCATCGGCAGATCCATCACAATCATCGTCTACACCATCGGCATTGTCATCGGTGATGCTTGGGTTGATCAGTTCGTTGGTGTCGTTACAGTCCAGCCCGCCATAATCGGAAGAACTGTACCCATCGCCATCTTGGTCAAAGTCGTCCGCACCGTCGCAATCTGAGTCCACACCATCGTACCAAGTGTCTACAGCACCTGGGAACACTGTTGGGTCGTTGTCGTTGCAATCGCCATCAGATTCAGTGATGCCATCCCCATCGAGGTCATTGGATGCACCACCGTTGTCGATAAAGCCGTCACAGTCATCGTCAACGCCGTTGGTGTTGTCATCATCTCCTTGAGAGTTGACGTTTGGATCGGTGTCGTCACAGTCATTGCCCGTGTAATCGAAAGAGTCTTCTCCATCGCCATCTTGGTCAAAATCGGACAGTCCATCACAGTTTTGGTCAACGCCGTCGTACCAAATTTCCGTGGCGTTGGGGTTGATCGAGGCATCTTCATCGTTGCAGTCGCCAGTGCTTTCGTCGAAGCCATCTCCGTCTTGATCACCAGCTTGAGCGCCTTCGTCGATTTGTCCGTCACAGTTGTTGTCAATGCCATCGAGGTTGGCATCAGACGCACTGGTGTTGATCAACGGATTGGTATCGTCACAGTCATCGCCACCATATTGATTTGATTCTTCACCATCTCCGTCTTGATCAAAGTCAGAATTCCCAGCACAGTCGGCGTCGACGCCATCGTACCAAGTATCTACTGCGCCTGGATAGACAGTTGGGTCAGTATCATCGCAGTCACCGTCAGAGACGCTGAATCCGTCTCCATCCACATCGCTGGATTGAACGCCTTCGTCGATTTGTCCGTCACAGTTGTTGTCAATGCCGTTGGGGGTGTCGTCGACCATCCCCGGATTGGTGTTTGGATCATTGTCGCCACAGTCTCCACCTTGAGCCACATAGCCAGTCGGGGTCGTACAGTCGTACAGTGTATTGTTGTCGTCACCATAGCCGTCATTGTCGTTGTCGAGGTACCAGATCAGTCCATCCAATACAGCAGCATTGGTATCATCACAATCATCACCACCGTACTGGTTGGACACAAAGCCATCGAGGTCTTGATCGTAATCGGACAGCCCATCGCAGTTTTGATCTACACCGTCATACCAGATTTCGGTTGCGTCGGGGTTGATGGCTGGATCGGAATCATCACAGTCGCCGTTGGCAGCCTCGAAACCATCGCCATCGTTGTCGGTAGATTGAGACATGCCGTCATCGGGTGTGCCATCACAGTCGTCGTCAATGCCGTCGTTGTTGTCATCTGGCGCTGTTGTGTTGATGTCAGAGTCGGTGTCATTACAGTCTAGGCCACCATATTGATCGGAGTCTTCGCCGTCACCATCTTGGTCATAGTCGGAGAGTCCATCACAGTTGGCATCAATGCCGTCATACCATGCGTCTACGGCACCTGGGAACACGTTTGGGTTGGTGTCGTCACAATCACCGGCATCAACGGTGTATCCATCTCCATCAATGTCAGAAGACTGTTGAACATCATCGTCGATTTGTCCGTCGCAGTCATCATCAATTCCGTCTTCTGTATCGTCAAGGACTTGAGTGTTGATGTCTGGGTCGGTGTCGTTGCAGTCCGGTCCACCATATTGATCAGAGTCTTCACCGTCGCCATCTTGGTCGTAATCGGAGAGTCCGTCGCAATTTTGGTCTACGCCGTCGTACCAAATTTCAGTACCCAATGTGTTGATGGAGGCATCGTCATCGTCGCAGTCATCGCCACCATAGTCCACAGAATCTTCACCATCCATGTCGGCATCAAAATCGGAGAGTCCGTCACAATTTTGGTCAACGCCATCGTAATAGACTTCGTTGGCATCCGGGTTGACGTTGGGATCGTTGTCGTCACAATCCCCGTCGGTTAGGGCAAAGCCATCGCCGTCGTTGTCGTTTGACTGATTGCCTCCATTGTCTGGAATGCCATCACAGTCGTCGTCAATGCCGTTTGTGTTGTCGTCGTCTCCTTGAGAGTTGACAGTTGGGTCAGTGTCATCACAGTCACTGCCGTTGTAATCGAGGCTTTCTTCACCGTCACCATCTTGGTCAAAGTCGTTGTCGCCAGCACAATCGGAGTCTACACCATCGTACCACGTGTCTACGGCACCTGGATAAACGGTTGGGTCGGTATCATCACAATCACCCGCCGCCTCATCGAATCCATCACCGTCCAAGTCAGAACTGGTGTTTCCACCATCATCAATTAAGCCGTTGCAGTCATCGTCAACGCCATCGTTGTTGTCATCCACGGCGGAGGTGTTGATGTTTGGATCGGTATCGTTGCAATCCAGCCCACCGTACTCCGCAGAGTCTTCTCCATCTTCATCTTGATCAAAGTCGGAGAGTCCGTCACAATTTTGGTCAACGCCATCGTAATAGACTTCAGTGGCTGCAGCATAGACGTTGGTATCGGTATCGTCGCAGTCTGTCCCACCATATTCAAGTGCATCTTCGCCATCGAGGTCGGCATCAAAGTCTGAACGTCCGTCGCAATCGGAGTCCACACCATCATAGTACGTATCAGCCGCACCTGGGTATACAGTTGGATCACTGTCATCACAGTCACCAGCCGCTTCACTGTACCCATCGCCATCTTGGTCCAAGGACGCGCCACCATCATCCGCAATGCCCGAACAATCATCGTCGATGCCATCGTTGTTGGTGTCATCGGCATCGACATTGATGGCTGGGTTTTCATCGTCACAATCGTCCCCTCCGTATTCAATGGAGAGGAAGCCGTCTTCATCTTGATCAAAGTCGTCTAGTCCGTCGCAGTTTTGATCAATGCCATCATACCAGACTTCGGTAGCCGTGGTGTTGACGGCTGGGTCTTCATCGTCACAGTCAACACCCGTGTAGTCAGCAGACATTTCTCCATCGCCATCTTGGTCAAAGTCATTGGCACCATCGCAATCTGAGTCAACAGCATCGTACCAAGTTTCTGGGGCACCTGGGTATACGGTTGGGTCGGTATCGTCACAGTCACCAGCAGTTTCATCGAATCCATCGCCGTCTTGGTCACCAGCCTCAGCACCATCGTCGATTTGGCCATTGCAGTCGTTGTCAATTCCGTCCAGGTTGGCATCAGAGGCTTGTGGGTTGATGGTGGGGTTCATGTCATCACAGTCTGTGCCACCGTAGTCACTCGATTCAAATCCATCGCCGTCTTGATCGTAATCAGAATTGGTCCCGCAGTCGGAATCGACGCCGTCATACCATGTGTCTACTGCACCGGGGTATATAGTGGGATCGTTGTCATCGCAGTCTCCGTCGAGTTCGCTGAATCCATCGCCATCAAGGTCGATGTTTGATGCACCACCGTCATCGGCTACCCCAGAGCAGTCGTCGTCGATGCCATCGTTGTTGGTATCGTCGGCATCCACATTGATGCTG
>CBFIFY010000073.1:0-19484 GCA_965661985.1 uncultured Myxococcota bacterium | reverse complement strand
TTATCACTGAACTCTCATCGCTTCATCACTGTTCTATCACAAGATTTCAAAGTGATTCTTTGGTCTTTGGTCTTTGGGTCTTTGGCCTTTGACCGTTTCGCAATCATTGTGCGTTCGAACTAACGGTTCGCGTCACAATATGGGGTGTAATAAACACCATCATTTCATCACGGGTAATGCTTTCTGCTGAATTTCTAAACAACGCACCCAATACCGGTATTTTGTGAAATCCAGGCACACTGTCTTGTGAAAATGTGGAGCCTGTTGAGAACACCCCACCAATCACTGTCGTATCACCATTGGAAACCAAAACATTTGTCTGGGCTTCTTTGATCTGAATGGCCGGTTGACCTTGCACAAGATTTGAGAAGTCTGGACGGTTGTTTGTAATGTTGAGGTCCAAGAACACCTGATTGTCTGAAGTGATGTGCGGTGTAACAAACATTTCCAAAGCGGCTTCAATGAACTGTACCTGCGTACCACCAGAAGATGTCGACAAGTACGGAATACGAGCCCCTTGTGATATCTTTGCCATCTGATTGTCCAGTGTGGTAATGCGTGGCTCAGAGACCACTTTACCGTACCCATCCGACTCCATGGCTGACAAACGTGCATCCAAATCAATCAAGCCTGGTATAGACCCGAGAGAAAAGGCGATCCCTGAAGTTGAGGCTTCTGCTCCCATGTCCACCAAAAGAGTGTCGGCACCGGCTGTATAGAATTGTTCTCCACCATTACCATCGCGCGCAATACCACCAGACATCCCTACTGAGTTTGGAAACAACAACCCTGTTGAATACCCAGTCGAAGCATTGGCCTGAAGTTCAGCCCCCCACTGAATACCCATCATTTGGGTAAAGTTGGAAGAAGCCTCAACAATTCGTGCCTCAATCAAGACTTGGGGTGTTTCCTTATCCAAGTGACGAACAAGTTCACGAATCTGCGCCAAGCGCTTCTCAGTTTCTTTGATGATCAACTGATTTCCACGCGTATCTACCTGTAGAGTTCCCCTAGAAGAAAGCAACTCAGTGACCTGTGTTTGCAACTCACTTGCCTGTGCATAATTCAAAGGGAGTACCAACAGTTGCAATTCGGTCAATTCTTCTTGTGCGCGTTTGGCTTCTACAGCAGACTGTTGCTCAGATTTGATTGTTTCAATGGGCGCTACGCGAATGATGTTGCCAAACTTCTGTGACCCCAGTCCTTTTGCTTGAAGTACAGCGGCCAAGGCTTGGTCCCATGGAACATTTTGAAGACGAACAGTTACTCGCCCAGACACATCGTCACCAGTGACAATGTTGAGGTTGGATACATGGGAAATTAGTCGAAAAATACTGTGAATGTCGGCATTGACGAAATCCAAGGTAATGCGCTTTCCACTAAACTTCTGTGTTGCGGCACTTCCTGTATCGTACATGAAGCCAGAAGCCATTCCAAGCATCGCCGATGGGTCATTCGCTCCCCCACCCGTTCCGAAACTAGATTGTGGATCCGAAGTGTTTCCAGATTCACCAATCAAGATTTCTTTCTGGTAGGCATTGCTGATTCCAGAATCTGGCGTCCCTGGAGCAACAGAAGCCTCTGCTTGATAAGAATTTAATTCCTCTTGGCGCATCGATGCGGGAATGGGAACAGACACAATCAAATATCCATTCTGCGCCTTTGTCACCGTGTATTCTGCTGAATCTGTCAAAGAGATCGACACTCGAGCACCGTTGGATGTACGATATGCGCGAACCATCTGCACTGGTGAATAAAAATGTTGTGTGTCCAAAATGCGAGACAATGATTGTGGTAAAGTCGCGGCATCGATATCCACCATCAATGTATCGGGACGTGGACGGGTCACATCATACTCTCCGATATCCTTGATCCCGATGATAACTCGACTTTCATCATCCAACTGCTCAAAATCCAAAGATGTCAGTGCAGTTCCACTCGGAAGCTGATCTGGACCTGAGAGCTTTGACGCGGGAACAAATGTCGACTCTTGAGCCAAAGAATCCTCGAGACCAGCCACTACACCATCAGAAGCCAACGCTTCCAACAACGGATCTCCACCAGCATCTTGACCTTGACCTTGACCTTGACCTTCGTCCTTGTTTTCTGAATCACTCAAAGCTTCCGCTAAGGGATCCGATGTTCCTTTGGAAGAATCGTCGCCCCCAAGTGCAGCTGCCAATGGATCAGCACCCGTGGTAGACTCACTGAGTTTGATCTCAATAATGTCACCGGTGGATTGCAATGTATGCTCAACGTTGACTTTGGTAAAAATCTCAACACGAACGATCTTGCCATTCTCATCGTCAAATTGCTGAATTTGAATGTCTGACACATTCTCTCCCGCAACCAAAGACTGTTCCTTCCACCCCTCTGCAACTTCGGCATCCATGATATCAACAGCGATCCTATCCGGACTGTTCAATAAAAATGAACTAACCGCCGAACCTTCTGCTGAACTGCCCAAATGAATGGAAACGGTGTCTCTTTGTACAGTTACACTCTCAACCACAATACTTTCAGGTTGTGCGTTTGCAACCTGCGAGCACACCATTGCAGCCAACGTTGTTCCAAATCCAACACCTGTTGATAATGAACGATTACTCATCGATTTCTCCGTTTTCTTTTCTCAAAGCTAATTAGTTCGTGCTTCCCAAGCGCAGTTCTTGTCGTTTGACCACAAGCTGTCCATCTACAGTTTGCAGTTCTTCGGTGACGATGACCATTCCATCTTCAATGGACTCTACTTTGCCCCACTTCGTCCCCATGTATGTTCCAATTTCCAATACGTGTCCAATGCCGTCTGGGTCTTCCACCATTGCACGGGGACGATCCAAATCTATCCCTGTAATGATTCCCGTGAGACTGTACTGACCGACCTCGTACTTTTGCAATGGTGTACGTGGAATATTGTCCAACATACTGTCTTCAGAAGCGGTCGCCAAAAAGGACTGGAATGGATCCCTTTTGTTGTTTGGGTTGTAGGAATACTGTATTTCTTCTTCCTCTTCTTCAACCGTATCTGCTTTCTTAGACTGCTTTTCAACAACCGCGATTGCATCTGCTTGCTCTGCTCGATCGTTGGCAGACCCAAACATATCGGTCAAACCACCCAAATCGCATGCCAAGAAGGAAAATAACATCAAGCTACCAATCATTATCTTCTCCCTTTCTTATTCTTTTTAGAACGTTGCTTGCGCTCATCGTCACTCAGAAATCTGAACGTAATCGCCTTGCCCTCTACGAGCAGTTTTGTGCGACCGCTCTCTTCATTGCTGATGGACATATCAATGTTCTTTACATGCACAATGCGGTCCATGTCAGAGAGTTTGTCAAAGAATATCGCCACATCGTGGAAAGAGCCTTCAACAGCAAGTGAGATTGGAACTTCTGCAACAAACTCGTTTCCGGAATCATAGTTCTCAGGCATTGGGTTGAACTTGGAAATTTCTAACCCCACCTTTCGTCCTCGCTCTGAGATGTTGGCAATCAACGCCGGAATCTCTTTTCCAGCTGGCAGTGCCTTTTTTGCATCGTTGAGTTTGAGTTGCAACTTTGTCGATTCAGTTTTCAAGTCGTTCAATGAACCAACCTGACGTTGGACCAAGTCCAAATCCGCTTGCAAGTTGTCAATTTGGGCTTGGTAATTCCCGTAACTGCCCCAAGCAGGCCAAAGGAACAACAATACGAACAATAAAAATACAATCACATAAGAGCCAATGTAACTGGCCTGACGTTGAGCTTTCGTCATTTTCGATAAGCGTTCAATAATAGGATCTAGATTCATCGCTTACCTCCTTTCTTTTCATCTTTCTTCTGGGCCAACCCAGGGACTACAAAGTCTGTCGTAATAGAAAACTCTTTCAATTTGATACCGTCTTGTTCAACTTGTTCGATGGTGTGCAGTACCACCATGTCGAAAAACTCTGACTGTTCGATGTTGCTCATAAACTTTGAGATATCTGGAGACGATGCCGCTACACCAGTCAATTTTACTTTCCCATTGGTTTCCGACAGAGACGTCAGTTGCAACTTATCGGGACAATTGATTGCCAACTCATCAAGTAAGCGAACTGGTCCGACCTTTTTAAGTTTCAAGTCTTCAATGGCATTCAACTTTTCTTGCAACAGTTTCTTCTCAGACTCAAGCGTTTTTACCTGATTCACCGTCTTCTTGTTTTCTTCAATTTTGGCTTGAAGTGTGTTGTTGACACTTTTGACCTTGTCCACTTGGAGACCAAAGCCGATCTGGATGGCAGCACACAGCAAAACCACAGCGAACAATACCACACCCACATTCTGCAGTTCGCCAAGGATTGCCTGCTGGCGACGTGAGTACCGTTTTGGGAACAGGTTGACACCAATTGCATCGCCCTCAACCATTCCGTCAGCAGTACGAACCCCCAACCCAACGGCAATGGCAAACTGGGGTGCAAGTTCATCCAAAACATCTGTTGTGACATCAGGACCGTCAATCATCACATTGCGGAAAGGATCCACCTCTTCAACGGCGATTCGCGTTTGATTGTACAAAGCGGCAGCAAATCTTGGAGTTCTCGCAGCACCACCACTCAACAAGATGCGGTCGATAACCCCGTCCATTGATGTGGACAAATAGAAGTCCAACGTACTGCGAATCTCATTGGCAAGTGCGTCTGCGGCAGAAGCCAATATCTGTTCGACTTCGAGAGTCATTGGGTTGTCATCGTCGCCAACTTTAAGTTTTTCAGCCTCTTCGTTGGAAATGGTCAAAGCCCGTTGCAACTCTTCGGTAAATGCGGCCCCACCCGAAGAAAGATCACGGGTGAAAACAGATATACCATCCCGCAACACATGAATGTTCACAGTATTGTGCCCAACATTCACCAAGGCAACAGTGCCCATGTCGTTCAGTTCTGGGTAGTTCACCTTGAACATGTTTGCAATCGCAAAGGCGTCAACGTCCACAACGCTTGGTGTCAGACCAGCCTGTTGTAGCAAAGATAAGTTTTCATTGATCAAATCTCTACGAGCAGCCACCAACAATACATCCATTTGACTTGGATCAGGGTGCGCACCTTCAAGTATGTGCACATCGATGTTTACATCGTTGATGTCAAAAGGAATATATTGCTCTGCTTCCCATTTGATTTGCTCTTCGAGTTCGTCCATGGACATAGCTTGAAGCGTGATCCGTTTGATGATGACAGCATTCCCGCTCACCGACACGACAACATTTTTTGTATTTGTTGCGTTGGTCAAACGCTTGATGACATCAATGATCTCACCAGTATTCATTATCGATCCATCGACGATGGTCTCAGCGGCTAATTCTTCTTTGCCCCAACGCACCAACGAGTACTGTGAACCATTTTTGCTGAGTTGCACCATCTTGATACTGTTCGAGCCAATATCAACGGCAACCACATCTTTGTTATTTCCAAATAAACCCATAGAGACCACTCAGGAAGTGTGTTTGTTCATATCCTAACACAAGTGTATTCAATTATCACTTGACATGTCAATACTATTTTCAAGACATTCAATTTTTAAAACGATACAATATAATCAATTTCACACTCAATCTCAAACAACACCGTACTGCCGATACTATACAATGTCATACCAAAGTTCAAAGTTCATTCGCAGCTCAATGCTTTTTGTCCATGGAACACTGTTCTATTCCATTCACACTTGGGCGGTGGCGCATTTTGGGTGGAACATACACAATTCTTTTCAAATTTTTGGACTCGCCACTCTTGGGTTCGTTGTACCAATTCGCTATCCGAAACAAAGTCTTGTACTCACTTTTGGTCTGGCGCTCCTTTCTTACGGACTGTCGCTTCCGCATTATTTGGTACCGCTTGCATTTGGATTCATGACGAGGAATTTATTTGGCAATACCTCTTCAAAGGATTCAAAACTTTCGCGGTCACTGTTGAGCAGTGTCATTGGTTTTGGCTTTGCTCTTTGGATTTTGCAAACCAACACACACATTGAAGATTGGATTTTGTGGCTTGGAATCATTGCTTTATCAACGTCTGACTTTGAAAAAACAACAGATAAACCCAATACAGCCGACCTATTTCATGCATACTTGCCACAAGGACTTTATGGGCTGTTGATTGGAACGATGTATTCAGCCCTGTGGAATTACTCTATACCCTTTTTAGAAACTGGACCGATTCATCTCTTTTCTGCATATCTTCTCTCAGGAATCTTTGTGCTCTTGCGAATGCTGGTCCCAGAAACAAAACAACAATGGTTTGAGCACATCCAAGCACTTCCACTGTTGGCATGGCCTCTCTTGGGCTACATAAGCGTTCAAGCTTGGGATCCTGAACCCATATTGTATGGGGTAATCGCGTTGTCCAGTGGACTTTGCATAGTCCTGAATCGCAAAAATTGGGTTGGATTTTTCCTTGGTATTGGTCTGCATTCTCTTTACAGTGTCGATGTCAACGAACTATGGGGGCTGCTGGTGATTTCAGGACTGTGGCTTCTTTTCTCACAATCAAACAAAATACAGTCCTTGACCGCATTCTGCTTGGTGCTCTTTTGTGTTCTGACCGAACGCGGACCTATTTTTACAAAACTTCCCTTCTCCATGTATAGACCTCTTCAACAAGAAGAAACCTATGACCCAACCCACGTTTGGTGGAACCGAGATGGGTGGTTTGCTGTTGGAAATCGTAAAAAATTGTCTAAAGATGTAACAAAAGTTAAAAGCAGCGCGGTCTTTTCAGAAAGTAGACGTTTAACATACAATATCAAGCCCTCAAAAAATGAAGCTGAGTTGACTCGGAGAATCAGTACACTCTTCCCCAACGTGGTGCAAATTGCCATCTTTGGCGATTCTAGTGGACAGGTCAACAGTACTTTGGGTTCACTCAACACAGCCCAAATATATACCCAGACAACCATGCCGAATTTGACCAAACTGATTGCTGAGTCCTATCCAGAAAGCAAAACCAACTGGCTCAAACCGAACCGCTCTCTGAAATCCACGAATCCCACCAGATTGCTTTCTGAAACGCCACCACTGGATCTTATAATAGAAGTCGTTCCCCATCCTTGGCCCTCAGCCATCTCTACTGGTTTACATCAGACACACCTCTACGCCTTGGGTGACGCTTTATCCGCCAATGGCGTGGTTGCATTTATCTTACACTTAGATCAAATGCCGAGAGATGGGCTTTCAATACTCAGCAAACGGATTGAACAGACCTTCGGGCACACATTGTATGGAATCCCACACGACAATATTGACTCATTGCTGGTTCTTGCTTCCAACACGGCGCTCACATACAAACGATTGGGTGGAGACGACAACCTCGAAGCACTTGGAGACTTTCTTGTGCGCACCTATCCCATCAAGGCAACGAGCACCGAACCTTTATTGCCACAACATCAACCCACGACTCCTTTTGCTTTGCTCACGGAACTTGTGGATCACATTCCCGATGCCAGTACATTATGGCCCACCATTCCCGATGCGTCCCTGGCAAAAATTGAAGAGTTGCTTGAGAATCGCAAGACCTATCTGGCAACCATCAAAGCCGGTCTCAATGGAAATCTCCAAGCGATTCAACAACGCACACTGCCGATGGAATTAACCAACAGTCTAATCACCCCGCACTTGCGCTCAGCACGAAAAGAAATTTCACTTGCACAAGCCGAAGGACAATCGTCAACACATTGGGAAGAAGCCAAACGCTATGCTTTGACGGCTCAAATGATTTCTCCAACCAATGTTGAACCATGGCTTTTGTTGGGCGACATCGCTTTGGGAGAAGGATTTTTGGAAAAGGCTGAAGAAAAGTACAACGGTGCTCTTAACCAAAATCCAACCTCAGTCTCTGCATTGAACGGCTTAGCAAGGGTTGCTGGTCTGAGAGAAGATTTCGAAAAAATGGAAACATTGCTCATTGAAGCTCAACAACTGGAGTTGGGCAATTGGATTCCTCAGTACAACCTCGCCACGTTCTATCAACAACAAGGACAAAGTGAAAAAGCACTGCAACTGCTACAATCTACGTTGGAACTGCCCGATGGGGACAATGAACGTACACGAATTGGACTCATCGAATATTACATTTCTCAAGAAGAGTGGACCAGAGGGTTGCTCGAAGTGGATCGGCTCATTCAACAGCAACAAAAGCCTTCCGGAACGCTGTGGTTTTTGCGTGGTCGGATACATTTTGGCCTTGAACTGTGGGAAAAGGCGGAAGTAGACTTTCGAAAAGCAACGTTGGAAGACCCACAATTGCATGCCGCACGAGGATCAATTGGGTTAATTAAAATTGCAACGGGTGATTTGGAAGGGGCGGCGCAGGCTTTTCGCTCAACACTGCGCTTTGATCCAAACAACGACGTCGCACGAAAGAACCTACAGCAAGTTCTCTCGCAAATGAACAGTGTAGAATAGATAAGGTTAGACAAGGTCGATAGCATGAACACCACACAGAAGCTCATTTTTACAGCGTGCACAACACTCGGTTTGTGGTTGATATCTGAAGCGATGGTCTCAAGGTTGTACAAAGCCGAATTGGACGCTTGGGAATCTCCACCACCAAGCAAGATTGAAGGCGCTCCCACACTCAAAGGAAACCCCTACCTGCTGTTTGAGTTTGCCCCTGGAGTACGCAACGAACAAGGCGTCACTGTTACCATCAACTCAATGGGAATGCGGGGAGATGAAGTGGAGATACCAAAACCCCAAGGCACGAAGAGGTTCATTACGACTGGAGACTCCAGTGTTTTTGGTTTTGGCGTCGAAGACAGTGAGGTCTTTTCTCAAGTGGCTGCCAGCAAACTCGGAGAAGATGTACAGGGACTCTGTGCTGCTGTTCCGGGATATTCTTCGTATCAAAGCATCAACTTTTTGCGACTGCGTGGGATGAAAACAGAGCCTGACTTATTGGTCGTCGCCAATATTTGGTCCGACAACAATTTTGACTCCTTTGTCGACAAAGATTTGTTGGCAACCACGATGGGATTTGAGGAAAGTTGGGTTGGCAAATTGCAAAGAACACTGTCAAACTCTGCCATTTTCCGCGTCGCTGACTGGAAGTTGCGTGTTCGAAAGCAACAAGAAAAAATCCGCACCGTTTCTTGGCAAGTTGGCTCAAGCAATCACATCGGTGCACGTCGCGTTGAAATCAATGACTATGTCAACAACCTCATGACGTTGGTCAACATGGCGAAAGAAAACAATGCCGAAGTCGTGTTTGTAATGCTGGCAAATGAAGACGACTTGAACTTGGAAAAGAACGAAGGAAAAGCGTGGACACCTTACCGCAAAGCAATGAAACTGGTCGCTGAGACACAGGGCGCGCCTTTGATCAACGTTCCCAAATTGTTCATTGAATCCGGCTTAAGCAAACAAGACCTCTTTTTGGATGAAATGCACCCCACAGCCAAAGGGCATGCCATCATGGGAAACGCCTTGGCTGAACTGTTGGCAAATGCAGACTGGATGGGGGGCGGATCGATCATGACTCAAGGAACTGGGCAAAGCATTCCAACCCAAGAAGATCCATTTGTGAAAGGCTCCATTTCTCAAGCCGTTACAGGATTGAACGGAGCAGAACCCGTAAAGATTTCAGGAACCCTCAAGTTCTCTGGCTATGAATCGGGCATTATACACCTCGACGCCATCACTGCGCAGACACGGAATCCAGAAGTCATCAACGCCATTCAACTCAACCAACCTGGCCCCTTTGCCCTCCCTGTCGGTCTTCCCAAAAAAGTCACTTTGCGGGCATACATCGATCCCGAAGGAGATGGACCAGATGCAGACGATGTTCGAATAGATTTGAGTGATACGGTGTTTCACCTAGACCAACGCGCGGCAAACAACATCATTGTCGATCTGGATGCCAAACGCATTCAACTTCCATAGTCCATAATCAATAATCCATAGTCCATAATCCATAGTTCACACGCAACGTGACACGCATCGACCTGGACGCAAATACAAGATATTGAGACGATGGTTGTGGTTGAGTCGTGAGACGATGGTTGTGGTTGGGCTCCCCCCATCCTCACTGGTCAACTCAAAATGCATCCGCCGTAGAGTCTGGACATGATTTGGACACTGGCCTGCAAACAGCCAGGACAATCTTTGACAACCTGTCGGGCTTTCTGAATGGCCGATCCATGCCATATTTCTTCAAAGGATTGCTTTCGAAAGTTCCCAATCGGCTTGTGATCCAGTGAACACCGAACCAAGTCTCCATTGGGTGTCACGAACACCAAGTCCTGCAATTCTCGACAATGAAAGCGGTGTGCGCCTTCAAACAATTGTTTTGAAAAAGTGCGTTTGGTCACCCACCTTGAATACAGATGATCCAGTAGCGGCAATTGTGATTTCGTACCGACTTCTTGGTGCGTCAATGCGCCCAGTGCCCGTTCTTTGTCAGATATCATGACAATCCGTGGTGTTTCCTCTTCCGGAGGCGTGGTGCCAACCAAAAATGGTGTCACCACCAGTCCAGGAATCAAATCTGCACCTACAGACCGAGCATACTCTCTCATTCGTGGCAAATCATCAATCGAAGAATCTGTGACCGCAAAGTTGATACCGAACGAAAAACCATATCGCTCTTTGAGTTCCGCCACTTTCTTGACAGTCCGATCCACAATCGCCCAAGAACCAGACATTCCACGCATTTCATCGTGTGTTTCAGGCAAACCGTCTACCGAAATACGCAACTGAAGTCCCGGCCAGGCGATTGCGTGCAGTGCATCGACCAAACGTTGCTCCAACATTCCATTGGTGGTCAATTGAAGAATATATGGATCAACCTCTTCACGAACAGCAGTCAAAATCTCCACAATGTCTCGACGAACAAAAGGCTCCCCACCCAAAATCTTGACCAAATCCAAATGGGGCATTTGACGGAACACACTGCGCCATTCCGCAGCCGTTAAATCATCATGCTCTGAAACTTTCCAAGAGTCACACCCTTTGCATTTCAAGTTGCATTTGAATGTCACAATGAAATGCCCCGCATGTGGCTGTGGCACCCAAGACTCATCAAGCCGACGCATTGTTGCCGAAGTCGCCATGTTCTTCCAAGCAACCGCCCTTCTTCTAACTTGTGCAAGCTGAGCCCGTTTTCCGGTTCGCCGTTCTCGCATCACATCGTCACCAAAGACTTGGGGTTGACCCAGCGCTTGATCAACAACGGCGTCATCTCTCCACGCATCAACATTTCCAGAGCCACACGACTCATTTTGGCTAGATTGACAACTTGAGCGACTTGAATCAATACTTCTGGATGTTCTTTGAAATAGTCAGATTCATACAATTTCCAAATTAACTCTTTGGGCAACACATTTTTGTTGAGCAAGACAATGAGTGCCAACCACCTTTGATCGGCTTTGGGTCTTGGATGGTTGAGGTCCACTCGAAACTGCTCAAAAGCGTGGGTATTGATGCCTTCAATGTCGTGTTCTGTAATACGCCCTTCACGCAACAACCGCCGTGCCAAGTGGGTTCTGGGATAAATCGTCAATCCAAAAAGATACAGTTCAAAGGGACGCTCGAGTTCCATCAGCATGTGAAACAGTTTGTCTTTGTCTTCTTCAGTGCTGAATGGATCATCCCAAATGATTTGTAGATTGGATTGAATGCCAACTTTTCGAAAAATTTGCTGACACTCAAGTATTTTGGCATTGGGAATGGGTCGATTGTAATACTCAAAATTGATCCGCTCATCTGCCTGAATCCCCATGCAAATGGCTCGAAGTCCGGCTTTCTTGAGCAATCGCAACGATTCTTCTGTTACCATACGGGGGTCTACCAGAACTTCAAAAGGGATTCCCACTCTCTGTGGCCATTTCTCTGAAAACTCTGCAATCCAAGCCTTACGAATCGGGAACACCTCATCGTCAAAGCGCACAACTTTGATGTTGGTACACAGTTGGGTTGCGTACTCCATTTCTTGAATGAGGTTTTCCACAGAGCGCAATCGAAATTTCTTACCCAAATCTTCGTACAAAGGTTTGGTAACGGTGTTCGAACAAAAGGTACACGTCCAATACGGACATCCACGAGAAGCCAATACTGTATATTCAGGATTGGTAATGAAAGGGTCTCCCACCGATACCTTGTTCTCTTCAATGTGAAACTTGTCTTCTTGGGTGTGAAAGTCTCGGAAAGGTATATCGTTTAAAGACACCAGTGGTGCCAAGTCATTTTTGTGGATGATGGTTTCACCGTCAAGTTCTTCGCGCACCCAAAACGATGGCGCGGTTCGGATTTCTTCGCCAGCGTCCACCCGATTGAAAAACTCAATCACTGCGTGGTCCACTTCCCCAATGGCAATGACATCTGCTACGTCTATACACACGTCGGGCATGAACGTTGGGTGCATACCACCCCATAAAATAGGCAATCCCAAAGCAGTGCGAATACGCTCTGTTAAAAATTTTGCCATTCGGTGAAATGCACTGGCGCGGACAGAAAAGCCCACATAGTCAATCTCCCTATCACGAAGCAAATCGATAAGGTGCTGGACTTCGATTTCTTTGGGCCAAGGGAAATTGTTGTTCACCCAATCCTTGAAATATATCTCCGTTACCTGAAACCCTGCGCTTCTCAGCGAAGAAGCCACATGACGCACACCATTGTTTTCCAGAGCGTACAATGAGATGATGGCAACTTTTAAACGTTTGGCTGGAAGAGACATTTGAAGTTCACACGGCTGTAGGGTTACTCAATAATTGTATCACGTTATCACCCTTTTATGGTGGTCATACCCATTACAATGGTTCAAATCTGCACTATCCTTCCCAACGCGTCAATCCAAAACGTTGAAAGAACAACTCCTCTTGAAGGTCAGCCGCTCGACGAAAGTGAACCTTTACATAGTCTCGGGTGTCCATACCTTCGTGTTTTTCGGTTGACCAACCCATCTGCGCCAACTCTTCTCGAAATAGAAAGTCATCTGGGTAGACAAACACCATCCCCAGTTCATCCAGTACAATTTGTTCATCTTGGGCACTGAGAATCCACAACTGATGTCGCGCATCTTCATAGAACAGGTCGTGGTAATCTTCCAAAGCCTGCATCATTCTAGATTTGGAAACATCGACGGCCACGTAGGACTCTGGCTTTTCAAGTTGCCCTTTTTGTCGATCAGTCAGTTTCAGATAGCGCACCTTAAAGGGTGGCGTGAGTTTTTTGATCATCGCCTTGTGCACCACCGAAAGCAACTCTGGCGGAGAGGACACTTCCAGTCTGGTCATACCACCCGGCAAAACACGATCGGCAAATGCACTCGGTGGCTGATAGCCATCTGGGGTTCCATCTTCATTCACGGAATGGGCTTTGCCCGGTGGTGCTGTGGTCTCTGACATGCTAATAACTCCATATGAATGGGTTCAAATAACACAGAACCAGCATCTTTCGCAAACATCGAAACCCGCAAAGAATATGAAACCCTACTTCATTCGTGACATCAAAATTGATCCTCCGATCTCCTTGGCACCAATGGAAGGTGTCACCAACATCATCTTTCGTCGACTGATCCGTCAAATTGGGGGAACAGGATTGACTTGCACTGAGTTCATCCCCTCTTCGGCATTGTCCAACAAAGGACGCAAAGTACTCCGATTGGCTGAGTTTGACCCTGAAGAACAACCCATTTCAATCCAGATTTATGGCAAAGATCCAACTGAAATGGCTGAATCTGCAAAAGTCCTTCAAGATTTGGGAGCGAGCATTGTCGACATCAACATGGGCTGTCCATCCAAGAAAGTGTGTGCACATTCTGGTGGATCCGCCTTGATGAAAGACCCAGAACTCGCACTGGACATTGTCAAAGCAGTGCGAGCAGCCATTACCATTCCGATGACGGTAAAGATGCGTTCAGGATTTGACCACACCAATAAGAATGCCCCAGAACTCGCCTATGCTTGTCAAGAAGAAGGCGCCGAAGCCATAGCAGTGCACTGGAGAACCCGTGAAGACAAATATGGTGGCGTTCAAGAATGGGAGACCATTGCTGAAGTAAAACGCCGACTCTCGGTCCCCGTAATTGGCAATGGGGATGTGGTGGACGTCCCTTCTGCCATGATGATGTTTGAAAAGACAGGGTGCGACGGTGTAATGGTTGGGCGTGGCTCAATGAAAAACCCCTGGTGTATGCTTGAGATTGCACACTATCTACGCGGGGAAACATACACCAAGCCCACCGCAACCGATAAAAGAGACCTTATGCTGTTGTTCTTGAACACCTACTATGAACGCATACAAAGAGAGAAATCTGCCTTGGGTAAATTCAAGCAAATTGCCAAATATTTTGTGGATGCACTCCCCGACTCGAGGGCTTTTCGCGCAGATTTATTGAGAAGCCAAAGCATTGAAACAGCATCAGAAATCATTCACCAATACTTTGACACGATTGATTCCACACCCAACGCTCTCCCAGAAACCGTGGACGCCCGATGAAAAAAGCAGACAAGTGCATCAAAATTCAAGAAATCCTCAATCACCATTTTGCAGAACCCGCCATCCCATTGGATCACAGGAACGCTTTTACTTTTTTGGTGGCCGTGATGCTTTCTGCGAGCGCCAACGACAAAAAAGTGAATCAAGTCACCCCAGCGCTGTTTGATTTGGCAGACACGCCTGAAAAAATGGCGGCACTAACGATTCCCCAAATTAAAACGTTGATTCACGATGTGGGACTGTCAGGAAGCAAGTCAAAAAATGTTCATCGAACCGCACAGTTGCTTGTCGAAAAGCACAACTCGGTCGTTCCCGACACCTTCGAAGAACTTGAGGCTTTGCCTGGAGTGGGTCACAAAACGGCATCGGTCATCTTGTCGCAAGTATACAACATCCCCGCGTTTGCTGTGGATACCCACATCCACAGACTGGCTTATCGATGGGGATTGTCCAATGGTAAAAATGTCGTCCAAACAGAGAAGGACTTGAAGCGTTTGTTTCCAGCAGAGTCATGGAACAAACTGCACCTGCAAATCATTTATTTTGGTCGAGCTTTTTGTCCCGCATTGAGACACAATGTAGAGGAATGTCCCATCTGTTCTTGGGGTTCAATCAAAAAACGCATCCAAGAAGAATCAAAACGGAATGCGCCATGGCAGAATAAGAAAAAGTCAAAATAAGAAAAATAATTTCTTTAAATGTATGTAAATTTGTCTGAATAATTACAATGCATCGTTCTTTGGTCGAACCACACAGGAGCAACCATGGAACAAACAAGCATTATCCATCATACAACTCTACCCCCATCCCCCAACACCAAGCCCCTTTCCAATATTCACCTTATTGGAATTGGAGGTGTTGGACTGGTTTTGGAACAACTAATGGGGTTTTCAACATTTGGTTTGTTAACCACAACAACTTTGATTGGAACCATTGTCCATCAACGTGTTGGAACTCTACTCTTTGAAAACAATTCATCCGTTCGACAAAGCACATTGATCTTACGTTGGAGTCTGCTTGGGTTGGTGGCAACGGGATTGTCAGCATTTTTGAGCGACGCACTCACCCTCGATATATTGAAAGGCACCGAAGAGGGCGACACTACATTTTGGCTTCCGATGTTTACATGGTTCATCAGTATTGGGGCCGTTTTGGGAAGTTTGTTGTTTCGTGGGAAAGAAGGCTCATTCAACTGGTTAAAAATTGGGGCTTCCAGTGTTGGACACGCCATTCAGTCACCTCTAATAGCGCTGGTCGATGCACAACAATCAAGGTTGAGCAAAATCAACATACCAATCAAATCACTGTTCATCAATGGAATTGTACCTTTGGTATCAATCCTGTTCTTTTCTATTATTTACAGTGGAATCAATCCTGAATTTGAAAGCAGCACCAGTTTCATTTTCGATACTCTGTCTTGGACTGTTGAACAATGGGGCTATTTGGTCACACACCTTCCATATGGTCAAATTGGTTTGGGAAGTTTGATTTTGTGGGTTGTGATTTCAAGTTTTACGAAAGACTTAGAGAATGTAGATGGCAAAGCAATGAATCCAGAGTTGGATAGAGTGTTGGATTCTCTCGGTCAATCTGATGAAGTCATAGAGGACGCAGATAATGACACAATCACTTGGAGCATCGAAACATTGACGCCAACGTTGGTTGTGTTGAATGCACTGTTGCTCTGGTTTCACATCATCGACTTGGGAAGCATTGTGGGTTCAGATTTCAATGATCCGGTTTTGCTATCCGAAAATGTACACGCCTGTTTAACCCGCGTTGTCTTTGCCACAGTCTCAGCCATCGCCATCCTCCTCTTACCCTCGTCGGCATCCAACGATGCAGGACATCTTCGAGTTGCAAAAGCATGGGTCGTCAACAATGGAATCTTTGCATTGTGGGCCATTGCCAAAGTGGGTCTGTACATTGGTCTGTGCGGGTTAACTGTCAAAAGAATCGCAATCTTGGGAGTCTTTGTTGGACTGGGTTGGACGGTACGATCGTGTTTTCAAATGCTCACCAAAGGCACCGGTGCTCTGTGGATTGTCAATCGAGCCATCGAACATCAATATGTCACCATGATTGTCAGTTCAATCTTCGTTACATTGGTCGGCTTGATTCGATTTTTCTAAGTTGCTCCACGAAAAAACATTTCAGGCAATGAAAAACAGGGAGCCATCACGGTTCCCTGTTTCTATGTTTGTACCTATTTCTTTGCCCTAATAGTCGTTGAACCACTTGGTAGAGACAGTTTTTACTCAATGATTTACGGAAAAACAACTTCCAGCAAACCACTGTTCAAATGACACTGTTCAAATGAACGATCACTTGCATACGAAGTGCAACTTCACTTCATAACAGTCACCCAGTGTTGCATCCGTAATGGCACCTGCTGAGGCAAGTACATCGCCAATTAATTCGCCATTGCTGTCTTCATTGGAAGCAGACGACGTAGCAATTCCAGCCATTTCGGCTGCCGCAGCGGCTTTTTTGGCTCGAATGTACTTGGCTTCATCCATCTCACAAACATAGGAGATACTTTGATTTTCAACGTAATACTGTTTTTTTTCTTTGCGTTTGCAATAGCGTTTTGCCTGATTCTTGGCGTACGATGTTCCCTCTTGCTTGTTGTCTGTCATCAAGACAACCGAATGCACTCCATCGGCAGAAGGTAAAACATTGGGCATACAACCCAAGAAACTCAACATCATCAAAACCATTTGAACCCCCTTTGAACGATTTTATTGGCTGGATGGTGAAACCGTGTATGGATGATTAACCACCATAAATAACGCTTGCAAATATCCTTTGGGATAGGTCATGAACCCCACAGGGTTGTCTGGACTTGAAAAACGATCTCTCATAATGCGGTTCAACTCGGGCAAATGATAATAGGGCACTGTCATGTATGCGTGGTGAGAACCATGATAATTGAACATGAATGGGGCAAAGATCAACCGCTCTAACAAAGATGGGTGAACTTCAACCGTCGGGATCCTTGGACCGTTAAATTCAGGCACATCGCTCACCATCGCCAACGCAAGCCCATGCTCAATGACAATTCGACACCGGTTTAAAAACACAGTGATGCAAAACAACGGAATGGTCCAAAATACGGCATAGGAAGCGACCAGTTCTCCCCCCAGCAACAAACCTTTCCCAATCAGTCCCATGGACATGAGTCCATCCATCATCTCGTTGGGTACATACTGGAGAACATATTGATGAAGATTCAACACGTACCACCCCAACGACATCCACCCAAGTTGACACAAAATGACAAGGATGGAGTCTCGTCGCATGTTCTTTTGTACCGCCGGTTTGATATTGCGTTTGGTGCCATACCCCTCAACGCCCTTTTGGCGAATCTTGATCAAAATCTCAATAAACGTACCCATCGTCAACCACAGAAAGCGACGCCAGCCCGGTGCTTGCTTCATCACGCCTATGTAGATGTGGGCATCTGGATCGGTCTCATACGTGGCCGTGCGGTGATGATCCATGTGTTGTAAACGATAAGCTGTAAAGTTCACACCAATCGTTGCTTGCCCAAGCACACCAATGCCTTCATTGAGTTTTTTTGAAGGGCACAAGGTCCGATGAACCGCCTCGTGACCACTGATCACAATATAGTACTGCACCCAGCCCATCAAGGGAATCAGCCACAGCCAATGCAAGGGTCCCAACCTTGAAAAAGCAAAGGTTATGCAAACCAACAAGACACTGAACAGGGCAACTGTCCAAATCCCATTCCACTGGGGAGTATTGCGCAATCGTTTAAGTTCCTCTTCCATAGAGTTTATTTATCGCAGAAATCAATCAACAACAACTGATGGTTGTATGTGCTTTTTTTCATTAAATAGATAGTGTATACGTATGACTACTGATGTATTGATAGCCCTTTCCTGTCCTTCTTGTGGAGCCACTGTTGAGTCGCCTCCTGAAGAGCTGTCCAACATTTGCTACTTTTGCGATGCTGCGGTCGTGAAGAGCAATGAATTGGTTGCACATACAATAGAGGAAACCCTTCCTTTCCGCATCAATCACACACAGGCCAACAGCGCGTTGGTGCACTATTTACAAAATCACTGGTTTGTACCAAAGACACTCAAAGAAAAGACACGTCCCGATGAAATTCATGGAATGTACGTACCTTTTTGGGTTCTCAAAGCCACTGCACAAAGCACTTACAGTGCCAAGATTGGCATCAATTACACAGAAATGGAAACCTACAGAACACGCGACAGCAATGGCAAGATGGTGACCAAAACACGGACGGTGACCAAAACAGACTGGCATTCGCTCAGTGGCAGCCACGTTGGTCAATATGAAGACCACATCATTTGTGCATCGAAAGTCCTGAGCAACAGTGAAGTCGACGCCATTGAACCATTTGACTTTGGTCATGCGCTACAGTTTTCCCCTGAGGCGATTGCCGGCTGGCGATCTGAAATTCCCGTCACAACAAAAGATGAAGCTTTTGACACAGCCGTATCGGAAATATACAGCGAAGAACGGGTTGCGATCCGATCGTTTTTGACTGGGGATAAGGCGCGTCTGGGAGACGTCGATACAAATGTGTCTTGCAACCGCTCTGACATTCGATCAGCGCTGTTGCCCATTTGGATTGCGACTTTCCAGTACAAAGGAGAATCATTAAGACTGCTGGTCAATGGTCAAACGGGAACTGTTGGTGGTGCCATACCAAAGGACTGGGTAAAAATTGGAATTTTGGTAACAGTTTTTCTTCTGTTCGTTGTTGGTGTGTTTGTGGGGCTTCAATGAGTTTGCAAGCGGTTCAGTGTGAAGACTGTGGTGGTTCGGTCGCGTTCTCCGAGGACAAACGTTTTCCAGAGTGTCCATTTTGTGGTTCCACCAAGCAAATCCCCAAGCCATTGGATCGACAAGTCCGTCCTCCAACTTCATGGGTTCCATTCAGCATCGACAAAGAAGAGGCTGACGCTGCCTTTCGAACATTTGCTCAATCAAGTTTCTGGTATCCAAAAGATATACGAAATGCTTCGTTGGAGTTAAACGCCCTTTT
>CBFIFY010000072.1:0-19555 GCA_965661985.1 uncultured Myxococcota bacterium | reverse complement strand
TTCCGTGTGTCAGTTCTGACTCTCAAGAAGGTTGCTCGTTTTCAGAGCGCTTTTGGAATGTAATGTGTTTCGATTTGACTGTCAAACCTTTTCTCAAAGTTTTTGATTTTTCGCTTGACTTTTCAATCCGAACTTTCTTACAAACTTTCCAAAGAACAATGCTCATTCTGTTGAGCCCACCTAATGTAATGGATACACTCAACAACGTCAAGGAAACCATCTTACTTTTTTGATACCAAACAAGAAAAGGCCTCAATTATGTCCAAATTCACGAACATACTTTCAATTGCCGGATCTGATCCAAGTGGTGGTGCAGGTATCCAAGCGGATCTGAAAACAATCATGGGACTCCAAGGTTATGGAATGGCAATTCCAACGATGCTTACAGTTCAAAACACACAAGGCGTCAAAGCCACTTACCCACTGTCTGTTGAAATTCTGAAAAGTCAGATTCTATACTTGCTCGAAGATATTCGACCCGATGCAATAAAGATTGGCGCTCTGGGTTCGTTCAAGATTGCACAAACCGTTGTTGATTGCATCCCTGCAGATTTATGCCCCATCGTATGGGATCCAGTTCTTGTTTCTTCTTCTGGCAAAGAACTACTCGCGTCGAATGAGATTCAAGAAACTGTGGAACTGATGACGGCTTTCTGCACCTTAGCAACCCCCAATCATCATGAAAGAATCCTGTTGCAAGAAAATCTGTGCCCCCTATTGATCACACATGGCGAATACGATGACCATGCTTTAATTACCGACAGATTGCATTTGACCGATGGACAGACTTTCTCATTCGTACACCCACGACTCAGGACCACGAATACCCATGGTACAGGTTGTACACTGTCCACCGCAATCGCAACCCATTTGGGCAGAGGTTTGTCATTGGTGGAAGCCTGTAGAGAAGGAATACGTTATTGCACTCACTTATTGGAGCACTCCAGCAAACATTCTATTGGTTCTGGCAGAGGTCCACTGGGACACGAGTTCTACAGTCGAAGTTACCCGAAATAAATTACGTAAACCGCAATGCTTTGAGTTCTGAGAGTCTTCGTTGCGCAGAAGCGTAATCTTTTAGGCGTTCTGTAGTGGTACGCTCATCTGATTGAACCAGTTGAGCACTTGTGATTAGCACGTACATTGGCCACTGGGTTGTCGCATCGATGCAAACACAATGGCAAAATTCTAAAGTATTTGAACCTTTGTCTTCTTCACTCCAAAATCGACGTCTCCAATCTCGAGTACGAAAGAGATCGAATTGCAATTCTCCATCGTGATTCATGGTAAACAACCCCGGTGGACCTGTTTCTGCCAGTTGCGCATCAAAATCATCCGTAAACGTAAATTCCATCATCCACTCTTCCTTATTGCTCAGACTCAACAATCAAAAGATAGAGCATTAAACCAATACCGATACATCCAATCGCACCCATCCCAACCCACAAGAACACCATAGCTACGCCTCACTTCTTCTATGCATCTCTTTGGTTACTCTTATCGCTTAGACTTTCTTCGATTTCTACGCTGAAACACGTCCTTCTTTTCAAGTTTGTACACATGAGAACGGATGTATCCTTGTTGAGATCGCTTTTGCTCTAATGCAACTCGAACGGCTTCACCAAGCAACTGCTTGCCATCAGTTTGTTGCAAGATATCGTCCACAAGAGCGGTCCAATCCACTTCATCTTTGGTGAAGAACCCCTCTCGCAAACAATCAACAACCACACCATGACGATCGCGATGTGCTACAAACTCGCTTATTGGCTGAACCGTTAATGAGTCTGACTCGTCCACCCAAGGGCTCAAAAATACCAGTGTTGCCAAACGCTTGTACTTCCTTTTGCACTCTATAACCTCTTCAATGCTTGGTGAGGTCATGAAAATCAATACGTCAAATTCAACGTGTTGTGCTTGCAGAAACCGTTCTTGGGTCATCACAACAGTTTGCAAACGATTTTCGCGCAAGGAATCTAAGAGAGACTGCACTGTCTCGTCGTCAATCGCTCCTTCAACATCCCAACCATTCCTCTGCAATTGACTGGTCAGCGTCGACAGACCTTGGTCATCAACAATGATGACGGAACGCTGCAACATTGTCGTTGTTAAAACAGTATCTACGCTGCAAGACTCTGACTCTGACACGGCAAAACACTGTAAATCAGATCCATAGTTCTTGTAAATGCGCGTAGGATGTATTTCAGGAAGGACTTGATGTACCGCTGATACAAGTTCTGCTGAATAATATGAAGACTGTAGAAGCACTTGAGGTACAGGATACTGTCCTACAAAGTCAACAAAGTCATCGCGAGAATCTCGGATTGTCTTTTCCACTTCATCAAAATACAACGTTTCCACTGTGCTGAAATCGAGTTTCTCTTTGAGTTTTTGCAATTCTTCAATCGGAGCGATGATGATGTTTGGCACTTCGTCCAGTTCGAACCCTTCTTCCAAAGGCTCGTGAATCGATAAAATTTTCACACCTGTAAACTGACCCAGCGTCAATAAGTCATTCTCCAAATATTGACGAATCTTTGGGACTGCAACACAGAGTATTGCAGAAACACCGTCTGGTTTATACAACGCCAAATCGAGTAAATATGCACCGATCACCACGCCTCGATTGCTGGCCAGGTTGATGCTAAACCATTTATTTTCCCCAAGTGTCATACTGTTCAGAAGCACTTGTTGATACCGAGACAAGTACTGATGACCCGCATTGGATAGCCCTTTCAGAACAGACTCTGACAAAGGATAGTTCGCAAATGTCGTTCCCACTTTTGAATCATCCAAGTATACAGTCTCTACAATCGGCTCTTCAACAGACTCTTCAACCGACTCTTCTACCTCTACGTTCTCTTCAGGCTCTTGTGTTTGATCGAGCGAATCCTTCGAGTTGTCCGCCTCATTTGACTCAGACGCACCCACGGAACCGTCTTGATTCGATGGCACAGAAGCCTCAGTATTCCCTTCCACTAAAACGTCAGAAGAGTCTTCGCTTACGCTAGACTCTTCGTTCTGCGCATCAACATTTGAATCTGTTGTTGCACTGTTTTTTTCATTGCCTTTTGGATCTTTTGAGCCCATTTCAAGTCCTCATTGTGTAAGCACACGGAAACGACTGGGCACATCCCCAATCGTGATATTGGGGATATCAGTATCCTTGATTTAGCGTTTGAGCAACTGTGATTGCCACAAATCACGGTTCATTCGACCGATCACATCCAACGGGATGCCTTTTGGACAAGCAAGTGTACATTCACCGAAGTTCGTACAGTGACCAAAGTCTTCAGAATCCATTTGTGTGACCATCTTTTCAACACGCTCGAATCGCTCAACCTGCCCTTGTGGCAACAAACCCAAGTGACTGATTTTGGCACCTGTAAACAACATTGCAGATGCGTTTGGACATGTTGCAACACAAGCACCACAACCAATACAAGCAGCTGCTTCAAAAGCCAAATCGGCAGCTTCTTTGCGTACGGGTGTGTCGTGGGCATCTGGGGCTGCACCCGTTCGTACAGACACGTACCCACCTTGTTGAATGATGCGATCAAAAGCAGAACGATCAACCATAAGGTCTTTCATTACGGGGAACCCTTTTGCACGGAATGGCTCAATGGTGACAGTCGCCCCATCTTCAAACTCACGCATGTGGAGTTGGCATGTAGTCGTACGTGCCATGTGTCCGTGTGCTTTACCGTTGATCATGAACCCACATGAACCACAAATCCCTTCACGACAATCATGTTCAAAGGTGATCGGCTCTTTTCCTTCTCGTTCAAGCTGTTCGTTTACTACGTCGAGCATCTCCAAGAAAGACATGTGTGTATTGATGTCTTTGGCATCGTAATCTTCGAAGCGACCAGTGTCGTTGGCACCATTTTGTCGCCATACTTTCAATTTCAGATTGATGGTTTTCATTATTTGTAGCTCCGTTGACTGGGTAATACATATTGGAAAGAAAGATCTTCTTTGTGACAGGTTGGCTCTTGACCTTCTCCATTGTATTGCCATGCAGCAACATAGGAGTAATCAGCATCCATGCGTAGTGCTTCACCTTCTTCAGTTTGAGATTCAAGACGGAAGTGACCACCACAGGACTCCGTCCGTTCGAGTGCATCGAAAGCCATCACCTCAGCAAACTCTAGAAACTCTGCAACTCGAGCCGCCTTTTCCAAAGACTGATTGATGCCGTTGGCAGAACCAGGTACTGAAACATTTTCCCAAAAATCAGCACGGATTTCTTGAATTCGCTTGATGGCAAATTCTAGACCTTCTTTATCACGGGCCATCCCCACTTTGTCCAACATCAAATATCCAAGTTCGCGATGGTACTCATCACAGGACTTGCTTCCCTTGATGGACAAAATCTTTTCAAGGCGCTCAGACACTTCTTTCTTAGAAGCCTCGAACTCAGAACGTGCATTGTCAGTGAATCCAGGTGTTGTTTGCGCCAAATAATGCCCAATCGTGTATGGCAGTACGAAGTAACCGTCTGCAAGACCTTGCATCAATGCGGAAGCACCCAAACGATTTGCACCATGGTCAGAGAAGTTTGCCTCCCCCGCCACGAACAACCCTGGGATGTTTGACTGGAGATTGTAGTCTACCCACAAACCACCCATCGTATAGTGTGGCGCAGGATAGATACGCATTGGCGTTTCGTAAGGATTGTCACCGGAAATGCGCTCATACATTTCAAAGAGGTTTCCGTATTTTGTTTTAACGACCTCAGAACCCCACTCTTGAATCTGTACAGCAGAAGCTTTGTCCGCCCCAACACCACGCTTATTGGCTTCAATCTTTCCGTAGCGCTCAATCGCAGAAGCAAAGTCTAGAAATACGCCGTAGCCCTTTTCTGACATCGCGACACCTTTGCCTTCGTCACATTCTTTCTTTGCTGCACGAGAAGCAACGTCACGTGGCACCAAGTTTCCAAAGGTCGGATAACGACGCTCGAGATAATAATCGCGATCAGCATCGGCAATGTCGCTCGGCTTGATTTCGCCTTTGCGTACCTTAGCAGCCACTTCAGCACTTTTGGGAACCCACACACGACCGTCATTTCGAAGAGACTCACTCATCAAAGTCAATTTAGATTGATAGTCACCAGCCTGTGGAATACAGGTTGGGTGAATCTGACAGTAGCAAGGGTTGGCAAACAACGCGCCTCGTTTTGCAGCACGCCATGTAGCCGTCACATTGCATCCCATCGCATTGGTAGACAAGAAGAACACGTTTGAATACCCACCGGTCGCCAACACAACAGCATCAGCAGCGTAGGTTTTGATTTCCCCAGTGGTCAAGTCACGAACGGTGATTCCTTTCGCTTCTCCATCCACCAACACCAAATCCATCATCTCTGTACGTGGGAACATCTTGATTTTCCCAGTGTGAACCATTTTGGCGTGTGCCTGATAGGCTCCAAGCAACAACTGTTGACCTGTCTGACCAGCAGCATAAAACGTACGAGAAACCAAAGCTCCACCGAATGAACGGTTGTCCAACAATCCGGAATACTCACGTGCGAATGGCACACCCTGTGCAACAGCCTGATCAATAATGTTTACGGATACCTGTGCCAAACGATACACGTTCGATTCACGAGAGCGGAAGTCTCCACCTTTTACGGTATCGTAGAACAAACGATACACAGAGTCACCGTCATTCTGATAGTTCTTGGCAGCATTGATTCCACCCTGAGCCGCAATCGAGTGGGCACGACGTGGAGAATCTTGAAAACAGAAATTCAAAATGTTGTACCCAAGTTCAGCTAAAGTAGCGGCAGCCGAAGCACCTGCCAAACCCGTTCCCACAACGATCACATTGTATTTTCGCTTGTTCGCAGGGTTCACAACTTTGATGGCTTGACGGTGACGATCCCAAGCAGTCTCGATAGACTTTTGTGGATCATTTTTGTCGATTTCAGGTCCATTTGATTTTAATACAATACTCATAACAACTCCTTAAATTATCCAGCAAACATGCCAAAGAACACAATGGCTATATTCCCAACAGAAATACCAATACCGGTTGCCACAGCGAGTTTCCCTGCACGTTCAGTCCAAACTGGATTCGAAATACCGAGCGAACGACTCATGGAATGAATACCGTGCGTTAAGTGAAGCCCCAACATGACTTGAGCGACTATGTAAAACAAGGCCGTTGGTATGAAGGAGAAGCCGTTGACCACGTTTTTGTAAACATCTACTTCACCGTTTGCCCAATCCACTTGAGCCATTTTGTCTGCCGGCAAAACTGGTGCTCCCCATGTAAGGTGTGCCAAATGATACACGATGAAAGCCAACAAAATGACTCCACCATAGCGCATTGTTCTGGTTGCGTACGAAGCACCCAGCCAACTTTTACTGCCATACTGAACAGGGCGGGCTTTACCAATCTTCTTCGTCAATTTGACTGCTGTGACGATGTGTACCAAGATACTCAACGAAAGGACGCCTCTTGCAGCCCAAAGCAGAGCAGCATTTCCGTGAAGGGACGCAGCATAAGCATTGAGCGTTTCTGGGCCCAAGAAAATTTGCAAGTTACCGAGCATGTGTCCAACGACAAAACCGACTCCAACGAGTCCTGAGAGTGCCATTAAAATTTTGAGTCCGATTGTGGACTGAAAGAGTTTCATGTAAACCTCTTTGGTATGTTGTAAAGATAACGGAGGAAACACTTAAGAAAGTGGAAAACTGATGACTAGGCAAGCAAAGCCGACAGTTACTCACAATGTTCCGCATTTCAAAAACTGACAGAAAGCCAATCTTTCCCGATAAAACCTAGTGACTGGAACAACCCTAACCAACAAACTGGGACTATGCCACCGTCCATTTGTCCCAATGCAGTATTTTTCAATTTCAGAGTTCCATTCAAAGGGAGTTTGGCAAATTACCATGCCTTTCATTTGACCAATCACGCGCAGTGTTTTAGTTAATTGAGAATAAACACCACAGGAATGCCATGATTCTCAATCAAGAAAAAGAGTTTATTGTTAAAGACGCCCCACCCGTACGGTATGTTGAAGTCGAAAACGAAAACATGGGGATGCCACAGTGGTTCTCCGATAGAATCAGCATCGACGTCATTCATGATGGCGCCTACATTCCTTCAAAATTTTTGCAAGATGAAAACGGTGTACCATTTGATAAGGAAACACTTCAAAAGCACTTCGTCATCGAACGCGATTGGGGCGCAAACTTCGTCGCCGAACGAGTCGCCGCAAAAATTGGTGTCCCCGGCTACCTAACTGTACAAACCGCCCGTTGTTTGATGGACTTTGGACGTTTCCCAGGATCCAGCAAAGATGACGCTACCCACTTGGGTCGACACGCAATTAATCAGCCCTTCACAGATTGGCTAGATTCAAAACAAAAAAGGGTTGTATTGGAAGAACATTACGACAGCATCTCGGACAGTTTTGATGAGTTGCTACAAGGAAAAGTTCTAAAGGTCGCCTTCCACACCTATGACCAATACAATGAAAGTGGGACAGAAAGACCCCACGTGCAATTGGTCACTCGAATGTTGAGTTATCAAATGGAAGCCCGTATGCCAGCGGACATTTTTGACCCAATCTACCCAGATGTATTGGCGGATTACACGGTCGATAGAGTATTGGTCTCCAGACTGTCATTGAATCTTGAAAAAGAACACATCGCCGTTGGAAACAATTACCCTTACCTACTTCCCGAAGGTGCGATGGAAGTACGACACCAAGTTTGGCGTTTCTTCGAATGGCTACACAAACGGTTCACACAGGACTTTCCAGAAACAGGTCAAGACTCCGCCTACAAAGCCGTTTGGCGAATGTTGAAAGACACCAACTTTCGCTCTGCTGAATCCGCTGCGTTGCGTTCGGTCATTCACCTTTTTCGTCGTGCACATACAAACAAAGAAGCCTTGTACAACAGAGCATTGGACGCATACCACCACATTCGCAACCATCTCAAATCCAATCCTGAACTCATCCAAGCATACAGGTTTGATCCCATGCGTTGTATGTCTCTGGGCATTGAGGTACGCAAAGACCTTCTTTGGCACTTTGATGAACAAGGTCGCCCACTAGAACCACGCTTTGATCAGGTAAACCGGATTGGTGATCTCATTGCCAAAGCATTGATTGAATACATCACCGTGGACCGCGCTGAAATGCACAAAAATCCCGAAGACATCTCTCAGGAACGCACTTTCCAACAAGGGTAAACTAAAGAGTGCCACCCCAAAACAGTTCAATCACACGATTCCGCTGTTGTAACAAAAGGTACCGTTGGCTCAGTACAGGAAACAATTGCCTGGTCCATACACCCTGATTCACCTTCAATGTACCATACAGGTCCTATCACTGGATATTCATCTATCAGATAATCACAGTTGTTGTCTCTATCGTCACATATCTCGTCGGCGTCGGGGTGAAACATTGGATCGTCGTCGTTGCAATCGCCGTCGTTGGGTGTAAAGCCATCTCCATCTCGGTCTTCAAAACGGAGTCTCTCCGAGAGATAACTACTTTGATCCATCCAACACGCTGACAAGACGCTGAATACACAGAGAGAAACACACCTAAAAATCATAGAGCAATCACCCTCTCCATTAAGACCACACCATCATCTCCAATAAACTGTACCAGCACCTCTCCTGTTTGAGGATTGCACTCGTAACGCGAATAACTCCACGTTCCAACCGCTTGCTGAAATTGCTCTGTTGGAACCAGCAATTCCCCCATCGGATTGATAAATGATCCTGTAGGTCCATTCAAAATCTCCATCATGGAATCCCCTACTTGACCAACTGGAGAAACTTGTGCAAACAATCCAAAGTGAAAGTCTCCGCTCAACCACAAAACGCCTGCGATGCCGTTGTCTTCAATGTGTGACAGAATCTCAAGCCTCTGCTCTGGAAAACCCTGCCAACGATCAATGGCTTCAATTTCTCCAATCAGATCATTGAAATCTGTAATGGGCACCGAGTTCATTATGAACTTAAATCGGGCTGTAGATGCAGAAAGTTCAGTTTTCAACCACAGCATTTGTTCGGCCGATATGTACAACCCTTCAGCACTTCTTCGCTCTCCGCGACAATCAAGCACAAACACATCACACACCTGCCCATGAGAAACCTTACGATACAGTTTCCCTGTTTGCTCGGTGTCCAAAGGCAAGGCTTTTTGCATCAATGCCCAAGCATTGTCATAGACCGTTTGTGGATCTTCTATTAAATCCCAGTCAAAATTGTTGACGAGTTCATGGTCGTCCCAAGTTGCTATGACGCTTGTAGACTGAGATAGGTCCTGAAACCCCTGCACCCTTAGAGCACTTTTCCAATCAGCCCATGCTGTATTCGGATTTCGAGCATTCGTGTACACCGTATCGCCCAACATCAAAAAGAAATCAAACTGTTCGGTAGCAGCTTTGGTTAGACTTGACCAAGGACGGTTACCGCCAAGACAAGACGTTGCCCCAAAAGTCACGATGCGCCAGTCATCGTCACCCAGCCCAGAACGAAAACGGGTTGTCGTGGAACGATTTTCTCCATTGGTATCATAGCAAACAATAGAAAATGCACTGTCAGATTCCAACTCTGACAATCGAAACTGAACGGTTCCATCCACAGACTCGACAGAACCTCGTTGAATCTCAGTCCATTCTGTCTCACTTTGTTGAACCAGTACCCATTCGACCTTATCAAGCGTGGTCTGTACTGACACCACGGCATGTCCACCCTGAACATCCCCAACCTGAATTCCACTTGGAAAAGCCATGGTGTCAAGTGTACCGGCAGGCTCCCAAGGCACAGGTTCATCCGGACGAATACCAATCGGATCAAGACCAGAGTCGGCTTCTTTTGAACTGTTACAGGCTATGAGCCCTATTGCAGAACACCCTTGCAAAAAATTTCGTCTTGTAGACATTGTTTCGTCACCTGGTTCAAAAATGTGTGCATCGTTTTATCAATATATATCTGACAAGATAATGACTTCAACCATCTCTGTCCGAAAACAAGTGGACAAGCCTTATTGTACAGATACGTATGAAGTTCAACTCACCAATGGATTGCACATGAAAAAAGACAACCACATCCATATCTTGGGTGCTCGAGAAAGAAACTTAAAAAATGTGTCTCTCTCCATCCCACGAGACCGTCTGGTGGTCATCGCTGGATTGAGTGGCTCAGGCAAGTCATCTTTGGTTTTTGATACCATCCATCAGGAAGGGCAAAGGCGTTTCTTGGAATCTCTATCATCCTATGCTCGACAGTTTCTGGGGCAGATGAAACGTCCAAATGTCGACAGTGTTGAAGGGTTGTCCCCCACTTTGTGCATCGATCAAAAAACTGTCAATCGAAATCCACGCTCAACCGTTGGCACCATTACAGAAATCTCTGGCTACCTCAGATTGCTGTTGGCACGTTTGGGCACCCCTTACTGTCCAAAGTGTAGCGAAGCACTGATCGCGCAAAGTCCGTTGCAAATTGCAAAGTCATTGCTTGAATTACACCCCAATAAGAGAATCCAACTCTTTTCACCAATTGTGTTGGATCGCAAGGGTGAATATCGGAAAGAATTGTTGCAAGCACGACGAGATGGGTACACATACGCTCGGATTGATGGAAATCTCCACAATTTGGCAGAAGATGTTGAACTGGCTCGTTTTGAAAAGCACCGAATTGAACTTCGAATCGACCGCACAAAATTGGAAGACAAAAATCTCCGAAGACTGCAAAAGAGCATTGAAAAAGCACTGTTACTGAGCAATGGACTATTGTCTTATACGATTCAAGATGAATACCATCTCGTTTCCTCCAAACGTTCATGTCCAAAACATGGACACACGGCGCCCGAATTGGAACCCAGACTCTTTTCGTTCAACGATCCACAAGGTCAATGCAAAAAGTGTTTGGGATTGGGGTTTGTTGAGACTTTTGACTTTGATGCGATGTTTGAGCCGACAATTCCTATTCAAACAGGATTCATTCCATTTGGAGAGGACAATCGTCTGCCTTTTAGTCACCTCGATCAAACAATGTGGCCAGGACTTCTCAAGCATTTGCAAATTGATGGATCAAAATCATGGGACACACTATCCACACAAGAACGACAAACCTTGTTGAAGGGCAAAGCCGGCACCTATCAGTTTAGAGGGAGCGATGGGCGATTGAGAAGCAAGTCTAGATGGACAGGGCTGCACTCAGTCTGTAGAAACGTCTTGAAATATGCGCCGAACACTCGACTGTCGAAATATCGCTCCAAAGAAGTCTGCTCAACCTGTGACGGAAAAAGACTCAATCCCGTTGCGTTGGCAGTTCAGTTTCAAAATCGGAACATCCACGACTTTAGCAGTGACGACATTCAAAACCTCTATGATTTCTTTCGAAATATTGAACTCTCAGAAAATCAGCAACTTGTTGGCGGTCCAATCATACGGCAATTGTTGCATCGATTGTCCTATCTGGTTCAGGTTGGATTGACGTACCTGTCTCTTGATAGGTCGGCCGTTACATTGTCAGGTGGTGAATCTCAACGAATCCGTTTGGCGGCACAAGTGGGTTCGGGTCTACAAGGTGTCACCTACATTTTGGATGAACCGAGCATTGGGTTACACCACCGAGATCAGCTCAAGTTGCTGTCGGTTCTTGAGAATCTACGAGATCAAGGCAACACCGTTCTGGTTGTAGAGCACGACCCGCTCACGATGTCTAAGGCGGATCACTGCATCGAAGTTGGTCCCAGCGCTGGTATCGGAGGCGGAGAGGTGGTGGCATCAATGTCTCGTAAACGTTTTGTACAGGGCAAATCTTTAACGGCTCAATACCTAAGGGGCGATAAGGGCTTACAACCACCCCAAAAGAGACGCGAACTCACCTTTCCCGGTATCCACATCAAAAAGGCGTCTGGAAACAATCTCAAAGAACTGTCTGTCAACATTCCATTGGGTGGAATGGTCGTGGTCACTGGAGTATCGGGTTCTGGAAAATCAACATTGATTCAGGACACACTCTGTGCAGTCCTAGAAGCACACTTTCACAATGCCGAAACCAATCCTCTCCCCCATGTTGGTATTGATGGGGTTGAACAACTCGACAAGATTATTTCCATCGATCAAAAGCCCATCGGTCGATCTTCAAGAAGCAACCCCGCAACCTACACGAAGGTTTGGGACGACATTCGCAAACTATTTTCACAAAGCATCGAGGCAAAGAGACGTGGATACAAGCCCGGTCGATTTTCTTTCAATGTAGACCCCAGTCGAGGTGGCGGAAGATGTGAAGACTGTGATGGGGCTGGATGGAAAACCATTGAAATGCAATTCCTCGAAAATGTAGAAGTTGAATGTGAATCCTGTGAGGGACGTCGATTCAACGATGAAACGCTCCAAATTCGATACAATGGAAAAAACATTCATGAAGTGCTGGAACTCAGTATTGAGGAGGCTCTTTCCTTCTTTCAAAACCAGCCAAGAATCAAACGCATTCTTGAAGTGCTTTGCGATATTGGCCTTGGATACATCAAATTGGGTCAACCAAGCACAACCTTATCGGGTGGTGAAGCCCAGCGCATCAAGTTGGGTACAGAACTTCGTCGACGAGGCAAAGGGCACACACTATACGTATTGGACGAACCAAGTACAGGACTTCACATGGCGGATGTTGAAAGACTGGTACACGCATTTGACAGCCTCATTGAGAAAGGACATTCCATCATCGTCATCGAACACGATTTGGACATCATCAAAATGGCAGATCACATCATTGACTTGGGTCCCAACGGTGGTGTAGATGGAGGACAGATTGTTGGAGAAGGCACACCCGAACACATTGCCACACTCAATACCGAAACAGGCAAAGCACTTCAAAGTGTTCTTAATGCCTCAAACCGTTCGCATCTTGCACCACGACTTCAAGCCGACTACACTCGAAAAGTAAAGCATCGAAACATTCAAGTTCGAAATGCCCTGACACACAATCTCAAAAATCTCAGTGCCACCATCCCAAAAGGACAGATGACGGTCATCACAGGTCCATCGGGATCCGGCAAAAGTTCACTGGCCTTCCACACCGTTTTTGCAGAAGGACAACTGAGGTACATTGAATCTCTCTCTACCTACGCGCGAAGATTCTTGGGAAGAATGCAACGTCCACCAGTGGAAGAAATTACAGGGTTGGCACCCGCCATCGCCATTGATCAAAGCAATCGTGGTCGGAGTTCACGCTCAACGGTGGCTACCAGCACAGAGATTTACGATATTCTTCGAATTTTGTTCGCAAGGATTGGCAAACCACATTGTTCAGTGTGTGCAATGGACCTGACTGCACATTCTCCAACCAAAGCTGCCATCACCCTGAAAGCGATCGATACCAAAGGGCTACTGCTCGCAAAGTATCCACAGTCAATTCGCGTCGAACATTTACTGCACGATGGCATTGTTCGAATCTGGCAAAAGGAAGAACAGGTAAAACTCACCTCTCTAAAGGAAGGCACAATACTTGAAAAACCGACACTGATCATCGATCGATTCACACCTGCCAACGTGTCCAAAGTGCGTCTCGCTACAGGGATTGAACTCGCTTATTCATATGGTCAAGACATCGCCTATTTCCAACCATTGGACAGCAGTCCTGCCATTGAGTTTACACGCGATCATCTATGTGTGACACACAACAAAAAAGTACCTGACACACTCTCCCCAAGACTGTTTTCCTTCAATACGAAACTGGGTGCCTGCACTCACTGTGATGGATTGGGAAAATCCCAAACGGTTCAATGGAACAAGTTGTTTTTGGAACAGGACAAAGGCTACTGGGAAGCCATGCACGGTTGGGCGACGATCCCATTCAAACAAAGTCGGCGTTTCTTAAAAGGATTGACCAAATTGTTCAAGCACCATGCTGTCTCCCTAAAGACACCGGTAAAAGACTATCCCAACACTTTTCGTCAGGCTTTGATGTACGGTTCAACAAAGGTTGCAGAATGGGAAGGCATGGTGCCACGAATCAACCGATGGAGCGCCGACACCAGTTGGCTCAGAGATGTTGAAACTTGTCATTTCTGCCAAGGCAAACGCCTCAACCCCGATGCACTCGCCATCACCATTCACGGACAATCAATATCCGACTGTTGTGAATGGACCGTTGAAGAAGCACATAGTTTTTGGACAACCTGTACTTGGACACCCACCGAGCAAACAGTTGTTGAGCAACCGTTAAAAGAAATCGTGTCCAGATTGCAGTTTTTGCAAGAAGTCGGGCTTGAATATCTAACTTTGAACCGCATCACCCACACTCTGTCAGGGGGAGAGTCTCAACGAATACGACTTGCGTCGCAGTTGGGTTCCAATCTAACTCGGACAATCTACGTACTGGATGAGCCAACGATTGGACTGCACCCTCACAACACAGCACAACTTCTTCAAACGCTGGATAGACTCAAGTCCTACAACAACACCTTGTTGCTCGTCGAACATGACCAGCAAGTCATTGAGCATGCCGATCACATTTTGGAATTGGGGCCTGGTGCAGGAGAATGGGGTGGAGAATTGGTACAGTCTGGCCCAGTTGAGAGCATAAAAAGTGGCGACTCGTTGACGGGGCTGTACCTCTCTGAACAAAAGAAAGTGTACACGCCATCATCCCCCAGAGAAAGCGATGAATATTTGGTCTGTCCACCCGTATCATTGCACAACCTAAAAGATGTTTCACTGAGCATTCCAAAAGGTTGTCTCTCCGTGGTTACAGGCGTTTCCGGCTCTGGAAAGTCCACTCTTGTACTGGAAGGGTTTTGTCGACACTTCGAAAGTCTTCTTCTGATGGATAAGGCGCCCATCGAAAAATTGACCATCATTGATCAACGTCCGATCAGTCGTTCGCCAAGAAGCACAACTGCTTCCTATACGGGGTTGTTGGACAAAATCCGCGATGTATTCACCAAAGTGGTCCTTGCCAAAGAACGTGGATACACAAAAGGACACTTTTCTTACAATGTGGAAAAAGGGCGATGTAGTCATTGCGAGGGTAAAGGCGCAACCCTAATTGAAATGCATTTCATCTCAGACATTTGGGTACCCTGTCCAATCTGTGACGGCTCGAGATTTGATGAAGCGATCTTAGAGGTTAAATGGAATGGCAAAAATATTGCTGATGTCCTGTATTTTACCGTCGACGAAGCCCAAGCCTTTTTCACAAACCACAAAGCAATCCAAAGTCGACTCAAGGCACTTCAACAAGTTGGCTTGGGGTACATTCGCCTTGGACAACCCAACAGTGAATTGAGCGGTGGAGAATTGCAACGATTGAAACTTGCCACGGAACTTGCAAGAGGCTCAAGGGCAAAAGATACGTTGTTTGTTCTAGACGAACCCACAACTGGATTGCATATGGATGACGTAAGCACCTTACTCAAAGCCTTGGATCATTTACTAGAAAATGGGCACACTGTTTTGGTCATCGAACACAATGTGGACGTTTGGAAAGCAGCCGATTTTCTAGTTGAAATGGGTCCTGGAGCTGGCTCCAAAGGGGGTGCAGTGGTATTTAGTGGAACTCCTCAAAAACTCAGAACCCATCCTGCACCCACAAAGTCACAACAATTCTTATTGGCAGATGGATGCGTTTCATCATAGGTATTAAGTAGACTTTCAATGTTGAGGCAGTTGTGTACACAATAGGGTTAATTGGAATATTGGGATGTCTCCCAAAATATATGGGCAACAAGTGTCTAAACAAAGGCGACTGTGACGCTTTTACGGTGGTTGAGCAGTCATCACCGTCTGAGACACCGTTTGAAATTTCCAGAGATGACATCGTCAATGAAACGCGGGTGAACAATTTTCAGTTGACGGATCGAGGACTGTTGGCAGAAACAGAAGTTCGCGAAACCTGTAGAGCGCTTCATTTGGGAACCAAAACATACGCGTTGACATTGGAGAAATGGTACCACAAACCGTTTAAGGGCTACAGGTTGACCGAGGATGTATTCACCAATGGAGAGTATCAAGCTTGCTCAAACTGGGAACTTGAATCCACAATCGATGTAGGCATTTATAACAAAAGTGCAGAAAACAAAGAGTTGCTCACCCCTCTACAACGGTCCGGAGACAAGGTTCTACTTCCACTCTCTGCTCTGGGAATGGGAATGTTGCAGAACCCAGAAGAACCTACTCTGCAAGTCCTGACCCTACAGGTCGAACAGCCTGAGAATGTTCAAAACAAACGGAATCCCTTCGACGTGTTGCTACCAGAACGCAACAGTGATTGGCTCTGTCAGGTCATTCCAACCATCGATCGAATCGTTGCGTCAGAGCATTACTCAACATGGAAGATTTTGGTGAATGTAAACGGTGGCAAAGCCGCTCTACCCTATCTACACAACGAAGAACCGCGGTTGTTGCACGTGCAAAATGAGATTCAGTCTTGCTCACAATCGACTCAACGCTATCTTCAAGGCATCATTCGTGCCGCAGCCAATGAACACACCGATAGTTATGGTCACCTGAATTACCTTTACTCTGGTCTCTTTGGTAAGAAACTAACAGGCGTTCGAAAAGGTGGTACGACCAAAAAGAAAACAACGGGAAAATCTGCGAATACACGTTCAGGTTCCATTGTTGGTACTTATCAATGCAAGCACAACGGTGAAATGGCGTACATGCGCATTTATCGAAATGGCGTCTTCAGTTTAAAACTGGAACTAAAGTCCGGTTCTGCACAAGGGGTTTGCTCTGGCAGTCGCTGCACCATTGAAAGCATCAACAACAATGCCGTAGCATTCACAGACAGTGTGAACCAATTCTCGGTCAAACGCACCGGGGGTTCATTGTTCATCAACAATAAAGTACGCTGTGAAAAGAAGTCCTAGTCGGCTTGCATTATGAAAAAGTTGTTGATTACTGTTGGAATCATCGCATCGATTGGCGGTGGAACATACTGGTTTACCAAAAGCAACAGCATTCACCAATCCGAAACGATCAGTACACCAGCGCCCGAGTTGGGACCACGCGCCCACAAGTTGCTTCCGAATTTGAAACAGGCTCTGGTCATCATTCCTGATCGTCCGCACGACCCAATGGAAGTATTCGCTGAAAACAAAGCCGAAACCATACAAAGAACGCGGTCCTTTCGCGTCTCTACAAACAGCGATGGCTTTCGAGACAAGGAACTGTCCAGTCAACAAGTGGATATTGTGTGTGTTGGAGACTCTGTCACCTTTGGCTGGGGTGTGGCTGCTGGAGAAGACTATCCATCTCAAATTGAACAACGACTCAACATCAATGTATTAAATACCGGTGTTCCAGCACTCAAGCCAGAACATGTGGAAGCCTACATCCAAAGCATTTTAGAGAACGTCAAACCCAAAGTGCTTCTCGTTGCCATGAGACCCAACTGGATGACCCCCAACCCTTTGCAAGGGTACGCACAAACAATGCGTAGGATTCACCGTTCCTTGAAACAACAGAATATACAGATGGGACTCATTTTGCCACCACTCGCCAGTTTCGATCCAAAAGGCAGAAGCAACAACAGTAGAGAAGTGGCCTTCATAAGAAAAGAGTTACAAAACATTCCATTGTTGGACACCACACCCATCTTTGATGCCAACCTGCCTGCTGGTGGGGTAAGTCTACGGATCTCCAATGGCAAACAGCAAGTCATAGAGCGCTCTACTGGAACAGTATTGACAGAAGGGACACAGCCTCCCCCACCTCGTGGTTTGGCTCCGGAAATCATAGCCTTGTTTGAGGGTGACACATCAATCAAAGAGCCATTGTTCTATGATGGTGGTCACCCGGATGCCGAAGGCTTTGTTCTCTTTGGGAAAGCCGTATCGGACTGGATGAGTGAACTGGGATGGTTCAGTCAACCATAGAACCAGAGCCTTGTCGCTGAAAGTGCTCAGCGAACCATTCTGCCAATTTCAAATGCCCTGTTGGTGTCAAATGAATGGGGTCATCCAAAAAGAAATCCGCCGAAGTAAAGCCTGTGGGTTCCAAAGCACCCAAATCGGTCAAAACATCTGCATGTTTTTTGGAATACTCGACTTGAGGAAATCGATAAAATACAACTTGGGCATTGGGAAACCCCGCTTTCAGTTGTTTGAGGGACTCTCGAAAATCTTCTGGAGCGACCCTGTATTGTTGGGAAGGCTCAGCCATGACTTGAACGGTGGCGTTCTTAGATTTCATGGACTGAAGCCACTTAAACAGGTTGCGTTGAACAATCCACGGACTGGGTTGGGCATCTTTATCGGCTGTACTCGCCAACTGGGCATCACGAACCCCCAAACCAATGAATACCCTTGTGGGAGAGACTGTTTGAAACATCGACAGGGCTTTGATGGCTTGAGATGTAGACCACCCCGGCTGACCACCGTTGATGAGTTCCACCTGAACCCCCTTCTGTTCCAATATCGGTTCCAAGTGCTCTAAAAATACCTCATCGCTCTCAACGCCCCACCCTAAAGTTGTTGAACATCCGAGAAAGAGCCATCTTTCTGTTTTATCATCGCCAACGGATGCATCTCTCAGCCCAAGTTCATTGGTTGCAAGATGAAAGTCATGATTCCCATTGTCGATGTGCCTATCGAGATTGGGCTTCAACATCCAAAAATAGCCTGTATCGCCAGTGTATATGTCATCCCGAACTTGAATCCAGGCAATGAGTTCCAACATCCCCAATAGACCGAAGACTATACATAGACTGAAGAAGGCTTTTCGCAAACTTTGCATCAATTGTGCTATCCTTTGTTATAGTAAGAACTCTATCCAACTTTGCACTCGGGGATCAACCATGCTCTGGATTTCTTTATTGATAGCCTGTACCGATGACTTTAAAAATGTTGAACAGAACATTTCTCCCTTAGACACAGCAGAAATGGATGTGGATACGGGTGAGAATACTGATGACACTGCAGAACAAGACACCGACAGTGGTCAAGTCGACACAGAGGACACCGACGACAATACGGATACAGAAGAACCAATTGAAGATTTTGATGGAGATGGATGGACTGAGGCTGAAGGCGATTGCGACGACGACGACGCCAACATCAATCCAGGTGTTCCAGACAACAGCAACGACGGCATCGACCAAAACTGTGACGGCATACCAGACGATGGATGGGTTGACCCCCAAGAACAGGATCAAGATGGAGATGGGTACAGTCCCGCAGATGGAGACTGCTTGGACACTGACCCAAGTTTCACTCCTGACGCAATAGACGACGAATGCGATGGAATGGATCAAAATTGTGATGGTGTACCGGACGATGGGTTCTCAGATCCTTATGAGCCCAATGACTCATGGACGTTTGGAGACACGGGAGCCGTCAACTATCTTGGACGCCTCGATGAAGGAGATGGTCTGATTGAGATTTACAATTACCATTCATCTGACAGTGACGTTGACACGTTTGCCTTTTACAATGAAGATGGATGGGGATGGGATTTCAATTTCACAATTACCGTTTGGGATGTTCCCACCACACTGGACCTTCAAATGAGCATGGAAGGTTTCGATGAGCAAGGCACTTCTTACGGAGTCGTCGCGACGGCAACGAGCA
>CBFIFY010000071.1:0-20081 GCA_965661985.1 uncultured Myxococcota bacterium | reverse complement strand
GTTTGACTTGGATCTCGTTATGGGGACAGCCGTTCCACGCATTTGTGATGTTGATCTCGAGATGTTAGAGGGTATGGTGATTTCGGGAGGTTCTTCTGTTGTGCTTGGGGGGTATATTTCTCTTCTTGCTATGGCTGCCAGATCTCAAGATGGGAAGTCACCCATCGTAGACGGCGCCGGTGTGAAGACAGGTGTGGTAATGATGGGATTGGGTGCGCTCCTTGCCATTCCTTATGGTGTCGCCTACTTTGTGGAGTGTGAATACCCTGTAAAATAAGTTGTGAAGAAGGTCTCTCTTTCATGAATTGAATGACCATAGAACAGCGAATGATCACGATCAATGTTTAGACGGAATAGGGGATGTGTACCTTGAAAATTGGTTATAGTAACGGTGTGTAGATCATCATAGACTGATGAGAAATTTCACCCTTGAGGTTTTCTATGAGCATTCCCTATACCCACTTGAACATCGCCCCAGTAACCCAAGAAAAGTTGCGGTCTACAGACAATCAGTCCAAATTGTTGCTGGCACAAGGGCAGGGCTGTACGTCGGAAGAAGAAGCGCTCGCTGTGTGCATGATCCTTTGTCAAGATACAGACAATTCCGTCTCGGCATTGGCCAAGTCGAGTCTGTCAAAGTGGGATGAGAAAAGACTGGGCGAAGCGCTGACGCGTCAAACGCACGGCAAAGTGTTGGAATTTGTCGTTCAGTTTT
This sequence comes from uncultured Myxococcota bacterium, assembly GCA_965661985.1. Taxonomy (GTDB): domain Bacteria; phylum Myxococcota_A; class UBA796; order UBA796; family UBA796; genus CAJWHX01. The sequence continues at coordinate 19,366 of CBFIFY010000071.1, read as the reverse complement.
TACCGGCCTTCGATCGCATTGACGAGTATATTTTTCAATCTGCCAACCTCAATGAACGCACTGCGAAACTGATTGCTCAACGCGCAGGCAAAGAAGCCTGTCAACACCTCGCCAATACCCGTCAAACATTTTTGCTCTATCCAGTGGTGTATTGGTCGTTGAAAGCCAATCCCAATTGTCCTGCGGCAACGTTAGAACGATTGGAAGCGATGCTCAAACAGCAGCAGGCCTTTGTAGACGCACCCAAAAGAAGTGCTGTGCAACAACAGCAACCCAAACTGCCGATCGACAACATCTTGATGGAGGTGATGACGGCCATTCAGTCCAAACCCTCTCCAGCGTTGACCAAGGCTTTGGGGAGTCAGATGGTGTTGACGGTTGTAGATACCGGTATCGAAATGGATGCCTTTGAGTTTACCTTTGATGAACAAGACAACTTTGATTTTGACGCGTCGTTGATCAAGGACAAAGATGCCGAACCCGAAGAAGACGAAGTTCGATCGTTGGAACAGCAGATTCGAGACATGCCTGTGGGCAAACGCATCAAACTTGCGTACAAGGGAAATAAGGAAGCTCGAAGCATTCTCATACGTGACACCAACAAGTCGGTCTCGGTTGCCGTACTAAAATCTGGAAAAGTCAATGCAGGAGAAGCGGCCAAGTATGCATCCAACCGCAATCTGTCAGATGAGGTGATCCGAACGATCTGCTCCACCAAGGAATACATGCGCAAGCACAATGTTCGCATGGCACTTGTTGGAAACCCCAAAACACCCACCAAGGTTGCGATGGGTATTCTGATGACTTTGGGCAAGAAAGACTTGCAAGCGTTGGCGAAAAATCGTTCGGTGTCCAGCAACATTTCCAAAGCCGCATTGAAGCGCTTTAAGACCGAATTCCAGCGTTGAGAAAGACGCTTCAGTGAAGAATCTCTAGAACTGTGTTAAATTGAAGAGATGCCGTTGTGTTTGTACAAGCGGTAGACAATATGACGGGACGATGTCGTCCGAGGAGTCGTTATCTCACACGCTGAATCCTCCAAGTTTGAGCTGTCATTGCCACAAGATCAAGGTGGTTTCTGGATGGCCAAAATCCGATTTTTTGACAGTTACCTTGTGCGAGAGTTCTGTGGCTCTTCGAACCGAAACTTAAAGGTGTTGGACAAAAACACTCGAGTGACGTTTAAACAAAACGCTGACAAACTCATTTTGCGGGCTGACACCCAAGATGCGGTCAAGCAAGCCCTCAATGTGGCTCTCCAATTGTTGGACTTGATCGAACAAGGGCAACCCTTGCATGCGGCAGAAGTCGATCAATTCTCGAGAATGCTCATCAAAGAGCCGGACGTTGAACTTAGAGATTTGGTGAAAGAAACGGTGTTTGTTGGCAATCGAAAGAAGCGAATCTTTCCCCGTTCAATGCGCCAAAAGACCTATTGTAAAGCGATCAACCACAACGATTTGGTGTTTGGGGTGGGACCGGCTGGAACTGGAAAGACGTTTTTGGCGATGGCAATGGCGCTCAACGCGTTGTACAAAGAAGAAGTCAAGCGCATCATTCTTTGTCGTCCGGCTGTAGAAGCTGGAGAGAAACTGGGTTTTCTGCCTGGCGACTTGGTTGAGAAAGTCAATCCCTACTTGAGACCTCTATATGATGCTTTGAACGAACTTGCTGGGCCAGACAAGGCAGAGCGATTGATGACACGTGGCATCGTTGAAGTCGCACCACTGGCCTTTATGCGTGGACGGACGCTATCAGATGCTTTTGTGATTTTGGATGAAGCACAGAATACGACCCCTGAGCAGATGAAGATGTTTCTGACGCGTATTGGGATGGGGTCTAAGGCTGTGGTGACCGGAGATCCTTCTCAAGTGGACTTGCCACGCAATCAAACGTCAGGGTTGCGACAAGCGCTGGGTATTTTGAGAGAGGTGGACGGAATCCAGATCATTCGATTGCTGGACTCAGACGTCGTCCGGCATCCCTTGGTGTCTTCGATCATTCGTGCCTATGATCATGCAGGAATGTCGTGAGAACATTGATGAGTGGATGGACCCGCAAGATGTTGTCAATGGTGGTGCTGTGCATCGCCGTGGCCATTTTGACGACCCATTTGTCTTTTCAAGATTTGCCAAAGTTTGTTGAAGGGGAGATTGCAACACAGGACGTAGAAGCCATCGTGGATTTTGAGTACGTTGACGATGCCGCTTGGGAGAAGCGAAAGGTTGAGGTTGCAAATGAACAGCCCGCCATTTATGAACTGGACGTTTCAAAGAAGATTACCTTGGCGCATCGAATCAACACGGCATTTGGCAACGCTCGCTCCAAGTACCAAGAGTTGTCAGAAGACGCGTCAAATGAACAACGAGCCGAAATCCAAGCCGAGTTTGAACGTACGCTGGGGTTGGAATTGCGTCCAGAAGAACAGACCCAGTTCACAGAGTTGGGCTATTCTATTGGCTTACAGCAAGTGGCTTTGAGACTGTTGGAAGACAGTATGCAGTTCTACATTATTGATGTGGCGTCTGAAATCCCCCAGTCTGGACAGGTGTTTGAGGTACATCGCCAATTTGAGCAAGACTATGATGTCGTTTCTTTGACCGACGCCCGGAATGTGAAAACACGATTGGAAGTACAGCAGTATGTATCGATTTTGGCGTCGAACATGTCCTCGCAATCTGAAGAGATTCGCTTGTTGGGAAGCATTGTTGCACGACAATCCATTCAAGTGAATTTCACCTACAACCACGCCAAAACTCAGCAAATGCGCATGCAAAAAGCGTCCAACACGCCACCGATCATTCGACGAATCAATCGAGGACAATCGATTGTGCGTAAGGGAGACCGTGTAGATGCAACACAGGAGATCATGTTGCAGGCTTTGTTGGCAGAAGAGCAAGGTGGGAGCGGTGGATTTGTCGGTGAACTGATGGTCAAACTGGGGTTGGCTGTTTTCATCGTGGTTTCGTTGTACTTGTTTTCAGTCAATTACATTCGAAAGTTTGCGTCGAGTGTCAAAGACATCGAAGCGATGACGGTCTTGTCCCTGTTGGTGTTGCTCAGTGCCCGCTTGCTGGTTGTGGGGTCCTTACCACTCAGTGAGTTGGTCGGCTTTGGAATGAGTTCCAACGCATTGTTCTTTGCCACACCGTTGGCGGCAGGGGCATTGATTTTGCGCATCTTGACCAATTCAGAAACAACCTTGGTATGGACCGTTGCCATGTCATTGTTCTTGGCTTTTGGAATGGAGCAAGATGTATTCATGGCGACCTTTTTCATTGTCTCAGGATTGACGGCGGCGGCCAGTTTGGCCCACACACGAGATCGAATCAATTTGTTGAGGGCTGGGCTGCAAAGTGGGTTGTTGGGTGCGGCACTTGCGCTCTTGATCGCATTTTACAAAATCCAAACCGATACGGTAGGGTTGATGGGAGATTCTCAACCTTTGTGGGATGTGTTGTTCTGTGTAATCGGTGGCGTTGGCTCGTCATTCTTGGCATTGGGATTGCTCCCGTTGTTTGAGAGTATGGGTTTTGTGACCGATTATAAAATGTTGGAATTGGCCAACTTGAACCACCCGCTGTTGCGGCAACTGTTTGTTCAAGCCCCCGGTACGTATCACCATTCGATGATTATGGCACAACTGAGTGAAGCGGCGGCAGAAGCGATTGGAGCCAATGCTTTACACGCCAAAATTGCTTGTTATTATCACGACATCGGCAAGTCCTTACAGCCCCAGTTCTTTATCGAAAATCAACGCGGAACCAATCCCCATGACAATCTCGAGCCACACCAATCGGCCCGAGTCATCAAAACACACGTTGTAGATGGAATCGCCATGGCCAAGCAACATGGATTGCCTCAGCCAATTTTGGACGCCATTGAGATGCATCACGGTACAAGTTTGATGAAGTACTTCTACATCAAAGCCTTGGAAAATGCTGAACAGGGCGATGAGGTCAACGAGGCTGATTTTCGGTACGATGGCAAGCGACCCAGTACGCGCGAAGCAGGCATCATCTTCTTAGCCGATCGAGTAGAAGCCGCTTGTAGAACACTCAAAGAACCTTCCCATACCGATTTTCAAAACATGATCACCAAACTGGTCAATTCGGCGATCACCGAAGAGCAGTTTGAAGAGTGCCCACTGACGCTAAAAGAACTGTACATCATCATGGACGTCTTTACGACGACGATGACCAACATGTATCACCAGCGCATTGAGTACCCCAAAATGCCGTCTCAAAAAGTCAAAAAGACGGCGCCGGTGATCACGCTTGAAACCCCAAACCCTTTGTTGATTCCTCCCAAGTCTGAAGAGGGTGGAACGGACAGTGAAAAATCGACCAACAGTCAGTAGCGAAAGTGCACGTGTGGGACTGGGTGTTAGAAAGAAATGACTATTGACGTTTGAATGGGAGAGAAAATGCAAATAGACATTTCAACATTGGAATTGACCAATACAGAAGCATGGGAAGCCTTTGCGACTGGGGTTGCTGAGCATGTACTGACGCTGTTGGGCTTGATCGACGCAGAACTGAGCATTGTATTGTGTGATGATGCGACAATACACCCACTCAATCGAGATTATCGAGGTAAAGACAAGCCGACCGATGTGTTGTCCTTTGCCCAGCGAGAGGGTGAGTTTGCTTTCTTGGAAGACAACCTTTTGGGGGATGTCATCATCTCCATGGACACCACCATTCGACAGGCACAGGAGCGTAGGCACAGTATAGAAACAGAACTTCGAGTCTTATTGGTGCACGGAATTTTGCATCTGCTTGGCTATGATCACATTGAAGACGATGAAGCTGAGGTGATGGAAGCCAAAGAACGAGAGATTTTGGCTACCTTTCAGCACTAGATCAAACGGGCATTTTCAGTTAAACTGATTGGAAATACCAGTGTCAGGAGAACCGTCATGATCGATTTCAATGAAGCCAAACGAAATGCGGCCGAGCGTATAGATGCGCTCCGGGGGCGTCTTTGACATCGCTCAAATTCAGGAACGCGTTAAAGAACTGAACTTCTTGGCCACCGATCCAACCTTTTGGGATGATCACAGCAGAGCCCAGAAATTGCTCCAAGAAAAGAGCAGTATCGAGCGACGAGTCAATAGTTTCTTGCGTTTGGAGAGTACACTTGAGGACATTGAAACCTTGATTGAAATGGCAGAAGAAGAGCAAGATCAAGACCTGAGAGAAGAAGCGGCCACAGAAATGGAAGGACTGCTGGAAGAACTCAAACAGGTGGAGATTCAGCGTTTGCTCTCTGAAGAAGCCGATGAAAACGATGCCATCGTCGAGATTAACTCAGGCGCAGGTGGAACAGAAGCGGCTGATTGGGCGTCGATGCTCAAAAGAATGTATTTGGGCTGGGGAACCAAAAATGGGTACAAGATGACGTTGCTCGAAGAGTCTCCCCATGAAGAAGCGGGTATCAAAAGTTGTACCATCGCCTTCAAAGGACTTTTTGCCTACGGTTACCTTAAAGCCGAGAGTGGGGTTCATCGTTTGGTGCGAATTTCTCCCTATGACTCCAATGCTCGTCGACACACTTCTTTTGCTTCGGTTTCAGTCTCCCCTGATGTAGATGACAACTTTGAAATTGAGATCGTAGAGTCTGATTTGCGCATTGACACCTATCGTGCCAGTGGGGCAGGTGGACAGCACGTCAACACGACGGACTCAGCGGTTCGGATTACACACATTCCAACGGGCATTGTTGTGCAGTGTCAAGCGGAGCGTTCACAGCACAAAAATAAAGATCGCGCCATGAAGATGCTCAAAAGTAAGATGTACCAAGCCGAACTTGAAAAGCGTCAAGAAGTCGCCAACGCAGCCCACGCCGACAAAAAGAAAATCGAGTGGGGGTCTCAAATTCGCTCCTATGTCTTGCATCCATATAAAATGATCAAAGACCTGCGAACGAATCATGAGTCGTCCAATGTAGACAAGGTCATGGGTGGGGAACTCAATCCTTACATGGAAAAATGGTTGTCGATGCGGGCGGATGAATCGGACGCAACGGAAGAATAGTTGGCAACGGTTGTTGCAAAATCAAGAACACAAACACTTTGCTAGGGTGAAAGCATGAAATCAAAATTGTATTTGGCGGCACTGAGTCTTGCGCTTGCCTGTGGCGAAAAGGAAGAAGAGTTGGTGCCTCTATTGGTGGGTACCGTTACGCCCGACCATCCAGAACTGTCTTTGTCTGCAGACTTTGAAGGCTACAAGGCATTTGCCTTTGACATCAACAACACTTTTTGGGCTTACATTTCCAGCAATCCAAAGGCCAATTGTTCGGATGTGGTCAATTATCTCAATGTGGGCAGTGACCCCTTTGACCCCGTAAACGTCTTGTCTGCTGGGAAGTGCAACATGCTCATCAAACTGACGGACTGGCAAGGGTCCGTATCGTTGGAAAATGACACCATCGTGGTGGCAGCGACGGCCATTGGGTGTGCGATGGGGGAAGGAGAGTTCGAATTTATGAACCTCGACGGAAATGGAAAAGATTATTATTGGACAGGGACTTGGTGGCAAGGTGCACCTCGAGAGTACCGATTTGATCTAGAAGGAGACCGCGACAGTGGTTACACGCTTGACATTGACATGAGCGTGCTCTATGGTGGATTCGTACAACAAGAGTTTGAAAAGTATGAAGCCTATGGTTCAATATCAGGCATTATGGATGCCTATGTATGCGAAGGGTTGGCTTCAACGGGTCTGTAAGACTCAAAATGCGCTTCAATAAGGGAGTTGAATTGTGACACAAAATCTCTATGCCATGTTGGGAATTTCTGAGACTGCCCCAATGTTGGAAGTTCGGGCGGCCTACAAGCGCAAACTTGGCGCTTTGGTACACCGCAAAAGTTCTGCGGGACGCTCCAAGTCAGCGATGGCGGAACTGTACCGTGAAGAGAGAGCCTTGCGAGAGGCAATGACAATTTTGACCGATCCAGCACGTCGCAATCTCTACAACCATTTTCGAGACGCCAGTGACAGTGCCATTCCAGGTACCGAGGAAGCGTTGTGGGACAAGGTTGAACAGGTGGTTGTGGACAATACAACATTGTCAGCACTGAGATTGTTGGCTTCCTTGACCACGTTGCCTTTGCAGGAAGCGCCGTTGTTGAAGGCACCCGCACCCAAAAGAAAACCCGAGGAAGAGAAGACTGAACCTTTGGGAGCCAGACCAAGTTCGATGAAAAATCGCTCTCAGCGGGCAGATGTTCGAAGTACAATTGAACAAGTGGTGCCGAATCAACGCACCCAAAGAACAGATATGGATGCCACAGAACTGATCCGTCGCAAGCCTCAACGTCAGAGTCAAGGCCAGAAAGGCACAGCCTCTACCAAAGCGCCCCTTACGAAGAAGGCACCGTTGGATACATTAAAAGAGCGCATGTCGCAATCCAAAAAGTCAAAGTACACCGAAGACACCACCCTTCGTGTACATCCGGATGAAGCCAATGCTGCGAACTCTTCGACATCAAAACCCAGCAATCCCAAGTCTACCCAATCCAACAAGACTCAATCAAAGACCGCTACTTCTAATTCTACTAATTCTACATCGAAGGTCTCGAAACCCAAAGCACCGGTCACCGTTGCGGATTTGGTTCGACAGCACGGATATACGGGTCGGTTGTTCAGAGCGATTCGAGAAAATCAAGGATTGACCACCAGTCAACTCAGTCAGCAAACCAATGTCCCAGTTGGGTTCATCAACGCCATTGAAAATGAAGATTTTTCGGTATTTTCAACGCCAGTGTTTGTGCGTGGGGTTGTGAAAAATATTTCTCGTTCACTGGGCATTCAAGACCGCAACGTGGTGACGGGGTTTTTGAACCGCATGGGCTTTTAAGTGTCTGTGCATACGTTGGTCGTGCCGAAGGACAGTGGTAGGCTCGATCAGTGGGTGTCCAAACAACTCTCTGTGTCACGGTCTGCGGTCGGAAAGTGGTGTAAAGAAGGTCGCGTTACGCTGAATGGTAAGTCCTTAAAGGCCTCTGGAAAACCAAAGTCTGGACAGTGTATTGTTGTTGATGTTCCAGAAGCAGACCCGATATCTGTCATTCCTCAAGATCTTGAAATCGACATCGTATATGAAGATGTGGACGTTGTTGTTGTGAATAAACCGGCTGGCATGGTTGTGCATCCAGGGGCTGGAAATCCTTCGGGTACGCTGATCAACGGTCTGGTAGATAAAATAGATGAGGGTGTTGGAGAACCTATGCGGCCCGGTATCGTACACCGCATCGACAAAGATACTTCAGGGCTCCTTGTCATTGCGAAAACGCATAGAGCCTTTGACTGTCTCAAGGCCCAGTTTCAAGACCACAGTATTGAACGGAGATACTTGGCACTTGCGTGGGGAGAAGTGACCACACAAACCATCGACAAAGCACTTGGTCGCCATCCAACCAAGCGGGTCAAGTTTGCGGTGGTAGAAGATGGAAAGCGTGCAGTGACCCATGTTCAACCCCTTGCACACGGTATTCCAGCACAAAGTGGCAAGGGTGGCTTGGTGAGTCTTGTTGAATGTCGATTGGAAACCGGACGCACCCATCAAATTCGCGTGCACATGGAATCAATCGGTCATCCACTATTGGGAGATCCGTTTTATGGGCGCAAAGGTGATCCAACATCCGCTTGGAGACCCGTGTTGAAAGGACTGACTGGTCAACTTCTACATGCCAAAACGCTGGGGTTTCAGCATCCGAATGGAGATTGGATGCAGTTCGATTCTGAGATTCCGACTGAGTTCCAAGGTGTCCTCGATTTTGCTAGAGTACAGGTAGACATGGAGCGTATATGAGTGAGAAAACCATCAAAGACTTTATTCCCGATTTACCTGAGCACTGTGGGCATTGGAACAGACAGAGTAGCAACTTTTGTTCTACGTGTGGTAAGAAACTTCCAACAAAAGAAGAGATCGGAGATGTATACTTGCGCCATTGGTTTTATGGCTTTGTATACAAAGAACTGAGGGCTATCTTTGACAATAAGACCAGTGTGTATGATGTAGTTGCCAAATTGGTGTTTCAGAATGAGACAGGATGTGACCCTCGTCTTGAACGTTCGGTGGAAGTTCAGCTGGGTGAGTTTGTCGAAGGGGACGATGAGGGGCGGTACTATCCGACGGTCGATTTGGAATTGGAGGGACGAACTGGTTCACACACCTGGCGTGATGGTGATTACTTTCACAGTACACTGCCTTCAAAACTTGGATGGGGCAGCTTGGAACCCTGCGACTACCTGAACTTGGTCAAGGTTGAGTATGGTCATTGGGAGGGGTTTACCGTTTGGTATCTCATGAAACTCGATCAAGAGGCTTTACAGCAGATAGATAGAGACCGTCCGGAAGATTTTGACATGTTTGCCATAGCTGTGATGAGTGCCATTTCTATTTAGTGATGGGTTTACTGAAAGCGGCATTTCAAAATAAACCCTAAAACGAAAATCGACCCTCTCCAAAATCAGGAGAGAGTCGATTTGTGTCATCGGTGTAGTACTAGAACCCAATACTAGACACTGATGAAAACAAAAATGCGATTACTCAGCACATTCACTGTTTGCAGTGATGGCTTCTTCATCGATAGCCTCTAAAGTGACACCAGTTTCATTGGCAACCAAACGGTTTACTTCCAATGTTACACAGTATGCTTCACCGTCAGAAGAACATTCTGAACAAGAAACACCGAAACCAGCGACAAGACCGCAAACGTCGTCTGCAGACTCAACACCGTCCATCAAACCACCAACGATGTCAACCAACTGACGAGCGTCAAGTTCACCACTGAGTTCACCACCACCGAAGTAAGAACCGTCAGCAGCAAATGTACCAGATACAGACAAAGAGTAGATGGTTGCAGTGTAACCAGCCACAGACAATGTTACATCACCTTCAGGGATAGAGAACATTGGAGAACCGCTGAAGTCAGCAGCAGGGAAGTCTGTAAAGGTTTCTGTACACATGTCTTGATCAGTGCTGCCTTCTACAGAGATGGCACCCATGATTTCCAAGTTTGCGTCTGCACCAGTGATGCCCAATAGGATGTTGTTGGTGAACAAACCACCCAACAAAGAACCGATGCCGGGAGGTTGTACGAAGTTTCCAGAAGCCAAGTCTACAGCATAAGTTTTGCCAACGATGTCTGTTGTCAATGCTTCACCCAATTCAGAAGTAGAGAACGCAACGTCTACAGGCTCTTCAGAGTTGCAGTAGCTCAAAGAAGCAGTGTATGCAGAAGAAGGTGCAAGAGGTGCATCGGGAGTGAAAGTCACTTTGGTGCCGTCTACTGCACTTGTTCCAGCAACATCACCTTCAGGGCCAGTCAAAGACAATGTTGCGGCAGGGTCTTCTGCACTCAGTGTGAACTCAATAGAGTCTGAGATGTAGAAGTTTGCTGCGTCAGAAGTAGGGTAGGTGTTGCTGATGGTGATCTCTGCACCGTCTGGGCAAGAGTTTGCAACAACTTCTTCGCCAGTTTCGCCAGTTTTGTCGCCACTACAGGCGAACATCAATCCAATAAGTCCAAGAAACATAGTTTCCTCCAATGGGGTCAAATTAAGTAGTGTCATGGTGGTAAGGCACCATTACATTACAAAGTAGCCATTGAATGCGAAAATGTCAATTCAAATGTGTTGGCAAATGTTGCAGGTTTGTGACGTTATTCTTGATGTTATGTGCTGTGTTGGCTCGCTTTGTCCATCAATTCTTTGAGTAGAGCCTTGATGAGTTCTGCTTCTTCACTTGTTTGATGGCTTTTTGTTTTTTCGGCCAGCATCTGGATGACACCGATGTTGTGAAGGGCGAATGGAAGGTTGACCGACGTCTGTTTGGTTTCTGGATCTTCAATTTCTCCGAGGCCAACAAGGGCACCTTGAGCGATTTGAATGATGAAGGTTCGTAAGTCAATGCTTGGAATGTTCATGGTGGTCTCCTGCGTTCTACAGATAAATGCGGTTGTATATATTGGTTGGACGCATTAAATGATATAGGTTCCATCCAACAAACGACAAGGGGTTTTCGGTGTTCAATCTGCTTTTTCTATGTGTGATGTCCTTGGTGCAAGCGGCGACACAATCAGCCCAAGAGCAATACGACATGGGACAGAAATTCATGGATCGAGGCAACTACACCAAAGCGGTGGAGTACTTCAACATTGTCCGAAACTACTACAGAGACGATCCTTTGGCTCAAATGGCAGAGTTGGCCATTGCTGACGTGTATTTCAAAAAAACAGAATGGGATTTGGCGCGGTACAGTTACGATGATTTTCGCCGTCGCTATCCAAGACACGAGAAAGTCGACTATGCCACCTATCAAATCGGGATGACGTTGTATAAGAAGGCACCGAAGTTTGCAGGGCGAGATCAGAAATGGACAGCACAGGCCATTCAAAGTTGGACTGGTTTTGAGAAGCGCTTTCCAGAGTCTGAGTATTTGGGTGACGTCACCGAAAAGCGAACCGAATGTGTAGAGCGATTGGCAAAAAAAGAACTCCAGATTGCAGAATTTTACGCCAAACGAGGTGCTTGGGAATCTGTGCGTCGTCGTTCCAGTGGGTTGCTGGATGATTTTCCAGGAACCGGATCGGCTTTGGAGGCTAAAGTTCTTCAAGTGGAGGCGTTGGCAGAGTTGAAGCGCTGGTCAGAAACGGAGGTCTTGTTCAAGCAACTTCAACAAGAAAGTCCGGAAGACGTCGCTGCGTTGTTGAAGAAATATCCACAGTTGCAAGCAGAATAACCGACAACGGTCAATAACCGTCCGATATCGCAGTTCTCGATTGTGTTGGGTGTGTAAATCCACTACAATAACGGTATGAACTACCAAAGAAAACGAAAGAAGCGCGATCCAAATTGGGTGCCCAAGCCAATTACCGTCAAACAAATAGAGTGGGCCAGCGATCAGTATCTGGGTCGCTACATCGCCACCGAATCTCAGTTGCGTCGAGTACTGCAACGTCGCCTGATGAGAAACTGGCGCAAAAGGGGCGAGAAAGTCACCGAAGAAGAGCGTCAAATGGGTGAAGACTTGGTTTCAGCACAGGTCAAAAAGGTCATGGACGCAGGGCGCATCAAAGATGATAAAGTCGCTCTCATGTGGGTCGAGCATTATACCAACCGTGGCAAAAGTGTGCCTTTTATTCGAATGAAACTTCGCGAAAAAGGGGTCGACAATCAAATCATAGACGACAGTATTCAGCAAATTCACAGCCAAATGCAGGACCCAGCTTTGGAAGCCGCCGTCGTCTATGCTCGCAAGAGGCGCTTTGGGGCTTATCGAAATGACCCTGCCAAGCAAGCAGAACGCAAACAAAAGGACATTGCGGCGATGATGCGGGCTGGGCATCGATACGATGTCGTCAGTCGTGTGTTGGACTGTCAAAGCATCGACGAAATTGAAGAGTTGGTAGACGATCCCTTGTTTTGATGTATTATGGTGGTCGATATTTCGATACCATTCAAGAACCCAATACTTTGGCATCCACCAGATCAATAGAAACACCAATCAAACTCGGATACACTGAATCAAAGTGGCATTTGAGGTGAACATGAACATTCTACTGTTGTCGATGTTGGGCTGTGGCGAAAAAGATACAAGTGAGATCAATACAGCACCGGAATTATTGAATCTAATCATAGAGCCCAGTGAACCGACAACTGACAGTGAGTTGCGATGCACAGCCAACGTGGCGGATGCGGACAATGACCCAGTACAGGTCACCTATCAATGGCTGTATGAGGCTGAAACTGTTGGAGTATCAGAACGCTTGGTGATCGATCCCTCTTGGGTTCAACCCACCGATGTACTGACCTGTCAGGCATCAATCACCGATGGTCAGGATGTAGTTGAAGGCTCGGTCGAAGTGACGGTCTCCAATCAACCTCCAACTGTCACGGAAGTGATCATTGAAGGAGATTCATTCCGGCTGGACAGTACACTGATGTGTTCGTCCTCTCAATCTGACCCAGACATGGAAGTTCCAACGCCCTCGTTGGTTTGGCGCCACAACGGTGTGGTTGTTGGAGAGTCGGCAGAACTCTATTTGGCCCCCCAAAACTTTGCTGTAGACGATGAGATCAGTTGCACCGTCACGGTGGAAGATGGGTATGGCGGTGTGGCATCGATGTCGACAACGGCGATGGTTGAGAACAGCGCTCCAGTGCTGATGGGAGTAGCGTTGACGCCTGAGAATCCCAGTACGCAAGATGCCCTAACTTGTGTGCCCGATGGCGCATTTGATATCGATGGGGACAGCGTATCTGTGGAAACGAGTTGGTTTGTCGATGGTGTTCAGCAAATTGAGACCAGCAACGAGTGGAATGGTTTGTTGATGGTGGGTCAAGAGATTCTCTGCCAAGTGACCCCGTATGATGGTCGCGTGTATGGAGAGTCCAAGTCAGCCAGTGTGGTGGTTGTCAATACCCCACCCAGCATCGATGCACTCAGTATCCAGTCCAATGGTTCTGTCTTTGCGGATGGTACAGTAGAGTGTGTGGTTGTGGGTTCAGACATCGATGGTGCGGTGAGCAGCAGTGTAGAGTGGTCTACGGACAGTGTACTCGGAACAGATGCGATACTCTCTTTGACACCAACACTTGTAGCCCCCAGTGATGTGTTGACTTGTACTGCAACGGTGACCGATGCGGAGGGTGAGTTGGTCTCAGACAGTGTCAATGTGCAAATAGAGAACACGCCACCCGTTGTTTCTGCGTTGCCCAGCATTGTGGGGACTCCACAACACGGTGAAACTTTGGTTTGTGCTGGAGAGATTACAGATTTGAACGACGGTGTGCTGATACCATCCTACACCTGGGTCTTGGCTGATGGAACGACAGCTGCTGTTGGAACTGCTTGGACGGTGGACGCTACAGTATTGGCTGTTGGAGAATCCATTGCTTGTACGGTGGAGGGCGTCGATGCCCACGGCGCAAGCGTTTCGGATGCCATCACTGTTTTAATGGAGAACACCTTGCCTGTGGTCACTTCTGCTGAACTGGTACAGAACACTTTGTATACCAACGACGTATTGGAGGTGGATGTTGGACTCAGCGATGTCAATCCAGAGCAGGGCATTACCGCAGAGATTGAATGGCACGTGGTGGATTCGACGGGACAGGACACGATTGTACAAACGGGATCAAACAATACACTGAGTGGGACTCACTTTGGCAAAGAAGACACGGTTTATGCGGTGGTGACACCCTTTGACGGTGTCGAACATGGTCTGTCTGTAACTACTAATGCCATCGAAGTTGCCAACACGGCTCCAACAGTTCCAGAGATTGAATTGACGCCAGAATTTCCTCGTTTGGAGACGGATGATATTTTCTGTGAGGTGGTTGTTGAAAGTTTGGATGTCGATGGAGATACGGTAGAGTATTTGTTCGAATGGCTCGACGCAGACGGTGCGACACTGGACAGCGTTCAGCAATCGGAGACGTTGGCGTCATTGTCCAGTGAATTTGTTCTGTTTCCACAGCAGGTGACCTGTCGAGTGACGCCCTTTGACGAGGATGTCAATGGCGCAAGTGTTGAGATCAATGTCGAGGTTGAGTATGAGTGTGATTGTCCTACAACCACCAATCGAGACTATGCTTTTACTTATTGGCCGGAGAATTTTCGCCACCCCAATTTCAACCAGAATGGTTTTTATACCACACGACATTTTGTAACGGGTCATTACGGTGCGCAGTTTGATTTGTCTACGGGAAGCCTGACGCGACTTGCCCACAACAGCACTCCGTTGTCAATGGATGAGACCGGCCTATCTGAAGATTCTTGGATTGCGTCGGGTTTGTCTTCTGAGGTGACCTATGTTGTGAACATCAACGGTACTGTGATGGAGGCCACCGATTTTGTAAACAGTGATGAAACAGGAGCGCACGCTGCTGACAATCCATCCATGCTGATGGACATGGGCCGTTTTCAGCAACACATTGAAATTCCAGAGTTGTTCTATCAAGGCAGCACTGATTTGACGGGGAGTCTTGGAATTTCATCGACGCCTCAGCAATTGGTGCTCACCCATCGAGTACAATCGACGGTTTCCTATACTGGAAGTATATCGATAGAAACCATTTTGGGAGGCGATTTGTGGTCCCAAGCACAAGTGGTCAATGTACTGGATGGTACACGCGCCATCGAGGTGATAGACGTGGATGGTGTGCATTGGGTGGTGATTGCCCCAGAAAGTACGGACAACATCACACAAGGTTCTACGGGTGAGATCGTCATTTCTCGAACGGTGACGGAACTGACAGCTGGGGAAGAATTGTCCATTCCAGTGGTCATCATTCCGAGTGAGGACCTTTCCACTGAGCAAATTTCGATGTATCTAGACCCTGAAGGTACTGTGGAGGTCCAGTCCAGGCAGATGAACCAAAGCGATGACTTTACCAATTCTTCCGCGATGGCGTCTTGGAATTGGGAGCGCGGAATGTTTCAAGTGGTGCTCGGCAACATTCGAGGGTCGGGTGCATCAGCAAACTCTGCCAACTGGAGCAACGGGAGCGACTTCAACATTTACAACCGTCATTGGCTGGACATCAACCACAGCAGCAACGAAGACTTGCACATCCCTTTATTTTTCGATGGACCGATCAATACCACGTTTAACATTACCGGTGGTGCTCCACTCTTTCGCTCGATGGACAAAGAACCCACGGGAATTCCCATTCAAGTGTCTAAAAACTGGCACATTCCAGGATACTGGCCCAATTGGTTTCACATGTATTCTACCCCAACGGTTTCCAGTGGTGGACATGAAATGGAACTGACGGTGGCGATTGGAAAGTGGGGAGAAACCTTTGCGGCATCTCATGCCCAACTGAGTTTGGTCGGTTGGGGGGCCAATCAGCAGTGGGATGAATCGGCATTGGGGGCTTGGGGCGAGTCGATCACTTACGATCCGGACAAGACATTGAGACGTGCGATGGTGGACGATGTACGTCCATTTTTGATGAACGTCAACGGTCAGTACAATTGGACTGGAAATGTTGGGGGTGCAGACTTCTTGACCTATGTAGATGCAAACGGACAGCGTCAGCAACCAACACAATTAAAAACGGTGTATCGTTCACCGGGACCGGTCATGACCGATGTCGTCTATGCTGGTCGAACGGCGGACGATGCCATTGAGTTTAGTGCACAGACCCACTTGGTGCGCACTGATGATCTTGTACGGGCGTACTATGTGTTGCGCTACGATTTTTTGACCGATGTTGAATATTCGAGATTGGCGCTCTTTCAAATCGCCGCCGACAATTATTCCGACAATGGTTTTACCAAATACGCCTATGGTGACGCCACAGGGGTGTTGTTTGACGGTGTGGTTCCAAACCACAACAGCACGGGGTACGCATCTCAAAGCGACAGGGGAATTACCTTGACCGGTGCTCATCCTTGGGCATTTATGTACGACAGCAACAAAACGGGTGGAAACTTACCCGAGCACGTTGCCGATGTTGGCTTTGTCATTCGGGATTATCAAGCCACCATCAATGGACAGTCGATCACCACACCCCACATCAACATCAACCGTACCCGCAACGGTGGATGGTCTCAAATGGCTTTTGAGGTGGGATTGCCCTACGACCCTTCAAATACGTTGATTGAAGCGGGTAGCCACGTCGACCTCATCGTTGAGTATCTGGTTGTTCCCAACGACATTTCGTTGTATTACGGTCCAAGCGTAGACATGGCTTCTGTCGTTTCCACAGATTTTGGCAGTACAAACATCATTGAACTGTTGGCGGCCGACAACGCACTTTCGGTAACGGCGATGGTGGGTACAGTCACCCAACACCAACCGGTTATTGTGGAAGGAGTAATGGACACGATTGCCGCAGAATTTACGGTGAGTGGAGGCTTTGGATATACCCCCATCAGCATTGCAAAACTCTATCGTGCAGATGGTTGGCGATTGCAGTCCTTTGACAATGGCGTTTGGGCAGATGTCGATCAGTCAGTGCATGAAAATGATTTTTGGCAAGCGCAGTGGGATGAAATGACCTTGTCCTACACGTTGACCTTTTCGGTTGAAACAGATCAAACCACGACGTTTCGATTGATTCAACAACCCTGAGCAGACAAAGTCAAAAAGTGTTTGATAAAGCTATATATTTTCAAATTTGTGTCTCTAATTTTGTATAGTCTTTCTTAAAGTCAGACTGGAAAAATTATTGCAGAACATTTTGGAAACATGGTTGCACTTTGAGGATTGGTGGCTGCACCCATCGCTGAAAGAAGATGCCAAGACCTTTGAGCGGGCTCGGATCATGCTTCTGTTCTGCATTGTCGCAGGAACGCTTTGTTTGTTGACGATGTTGTGTGGTTGGATATCTCAACCGACCTATGGAATTTATTATGCTTTTGTGGCTGGTGGTCACACGCTGACGTGTAGCAGTTTCATCCTTCTGAGATTTTGCTCTTCTATGCGCTGGCCAAGCCTTGCCATTTTGATCACAACGGTTTTGCAACTCTTTCAAGCCCCCATTTGGACAGGCTTTATTCACAGTCCAGTTTTGTTTACCTATCCATTGGCAACCATGTTCATGGGTATCATTGGGGGGCATAGACGTGCTTTGGGAACTGGGCTCGCACTGTCGGTAATAACGGTGTTTCACTGGGTTGGCAGTCTGTACTATCCCAATTTTGGAGTCGGACCTCAACTTCCTTGGATTACCATGGTGGTGCTGATTTGGTGTACAGTGACCGCGATGGCACTGGTGATGTACAATCAACGTCAAGAAGACAAGTTGCTGCGTCGAATCCAGTCAGAGTTGGAAGTTCGAACCCAAGCTCAACAGCAGACTGAGGTCGCCAATCAGGCCAAGGATTTGTTCATTGCCTATCTTTCACACGAAATTCGAAATCCGCTGACCGTCATCGTGGCGTCGGTTGAAATGTTGGAACTGTCAGAGTCCGAACTCAAGAAACAACAGTACATGCGGTCTTTGCAATCTGCTTCAACGGGGTTGGCATCGTTGTTGGATGATGTTCTAGATTTTTCGTCCTTGGAGCGCAGCCGATTGGACCTCAACATGGTGTACGTGGATGTTGTGTCACTGGTTCAAGAAGTCCATCGAGAATTTGAACTCTCCGCTCAACAGAAAGGTCTGTTGTTGAAGCTCAATCTTGTATCCTCGGTTTATGTCTTTGGTGATCGCGTTCGTTTGAAACAGGTCATCGTCAATTTGGTGAGCAATGCCATCAAATATACGGAGCAGGGAGCCGTGACATTGGCTGTTCAGCACACGAATGAGTCTGTAGAAGTGTCGGTGTCTGATACAGGAGTGGGGATTTCTCCCAAACATTTGGAGTCCATTTTTGAGCCCTTTGGTCGAGAACGTTCCATTCATGCTGTGGGTGTCGGCTTGGGCTTGGCAATCTGCAAAGGGATGTTGACCTTGATGGACACGGAACTGCATGTTCACAGTACGGTTGGTGAAGGAAGTCGTTTCTACTTTTCGCTTCCTCTTGTTCAAGAGCGTAGACCGTCTCACGCCTCGTCTATGCAGAAGACCCGAACTTTAAAGGGGTTGAAACTCTTGATCGTGGATGACAATATAGACATTGTATCGCTCTATACTGATCACTTTCGACGAGTGGGGTGTACAGTCCGCTCCTGCCTAGATGGAAACTCTGCCATCAAAGTGGTTCAAGAGTGGAAACCAGATGTGTTGTTGATGGATTTGGAACTGCCTGGATTGTCTGGAACTGAGTTTGTCCGCACCGTGCAATCAATACATCCCACTCTTCAAATCGTGTTGGTCACTGGAAGCAATCCAGAACAGGTGGACATACCGGTCTTTCGAGAGTTGCGAAAACCCACGACCTTGAGGTCGATTCAAGACGTGTTGGTCGAGGCTGTTTCGAGTGTGAAGGGGTAACTGTTGTGTCTAGAGTCTGTGGACTCATCAACGTTTGTGTACATACTGTTGGTGACACAATTTTGATGCCCAACTGGTTGGACGGTGAACCTTGGTTTTCGCCCATCCATAATATTGGCGTGGGAAAGGATTTTCGAAAGTGGGAAAACGGTGGTGGGGCTTGACTATCATTGCTTTGTTGAGGGAACAAATTTCTAGTGTTGGACTGTAAGCTCATAAAGTCACGTCGATGCTAGTTGGCTTTGGGCATGCGAAAATGTATATTACGGTCTTTCATATATTAAAAAATGACAGTCTAATCTTTATAAGTTACACTTATTTTCAAAACCTGGGTCATTGTGATCGTGAAATAAACCATAAACAAAAGATGATTTACCATGAGAGAACAACTCTTAGGTCTGACTTTACTTACCATTGTAGTAAAACATTTTTTATGTGGAGTTATTTTGCTCTTACAGGGG
>CBFIFY010000070.1:0-20594 GCA_965661985.1 uncultured Myxococcota bacterium | reverse complement strand
CACGAAAAGTGCTTTCATAAGAGTTTGTTATGGCCAAACCAGACTCAATTTCTCAGATTTCCAAAGCAATCGGGATATTGAAAATAACGGCGCTTGGTACAGTAGATCATTTTTTCTTCTTGCCTTTCGGTGAGATTTTCAAACGTCTGACAACTTTTCGATCTTTCTGATCTTTCTGATCTTTGCTCTGCGTCTTATTTTTCGGTGTTGGAGGCTCTCCAATGATGCTGACACTAAAGTCTGGATGGAGTTTCATTTCATGAATAATGCCATTGTTTGGGTCTGCTTCGAGCCAGTCTCTGAATTCTTGAACGGCATCTTTCTTCGTCATTCCTTCGAAGATTCCTTTTGCTATGGTGATTTGACAGAAGAAATAGGGGATGTCGATTCTATTGAGGATGGAACTGAAGGTTCGAGATATACGTTCAATATTTTCATTGGTTCCTTCGCTATGTTGGTCTAGGTCGAAGTAGTCTGTCCACACTTTGTTTCTAGCTTCTCGGATTGGACAGCCATGTTTTTGTTTGTACTCTTTTGCTTGTTCTTCCATCAGTGTTCTAGCGACCACCCAATCATGCCAATAGTGCTGTGTACGGTACATTTCGTCAAGGTACGCAAGGGCTTTTGGTTGTGAACCGGGCGTTCGATATGCTGTGTATTTGTAAAATGCCATATATCTCTCCAATTGTTTCACTACGTAAACGAGTGGAACAACGAAATTAGGACCAGTTTTTCAATAGTTTTTTCGACATCAGTCATCTTTCTTTGAATGATTCAGTCGAGATAGACATGTTTTTCATTTTTCGATGATGTATCGTTTTTGCACGCTTTATTTTTGGTTCAACAGTCCAAACAACAGCCACAACAGAAGACCTGACCGAGCGGTCCAACCGACAGTGCGAATCCAATTGGTCATCACCAACTTTTGATGTGTCGCTTCGGTAAAGTTGCTCATCAGTGCGTTGTGTGCGGGTACTTGCAATAAACCAGTGCTGGCCCAAACGATACCGAGCAAACCTAGACCCAGCCACCAAGCCCAAAGTGGTGTGCCATCCAGTCCAGTAAAGGCAAAATAGAGAGCGGTTCCCAATTCTAACAGCATGGGAGGCATGACAACCAAGCCCGTCCATTGAACATGCAACTCTTGGTATCTCAAGAAATTGGTTGAACCAACTTCACCGTGGAGGGGATAGTGAACAACTTGAACGAACCAAATGAGTCCGGTCATGTATAGTGTGCTAAATAACTGTGTGAGTAGCATGAGCAGTGGCATACTGGATATGTACAGGAAAGTTTGTGCTTGACCACTGTTCGTTGTTGACTACGGTCAATTTTTCTTGCAGGGTATTATGTCTAGGTCTGATTCCTCCTCATCGCTGGTTCAACGGACATTGCCTGGCTTGTGCTGTCTGCTGGTGTGTTTGCCGTGGTTGCCAGCGACACTGCGGGGAGAAATTCTAGGTCAAGACGAGCGCATCGGGGATCGCGCCAACAGTTTGTGGTTGCATTGGTACGCCGCCAAGGAATGGAATTTATCAGACCCCTTTGGCGAGGTAGATGTATTTTTGCATCCGATTGGAATTGATCTTTGGATGGAACTGTTTAATGTGGTGGACGCTTTCATCGCAATGCCATTGGTGTGGTTATTCGGTTGGGGCGCGCATTACAATGTGTTGGTATTGCTGTTGGGTGTCTTGGCTGTGTGTGCGGGTAGACTGTGGGCCTCGATGTGGACTACGGATAGAACTGTGGCGTGGTTGGCGGGTTTACTTTTTGCCGGCGGTAGTTCAATGGTGCATGCTGTAGAGATGGGTCGCATTGTTCAAACTGGAATAGCAGTCATTCCTTTTGGTGTGTGGGGACTGCACCGATTGTCTCTGAAAGCGACTTGGCAACGGGGGTTGATTGCAGGATTGACCGTTGGGTTGGCTGGAACGTGGTATCTCTTTTGGGGCTACGGTTTGGCGTTGTGTGCCATTTTTTGGTGTTCTTGGAAGCGATTGCACAAAGAAGTCGGTTGGTGGGTGTTTGCTGCAACAGGAGTGTGTGTTGTTGCTCTCAATTTTTCTCGTTTAGACTTGGGCTATATTGGTCAAGAGTCTACTGGTACCGCGCATTTTCCCGCATTGTCTGAGGCTTTTTCACCTGAGTATTACGATACGGCTGGAGCGATTGTTGAGGGGGCTTTGCCGATTGGTTGGGTTGGTTGGTCGTCTACCCACGCATTGTCTATCTGTGTGATGGTTTTGGCTTTGGTGGGTCGTTGGTTTGAGCACAGCAAACGATTTTACCAATTGATTTTTGGAATTGTGCTCTTTGTCATTTTGGGTATGGGACCCTATGTGGTGCTGGATTCAGGTCCATTAATGTTGTGGGGACGTGCTTGGGAAAATCCACTGTACCTTGAACTCTTTGAGAGACTTCCTTTGGTGTCCCGAATGCGGTGGTTGCATCGATGGTTGCCATTTTTGGGGGTGTTTCTGTTGCCCTTTGCCATCAAAGGGTTGGAGAGAGCGGGGCGCTGGAAATGGATTGTGCCGTTGTTTCTGCTTGGAGAATGGGGTGTCAAAGGCCGGTTCGATGGGTCGTCAACCAAGCCGATAGAGTCACAGTGTTATCCATCTCTTGAACGAGGTGTTGGAAGTGTTTTGCTGTTGCCGTTTACTCAATCCAGTCGTGCCTCGGTTTTTCAACCTGTTCATGGGCTTCCCATCGTCAATCCCATTGGCGTTTCCTATGAGTCATCACGTTGGCCCCAAGCGTATCAAGTGCTTCTCAAAGAACCTGTCTTTCAATGGGCCCAGATCAGTGAACAGCCAGTATCGAGTTTGACAGCGACGTCGTCTGTGGTGGAATCTGCGATAGAGCAGGGAATTGGGTACATTGTGTACCACAAGGATTATCTCGAGGATGCTCTTTTTGATCCAAAGGCCCCATATCCGTTGACTGTGGATGACGAGGCTCGAATTGAGTCGATTACAGTCTCCTTGGGACGTCCTCATTGTTCAGACGACCAAATTGTGGTATGGACAGTTCAACAATCCCAATAAAATAGGAGATGCCATGTTTGCAGTCGTTTCCCCAGCCAAAAAGATGAAAGTTCAACCTTTGAAGAGTCCGTTGGTCACCATGCCAGTTTTCTCGACTCAAACCACCGAACTTGTAAAGGTGATGCAGACCAAGACGAAAGAAGACATACAAAAGTTGATGAAGGTATCTGAGAAGATCGCGACACTCAACGTCGAGCGTTTTGAAGGGTTTGATTTGTCTACGCCATCTCCGGAGACTGAGGTTGTCGGTGACCCAGCGGTGGGCTTGTTTGCGGGAGATACTTATCAGGGGTTGGATGCGCAGACGCTCAGTCAGGAAGATTTGGAGTTTGCCCAAAACCATCTTGGCATTTTGAGTGGTCTCTACGGGATTTTGTCACCGTTGGATGCGATTCAACCTTACCGTTTGGAAATGGGTACTCGATTGCAAACAGACAAGGGCAAGAATTTATACCAGTTTTGGGGAAATCAAGTCACCGATGCACTGGCGAAAAAATTAAGTGGAGGGGCAAAGACCCTCATCAACTTAGCCAGCAATGAATATTTTTCTGTGCTGGATGCGCAACGTTTGAAAGATGAATTCGGAATTGACACCATCACCCCAGTGTTCAAAGAGATCGACAAAAAGAACGGTACGGGAAAGATGAAAATAATTTCTTTCAATGCGAAGCGCGCCCGTGGTATGATGGCACGGTACATCATTCAGCATCGGTTGGACGAACCTGAGGCGTTGAAAGATTTTGCGGAGGGTGGGTACACGTTCCGTAAAGACCTAAGTTCCGAGAGTGAATATCTTTTCGTTCGGTAACGGTCGGGTGAACAACGTCTTATATTTGGTCGATCAGATGTCGAATGCGCACAATCGAATTATAGTACAGATTGAATGTTTATGAAGGCGATTTGATGTCTAGTGTTGAAGCTTCCCAAGAAAACTCCAGTCTCCATATTGATTCCTTGCTGGCTCAGCAAGGACCCGTTGCTGTTTACCAAGCGCAAGCTGGTTCGAAGCCTCACTTGTTTTATTTTTACACCAATCCAAGTGAATCTACACAGTTGTGGTTAGACGAAGCATTGCGTACCCGTCATGGCATTCAGCAAGTCAATTTGCCGATGCTCACACCACACGGTCTCCTGGAAGAAGGGGGGATTGGTTGGTCGGTTGAGCTCAACCCAGGTATGTCTTTGCGTGAAATTTGGGATTCTGACCCCCACAACCCACTTCGTTCCATTCGTTTGGTGATGCAAGCGGTAGAAGCTGTTTCTGTGCTTCATGCCCATGGTGGTATCCATGGGGATATTCGAGCGCAGAATTGCTGGGTTGGCTGGGATGCAGAAGATGGTGAGCGTTTGGTTCTGCTGGGAGAGCAACTTGGATTGTGGGCACATTCAGAGGTGTGGGAAGCATCAGAGATGTCACTGGATATTGCCGAGTGTTTGTCTCCAGAAGTCGCGGCTGGTGCTTTGCCACATGCACAATCCGATGTATATGCTTTGGGGATAATGCTGTTTCGTGCTTTGCATGGACACGTTCCATTTCCAGTGGAAAACCCATGGGAAATGGCAGCATTGCAGGCTACCTCAGAATTGGTTCGCCCAGATGTCACGCCGCCGATTCATGATGATCTTTGGGGCATTCTTGAAGCCTGTTTGCAAAAGGCTCCAGAGCGTCGAATCTCTGTGGCAGAACTGCATCAGCGTCTGCAACCATTTGTGCAGTACAAGAAGCCGATCTTTTTAAACTTGGAACTCACCGATCCACAAAGTATCGCAGAACCAACCCCTCCAGTAGATGTCAGGGATCCCGTTTCCTTACACTCTAAAATGACTTGGGATGCCGTTGTACCAAGACCGTTGCAAGATTTGTCATTTGTTGAAGCGAAACAAGTCACAGACTCGATGGAGAATCATGAGTCAGTGGCGCCATCGAGTATGCAGAAGACTCATCAGCGCAATCAAGATGGTGGATTCAATGTAAATGTCGGAGTTCAAGCTACCATAGATGGGTTTGATCATCAGGATGCATCTGACGAATTCGAAGAAAAGACCCAAAATGCACAGTTAAATTCTGGTGCTGAGTTGGTACACGGAGAAGCAAAAGACGATGAAGTGACCCAAGAGTTCACGGTAAAGGTTGATAGAGGTAGAGGTGCAAACCCAACAGCATCTTTTGATACAGAAGGGGATTTGGATGTTACTGTCAAAGGGCTTCCCAAAACAACTGTGCCCAATCAACCGAGTGTCAATCCGATTCAAGTCCTAGTTGGTGGAAGGTCCATGGCGGCGACTACAGGACCACTGAAAGAAGAAGGAACGGATTCTACGAACAAGTTGGCACAACTGTCTTGGCTCGAAGATTCTTCAGAGAGAGTCTTTGAAGCTCCCGTTGAACTCCATGTGACTGCAACTCATGGTGCAATCAATAAAGAGCGTACAGCCACCAAGACGCACACAAAGGTCAAAAGTAAGAAGAGAAAGCAACGTGCCAAAACGGCTAGCAACACTGGAAAAGTTTCCAAGCCGAGATATGTCAAACCTTCTCCAATACCAGAGCAACTGCAATTTGTGATTTTTATGACCCTGTCATCGGTCATCACGGTACTGATTTTGAAAATCATACAGAAGATTCTTTCATGATTACTGTACATGTTGACATGTAATAAGATGGTTTATTTTGATTTTTGGTCATAAAATGACCGAGTAAAACTTGCATGGTGTGAACAAATACGGATATGGTTGAACTATATTTTGTTATTTGTTTGGAGTTCCCATGATTTCACGATTGTGTGCACAGCACTTTGCCATCATCGATCAACTCGACCTACAGTTTCCCAATGGATTCATTGCAATCACTGGTGAGACAGGGGCAGGAAAGTCAATACTCTTTGATGCCATTTCTTTGTGTCTGGGTGGCAGAGCATCCACCGATCTCATTCGTCATGGTGAAGACAAAGCCACTTTGGAACTTGAGTTGCGGTTGCGCCCCGAACAAAGAGCACGAATCTTACCGATTGTAGAAGAGGAAGACATTGATTTAGAAGAAAGGCTGGTGATTAAACGTATAATCGCCACAAATGGTCGTCATCGGATTTACTTAAATGGACAACGTGTGTCGTTGAGTGTGTTAACATCCATTTCAAAGGGATTGGTAGATATCATCGGTCAACATGCAAGTCATGCGTTGTTGTCGACAGATAGCCACATTGAAATTCTTGACAATTTTGCTGGCATCTCAAAAGATACGCAAGCTTTGTCGCTGAAAGTAGACCAATTACGAACTCTCCAGCGCGAAGTTTCCGAACTGCAAGATCAAGAAGAAGTTCGCCAACTGAAAATGAGCCGCGTACAAACTCAACTCGATGATATTGAGATGGCTCAAATTGAGGTGGGTGAAGATGAACGCCTACAGAAAGAGATTGATCGACTGCTCAATGCGGAAACTCTCCGCGAACACACCCAAGAAGTGGCTCAAAGACTGTCTGGTGGAGATGGTTCTGTAGTGGATCAACTGACCTTGTCTTTGCAGGTACTTCAGCGCGTTGCTGATTTGGACGACCAGTTCGAAGAGATGCTTGACGTGTTGGCAAAGAGTAAGATTGAACTCGACGAAATGGCCAGAGACGTGAGTCGAATTTCTGACTCTGTGACAGTATCGCCCGAAGAACTAGAGATTATGCAGGAACGATTGCACCTTATTGAACGTCTGAAACGAACCCACGGTGGAGACGTTGAGTCTGTCATTCGGGCCAGAGATCACTTGCAGGTGGAAATGGATACGTTGCTCGGTCAGCAATCCAGAATTGGTCAAGCACAGACAGAGATGGACGCGCTGGTGGAAGAGTGCTTGGCGGACAGTGTAGCGTTGTCACACATACGTCAGGAAGCATCGAAAAGAATGGCAACCTTGGTTGAAAGTGAACTGTCTCAATTGGGAATGCCGCATTGTCGATTTAGAGTAAACTTTGAGCATCGAAATGCCACTGGGTTGGTTGAGTCTGTCGAGGAAGCCAGTATTGAAGGAATTACACGAACAGGGTTGGATGCTGTGGAATACGTAATCTCTCCAAATCCCGGTGAAGGGTTTCAACCAATGGCAAAGATCGCTTCTGGTGGAGAATTGAGTCGAATCCTGTTGTCCTTGAAAGTGGCCCTGATTCAAAGTGATCCGGTTGGCACATACATTTTTGATGAGGTGGACACTGGAATTGGTGGCGGTGTTGCTCAGACGGTTGGGCAAAAGTTGCAACAGGTTGGAGACGGTCGTCAGGTGCTTTGTATTTCTCACTTGCCACAAGTGATTTCCTGTGCCCACCACCATTTGCATGTGCGCAAACAAGTCGTGGACAACCGCACATCTTCTGCGACTCGATATCTAAACTTTGGGGAGCGCAGTGATGAAGTGGCACGAATGCTCGGAGGAATCGAAATTACGGAACGCACTCGAGAACATGCCATGGAAATGCTACGCTTGAACCAACCAAAGGTCACCCATCTCAACCCAGCATTGGGTATTCAGGCCTCTTGAATGATGCGGTAAATTTCCTTGGGCAAGGTTTCAATGACCTTTCCTTGGTTGTTGCGTCGTGGATATTTCGGAAACAAAAGTTTTCCCGTACAGGGAGCGATCATCTCAGGGCTGTTTGGTGCACTCAAAATATCACCTTGTTGAACGTCCACAAAGTTGATCAATCCAGACTTCAGTCGGTGTTCGGGGCTATGGTAGGGCTCTCTGTGTATGGTTTGGTAGTGGGTGAGTGAGCCAAGCGAACGTTGTTTGATGTGTGTGATGAGTGCATCACAGTCATTTATGTCGGAAGCGTGATGGAGGTTGAGCCACTCATCAAACAGTCCAATCAGTCCGCGAACGGCTTGGGAAGCAGCATTGGTAGCGGGAGCGTGAAAGCCTGCTTCGCCGAGTTCTAAGGTTAGGGCGGGTTTTCCACGTCGCCAAACATATTCATCCGCACATTGATAGAGAGGGGCATCCTCAGACGGTGTGGCGTCAATGTAGGCCAGTGTGCCACCAATCGCTTCGACAATGGCCAAAGACAGGTCTGTTTTTGGGAATATATAAAAGGGCATCTCGCTGGCCAGCATCGTTTGGTGGAGGTCCAGTATTACATCGGCCTTGTCTAGCCAAGGCATCAACTGACGTGCACGCACAGCCTCATGAGTATGGATGTGTTCACTTGGCTGGTTCCTAAGGAACAGTCGATTGAGATCTGCGTCTACGAAGCGACGATTGAGTTTGCTGGCTTCTGGATTGCCCAGTGAAATATTGATGTTTCCCCGAAACTTTACAGCACCGGACTCTAGGTCTTGGACAAGTGCTACCAAAGTGGGAAGGGAGCCAACTTCATTTCCATGAATGATTCCCGATAGGTGAATGGTAAACCCACTCTGTCCACCTTTGTATTGATAAAGAGGGAAGTCCACAGCAGTGTTGGCAACTTGTTGAAACTGTTTGAGGTATGTTTCTAGGGTTGGCATTGAGTCTCCAGAAAGAAATGGCAGTATCTTGAGTGTTGATTAGAATTGTTTGTTCAAGAATTGTTTGAGCGAAAATGACTTTGGTTCCTTGACCAATTGACTCTCTTAATCCTTGCAAATACTCGAAAAATGAGTAACGATATTGGTAACAAGAGGTGACTATGCAGACAACAAAACTCCCCCTATGCACCATTGGTGCACTTTTGTGCCTCGGCACCGCCTGTCAAGGGGGCGACAAGACCATTGGAACCAGCAATCGTGCTCCAGATGCTGCATTTACGTTTCCACTGGACGGCAGTGAGTTTGATGAGGGGACTGTGGTTGAGTTCTATGGGACTGTGGGTGACGATGGTCCATTGGAAAACTTGGAAGTTACCTGGGTGTCCTCAATTGACGGGGTGTTGCCCGACTTTGATCCACCCGACGCCAATGGAAACGTGGAATTTGTAACGGCCTCTTTGAGTGAAGGAACCCACGTTATTTCTTTGCAAGTGATCGATTCTTACGCCCTTCAAGGGGAAGCCAACATCTCAATCACCATTCAAGATGTGCCCGAAAAACCTTCTATTGAAGTGTTGCATCCGTACCCCGGTGAGAAGGGACTTGAAAACAGTCCTTATGTTTTTATGGTTGAGGTGTCCGATAGGCAAGAACCAGCAGAAAACATCCAAGTTGAGTTGTCTTCCAACCCCGGTGGGTTCATTTGTTTCATGTCGGTGGACGGTACAGGTTTGGGACAGTGTTCAGCAGATTTGGCGTTGGGCACGTATACTTTGACGTTTAAGGCTGAAGATTCCGACGGGAATGTAGCTGAGGCTTTTTCTGCGTATCAAGTGGTGACCTTGCTTGATTTCGATTCGGATGGGGATGGCTATTCTCCAAATGGGGGAGATTGCAACGACAGCAACCAGATGATCTATCCTGGCGCTCCTGAAATATGTGATGGTCTAGACAACGATTGTTCAGATGCAACACCGGCCGAGGTCAACTCAGAATGCTACGACGACGATGGCGATGGCTACTGTGAAGTGCCTCCTTGCATCAATGCCACATCGGTTGAACCAGACTGCAACGACAACTCCCCAAGCAGTTACCCCAATGCTCAAGAAGTCGTCAACAACAACGATGACAACTGTGATGGTCGGGTCGATGAAGGAACTGTGGTGTACGATGACGATGGCGATGGGTATTGTGAAACACCGCCTTGTGTAAATTCTACCCGTCAACAACCGGATTGCAACGACGACCAGTTCACGGTCAATCCGGCGGCAACTGAAGTCTGTGGGGATGGTTTGGACAACGATTGCGATGGCAACATCAATCAGCAAAATGCCCAAGGGTGCAACAGTTATTACTTAGATTCAGATGGCGATGGCTATGGAGTCTCTGGCTCGACTCAATGCTGGTGTGAACCAACGCATCCTTATACCGGTGCCAATACCGATGATTGCTATGATGGAAATGCCAGTGCGTACCCTGGAGCCTCTGGATACCATCAAATACACCGTGGTGATGGCTCCTATGATTACAACTGTGACAACAATCAAGAACGACAGTATTTGAATACTTATGCAAGTTGTAGCAACTGGACGGCATTGAGTTCTTGTGAAGCCAACGCCTATGGGTGGAACGGCGCTGTGCCGAGTTGTGGGGTTCCAGGGCAGTACATTGGCGATTGTGATGCTCAAGTTGATTATGTCTATTTGGCTGCGTGTGGTGGGATTGGCTACCTCACTGGAAACTGGTCTGTCATCTTAGGCTGTCTACAGAACGGTGCTGGTACTTGCAACCCGGAGTACAACAACAATATTACCGCTCAGCCTTGCCGATAAAATTTGTCGATAAAAGACCGTCGATGGTAGAAATGCTAGAAGGCAAATGAGATGCGTTCAATATTGGCTTCGTGAAATCGAATCTTCAGTCATTCCAACAGTCATCGGGTCTGTTGAAACGAATATCCAATCCATCAATTTGTTCTGTGATGATGAAGTCTTTCTTGGCAAAAAACTTGGTGAATCCACCCATCGTGACATTTTTGATGGGTATGCCTGTCGCCATTACATCGATAAGTTCGATCCGAACTCTTGGTGGAGTTGGAATTTTTGAGAGCATTTCAGCAAGGGCGTGACAAGCTTGCTTGGTTGCTTGTGGCGTTGTGCGCGTAAGAATGAGCCCGATTTGGACGCCTTCAGTTGGGTTTTCGACCAGCGTTGCACCCGATGGCAACAAGATGCTTTTCATTTCCGACTGTACGTGTACTTTCCAATCCTGCATGAAGGCTTCATCATCAATCGAATCCACAGACAGTTTTCCACCTTCTTGGACTGGTTCTTCTGGGGGGACAAATGGTGTGGCCTCTGGATTGCCTGTCGCCACAACGGTTGGAGGTTGTGGGGATTTGTATTGAAATGTATAAAATGCACCCAGTCCCATCGCGGGCAATCCAAGGAGCCACAACGGGATGCCCAGTCCAGTCTGCAATTCGATTAATTGAAAACTGATTTCCATATTGCTTTGCTGATCAATGTTCAAAAGATAATAGAGTCCACCAGTAATTGCGGCTCCTGTTAGCATCATGGCTTGTCCAACAACCTTCATTCACTCTCCAAGGATGGGGGTTTTGTTTGTGTATTTCATATCCAGCCACCACCATCTGTGCTTGTGTTTGCATTGGAAAAAATATAGTCCATCGGATATAGGGCTACTGTCTAACCTGAGGTAACCATGATTGATATTGAACAGCTCAGAAGCGAGTTTTTGGAAGCATTGTCTAGTGCATTGACCAGTCAAGAAGTGTTTAAACTCCAAAAGCAGTATACGGGAAAGAAAAGCCCAGTCAAGAAAGCCCTTGGAAACCTAAAAAGCGTTCCAGCAGAAGAAAGACGGTCTGTTGCCCAACAACTCAATGCTTTAAAGCAAGAGTTCGAAGGTGCATTGACTCAAGCGATGGAAACTTTGACTGCCAAAGAGATGGAAGCAAAACTTGCATCGGAATGGATGGATATGTCTATGCCGGGGGTCTTTCCAGATCAGGGTGGACGCCATCCCGTTACAGAAGTAGAGAGACGTTGTTTGGAAGTGCTTCGACAGTTGGGGTTTGAATGGGTGGATGGCCCTGAGATTGAAGATGCTTTTCACAATTTTGATGCGCTGAACATTCCAAAACACCATCCTGCAAGAGACATGCAAGACACCTTTTGGGTAACGGGGGGCAAACTGCTTCGCTCTCATACGACCACCGTTCAAGCCCGCGTACTGGAAACGCAAAAAGAACTACCGATTCGAGTTGCGAGTATGGGGCGCGTATACCGGAATGAGGCTGTGGATGCGACCCACTTGGCGATGTTCCACCAACTCGAGGGGATTTGGATTGATGAAGGCTTGACCTTCGCAGATTTGAAGGGCATTTTGGCATTCATTGCTCAGGCTTTGTACGGTGATCATCCGATTCGATTCAAACCAAAATTCTATCCGTACACAGAACCTTCTGTGGGTGTGGACATGCAGTGTTCCGCCTGCCATGGGGAAGGGTGCTCTGCTTGTCACGGTGCGGGCTGGGTCACCATTTTGGGTGCAGGTATGGTGCATCCAAAAGTCTTTGAAACCTTTGGGTTTGATCCCAGCAAGGTCTCGGGAATTGCTTTTGGACTTGGAACGACACGGATGGCGGCACAGCGAGTGAATGCACCGGCCGTCAAACCACTCTATGATCAAGATATGCCATTGCTTCAAGCGATGATTCGGGGGAACAAATGAACATCTCTCTCAACGTACTGCGTCGACACATTCATTGGAACAAAAGCGCCGTCGAGTTGCGTCATTTATTGGATGATATCGGCATCGAAGTCAAACGTCTTGAGCAAGCAGAAGGGGACGATGTCGTCTTTGGGTTGGAACTTCTTGCCAACCGCGGAGACCACCATTGCTACATGGGCATCGCAAGAGAAATCTCTGGTCGAACGGGTGCGAAGATTTGCGGTCCGTTGACCACTGTCCTGCAAGTTGGAGAAGGCTATCCCGTCATCAATGAGACAGACTATTGCTTGCGCTATACCGCAACCACAATGACGCTGAACAGTGCTCAAAATGGTGACCAACACTCTCTATCTTCGATTGACCTAGAACCGTTAGACGCTGCGGGCATTCATTCATTGACAGCCCCAGTGGACGCGACCAATCTATCGAATATTGAGATTGGTCAACCAACACATGTGTTTGATGCAGACAAGGTCGTGGGACCCATTCGGATTCGATTGAGTACTGCTGGAGAACAAGCTTGGCTTCTCTTTGAAGAGGGACCTCGAGAAGTACCAGAGGGCACAATCGTCATTGTAGACGACACAAAGATTTTGGCCATTGCTGGTGTAATTGGTTGTGACGATTCGAAAACTACGGAAGAAACAACCAATATTATCATTGAGTCCGCTTGTTTTGATCCTGTCAAAGTTCGCAAGGCTGCGCGGGCATTGGGTGTCCACACAGATGCCTCTGCAAGATTTGAAAGAGGGGCAGATCCTGAACTGTCGATTGTCGGCGCCGGTCGAGTCGTGGAATTGCTCAACACCGCGGGGTGGACGTTGAGTGGCGAAACAACTCAGGTGGGGGCATGGCAACCAGCAGATCGAATCATTGCGTTGAATGTGTCTGAACTCAATCGATTTTTGGGCACCGATTTGTCCACAGAAGAAGTTCAGTCAAGGTTGTCTCGATATGGATTTGTCTTGAAGCCCGCGGGAACAACGAACTTTCACGCAACCGTTCCCACACACAGAATCTGGGATGTACATACGGTCTTTGATTTGTATGAAGAGATTGCGAAGTCGGTTGGGTACAACAGCATTCCAACCACCTTGCCCAAGATTGACAAAGGAGCATTGCCTTCACAGTTCGAACAGCATCGAGATGCGGTAGAGTCGATTTTGTTGGGAGCAGGGTTCTTTGAAGTGATCACCGATGGCTTTTATGGTAGAACGGACTTTGACAAATTGAAACTTCCATCTGATCATGTTTTACAAAACCACGTTGAGACCCAAAATTCACTGGATAAAGGGTATTCTCTTCTCAAAAATAATTGTGTTCTACAAGCGGTGGATTGCGTCCGTAAGAATAAGCATCGCGGTCTTCAAAATTTAAAAGTGTATGAGTGGACACGTACTTTTCATCTGAATCCAGAAGCCGACAATGGTGTCTGTGACGAACGGTTGACATTGTGGGCAGTGGTTTCAGGTTCTGAAAGAACGCAAACGTGGCAGGGCAAAGCACCAATGGCGTCACCACTCTATCTCAAAGGCTTGGTTTCAGAGATTGGAATCAAACTGGGGTTGAACTTTCAGATTAAAGTGGAAAAGGACACTCATTTGGTAGCACCTTTACTGCATCCACATCGTCAGGCCAGCATTTGGTTGAACGGGCAGTGTGTCGGTGTCATTGGAGAATTTCATCCTCAGATTTGTACTGACTTCAAGATCAAGCGGGTGCGTCCTTGCTATTTTGAACTGGATCAGTCAGTCTTGCGCAAAGATGCGAAATCTGTTGCCTATCAACTTCCGTCTGTACATCAACCACTGACGCGAACGGTCGCATTTTCGTTGCCTGGGCAAGTTCAAGCTTCTGAAATACAAGAAACCTTGGCCACTGTAGGGGCTTCTGTTTCCGTTGTGGACTTGTTCAAGTTTGAAGATGATGCAGGACCACAACGGGCCATTACTTTTGAACTGGTGTTTTCCAATGATTCGGGAACGCTGACAGCGGAAGCCTGCAATCAACAACTTCAGTCTGCGATGGATACGGTTCTCACAAAGTTTTCAGACCGCGGTGTACAGCATCGATAAACATTACCGGTTGTCGAGATATATTCCATCAGCGACGACAGAAGGTCATCAAGTTTGGTAAGCAAATAACGTCTCAAGTCAGTCTGTGTCCGAATTTGAGTATGTAGAACGTTGGTTAAATCGTCTGTCTTTTTTAATTTATGTAGTTAATCTGTACAAAGTATACACTTGTTATACTTGGAGCTTCAATGGACTGGTTTTCTCAACTCTTTGGTTTTCGTGAAACACCCGATGCTGTTCGGCAATACATATCTGTGGACGGTGAGTGGATGACTTCGTCTGCCAACGGTGCCCGTTTTCGTTCGGGGACACTGACCATTCCAAACTTGGAAGAAGTGAAAGAGCGCACAGACTCTTTACTGCAGGTCACAAAATCCAAAACGACCGTTCGAGAAGTGGTAGCGAACGTGCAAGAGTTGCATAAAGATCCCGACAATCGACAGGCCATTTTTCAAGTTGCGTCCCAATGCAATTTGCTGGAAATGGTTGGACCCAGTGTTCGACCGGAAGAAGGTGTTACCCGCTACATGTACGATAGAACTCAGGGACCCGCTTGTGCCATCGCTTGCGGAGCAGGAACTGTGTATCGAAATTACTTTGTGCCCCTCAACAAACAAAATGGTCAAATCGGTCAAATTGGTCAAACCGCCACGGTGCAAGTGGACACAATGAAAGATCTCCATGCTGAGTTGGGTGGTGATTTGTGGGAGATGAAAAATGGCTACTTGCTCGCCAGTTCAGCTGGGTTGAAAACCATTACCACGACCATTGGGTCCGACAATCGTACGTCGTTGATGGATTTGGTTCGGATTGGTGTTCACAGCAATGTAGAAGTTACTTTGGGCGACGCACTCGAAGAACAAGACCAGGAACATGTGGTTCATCAATTATATTGTTCAGCAATGCCCGTTGCTTATTCAGGTCACGACTCATTAGAATGGGAGGTGTTGGGTACCTTGGTATTGGATGCAGCCTATGAACTGACTTTACGATATGCCGTCGAAAATGCAGACCGGACTGGGCAACGCACCGTATTTTTGACTTTGTTGGGTGGAGGTGCATTTGGCAACCCTACTCCTTGGATCATGAATGCCATTTTGAAAGCCCTCACTGTGGTAGAGAACGCAGGGCTCGATGTTGTCATCGTCAGTTACGGTCGTTCAAGTTTCGCTGTTCAACAGTTGATTGAACACTGGGAAGGATGATTGTTTGATTGGCATGGATGACTGAGCGATCGCCGATTCATTCAATGTTGGGCTGTGAAATGGTGTCGCGACAATAATTTTTGAATGGTTGAGATTGGAATCGGTTATGCAGTTTGAGGTTCTAAATCGTTTTGGAGTTGTAAGATGATTTTTCTATTGTCGTTGGCCTGTTTTCATAAGCCACCCGTTGTTGAAAGTAACGTAAAACCGATAGCCGAAGAAACAATGAATATTGCGCATCCAACCGCTACACTGCTTGAGTACAATATCGTTGCCAGCGAGAAATCTTCTAGCAAAGGACGGTATGCAGATGTGCAGATGCGTTATCAACCTGTTTTGCAAGACCCAGCAGTCTTGACAGTTCGCTATTATGTTTTGAGTACCGATCCTTGTCGAATTGATGTAGAACTGCTATCGGATACAGGACTGATTCCACCCGTTTTATTGAACGAATGGGCATCGGAATCTTCTTTGAGCGCATTGGTTTGCGAAACACAAACAAAAAAATAGGGAGTTTACAATGAAATATCTATCCATCGCTGTGCTGACAGTTGCTTGTTCTGGTGATGCACCGACCGAGTCTGTGGACAAGTCTTCGACAGCGCCAACTGAGCAAATGGAAAAGCCGACTTACAAAAATGATGGCAAGAAGGGCGACGCACATGCCTCTGACGGAACGGCTCATGGTGATCATGGCAAAATGGATGCTGGCGCACACATCGGACCGGTTCCTGAGGGCGCAAAAGTGTTTTTCGTTGAACCGAAAGATGGCGCGACAGTTGCATCTCCCGTCAAGATTCAAATGGGTGTAGAAGGAATGGAAGTCCAGCCTGCAGGAAAAATTCAAGATGGTTCAGGACACCACCACATTGTGATTGATTCAGATTCTGTCGCCAAAGGCACATTGGTTCCAGCGGATGACAAGCACAAGCATTTCGGCAAAGGACAAACGGAAACAGAACTTCAATTGGCTCCTGGGCAACACACGTTGCAACTTCAGTTTGCAAACGGTGTTCACTTGTCCTATGGCGAGCAAATGAGTGCAAAGATTACAATCACTGTGGAATAATCCAATCTTTGTATATGCTAGAAACGAGCGTCACCTTGTGTGGCGCTTTTGTTTTTTGGTTTTGTTAGCCCTTGTTGTCAATCAGTTGTGCGGTTTCTTTCCAGAGAATGTGAAGTCTTTGAAGGAGAGCCGCCTTAGATTCGACAATGTCTGCTCTATCTTGAATTGTACAGGTGGCTTCAAAGTAGAACTTGATTTTCGGCTCGGTACCACTGGGTCGTACGATGATGCGTTCTTGATTTGTTAACCAAAAGACGAGCACGTTGCTTGAAGGCATGTCGTCGATGGTACTTCCTTTTCGAAAGCCATCTTCACTGTCATACCGTTCAAGTGACAGATAATCTTCTCGTTGAATCACTTGAGAACCGGCAATTTCTGTAGGGGGAGACTGTCGCAATCGATTCATGATGCCATTGATTTCTGCTGCACCCGAAAGACCAAACTTTTTGATGGAATGTTGAGAGGACACACTGAGACCGTGTTGTAAGGCGATATCGTCCAACACATCCCACAGAGTTTTTCCGTGCTGACGATAGTGAGAGATAATGTCCGCCATCATCAGTAGGGCAGATACACCATCTTTATCTTGAACCACGCCCCCCAGCGAGTAGCCCAACGCCTCTTCGTACCCAAGCAGTAGAGGGTGTCCAGTTCTATTAAAATGAGCCATACCAGCATTGGCCAGCCATTTAAAGCCCGTGAGTGTGTGGGAGTATTGTATCCCAAAAGCATCTGCCATCTTTCGCAACACAGACGATGAAACAATGGTGTTGGCAAAGAGTGTGTCTTCAGGCAACGCGGTTGTGTTTGCAAGATAGTGTGCAAAAATCAACCCTACCTGATCCCCAGTGAGGCGTGTCCAATTGTCATTGTCCGCTCGAAGCGCCACCGCCAGTCTGTCGGCGTCTGGATCGTTGGCCAAAATCGCATCGGTGTGTGAACGCTCTGCTTCCAAGATGGCATAGTGAAGCGCATCGGGTTCTTCTGGATTTGGAAAGCGCGTGGTGGGGAATGTCCCGTCTGGCTTGGCTTGTTCTGGCACAAATCTCCAATGGTGTCCAGCTTCATTCAAGGCTCTTTGAACAGCGAAGCCACCCACCCCGTGCATTGGTGTGTATACAAAGTGGGCACCAGTGTCCTGTGTTACCCTCAGTTTCTGTATTGTGTCGAAGTATTCATCGATCAATGCGGATGGTGGTGCAGGGTGTACGGTATTGGAAATGTGTGTATGGTGAACAGTCTGTGTCGCGATGTTGTCGATTGCTGTTGCGATACCAACGTCGGTAGGGGGAACGATCTGGGCGCCATTTTGCCAGTACACTTTGAATCCGTTGTCCGGAGCAGGGTTGTGAGAGGCTGTAATCACAATCCCCACGGTCGTTTTGAGCCACAATACACCGTAAGCAACAAGAGGGGTGGGGACAGGTTTGGCAAAAAGATGAACAGTAAACCCTTCATGAAAGAGAACGTCGGCAACATCTTGGGCAAATTGTCGAGAGTCTATCCGCGCATCGTAGCCAATGATGGCTGTTTTTCGGAGATTCTGGTTGGATACATAATGTGCGATGCCCAGTGCCGTTTGCTGAACCAGACCACGGTTCATGCTGTTTGGACCAGGACCAACAGTCCCTCGTAAGCCTGCTGTACCAAACTGAAGACGTGTGGAAAAGGATTCTGATAAATCAGTCCAAGAGTCTTCGTCAAGCCACTGCTGTATTTGTCGTTGGTGTACGGGTGTGTTGTCGATCTCCAGCCATTGTGAAGCTCGAAGTTTCAATTCATCGTTGCTTGGTGCAGACATGAGCATACCGTTGTTGTCCCACAAAGGTCTAGTGGAGACAGTGTCTACTTCGTGGGTGTAATGTGTTTTGTTAGACGAAATGTAATTGAAGTACCGAGGCGTCTTGACTCGTAAGGGTGACTATTCCATGCTCCAAATCATGCTCCAAAAGAGCCGAAAAAATTACAATCTCAGAAGAGTATTAGCCATTTTTGTTGCAGCGTTCGATACCGGCGCGCAATCGAACAATGGAGGTTTCCTTACCAAGGATCTCCATGACCTCAAAGAGACCGGGACCACCACCGACACCACATAGGGCAATCCGCATTGGAAAGAAAATCTGGTTGATTTTGAACTTCTTTCCTGTGGCTTCTTTGAAGATTGGTCGATAATCCACACCCCATTGCTTGCTGATGGGTTCAAGTTTTTCGGCAGTGAATTCGGCTGTGTCTAGACTTTCCAAAAAGTCTGTATAGGCTGTCAGTGGAGCACTGTGGCGTCCTTGTAAGGCCTTTGCGGCGGCTTCTTCATCGACAGTGAAGTCAGACGGCTCCACGAAATAGAATGCCAACTTCTCTGCGAGTTCAACCAAAGTCTGTGCGCGTTCTTGCATCGATGTGACAGCTGGTAAGAGTTTGTTCTCGGGAATGCTGTAATTGTTGGCCGTACTGTGTGCCTCAATAAATGGACGGGCTCGATTCAACAACTCTTCAGTGCTTAGGCGCATCATCCACTGTTGATTGCACCACAGCAACTTTTGCATGTCCCACTTTGCACCCGCCTTGTTGATTTGAGAGAGTTCAAAGACTTCGATGACCTCTTCAGGCGTGAAGATTTCCATGTCTCCACAGGCCCATCCGAGTCGGGTCAGGTAATTGAAGAGCGCTTCTTTTAAGATGCCCATTTCATGATAGAGTCCAACTGCGGTTGCACCGTGACGTTTGGACAAGCGTTTGCCATCGTCTCCCAAGATCATGGGGACATGTGCGAAGTTGGGGGCTTCTTTTCCCAAAGCTTGGTAGAGCAGTACTTGTTTGGGTGTATTGTTTAGATGATCGTCACCACGCAACACCAATGAGATTTTCATTCCCAAATCGTCCACCACACAGACAAAGTTGTACGTTGGCGAGCCATCTGAACGACGCAAAATGAAATCGTCGAGTTCTTTGTTTTGAAAGACTGTACGTCCTTTGATTTTGTCGTCGACTACGGTTTCGCCATCGAGTGGTGTTTTCAAACGAATCACGTGCACACCACAATCGGGACCCAAATTGGCATCTCGATAGCGGTTGTCGTACATCATTTTCTCACCACGGGCTTTTTGACCCGCTCGAAGTTCATCCAACTCTTCTGAGGTGGCTGTACATCGGTAAGCTTTTCCTTCTTTCAGCAGTTGGTCGATGACGCTGTCGTAGAGATCAAAGCGCTCACTTTGCCGATATGGGCCAAAGCCTCCACCAACTGAAGGACCTTCTTGCCAGTCTAAATCCAACCATCCCATGTCGCGCTCAATCTGCACCTCATGCTCTCGCTTGCTGCGTTCTGGGTCTGTATCCTCAATGCGTAAAATAAAGGTCCCGTCGTGCTTTTTGGCGTAAATCCAATTGAACAGTGCTGTTCTGGCACCGCCAATGTGTAGAAATCCAGTTGGGGAAGGGGCAAAGCGTACACGATGTGGGCGAGTCATGGAACCTCCAGATGGGCTGGTTTGTCATTGAACGACAGTTTTTTTGATTGGGCACTGTTATCCGATTTTTGACACTTCGTCATCTATCGTTAGAGTTCTTTGGAAGGATGATTTACTGCATGAAGAATGAGAAGCAACTAGATACATGGGGTAGACTGACCGTTTAGTTATTTGAGGATGAGTATGGATTTGCAAACAAGAGTGGTTCGTCGATTGGAGTCGATGGTGCGTTCAAGGCGCTGGGGACAGGTGAGACAGTTGTTTCAAGCATCGGTGTACAACACTGGTCCCACTCGACTGACATTGCGCTTTGGAAAAAGAGACCTATCTTCTGCAATTGGCATCGGAAAGAAGCGATCCACGGCAGAGTTTCAAGGATTGATCGCGGATTGTGTGCAACAGATGGGTGCATTGCCTGTTCACTTCATCGTAGATGATGCAGTTGACGACAGCAGTGTGTATGAATTGCTTCGATTTGCTCATCG
>CBFIFY010000069.1:0-21039 GCA_965661985.1 uncultured Myxococcota bacterium | reverse complement strand
TCTTAACAAAACTTTACACAAAATGGGGCAAATCTTAAAATAGACTTAACATTGGTGCCGTATTCTAAAAGTGAGCACAACGCTCAGCAACAAAACATTTGGAGACACCATGAAAAAGTTAATCCCACTCACACTGTTCGCTGCATTGTTTGGCGGCGTAGCATACGCAAACGGTCATGACGCTGGCCACAAATCGAAGAACCCTTGTATGAAGCCAGGAAAGGTTTTGACCAAAAATGTCGACCTCACACCAGATCAGCGTGCACTGGCTGAAGACTTGAAAAATCAGCGAAAAGCCCACAAAGAAGACCGTCATGAATTGAAGCGTTCGATGAAGCAAGACCGAATCGATACCTTGAAAGGCTATGTAGAAGGAGATTTGTCTCGTTCACAAATCAATGCACGTATTCAGCGCAAGCACGATGATATGATGGCACAGCACACTGATATGCAAGATGGATTCTTGGCCCTCATTGATTCCTACAATGAAGCCCAAAAAGACCAAGTCCGAGACAACCTCGATGAGACCCGTCAATGCATGGCAGATTATCAAGGCGAGATGGAAGGCCACCGCGAACGAAAAGAAGCCCACATCCAAAAACGTATGAACAAGAAGGCTGAATTCATGACCAAAGATTTGGATTTGTCCCGAAACCAACAGACGGCATTCGAAGCGTGGCAAGATGGTCAGTTGGAACGGTTCCAAGATCGAATGGATCAACACATGAATAAACACATGGAGAAAGGGCAGCACTTGGAAGCCTTACTAGACGGTCAGTCTCCTCGAACATTGGAGCGCAAACAAGCCGAACGTGCTGCCGAGCGTGTTGAGGCCATGCAAGAACAAGCCGGTTTGATGATGGATTTTGTCGATACCTTAGACGACAATCAACGCACACAGTTTATTGACAACATCGAGGCGATGGTTGAACGTGCCGAAAATCGCTCCAAAGGCCAGAACCGACATGGAAAGCATCGTCGATGAGCAAAAAACAGACCATCTTGGTTGTGGATGACGATCCCAAAATCGCCACACTCCTTCAGAACTATTTGGAGGAGTGTGGCTTTGCCGTGCACACTGTGTCCAACGGTCGACTGTGTTTGGATTTTCTAGCAAGTGCGAACGAGGTTGATGCCGTGGTACTCGACGTGATGATGCCAGAATTGGATGGCTTTGCGACCTTGCAAGAAATTAGAAAGACTTCGCAGATACCTGTAGTGATGTTAACCGCCCGCGGAGACCACACGGATCGCATTGTGGGGTTGGAACTGGGGGCTGATGATTATTTGGCCAAGCCCTTTCACCCACGTGAACTCTTGGCGCGTCTCAAGGCCATATTTCGTCGAGTTCAACAATCTACTTCGACACAGAACACTTCCACATTGAAAAGTCTCACTGTTCGAAATCTTGAATTATGGCCAGAACGCCGTCATGTAGAACTGAGCAATCAAGCGCTGTCTCTAACGGGGATGGAGTTTGATATCCTAACGGTATTGATGGAGAAGGCGGGTCGTGTGGTGACACGAGATGCGATGATGAATGCCTTGAAAGGTGAAGATTGGGATGTGTTTGATCGATCGATTGATGTACACATTTCCCACTTGCGCAAGAAGATAGGCGATGCCAGTTTTATTAAGACCATCCGAGGCGTAGGCTATGTGGTGACTCCGTGAAGGTATTCGTTCAGAAATTATGGGATGAATGTGCGGTTAAACAACGCATTTTCATTGGTGTATTTTTGACGATGTTTTTGGCAGTTCTCTCGATTCACTTCTTAGTCGGACGTCGAGCGTTCAATCCACTGTTTAAAGAAGTTATCGAGCGCAGAGCAGAAACGGTGGCATTGATTGCTACCAGTCTAGAAGCGTCTCCAAAACCCAAACGGAAATTGAAAGAATTGAGCAAGAAATTGGGAGTGGAATTGAAAATTGTTCCAGAGCAGGCCTTTTGGGGTAGGTACAAAGACCGTGCACTCACCAATCGCAAGGGTAACAAAAAAGGCCAACAAGTCACGAAAGGTGGCTATGAGATCACCACGTTTAAACGACCGAAGTCTCCTCTGTTTACAACGATTGATCTGCGTGGCGAAGCAATGGTGCTGGTGGTCAAGTTTCCAGTGGATATCGATCAGATTAAGCGCAGACGCGGCAGTGATTTTGCGATCATCATTGCCGTTCTCATGGTTTTTTCAGCCATTATCAGTCACTGGGCATTCAAACCCATTCAAAGAGCGACATTGGCGATGGGACAGATTGCCGATGGAAACCTTGATCACCGTGTCACAGACAACATCGGTCCAGCAAAAGAGGCTTTCAATCAGATGGCCGATCGAGTAGAGCAAATGTTGGATGGGCAACGGATGTTGTTGGCTGGAGTCAGTCATGAACTGCGAACTCCACTGGCCCGAATGCGTTTGCAGACTGCATTGTTGGACGACAAGGTGGATACCGTCAATTTGCATGAAGAAATTACAGAAATGGATGCGTTGGTGGAAATATTGTTGGTGTCTTCGCAATTGAGGTCCGGTGTGTTTGAGATTCACGCTGAAACAATCAATGTACAGGATTTGGTACTTGAAGTGTTGGCGGAGATTCGTTTGGAGGAGCGATATGTTTCGTTGAACATCGACCCCACAGTCTCCATTCAAGCGGATGCACTATTGATTCGTCGAGTGATCTGGAACATACTTTCCAACATCGTGAAATACACGCC
The DNA here is from genome assembly GCA_965661985.1 of uncultured Myxococcota bacterium. Classification (GTDB taxonomy): domain Bacteria; phylum Myxococcota_A; class UBA796; order UBA796; family UBA796; genus CAJWHX01. The sequence goes on along the minus strand of CBFIFY010000069.1, from coordinate 18,326 downwards.
CAATGATTGTACAGTGTCTGTCGAAGCCTCAACAACTGAGGAAGGAACGCAAATAGAGATATCCGATACCGGTCCAGGGGTAGAAACTGCACAACTGTCGTACATGCTCGAGCCATTTTGGAGAGTGGATCAAAGTCACTCTAAAAAAGAAACATCGAAACAAAATAAAGTTCGAGGTGGATGGGGAGTCGGATTGTCCTTTGTACAACAGGCGATGATGACCCACAGTGCTTCGGTGAAACTGTCACACAATCATCCATCGGGTTTGGTTGTTCAATTGCTGTTTCCCAAGACTGAAAATCTAGGGTGAAAAAAGCTATCCAAAGATAGCCCGTTAATTTAGGGTTTGTAGGTGTGATAGAGCATCATTTGGTATACTAAATATTCAAAAAATAGATTTCACATTCCACAGGCTGGTCTTTGCTTGGGCTGAATTTAATAAAGTCTCTCTATTCCTCTGGCAAAATACTGTTCAAGACCTCTGAAAGCATGTCCGGCTTGATCAAAGCGTTCAACCATCGAGAAGGAATATTGGATTTGCCGTACATGGCTCCAGCAATTTGACCTGTGACCGCTCCAACTGTGTCAGCGTCATTTCCAAGGTTGACGGCCAAGATCAGTGCATCTTCAAATGAGTTGCTGTGGTATACAGACCAAAGTGCGGCTTCCAACGTGTGGATGACATAGCCAGAAGAAGATATTTCCTCACGCCCCTTTGTTTTCCACGTTTGTGTCACCAAATCTTGTACCAGCGGGTCCCATTTAGAACGTTCAGTCGATAAACGTTCCAATGCTTTGTCCAATGACTGACCGTGAAACAAGTGAAACAATACAGCGCCCAACAGTTCACAACAGTCTGCGCCCTTCTCAGATGCATGTGTGGTGTAACTTTGCTGTCTAGAAAGTTCTTGGACGATCGATAGATCGTTGTGGTGTCGAATGGCAACCGGTGCCAAGCGCATGACGGAGCCATTTCCATCAGAGCGCGTTCCTGTTGAAGAGGCAACCGTTTGTCCAGTATTGTAAAACTTCAACAGGGTTCGAATGGTGTTTTGTCCAAATCCAAAGGCCTTGGGTTGAGAGCAATGGGCGTTTTCTGAAGCCCACGTCCAAAAACAGTTCAACAAGTGTTCACTGTTGAGTTCTGGAAATTTTGCCAAACTGTCTGCCAAGCACAACGCCATGGAGGTGTCATCGGTCCAAGCACCTGGTGGTAAACGAAACTTTCCACCTCCAATCATGTTTCGAACTTCTGGCAAGGCATCTCGTTTGTAGAATTCTAAGGGAGCTCCAAGTGCATCTCCAGTTGCCAATCCCCAAAATGCACCTTCCAAGCGATCCCTAAGTGTGCTCATTCAAGCCTCCCAAACCTTTCAACGGTTTCACAGCAAAATATCAAAGCAAGATGTCAAAACAAAATCCCACTACCGACTTGTACACGCTGTATAGAGTGATTCGGATAGACAATTTTGGTGTATCCCAGTTGCAAGAAACCAATGTTGACGAGGGTTCGAACTTGCCAAGAATCAGTCCAAAGAGTGCCCATGTTGCGAGAACCGTTGACCTGAAAGGGAAACCCAACGGATGCTTGAATCCCCAAATCCAAATCGTCGGGTGAATAGGTCAGTGTGTTTTCCCACAGTACACCAGACATTGCTGGAAGTTCGTCGTATTGATAGGTCACAAATCCATCGCTGCGATCTGTTTCGCTTTGTGCAAAATACTGCTCCCACATCCAAGAACCTGCTGTATTCAGTCGAAAATCTCCGATCTGCAGTCCTGTTGTAAGACCAACATAATCTCGTATAAAAAGTTTGTTGAGTTTCTTGGTTTCCGCGACTTGGAAGCAGATGCCCAGTGTTGGACCCCAGCCATTTCGATTGAAGTAATACTGGGGATCTCCCGATACTTGCCCAGTATGAAATACGTGTTTGTTGTCACTCTCCCACAACGTCAGTGCATAGGAATATTCAAGATTGCCTTTGTAATTGAACGGTTCATCTTCCTCCTGATCTTCAATTTGATCTTCAATTTGATCTTCTATTTGATCTTCGACTAGGGCTTCGATGCCATTGGTATCTTCGGAATCGAATGGGGCGTTTTCAATGCTCTCCAAGTCTTGACGAATTCCTTCCATGAGTGTCATCAACTCAGGTGATGTGAGACTTTCTATCGCTTCTTCGGAATACTCAGACTGATCTTGATCGTGTGTTCTTTCGGTATCTTCATTTTTTGTGCTCAATGCCGTGTTCTCTGAGTTCATCTGTTCAGAATCTTCGGCGCCACTCTCTGTAGGAGGCGCATCTTTGTCAGTGTCTTCGCTCGGATATTTAGGTTCTGTCGAGTCAGAAGGTTCATTGGCCAATGCCATTTGAGGCAGTAGAATCCATGTAAAAAGGTGCATTGTGTTCTCCCAAGGTTGTACACAGTCTATCTCTTTTGGGAAATGGCATTCAAGTAACATTTCGCTTTGAAGACTGGAATTGTACTCAGTTTTGCGATATCGGTACTCAACCAATCACCCTCATACATATTTAGAGGAGGCGTTATGACCGCTGAACCAACCAAAACATTTATGAACACAGGCCTGCCACTTTTCAGTGAATTGCCTTACAAAGTCGCAGATTTGTCTGCCCCAACCGTTGCATTTGGTCGCAAAGAGATCGAACTTGCAGAACACGAAATGCCAGGTTTGATGGCGTTGCGCGAAGAGTACGGAGATGCTCAACCCCTTAAAGGCGCCAAAATCATGGGGTCTTTGCACATGACCATTCAAACTGCTGTGTTGATTGAAACATTGACCGCTCTTGGTGCAGATGTTCGCTGGGTATCTTGCAACATCTACTCTACCCAAGATCACGCTGCAGCAGCAGTTGTTGGCGAAAACGGTGAAGGAACACCTGTTTATGCTTGGAAAGGTGAGACTTTGCCTGAGTACTGGTGGTGTACACTTCAAGCACTCGTATGGCCAGATGCAACTGGACCAAACCTTATTTTGGACGATGGTGGCGATGCAACATTGCTTGTACACTTGGGCGTTGAATATGAAAAGTCTGGCACCATTCCAGCTGTTGACACTGCAACCAGCGAAGAACATGCCGTAATCTTGAACATCCTTCACGCTGTTCGCGCTGAAAAAGGCGACAATTTCTGGCGTCCATTGGGTGAAACCATCCGCGGCGTATCTGAAGAAACCACCACTGGTGTACACCGTTTGGTTGAAATGATGGAAAACAACACCTTGTTGTTCCCTGGCATCAACGTAAACGACTCTGTCACCAAGTCTAAGTTCGACAACGTATATGGCTGTCGTCACTCATTGGTAGACGCCATCATGCGTGCAACCGATACTTTGATCTCTGGTAAGCGTGCACTCGTTATGGGATACGGTGACGTAGGTAAAGGGTCTGTCGATTCTTTGCGTGGTCAGTATGCTCGCGTTGCCATCACTGAAATCGATCCAATTTGTGCACTTCAAGCCGCAATGATGGGACTCGATGTTGTGACTGTAGATGATGTACTCTCTCAAACAGACATCTTCGTGACTGCAACGGGTAACAAAGGCATCATCTCTTCAGACATGATGAGCAAAATGAAGCACAACGCCATCGTCTGTAACATTGGTCACTTCGACAACGAGATCGACATGGCTGGTTTGTACGCAATGATGGAGCGTGGCGAAGTCAAGAAGATCAACATCAAGCCTCAAGTAGATGAGTGGAAGTTTACTACCACCACACACGGTCCAAACGGTGGCGGTCACTCGATCATCATCTTGGCAGAAGGTCGTTTGGTGAACTTGGGTTGCGCTACTGGTCATCCATCGTTGGTGATGAGTGCTTCTTTCACCAACCAAACCATCGCTCAAATTGAGTTGCACAAAAATGCAGAAGCATACGGTGTCAACCGCGTACACAACATGGACGCAGCAGCACCTCAAGTTGTCACCCTTCCAAAGCACCTGGACGAGAAAGTGGCACGTTTGCACCTCGAGAAGTTTGGCGCGAAACTCACCGTTATGTCAGAAGAGCAAGCCTCTTACATCGGCGTACAGGTAGATGGTCCATACAAGCCTGAGCACTATCGTTACTAATGATGTTGCTTTGAGCATTTTGCACTGACGACTGATTGGTGCACCGAGAGCCTCACTCATTTGAGTGGGGTTTTTTCATTTTTCGGAATTAGTACGGAAAGATCTTCACAATGCGCTAGAATGAATACAATAAAAGGAAATTATCTAGGTTTTAAGGAGTCAATGATGCGACTGAGTTTTGGGTTACCACTGGTGTGGATGGCATGTGGCGGTGAAAATGTCATCGAGAGTAAACAAAATATGGCTCCTGTGGTTGTGATTGCCAGTCACTCACCCAACGCTGAAATCTTAGAGGGCTACACAGAAACCTTTAGAGCAACGGTATCAGACGATGACAACGAGTTTGAAGAACTCAGTGTGGCTTGGTATGTAGGCGATGCGATTGTCTGTGACTGGGAAACGGTCAATCCAGCTGGAGAGTCCTACTGTGATGTTGCGTTTGGTGAAGAAGATTCAAACATCATTGCCGAGGTTCGTGACCCAACAGGGGCAGGTGGACGTGCAGAGATTGCAGTGGTCATTGTACCAACAGACGCCCCAGAGGTAGAGATCATTAGTCCAACCCAAAATGGCAATCAGTACTCCAATGAGTTGATTTTGTTTTCGGCACAGCTATCTGACGCGGAAGATTTGCCGGCAGATCTAACGGCCGTGTGGACGTCTTCAGTCGATGGAGATTTACCCGTGGATACAACACCCAATTCAGAAGGGTTGATTTCAGACTATGGCTACCTGTCTCAAGGTCAGCACGTGATTGAACTTCAAGTCACCGATTCATCGGGCAAAATGACCAAAGAGCAAATCATCTTGCAGGTCGGTGCGGAAAATTCATCACCCAGCTGTGACTTATTGTCTCCTGAATCGGGAACGTCTGTTGTCGCTGGAGAAAGTGTCATTTTTGAAGGGACAGGTACGGATGCCAACGTCGACTCCAGTGAGCTGATGGTTGTTTTTGAATCCGATAAGGACGGTATACTGGGCAATGGCACCATCAACTCCAACGGTGAGATTCTCTTTACCTACAGTGGACTCAGCAACAATGATCACATTGTTTCGATGATCGTGACCGATGAGGTGGGTTCAATATGTCAGGATACGATGCTGTTGCAAGTGGGTACACCACCGACTGTGACCATTGATCAACCGTACAATGGAGACGTGATTACCTTGGGCGACTCTCTGATTTTTCAAGCCACCGTTCAGGACAATGAAGATCAACCCAATGAACTCAGTGCTGTATGGACATCGTCTTTGGATGGAGAGTTGTATAGTGGACCCGTTACATCTCAGAATAACTCACAGTTCTTCACCGATTTGTTGTCTGCCGGAACCCATTCCATTTCTTTACAAGTAACCGATACGACGGGATTGATTTCGAATTCAAGTATCATTTTGACAGTCAATACCCCGCCGGATGCTCCTACGATAGCCATCAATCCAGACCCTGCATACAGCAACACGGATTTGGGTGTGGCGATTTCGTCAGGTTTAACGGATGCCGACGGAGATACGGTATACCATTACTATCAATGGTATGAAAATGGCAATATTCACACGTCTACAACCAGTACAGTATCGGCTGTAGATTTGGATGTTGGGGATATTTGGACCGTTCGTGTCACACCCAATGATGGTAATGTGGACGGCCCATTCACCGAAACCTCGGTTATCATTGCCAACTCGATTCCGACTGTATCCAATCCAATCATTTCTTCGACTGGCGGCGTGTACAACGATTCTGTGTTGACCTGTTCTGCGACAGCAAGTGATGTGGATGAAACGGTTGCACCAACCTATACGTGGAACATCAATGGTTCTGTTTACAATGGGGCGACCATTGACCTAAGCAATTATACGCTCTCAGTAGCAGATTCTATTACCTGCTCGGCTTCGGTAACCGATTCCAATGGTGGTATGGCAAGTGCACAAACTTCCGATGTAATCGAGAATAGAGATCCTGTTGTGTCTTCTGTTTCCATTAGTCCATCCAGTCCAAGTTCGGTCCAAGTGATGACCTGTGCTGCCACAGCGTCTGATCCAGATGGTGAGACGCTCAGTACTGGGTATGAATGGTTCTTAAATGGAGCTTCTGTCGAAATCATGAGCACATTGGATCTCAGTAGTGTTGGTGCCAGTCCATTTGACCTCGTTGAGTGTACCACAACCGTGACCGACCCAACTGGTGCAACAGATTCTATGACAAGCAGCGCGACGGTGGCCAATAGCAACCCAACGATCGATATTTTGACCCTCAGTCCAGTTGAGCCAACCTTGAACGATACACTGTCGTGCTATGCAGAGGCATCAGATGTAGATGGAGATACTCCAGTTCTAAGTTTTGCCTTTACCAATCAGACGACAGGGGTGGCTTACGCACCGACAACATCCAGTATGAATGTAGCTACACTCGATATATCTACAACAGCCTCTAGCTATGATGATGTATTGACCTGTACCGTAACGACTGAAGACGCTCAAGGTGCAGTGTCCACGTCTAGTGACTCTGTAACGGTGGTGAACACTTCTCCGGTCTTTGATCAAGGCGCGGTGATTGACCCCACTGTGGTTGAAATCGGTACAACAGCTACGTGTTCAGCAGTGGCGAGTGATCCAGATGATGGAGTCGCCGGTACTTCCTACCTTTGGCAAGTGAATGGGGTTCAAGTTGCAACGGGGCCTTCATGGATGGTGAACTCTACAGACGCCAGTGTTGGAGACTCTTTGACCTGTACTGCGATTGCCATTGATTACACGTCAAATTCGACGACTTCCGTATCATATCCTGTGATCATTTCCAATACTGCACCGGTGGTGTCTTCTGCTGTGTTGAATGCCCTGTCTCCATACACCAACGACACGTTGACAGTATCGTCCGTATCGTCAGACTTTAATGGAGATGCAGTGACACTGTCTTACGAGTGGCACGTATTGGATGCGAGCAACGGGGGGCAAGATACGATTGTTCAAACGGGAACAGGCTCCTCGTTTGCTTCGCTGGATGGAACTCAAAGCTTTGACAGGGATGATGAAGTTTATGTGATGGTGACACCGAATGACGGTACAGACAATGGTACATCAGTTGAATCCGATCATGCTGTGGTTCTAAACTCCCTACCTACCATGCCAACAGTAGAAATCGCCTCTGCTTCTGGAGCCAATGAGATTGGGGCAGGCGAAGACAACTTGATCTGCTCTGTGTCGTTAATCTCTAGCGATGACGATGGTGATCCAATTGACTATACCTACGATTGGTATCTCAACAATGAAGCGATCGCCTTTCAAATGGAGTCGAACACCCTTGACTTGACTGATACTTTGTTTGCAACTGATGTAACTCTCGGTACATGGACTTGTGTTGTGACACCGAATGACGGTACCGACGATGGGGTCGCTGGTGAAGATAGTTTTGACGTTGTGGCTCGTGAAACCTGTTTGGACTATTACAATTCAGGCTTTACGACAGATGATACATATACTTTAGAATCTGCAGCAGGGACAACCTTTGATGTGTACTGTGATATGACAAATGGTGGTTGGACTCTAGTGGCTTCGATGGGCGATCCGAGATTGTTGCCATTTTTGGATAATTATTTATCAAGTGAGCAAACACCCAACTTGGGTAGCGATTGGATGCACACCAATTACCTTGAGATTCTTGGCTCCGAAGTTCGTGTTGGGCAACAGTCTGCAGTTGGAACAAATGTCGGGAACATATTCGAAATCAATGATTGCTCCTCAGGAGATGCTGCTTGTTGGTATGGTAATTACATCTCGCAAAATGATGGGGATATGTTTGGCGCATGGATTGCAACGGGTGGTTTGTGGAATTACACACCTGGTGGTTGTACCAGCGATCAGTGTCCAACCATAAATGGAGATAGAGATCATTCAGCAACCTATCGAATCGCCATTTTTGGTGGTGATTGTCACGCTTCTTGTAATACGAATGGAAATGATACGCGCAATGGTTTCACTTATCGTGATTATGGCAGTGCCTCGAGTCCATCTCGTATAGGCAATCGCGCTTGGTGGTCTGATGCTTCAAACGGTGGAGGAACTGGTTTGGGGGTTGAAATTTCAGGGACTACTTATGGTCAGTCAGGAACGGCATATCGAGATGTTTGGATTCGATAACCCTAGTTGGTGTCATTCTCATCCAGCCACAGTTCCAGGTCTTCACCATTTTGACGTAGACCATCGATGGCTTGGTTCTTCAGGATGTCTTCGGGTAGTGAAACATCTCCCAAGTGGATCGCGGCCCAAGAAGCAGCAATGACATCAGAACCAGAGGATGTACTGTATGTCAGACCAATGTAGAAGTTGGCGGTCATATCAGCCCAGTCTACGCTACTTTCGGCTTCACCGTCCATCCACGCACGTTGTACAAAGGCAGGACCCGACTCCAACTCAATCCAGCGCAACTCGTTGATGTAACCAGAAAGCATTTCTGCCCCCAGTGGCAAGGAAGACAAAATGGTGGATCGATAGCGAAAGGAGTCGCACGTTCGATTGAGAAAACAGTCCAAGTCACTCAAGTGTTCACGCTCATAGGACAAATAATTGGCAGGGTAAACATCCATACCATCGGCTGCAGTGTTTGCATAGGCGATGTCCGAGACACTGTGCGCAACGGAATATTGAAGTGTCACACCATAGGTGTCATCTGAAACAGTCAATGTTTCATCGGTAGAGTCCAAAGCGACCTGAGACAGGTGGTTGACGGCATACCCATCGCGCAACGTGGTTTCATTCTCTCCTACAAAATCAAGTAGGTTGTTGGCACCAGCGATCAATGCGTCAGCATCTTCATCCATCGTGTGTTCAAATAAGTAGGAGAGCAACGCGTTGAAATCTTTGGGTGCTTCGATGGGAACGGAACAGGCAAATAAATAGACAATCAACAACATGACAGATTCCTTTCAGTGTTTGATCCATCGTAACACTGTACGCAATCAAATTGAAAGCCGGAGACTAAGGACAGTGTTGTTTGATGCTCACTTAGGTTGTATAAGCAATACCAGTGTTGTCAGTAATCTTCGCATGTGTTTGGTGACCTCGTTAGAATTCTATAGCATCACCAATGTAGGATATTCGTAGGATGTTTGTATGAAAAAATGGTTGTTTCTCACCCTGTTGATTGCCCTATGTGGTGGTATTGTTGCTCTAAAAGAAAAGAGACCACACTTGTTGCCACTGTATTGGATGGTCCCCTATACCGAAAAGGATTGTGGTGGAAAGGGCTTTGATGCTCAAACATTAAAAGCGCTGAATCAGATTCGTGAAGAAACCAAAGTGCGCTATCGTATACGATCCGGATATCGCTCTCCAGAAGAGAACGAACGCGTTGGGGGTGCCAAAAACAGTCAACACATTTATGGAAAAGCCGTTGATCTGTGGGTTCCCCATTCATATCGAAGCGATTTTTATGCTGCCGCCAAAAAAGCTAAGTTTTCAGCCTTTGGTTGGAACAACACTTCTGTCCACATCGATCAGGGTCCCAAAAGATGGTGGACCTATGATGACAGCGGAAAAAACATGTCAGGAAAGAAGAGGCATAAATTCTTACACAAAGCGCCAGAGAACTTCAAAAAGGACTTCGGTCTAGAATAATGACCCTAAGTACACTTGTTCTTTTTAGAGGGCGCTTCGGACTGGCTCGCCTGAAAGAATTTGAGTCGGTGGCGGAAAGATTGTTTCCAAACATCGAGATTGATTGGAATTGGGACGCCACCTGTCGTTCTTACTATGGTGGAGATTATGGTCCTTCAACGATTCAGCGATTGCCGAGCGCTTTGTCGGCTTCACAATGGGCTGAAGTGGGTGCGCGGTGCATCGGTTGCAAATCCATCTTTCAGATAGTTGGGTGGGGGGAGACACTGAAGGACTGTATTGAAGACGTTGGAAGGTGGTCGAATGCCCAGATTCTGGATTTGATTCAAGGAACGTGGTCGATGCAGATTAAGTTGTTGGGGCGTTCTGACCGTTTGCATCCCAAGGAGCGACGCAATCGAATTGAGTCCTTTCGAGATGTGCTGGGAGTTTTGGTAGAGCGCACAGTGCAATTGGAGAATCCGGATCACGAATTGGTGTTGTTGGAAGATTATCGCCGGCTGGAAATTGAGTCTGAAGCCCATGACCCTGCACAGGTCTGGTTGCTTCATCGAATGTGTCCGAACGAAGGTGTGGACATCCGAGAATTGGCGGAGCGCAGTGATGTAAAAAGTCGTGCCTTTATTCACACAACAACGCTGTCGTCAGAGAGAGCCTTATTGATGACCAATTTGGCAAAATTGAACTCGAATCGCACAATGCTGGATCCCTTTTGTGGCTCAGGAGGGCTGTTGTTGGCGGGTTCTTTGTTGGGGGCAACCGTGAGAGGGTCTGATATTGATGAAGAGTTGTTGCTTCACAAAGACAGACCAGTTCCGTTCCCAAAATCTCCAAAACGTCCATTGCGTGGGGTAGAGAAAGTTTCGTATGGAGACAGTTTTCACGAACAGGGCGTGGTGTTGCCCACGTTGATACCTGGCCTGAGCATCTTGGATGAGACCGCAGTTTCGCAATGGTTGAATGCCAATGACGACCGTCTTTATGATGCGATTGTGACCGATCCACCCTATGGTATCCGTGAGTCAAATTCACATTTGTCTCAGGTGGAACTGCTCAGAGTGTTGCTCCAAATTGGAGAGCGTGTCCTGAATCCAAGTGGACGAATTGTGCTGTTGTACGTTGATGATGGAAGTCTAGATGACATTGCTACTGTACAGAAAAGATTGAAAGCAGAGTTGGAGAGTGTGTTTGCGCTGACGACATTTGAATTGTTGATGGTGTCGGTGGAGCCTTTCAATCGGCGTTCCTGTAGAGCAACCATCGTCTGTCAACGTCAAGGAAACTGTTGAGAGACCACATCCCTGCACTGAAGCAAAATAGTTCTAAAAAATAGATGTAAATTCATAACTATTATAATTAGTAAATGGGTTATGGTTTAGAGATAGAATTTTTAACACACTTTTCGGAGTAAAAAATGACCCCTCAACAAATTGTCGAAGTATTACACAGTCGCGGTTGGACCGCAGAAATTGTCAACAAATCAGCGGTGCAAGATTTGGTTGATGTCAATGAAGAAGGCCTTTTCAAGTGCGTCGATGGTCGATGCTCTGATCACCACGGTATGCGCGGTCCCAAAGTTTTGGGTGGTGTTTACGGTGTTGCTGCAACGCGTGGTGTGATGGACTTGGATGGTCTCAAAAGCATCGTCGGAGAAGTTGCTGACGCTGGCTATGTGCCTTCTGTACACGGTGATCAACATGCGAATCCCGCTCCGATGGGGTGTGGTTTCTTCAAACTGTGGTCTCAAGGTCAACTTCCAGGCTTGGATGCACCCAATTACGACTCAGAAGCGGGGAAGTCCAATGTAGAAGACGCAGGGGGTGTCTATGAAACCCTCGAAGGTGGACACTCAGAGTCAAAAGTGATGATCAATTTGGTATCCAAAACCACATTGGAGCCCAAAGAGGACCAGCGTTTCGTCGTGGATGCGTGGATCACTGGTGAGTTTGACTTGGATGTGCCAACCTATTTGACCTTGGCTGTTGAAACCGTTGAGCGGTTGAACGGTCCAAAGGTGGCTCAAATCATTGTGGACTAACTGGGGAATACAAGAGTCTTTGGTGTTGCTTGTAAAAGAGTGAAACATAGACAAAAATGAAACAAGCCGAAACAGTGGATGTTGTTTTGGTAAAGGGGAGCTTGGCTCCCCTTTGTTGTTTGTTGGGATCTGCCGTTTCTGTGAAACTCGATATTGTCTGTACAAAATCGATACAATCTTGTGCTATCCTATTTCTGTGTCATAAATTAGGAGTTCCCAATGCTTTGGTTGATGATGTCCAGTGCATTCGCCTACAATCCGTCCGTTGCTCAAGGACATTCGGGTATTTTACAACCGATTGCCAGTGCGCCTGCACCCATCTCTACCAGTGCTGCTGAGAACGCAAAACTTAAAGCGGGAGAAGTGGTGCTTCGTTCTGCAGCCGATGAATCCGGTGAGGGACGTGGGGTAGCTGTGCAGTATGTCAACGCTCCAGAGTCCGTTGTGTGGGATACGATTCTGAACTATCCCATGTACACAGAGTGGGTAGACAATGTCGTACAAAGTTCGGTATACAAGACCACACCAGGGAAATGTGGGGACAATGATTTGTATGTGGAACTGATTTCCAGCGTGATGTTCGTCAAGTTTGGAGTCTATACCAAAAACTACATCTGCAAAAATCAGCATTATATGCATTGGACACTTGATTATGATCGTCAATCGGACACCAAAGACATGGTGGGCTACTGGAGAGTGGAGCAGATTTCCACCAATCCACCAGTGACTCGGGTGGACTATGCGACCGAGATGCTCGTGAGTGGTGTGCCAGATTTCTTAGCGAATTATCTTACGAAAGACGCACTTATCAACGGGACAAAGTGGGTCAAGCGTGAGGCGGAGAAGGCTGTTAAATAGCTAGTCATTACCTTTTGTCTCACCCTTCACAATCTTCGCATAGGCCTTGGCACCGTCTCGCAAGGTACGTTCCTGGGTCTCAAAGTCCACAGCGTACAAGCCAAAACGCATGTCGTAGCCTTCTGCCCACTCAAAGTTGTCGAGCAGTGACCAGTACTGATATCCGCGCACGTCGATGCCTTCTGACATGGCTTTCTTCATCGCATACAGATACCGCTCAATCCAGTCTTGTCTACGATCGTCTAGGTTGTCAGGAATGCCATTTTCAGTGACGATGATCGGCTTTTCTAGAGAGGAGATGCGCTGAATGGCTCGGTAGAATCCTTCAGGATAGGTGGTGTAGGGGAAGTCCGTCATGACCTGTCCCTTCCGCCCCCAACCTTTGAATGGAGGTCCTGACGATGCATCGATACCCCGACGGATGTTGATCAGCAGATTGGAGTAATAGTTGAGGCCAATGAAGTCCGTAGCGCCTTCGGACTCAGAGACATCGACACGCATGTTGATGAAGGGACGCCACTTGATTTCAAAGACACCGTCTCGGATGGCACGAATCAAACTCTCGTTGTAGACTTCATCGATAAAGCGACAAATGACCCAGTGGATTGGGTTCCATCGGCTCCATGGATCAAACTGAAAGATGTTCTTTACCAGACCGATTTGGACTTTGTCTCCATTGGGAAGAGACTTGAGTTTCTTGTAGACCCGAGTGTGAGACTTTACCAAGTTGAGCAGTACCGTCCCGACCTTTTCGAGAGAGTTTTTGCCCGGCGGAAAGACTCCGAGTCCCCAGCCCATAGTCGCAAACGGTCCGCACTCGTTGTGGGTGCACCAATACTCGACTCTGTCTGAGTAGGCGGTGAACATCATCTCGGCGAATCGTAAAAAGTGCTCAATGTTTTCTTCTTTTTCAAAGGAGCCCAACTCTTCAAACCAGAGTGGGTGACTGAAGTGGTGCAGGGTGACCATCGGTTTGATGCCATTTTCCAAGCAGGCATCGATGACGTCGCTGTAATGCTGTATCGCCTCTTGGTCATATTCGCCTTGCGTGGGTTCAATTCTAGACCAAGCGATGCTGAAGCGATAACTGTTGATGCCCAAATCTTCTGCCGCCATGTTCATGTCATCGCGGAATCGATGGAAATGGTCGCAGGCATCTCCCGCTTTCTGTCCTTTGTGGATGCGCGGATTGCCTTGGTCGTCGGTTGAGTTTTCCCACATGGTCCAATTGGAGGGTTTGTTGTGTCCTTCGACTTGAAAGGCGGCGGTTGCGGAACCCCATAGGAAATCTTCGGGCCAATCTGCGGTGTAGATGCTGTTTACGTCTTCTTTGGACCAATCCCACAAGGTTTCGGGGTAGAGAATCGACCATCGAAGCACAAATCGGAGTGTGATGAGAAGGACAACAATGAGAACAATGGATACTGTAGACATAGAATACTCAAATCGGATTTACGACAGGATGAACCTTGGGATGACTGCCCCCTGCACATTGGTTTCTGTCAATATTGTTTGTCCAGCGATCGGGTCATCGTCCAGTCCAATGCTGGCTGTGGTGATCAACAGTTTTGATCCAACAAAGGCACAGTTGGTGATTTGAGAAGTTGGAAACGTAAAAATTTTCATCACCGCGCTATTGGGGGCGTATTGCACAATTCTTGACCCACCCCACTGCGCATTCCACAAGCATCCATTCGCATCCATTGCCGATCCATCGGGATAGTAGTTCGTATTTTTTAATGAGACAAACACCTCACGATCCCCCAGCGTACCGGTTTCAACATCGAACGTCATTTGCCAGATGGTTTGCTGTGCAGAGTCTGCAAAGTACATCCACGTGCCGTCTGGACTCCAAGCAAAAGTGTTGGCTATCTTGATGCCGTCGAGGTGTTTTTGGAGACCCCTTTGCGGATGGTAAGAATAAAGAGCGCCCGATGTCTCTATCTCTGCATCATCCATCGTGCCGAACCAAAAGGCACCATCTGGACCGACTTTGCCATCGTTGGTGCGATTGGAACCTGGTTCAGGTATGCTCGCCAATAGTTTGAGTTCATCGGTTTCTGGATTGTACAAATAGAGGCCGTTGTCTCCAGCGACAATCAATTGTTCTGTGTTTGTGAGTCCGATGGCACTGGGTCGAATAGAAAGTTTGTACTCAGTGTGGGTACCGAAGGCGACTTGATGAATGGTGTGGTCTTTAATATCCACCCACCACATGGTTTCTGTGCTTTCATCCCACAAAGGAGATTCCCCTAAAATAGATCGATGTATGGATGCCGCTGTCATATGTTACTCACTTTCCAATGTTTACTGGCTGATACCATTCTATGTGCTTTTTGCCGGATTGTGTCAAGTGAGTCAGTTGGTTTAAAGATGCTACTCCCGATGCCAAATCCATCGACACTGGTCCAAGTGGGAAGTGTCTGTGCTGAAATACCTCCAACAGCGAACAATTGGATGTTGGAAGACAATACGGCTCGAACCGCTTTCACCATGCCTTGTCCAGCGACGTTGGCTGGGAATATCTTGAGGTTTGTTGCCCCCAAATCGATGGCTGTAAACATCTCAGAGGGTGTGAAGACGCCCGGCATTGGAATCAGTCCAAGATCCAAAGCGGTTGTGATGAGTTTTGGATTGGTATGGGGCATCACGGCAATCACCCCACCAGCATCTTTCAAGGATCGTAGATTTTCGACAGTTCTCAATGTACCGGCACCAACAATGCAGTCTGCTGGGAGTGTATCTCTAAGAAGTGCAATGCTTTCGTATGGAGAGGGAGAGTTGATGGGGACTTCAATAATTCTGAGTCCTGCCTCATAGAGCGTCCGTCCGACGACTGCCGCATTATCTGGAGTCAGTCCCCGCAAGATGGCGATGAGTGGGCACTGGTGAAGGGCTGTATCAAAGGCTGTCACGGTGTCTCCGTTGAATGATTTGTAAGCCGGTTAGTGTGGCTTTTTCGGCTGGCAATAAGTTGAGTTGTATATTTGGATGACTGTTCGACAATGCCAACTTGTAGAGTCTCATCAGTTGTTTCGATCCGACAATGGTGCATGAGCGTGCATTCTTGAGTAAAGCCGCATTGTGAAGCTCGGTACCAATTAACAGGCCAGACAGATATGCACGTGGAAATCGAATTGCGTCACTCAGTGTATTGGCTCGCACTGTAAACAGTTGCTGCAATAGATTTAGTGAAGATGCGCTATCGGAAACACCCAAGAGAAAGTCTGATTCATCCCACTCTTCAGTGCCGGCCAAAATCGAGTGTTGTTGCAATATTGAGTACAGTTCACCGGTCATGAAGGTATCGAATTGCGTGAGCGTTTCTTTCGAAACAAAAACGTGTTTCGAATGCGTTCCGCAAAGGATGATGCAATCTGCGTCTGGTTGCGTGGTGATTGCTCCCAAAGTTTGGACTTCCTCACCCCGCATCATATTCACTGGCGATGGTTGTTTGACACCTGGTACAATCCACGCTGGACGGTCGGTGAGGTACGAAATGTCGATCAAATGTTCGCTGAGACTAGGCAGTGAAAATGGTGTTTCACAATAGGGTGTTTCAAGCCATCCTTTCGAAGAGCCAACCATACCAGACAGGTATACATCTCCGATCCAATCTTTGGTAATGTCGTCGAACACCCGTCTAAATTCTGTGGTATCTAGACTGAGTATACCCTGTGTGGTGGAGCGAGATGAGACAACCGTACCATTGTCTACGAGATAAGCTCGTAAACTCGTTGTGCCCCAATCGATGGCGATCATGCTCTACCCGCGTCGACAACGAGGCTTTGTGCGGTGATCATGCGAGATTGCTCTGATGCTAGAAATAAGACCAGCTTGGCGACTTCCTCTGGGTAAATCAACTCTTTGAGGCATTGAGAGGCGAGGAGTTCCTTTTCATCTTCGGGTGTCATCCAGAGTGTTCGTTGTTTCTCAGTCATGATCCAACCTGGCAATACAGCGTTGACTCGGATTTTATGAGGGCCCAAATCTCTGGCGAGCGCACTGGTGAGTCCAACGATGGCGGCTTTGGAAGCCAAGTATCCAGGCATACCACCCACCTTAATCATGAAAGAGTTGGAGGAGAGATTGATGATGGAGCCACCGTTCAACTCTTTCATACTGTCCACGACTGCTTGTGCAGTAAAGAAATGGGGGCGTAGGTTGATGTTCTGGCAATTGTCCCAGTATTCTGGCGTCACCGATTTGATTTCGTGTCGGTCATCACTGGCAGCATTGTTCACGAGTACAGCGATTGGACCATTGGTCTCAATGCTTTTTTGAATGGTAGATTGTAATGTTTCGATGTTTCGAATGTCACAGTATTCAAATGTGACATTGTCAAACTGATTGGCCAGTGCTGTAGAAGCATCACTATCGATGTCGACAAAGGTGACGATGCTACCAACATTTGCAAAAGACTCAACGATCGAAGCACCGATGCCAGAACCACCACCAGTAATGAAAACATGCTGGCCTTCAAGTGTCGGATACATAGAATACATTAGTGTGACTCCCTGTGAATGGTGGAGCCGGACTGTCCCACCAAGAAATTAAAGTCGGCGCCTTGATCAGCTTGTAAGACGCTATCGATGTAGAGTTTGTAGTAACCACGATTGTACTGACTTTCTTCGGCTTTCCAAGCATCGAGACGCTGTGCCAACTCTACCTCTGAAATGTCGAGGTGAAGCTTTCCTGTATTGGCATCGAGTTCAATCCAGTCTCCATTTTGTACGATGGCAAGGGGACCACCGACAGAAGATTCAGGGGCTACGTGAAGGACGACGGTTCCAAAGGCTGTTCCGGACATCCGAGCGTCTGATATCCGAACCATATCGGTGATGCCTTGCTCAAGAATCTTAGAAGGCAATCCCATGTTTCCGACTTCAGGCATGCCGGGATAGCCCCTTGGACCACAGCCTTTGAGAACCAAGACAGACGATGGGTTGACTTCAAGGTCTGGGTCATCAATGCGGGCTTTGTAATCTTCAATGCTCTCAAAGACGACGGCTTGTCCGCGATGCACCAACAGTTCAGGTGTTGCCGCAGACGGTTTGATGATCGCACCTCTCGGAGCTAGGTTGCCTTTTAGGACTGTAATGCCAGATTTATCTTGTACAGGCGCGTCAACGGTCTTAATGACGTCTCTATTGAAGCACTCAGCGTCGACAATTGCCGATTGGAGGGTCCCAAATACAGTTTTGGCATCGGTGTGGAGTAGAGATTCGATTTCTTTTAAGACAGCGGGTACCCCACCTGCATAGCAGAAATCTTCCATTAGATATTGACCCGACGGCATCAGATTTACGAGTAGCGGTACATCTCGACCACAGCGCTGAAAGTCTTCCAATGTTAAATCGATGCCCAATCGTCCAGCGATTGCAAGCAGGTGAACGATGGCATTTGTCGAGCCACCAATTGCGGCATTGAGAACGATGGCATTTTCAAAAGAGCGTTTGTCCAGTAATTTGGATGGTGTAATGTCTTCTTTGACCATTTCTACAATGCGACGACCTGTCATGTGTGCCAACGTCTGACGGCGAGCATCCACAGCAGGAAGAGCAGCATTGTGCGGCAATGCGAGTCCAAGTCCCTCCATTAAACTTGCCATGGTTGAAGCTGTTCCCATTGTCATACAGGTACCGCGAGAACGAGACATACCAGATTCAGCTTGTAGGAAATTGGTCATGCTCATTTTGCCAGATCGCACAGCCTCTGAAAACTTCC
>CBFIFY010000068.1:0-21086 GCA_965661985.1 uncultured Myxococcota bacterium | reverse complement strand
ACCTACAAAGGAAACGAACCCATTTCAAAAATGCTAGACAATAAATTAAGAACGGAGAACAACATGATCGATTTAATCAAACAATGGCAAGAAGAAGGTCGAAACGAAGGTATCCAGCAAGAACGTCTTGCCGTTGCACAAAACCTACTCGCGAACGATGTAGATATTCACCTCATCGCAAACGCCACAGGCTTATCCCTTGAACAATTACAGAATTTACAATCAAAGATGAAAGAATCTAAGTAATTGCATGTTGAACTGTAGAGGAAGTGGATAATGTAACGGTTCAAAACCACAAAACTAAGAGGATTGTAACTGGACTGTAAACAATCCAACAAGAGCCGAAGTCCTATCGGTTTCATCGGCTGACCTTCGCTATACAGACTCGTGTACGTGTACACTTCGCTTGGATATCAAAGCCCAGTCAACGAACCTGATAGCCTTCTACAATCTTTTTGACTTGAAACCGAGACACACAAAAGCAAACTGCTAAACCTACTCAACTGCCAACACACTATACAACAACCAAGTTATCAAAAACATCAGCCTACATTCACACAACTACCGAATTACAAATAGACACCCAAGTCACCAAACAGTCTCCCAAAAATCACAAATTCACAACACACAAACCAACACATTTTCAAAGTTGAGAGTGGATCTGAAGGGGCAAGAATCTCCGAAGGATATCAAAGTGAGGTATACTCTAGTATCCGAATCGGGATAAACAAGGAAAGTCTTGTCTCTGCAGACCGCACATCAACTTTTAGTAAAGAGTCGATGCAGAACCCCCTGTCCCACATCGACTCAAACATCCAACCCTTGATACTATACAGAACGACACATTCGGAAGTTTATTCACATTTTTGTGCAAATTTATTGAATGGTCGTGGAGCGTGAAAACCTACACATCAACGCTTGCGACGAACGAGCCCGAATGTGCCCATCACCATCGCCAACCAGCCCAACTCGATTGGTTGCATCGTCGAACAGCCCATCATGCCCATGCCAGTTCCACAAACAAAGTCATCAAAGGACATGTCACTGATGCAACGGACGTCTGACGGCACGCTCTCCACACCTGCTTCGTTGATGAACGTGGCGGCAAAGCACATATCTTCGGCGGCCAATTTCTCAGCAGGAATCAACGCACTCATGTCGTCCCAAGACTTTGGCGACATGACAGTGTGAAAAGGAACGTCGAGCATGTCCACAAACAACTCTTGCCCCCGCAGTTCTGGATCAATTTCGTAGAATCGAATTGCCAAATTGTCTTCTGAAGCATTCACGTCAAAGAAAACCTCGCCTTCCTTTTGAATCCCACACTCACCTTCCGGCTCTTCGTAGGAAACATCGTAGGTTGAAATCCAAAAGATTTCAGGACGTTCCACAATCTCTGCCTGCGCAAATTCTTCACCCACAACAAAAGTCGCCACGTTGGTGGGCATGCCAAAGTATTCCATCGACAGCAACACCGATGAACCAGGATTTAGGTCTTCGATGGGGTCCACTTCCACAAAGACAGTTTCAGCGCCTGTGGCAATTGCACGCTTGTGAAAGGTCACCTCCACATCCACCATTTCGCCGTCTTGCTCGACAATAAACTTGGGTTCTTCAAACAGTTGCTCACAACTGAGGCGAACTTGAAAGAGGGCATCGGGTGCCAGTTCCATATCACCAGAGGCGGGATAGGTTGCATCGACACTGATTGGGGCAACACAGGCATCGGCAGGATTGGTGAGAGAGAGCAAAAGTGAAAACAACATGAAAACCTCCATTTAATTGTTCGATGTGTTGTTTTCTGTAAATGCAAGAACTGTGCCAAAGTTTGTACAGACTGCGCTCGCTTAGTAAAGAGAGTGCCAAATATCGGCAAAGCGATCCGCAATCACAGTGCGTTTGATTTTGTGGGTCGCAGTCAACAACCCAGAGTCTTCTGTCAATGGTTCGGACAAGATGGCAAACTTCTTAATTTGCTCGAAAGAAGCCAGTGTGGCGTTGGCTTGTTCCACACGTTCACGCACACTGCGATGAATCTCTGGTAATTGACTCCAAGTGGCAAAGTCGCTCGTCCAATCGTGTTCTTCCGCAAGTCCTGTCAAATATTCTTCATCGAGAGCAATCAAAGCCACAAGATAGGGCCGCTCATTGCCCAACACAATACAATGGTGTATCAACCCACCGTCCACTTTGGATTCAATGCGTCTGGGTGCAATGTTCTTTCCCCCTGCCGTCACGATAATATCTTTGGAACGCCCCGTAATGGTGAGGTAGCCTTCATTGTCAATCTCTCCCAAATCTCCTGTCCGAAAATAGCCGTTGGAGTCAAAAACATCCTCTGACGACAAGCCGTAATAACCGTCGAAAATACCAGCGCCTTTGAGCAACACTTCCCCTGTCTGTGACAGTTGCAAATCCACACTGGGCATCGCTTGTCCAACCGAGCCCAATTTCTGTACACCCCCAACATTGAGGGTCGCCGGTGCACAAGACTCAGAAAGCCCCCATCCTTCAACCACTTCAACCCCCAACGCCCAAAAGAACTGTGCCGTATGGTCATTCAATGCCGCACCTCCAGAAACGATTCGTTGCAGCGAACCTCCCAAGCGCTCTCGGATTTTGGACAGCACCACCCGATCGAGCAAAGCATACTGAATGCGTATTCGATTCGACACAGCCTCTCCCTTTGCTTCGCACACCTTGACCCGCCAACCGATATCTATCGCCCGTCGCACCAACTTCTCAGCCACCCAAGATCGCTGTAGAGC
This sequence comes from uncultured Myxococcota bacterium, assembly GCA_965661985.1. Classification (GTDB taxonomy): domain Bacteria; phylum Myxococcota_A; class UBA796; order UBA796; family UBA796; genus CAJWHX01. The sequence goes on along the minus strand of CBFIFY010000068.1, from coordinate 18,318 downwards.
CTGTTGGTACACGGCATTTTGAATCTTTTCGAGCATTCTTGGCACTGCGATCAACAAGGTGGGCTTGGTTTGAACAAGGGTTTCTTTAAACTCTTTGAGAGAAGGGGCAAAATAGCCTTCAATGTCTTCTACAAAGGCACGATACACGACAAACCTCTGTAGAGAGTGCGCCAATGGCAAACACACAATCGAACGGACAGTTCCTTTGAAAGGCAGAACCTCTTTGGTGTCGGCCAGGTTCCATAGAAAGTTTCGATGAGAGAGCATCACCCCTTTGCTGCGTCCAGTGGAGCCTGAAGTAAACACGATGGTCGCCAAATCTGATGCGGACACTTGGGCTACACACTCCAAATACCACTCCACATCCACCACGTCAGACTGCAATTGTACCCGCTCCTGTCCAGCCTCAATGGTGAGGATATGGTTTAATTTCTCAAGGGTGTCAAAATCTTCTTCCCACTGAATGTACTGGTCTTCTCGCTCTACAATGAGCATTTCCACATCCGAATCTCGCAACTGCTCCAAGACGACATCCTTGCTAAGCGTGGGATAAATGCCGACGGTCACTCCCCCCAAAGACAGGACTGCCATATCAATCCAGCACCATTCAACCCTCGTATTGGCCCAAATGGCGACCTTGGTACCCTTTTGCACGCCCAATTTGTGTAAGCGCTTGGCAAGTCCCACCACGCTGTCCAACGCCTCCTGTCGAGACACTCCATGCCACTCGATTGTGGGTTGCACCCCTTTTGGAACATAGACAAAATTTGCCTCTGGACGTTGCTGTACAAACTGCACAAACAAGGAAGGAATCGACGATGTGGTTCTAATATCGGCAGGTTGCATGGTCACCTCTCAAAAGTCTCAACAAAAACCTATCTGTGGAATGAAGTTTCAACAAATGACACCGTCGAATCAATGAATTACAAAGACAACACCCTCACCCCATACAGTAAAGGATTCCTCATGTCTGCATCGGTATTTTTATTGGCTGCTGGATTCGGCACCCGTCTTCGACCATTGACCAATCATCGCCCCAAACCCCTGTTGCCTCTATTGGGTAGACCGATGGTTGATTTTGCTGTGGGACACTTATACAACCACGGACATCGAAAATTTGTCGTCAACGCCCACCATTTGTGGGAGAAAGTTCAAGAGTGGGCCCACACGCCGCCCTTTGATATTGAGGTGGCTGTACAAGTTGAACTCCCTGAAATTTTGGGAACTGGTGGTGGCTTAAAAGCCGCGGAAGAAGACCTCGCTGAGACTTTCATTGTTTGGAATGGCGATATTTTCTCCGACATCGACCCCCAAGCCCTAATGGATGGTTGTGACGGACACACCGCCTGTATGGCACTCAATCACAACGACAACCTTGGAAAGACAACACGACTGATGTTTGACGAATCCGGACACGTCACGCGCATTGGTACTCTATGTCAAACAGAGGGTGCCAAAGAATTGCCGACCACCAAAGACGGGTGGCACTTTTCTGGGATTCACGCCATCAATCGCGTGGGACTCGTCGATGTACCCGATGGGTTCCAATGCATCGTTCGAAGTGGTTACATGAAATGGGTTCCCGAACGAAAAGTCTCCGCCCTGCTACACAACGGATTTTGGGTCGATACAGGTACCCCCATTGAATACTGGAGAGCCAACATGGCAGCCTTACGCGGTGAGTTTGCACTTCCATTTGATGGCTGGATCGAGGCGGATGATGCACAGCAAGCACGAGGATGTTGGGTGCACACATCTGCAACAGTAGAAGGCTCCGTATCTGATAGCATCGTCGGTGCCGGAGCGACCGTTCAAGCTGGGACGACACTGACAGAATGCATCGTTTGGGACGGTGTTGATGTTCCCAAGGGCACGTACAGCAAGTGTATTTTCTATGACGGTGGGGTCTTGCAACTGGATTAAAGCCCCATTTCCAAAACACATGTCTAATATTTGGACAAAAACTGTCCTTACTTGACATGACAACACTGTTCAAAAATGCTACGTTTACACCATGATTGTAATCGGTGTAGATCCAGGTTCTCGGGTGACAGGATATTCCTTCATCACCAAACAACGAAATCGCTTCCAACTGGTGGAGGCGGGGTGCATCAAAACGAACCCCAATGCCCCAATACCAGAAAGACTGCACCACATTCATGCCGAACTCGACAAACTGATCGAAAAGCACAACCCCAGTTCTGCTGCAATCGAAGAAATTTTCTCGGGAAAGTCCATTAAATCGGCCTTGTTGCTGGGACAAGCACGCGGTGTTGCACTCATGACACTGGGCAAGCATGGTCTACCCGTCAGTGCTTACCACCCAAACAAAATCAAAAAGAATGTTGGCGGACACGGCAAAGCCGGTAAAAATGAAATGATCCGAGTGGTCTCGATGTTGCTCGGTGTCAAAGAGCCACTTCAAGCTGATGCTGCCGATGCGACGGCCATTGCAATGACCCACCTTATGCTGGCAAACCTCAGCAATCTCAACACCGACAATGCAACAGGAACATCTGGTCGAAGCAAACGACCCAGTTTGTTGGAGGCTCTCGAAGCCCAAGCCGCCAAGGACAATGCAAAGCGTCGAAAGACATCCACCAAACGCCCTGTCATACAGCCCAAACAATGGAGACGTTCATGATCGCCCACCTCAGAGGAACCGTTTTTCACAAAGACACAAATTTTGCCATCATCGATGTCAATGGCGTTGGATACGAAGTTCTCGCACCATCTTCTGTTCTCAATGAATGGATTTTAGACAGCGAAATCAGCACGCACATTTGCACAGTGGTTCGCGAAGATGCCTTCCAATTGTTTGGATTTGCCTCAGCGAGCCAAAAAGAAACCTTTGAAACCTTACGAAGCGTCAACAAAATCGGCGCAAAGTTGGCCTTGACCATTCTGTCTCATTTGGACGTAAACCAACTCGCCTCAGCCATCCAAAGCAAAAATGCCGCTGTCCTATCTTCTGTCCCGGGCATTGGTAAGAAAACGGCAGAGCGCATGTGCCTCGAACTCAAAGACAAAATTACTGGAGATATCAACATTCCTTCGGTTACAGGGGGCACACAGAAGCCCGCTGTTGCCAAACAAGAAGACCCACTGCAATTGGCACTGGCGCAACTGGACTATCGAAAATCAGAAATCGACATTGCCCTCAATTCAGATGCCGTACCCGCAATCGATGCCGCCAGCCTACAAGAACGACTCAGCGCAGCACTTCGTGTACTGGCCAAACGCCCATAATCCATTCGCCCCATCATCTACCACCTACACCCACTAAAGCCCAAGACCGAGACTTGCCATGACCACACGCATTGTAGATCCAACAGAATCTGAACACATCCCAAACGAAGACCCCGCCTTACGGCCTCGAAACCTTGATGAGTACATTGGTCAACGAGCGGTTGTCGACAACTTAAAAGTGTACATCCAAGCCGCTAAAAAACGCGGGGATGCCATGGATCACGTGTTGCTGGCTGGTCCGCCTGGGTTGGGAAAGACATCGTTGGCACACATCATCGCTGAAGAGTTGGGGGTGGAAATCCGTCCAACGTCGGGACCCATCCTAGAACGGGGTGGCGATTTGGCTGCAATTTTGAATTCTCTGCAACCTCGAGAAGTCCTTTTTATTGATGAAATTCATCGAATGAACCGTGCAGTTGAAGAAGTTCTCTACTCTGCAATGGAAGACTTTCGAATTGATGTCATGCTGGGACAGGGACCGGGAGCCCAATCGGTTTCTCTCCCACTTCCACCGTTCACCTTGATTGGTGCAACCACACGTGCTGGACTGCTGACCCGCCCTCTTCGAGATCGTTTCCAAATTCAATTTGCTATGGAGTTCTATAAACCCGAAGAACTCAGTCAGATCATCACCAAATCCGCAGACAGACTGGGCGTTGCCCTCACAGCCGATGCCAGTCTGGAATTGGCCAAGCGATCACGTGGAACCCCTCGAGTCGCCAATCGGATGCTCCGACGCGCCAGAGATTTTGCACAAATTGAAGGGGATGGAACCATCACACTTGAACTCACCAAGTTTGCACTGGATCGACTTGGAATCGACCAAGTGGGGCTGGATGCAACCGACAGAAAGATTCTTCATACCATCGCCGATAAATTTGATGGGGGCCCTGTCGGACTCAACAATCTTTCGACAGCTTTGGGTGAAGAGTCGGATACAATCTCTGAAAAGTATGAACCATTTTTGATCATGAAGGGGTTCATTCAACGAACCCAACAAGGTCGCGTCATCACTGCCAGAGGCCGTGAGCACATCAACTATGTCGGTGGACAAGGGAAACTATTCTAGTCAAACACCGACAAGCACAAAATGGGGTTGGACAAGTCCAAGAAATAGAGTACACTATAAGTGGTCACTTTGACCTTTCCATCAACCTTTTATCTGGAGACACTATGCGTTGGCGTCCTTCTCCTCGTCCCAAACCACCTGGGAACAAATAATTTTCGATTTTTGATTTGTCCATGATTCAATCATCCATGATTCAACAATCAGTGAGTCAATGGTTCGCGTTGTGGATACAAAAAGCAAGAACTCTCCATGAATTCCATTCTGGAGATATCTTGCTTTTTTCATGTTCACCCCACCATACCGTTTCACAATTGGTATGCGGCACTGTTCTTGGAGACTGCATGTCTTTGTCTTTGGCCACCCCACACACACAGTCTTTGCCCCCTCTTCCAAAGCCCGTTGGTCGTGCCTACCCTTGCAGTGAGTTACAAGAGTGGCTGGGACTATCCTTTTGGTTGCCGGCACTGGATCCACGTCTCACAGCGATTCATTTGGGTGAACCAGCACCCACACCACCCCTCGAAAATCTAGAAGGCATGGTCCGATACTGGACTGAACACCCCGAGTGGATGGATTTTTTGGACCCGAATTCTCCCACCCACGAAGACAAGTTGCTCGAACGCGCTTTGTACTTGGAACATTGGGCAGAGACATTGCACCATGCCAAACGGGTATTGGACGTGGGTGGAGGTGTCGGAAGATTGGGACAGGTGCCCTTGCAAAACGGGGCTGAAGTGCAGGTTGTCGAACCCGACTTGCGGTCGATTTGGCGCAATCTTTCACATGCAATTGGGGCTCCTGGAAGCATTGACTTTCATTGGTGCACCGCTGAGCACATGCCCCAGATCGATCAAATCGGTCAGTTTGACACCGCGTTGGCTTGTGAGGTCTTGAATTATGTTGAAGATCCAGAACGGGTGGTTGCCAACATTCACCGTTCTCTCATCCCCGGTGGTACCCTTTTGATGAGTGTGGAGGCCCAATGGGGTTGGCCAATGGCTCGAGACGTGGGCGCACACACCCTCGACGCCTTTTTAAATGGAGACGTGGTTCACGTACCACACGATCGATGGATTCGAACCTACACAGAAGAAAGCATTCGAAAATTGCTCAAAAACTTCGACATTCAATGGATTCAACGCAGCCACTATACTTTGTCGGGGCCTTTTGAATGGGCGATGGGCGATGTCGACATTCAATCCCTGCTCCAGTACGAAGAAGCGTTGCGGAACCATCCAATCTCACACAAACTCAACCGTGCATGGATGGTGATGGCTCAAAAGCCTGTTTGAATTCGACGAATGAACCAAAATCGTCTATTGTACATTGTGATGTGTACCGTTAATTTGGGTTTACCCTTTCCTTTCAACAACCTCACAAGGACTTCATGATGCGTGTACTGCTGGTTCAACCCCCACGATGCTATTGGCCCTATACAAGTGAAGGAGACAATTTCCTGCTGCAACAAGCGCTCCCTGCCTTGGCTGCGGTTGCACGGGCTGAAGGACATGAAGTCAAAGTTGTTGACTGTATGCCATTGCACATAGGCTGGCGCTCACTGTACCACGAGGTTCGAGATTTCAAACCCCACGTAATCGGATGTGGTGAGAACCATGCTCTGTACGCCACGGAGGCCCTTCGGTTCTTTGAACTGTGTAGGCAGGCTGCCCCAGAAGCCATCACCGTTGCGGGTGGTGGACACTTTACCAACTTGGCTCATCGATATGCGACCCATCCCAACATCGACCTCATCTGTGTTGGCGAAGGAGAGGTCACCTTTGCAAACATCCTGCGGGCAATCGAGTCTGGCGATGACAATTGGGACAACATCGACGGTATCGCGTTTGGACGCGATGGCAAAATGGTCAAGACTCGACCGGCCGCATTGGTCAAACACCTCGACGACTTGCCCAGACCAGCCTATGACATGATGCCCATGCACCTCTATGGCAAGAGTCGCTATTTGTTTTCACCGGGTGGGACAACCCTTCACCATTCCCGTGGATGCACTTCCAAATGCTCCTTCTGTGCGTGGTGGACAACCATGGCCGATCGCAAAGTCGATGCCGACGGCAATGAAACCTTATCCCCTCGATGGCGAAGCAAGTCGGTCGATCGCATGATGGAAGAGGTTGAAGAACTCTACTATCAATACGGCAAACGCTCCTATGTTTGGGTGGACGAAAGTTGGAACATCGATCCAAAGTTCAACTTGGAATTCTCGGAGGCCATGATTCGCTCGGGCATGAAAACCAAGTGGATGACGTTCATGCGGGCTGATTGCGTGGTGCGAGATCACAAAAAAGGCATCTTGGAAGCGCAAGTGCGGGCGGGACTCAGTCACATTCTGATTGGTGTTGAACGGGCTGAAGACGACAACCTAAAAGGGTTGGACAAACGATTCTATGCGGGTGGAGTCGCAACAGAGGCGGTGCGAATTTTCAAGGAACACTATCCGGAAGTCTTCATTCAGTGCACCTTTATTGTGGGCGTCAAAAATGAAAGCCAAGACACCTTAAAACTTCAAGTGGACATGGCCAAACAACTCGACGTTGACTTTCCGGCCTTCCACCCGATCACCCCGGTTCCTGGAACGATCATCTACGACGATGCGATTCGAAATGGGCACATCACCGAAGAAGACTTTGACAATTTCGATTGGCTCACCCCCGTGTTGGACTCTGACTACATGACCAAAGATGAAATTGCGATGGAACTTTACCGAATGAACGAGCAGTTCGTCAATCGAAAATGGTTGCTGCGAGGACTGTTCAGCAAAGTGGATTACAAACGCGACATGTACATTTGGTTCACCAAAGTTTCCGCGAAGATGGCGGTTGAAGCAATCAAACAACGCATCAACCCGTTCAATGTAGAACACTATCAGTCACTGGTAAAACCCGATTGGTATGACTCCTAAGCGTTGCATCTGCAAATGTTCAGCCCAATATCCTCTGTCTGATGGAAGCCAAACGAACAAGGATTGATGTACCATCCGTACGATTCACCAAACGATTGGTCATCCGTGCATCACCTCTTGGCAATTTGGCTGTCTTGGCAATTTGGCTGAGTGCTGGGCAAAGAAAGTATGGACACGCCATCGAATGTGCCCCAACCCATACTGTCCATCTCAGCCATCTAAACAAAGATATCACCCAATAAATTGATTTTGTGCAAATATGCCATATTCAATACCATAACCTTTTCACATTGGACGACTCATGTATTACAGCACCAAACGCTTTTCTGGCTACTCAACCTGCTTCCGTCAATGGCGAGCCACACACTCACACTGTCGTTTTCTGCATGGGTACGCAATGGAGTTCAAGGTGACGTTTCAAGGTTCTTTGGACGATCGAAACTGGGTCATGGATTTTGGTGCCTTCAAACGAAACGGGATCAAAGAGCACTTGTCTCACATGTTTGACCACACCACAGTTGTGGCGGCCGATGATCCTGCCCTAGAACATTTCAAGTCCTTAGAAGAACAGGGACTGATCCAGTTGCGCATCTTGGATCACGTGGGCTGTGAAAAATTTGCCGAATATGTCTACTGCGCCATTCAAGAGCGTCTCAAAGACACCAAAGCAACTGTCCTACGGGTAGAATGCTTTGAAAATGGCAAAAATTCCGCCATCTATGAACTCTCTGAACCAACCAGTCAAAGTTGGTAATCTCTGCGCTTAGTGAGCGTGGTTGTGGAATCACTCAGGTACGGGTACACCACGACGCATACAGACCACCCCCGTCAGTGCTTGGTCACAGGAAACCTCTTTCCACAGTCCACTGAATTCCATAGAGACACAACTTGCCTGCAACCCTGCAACATTTGGATGATTGCCGTACCAGTTGTTGTATTGCAACGGTCCACCTTCCGCCCAAGTGAAACTGTTTTCAGAGCGGATGTCGGTCGCACTCAACCATAGACCGTTGCTGAGAAACTGTCCAAGAGCGAGAATGTGGTCATTTTCATCTTGATTGAGCACAGATGCCAGTCCATCGTATCCGTGTTGCACACACAAAGTTTGGGCATCCATTTGAAACATTGGATAGCCACAATTCATAAAATAAGCGTCCCCAATCTGTGCCCCTTCACAAAGACTGTACCCAGACGCCTCCATTCCATCACAATTGTCATCGACGCCATCGTTGGTTTCAATCGCATTTGGATGAATGTCTGGATCACTTGGGGCGCAATCCCCCGCTTCCAATGCTGTATACGTGAAGTCTGGACCACAACGCAAGGTTTCTAAACCGTTTGCGACCCCATAGCCATCTCCATCACTGTCACTGTAATACAACTGCTCGACATAATGCTCTGGATTGTCGTCGTCACAGTCCAAGCCTCCCACGGGGGTAGTCTCTCCAAGCCATTCCGATTCCAACGCACAAGCCACGTAACCGTCGCCATCGATGTCGAGTTCATCATCGGGCACGGTACCGTCACAGTTGCTGTCCACACCGTCACAAGCTTCTTCAGCACCGGGATGTATGTTCGGGTTGGCCACATCACAATCGCCATCCAGCAACGTCAGCCCATAGCCTTCACAGGAGAAGTCAACCGTTTCCACCAATTCTCCATCGCTGTACCCATCCGCATCCTGATCGCGCAAACAGAGTTCCAGTTCGTCACAGTTTCCGTCGATACCGTCCATCGGGACCTCTTCAGCGGCTGGATGAATGGAGGCATCTTCATCTTGACAATCTCCACCACTCAATAAGCCTGTCCCCACCAAACCCAGTGTTTCAACGCCCTCATATTCGGTAGGAACAAAGCCATCACCGTCTTGATCAAAGTCATCAACACCATCGCAATTGGCATCGATCCCGTCATACCAAGCATCCGGTGCACCAGGATAAATGTCTGCTGAAGTCAACGCGTGCTCAAGAGCCCCTTCGACCCACGATGGCTGAGTGCTGTCTTCCCAACAGTCCCCGTCTTCTACCGTCCATCCATCTCCATCGATGTCTTCAGAACCACTGGTATCTGTCGATCTGTCGTCGTCCATTTTGGGCATACAAGCCACACACAGGTTCAACAACAAATAAGGTATACATGCTTTCATCGGAACTCCAACGATTGAATTAATTGAAGATACCTTAGCAAAGTTGGTCTGAACCTTCAATATTTCCAACACTTCCATAGGGACAATGATCGTTCAACAATCAATGACCAGCGTTCAAGCATCCAACAATGGAATACGCAGAAACAATATACAGTGCAGGCTAAGAGATGAAGCCCTCTGTGTTATTTGAATCCGCGTTTTTGGGCTTTCTTCATGGCTCGACGCATTTGACGATTCATTTGAGGATTTGCACCTGGTTCGTTCATTTGACTTTGCATCTTCATCGCCACGTCCATGGTCAGTTGCTCAGGGAACATCGAGTACCACATCATACCAAACTTGAACGGATCGACCTTTTTTTGATTGGCAATCGCATCGCTGAGGTATTTCAACCCTTCATTGGACTCATGCTTGGCCAACCCCTCATTGGCAGCCAACATGGCATCCGATTCTCGACCTGTTTCCAACAACATCCATGCGTACATTTGCCAGTAGAGCGGATCTGAAGACCCAACGCTTTTGATTTTGCCCAATCGTTCAATCGCCTCAGACTTCTTGTCTGAAGTGAACTCCATGGCGGCAAGCATGCCCACACCGTGCCATTGACGAACAATTTGCAGCGTCCAATCTTTCGCGTGGGCTTTCTCCAAATGGTACCTCGCTTCTGTAAAGTATTGATTGGCTTTCTTTTGCAACCTTTTGCTCGCCCCAGTATTTCGACGCATGTCTTCTTGCATCTTCAATTGCAACTGCAACGCCGCACCCTGATAACTCAACGCCCCCATTTGAGCGTGGACCAATTCTGCCACCAGAAACTGCTCTTTGGACAGTTCCAAGCCCTGTTCGAACTTCTTCAATGACCGTTCCAAACCTTCCATCATCAACTGTGGATTTTGCTGATCTTGCCCTTCTTGAACCTGTTTCATGGCTTCTTGAGTTAGGGCGGTGAATTGGTTGAGCGTACGACGGGCCAAAATAAAATAGGCCACCATAAAACCGAGCAGAGCGGGAACAATCCCTGTCACCCAAGAGCCACCAAAGTAATGCCCAATGGCGTAGCACACGACGGTCACAGCCAAAGACTTCCACAAATTCAACATTCCCATCTCCAGTTTGTTCATTCGAAAGGTGCAAATCCATAACCGATTCAGCCCCCTCAGGCGACCAATCCTGTTCATTTGGAAAGCCCCACCAAAAAGGTTAGAGATGGTCAACATTGATTAGGAGTCTCTCATGTCTGCAAACGATATTGTTCTGTGTTCTGCCCTTCGAAGCCCCATTGGACGTTTTTTGGGCACCCTTTCCGCCGTGCGACCCGATGACTTATTGGCGAGACTGTTTGAGGCTGTCATTGATGCTTCCAACTTGGATGCCGGCGCCATTGATGAGGTCTTCGCTGGATGTGCCAATCAAGCTGGAGAGGACAACCGCAACATTGCCCGCATGTCGACGTTGTTGGCTGGAATCCCACAGCACGTACCTGCGGTCACCGTCAATCGCTTGTGCGCAAGTGGTCTGGAATCGGTTGTGCAAGCCTATCGTTCGGCCAAGTGTGGTGAAGGTCGGCTATTTTTGGCAGGTGGTGTTGAGAGCATGAGCCGCGCTCCGTATGTCATGCCCCGTGGTCCACAAATGCCCAAGGCTGGCAACCTCACCACCTACGACACCTCGTTGGGCTGGCGTTTTCCCAACCCCAAGATGGAAGAACTCTTTCCACTTGAAGCGATGGGCTGTACGGCTGAGAACATCGTGGACGAAATGGGCATCTCAAGAGAAGACCAAGATCTCTTTGCCCTGAACAGTCATCTCAAAGCCCTCAAAGCACAGCAGGACGGCGCTTTCGACAATGAACTGGTCTCCATCACCATTCCCCAACGACGAAAAGATCCCATTGTATTCTCAAAAGACGAAGGACCACGTGCGGGTTCTTCACTGGAGAAACTCGCCAAACTCAGACCGGCATTCCGTACGGGTGGGTCTGTTACAGCTGGAAACTCGTCTACCTTGAACGACGGGGCTTCCGCAATCATCGTGTGCACAAGACAAGCAGCCCAAGACCATGGTCTGACTCCAATGGCCAAAATCTTATCCTCTGGCAGCGCAGGGGTCGACCCAACAACAATGGGCTTTGGTCCAGTACCCGCTACCGAAAAAGCCCTCAAACGCGCAGGAATGAACATCCACGACCTAGACTTGGTTGAACTCAATGAGGCTTTTGCCGCACAGTCTTTGGGCGTGATACGCAAATTGGGATTGCGTGAGGACATCGTCAACGTACACGGTGGCGCCATTGCTTTGGGGCACCCACTGGGATGCTCTGGTACTCGAATCTTAACCACACTGTTGCACGCCATGCAAAGACACGACAAGCAAACTGGGTTGGCAACCCTCTGCGTTGGCGTCGGTCAAGGACTCAGCCTCATTGTGGAAAGAGAATCCTAAATCCAATCACCACATTTTCTCATTTTTACCTTAGATATATAATATTCAACACACGGAAATCATTATGAGTTCATCGGAATTGCTGTTCAACAAAATTGTCATCGTTGGTGCAGGAACCATGGGGCGTGGGATTGCTCAGGTTTGTGCCATGGCCGGTTACACAACCATTTTAAACGACATATCGGAAGACACCCTATCCAAGGCGCACAAGCAGATTGAGCGCAATCTCAGTAAAGGTGTAGAACGAGGAAAAGTCTCTGCCGATGTACAGGCACTGGCGCTGTCAAAACTGTCTCTCTCTCAAGACTTGGTGGGTTCCATCGCCGATGCCGAGATGGTGATCGAGGCCGTTCCAGAACTCATGGACCTCAAAAAGAGTCTACTCAACACAATTGATGAACACACCCCAGAACACTGCATCATCGGCACCAATACCTCTTCTCTTTCTATTGAAGAGTTGGCGGAGAGTACGTCTGATGCATCGCGGGTCATTGGGATGCACTTTTTCAACCCTGTACACATCATGCAACTGTTGGAGATTGTCTACGCTCCAAACGTCACTGGAAACGACGTCATCACCGCCACAGAGCACTTTGCACAAAGCATTGGCAAGACCAGCATTTTGGTCAAAAACGCACCGGGTTTTGCCACCTCTCGACTGGGTATCGCTTTGGGCATGGAGGCCATTCGCATGCTCGAAGAAGGTGTCGCTTCAGCCGAAGACATCGATACAGCAATGGTACTTGGCTACAAACACCCCATCGGTCCTTTGAAACTGACGGACTTGGTTGGGTTGGACGTTCGTATGAACATCGGCACTTATTTGGCGGAACAACTCAACAACCCTGCTTTTGAACCACCCCAATTGCTAAAGTCGTTGGTTGAACAAGGCAAACTTGGTAAGAAAAGTGGAGAAGGTTTTTACCGCTGGTAAATCGATATTTTTCATGGGCTATGCTACACTTTAGACACATCACCACACATTGAAGACACAGTTGGGACGACACATGGAATCATTCAACACAACCTTTTTGGATCACTACTTGCAAACCATCAAAGATGAGGCTTCGCACATCATCGAGTGCAAGAGCGGAAAGAAGAAATGGCTCTTTTATTTTGTAGATGGAACGCTGGCCTTGACCAAGTCCAATTTGAAAGGTGAACAAACCGAAGCCCTCAAAGAAAGCCACCCAGACGTACTCGCCACCGATATTCCGTTGTTGCAAGCACAAATCCGCGTAGAAAAAGCCTTCCAAGCAGACGAGTGGAGCCTCAAAAATTCCAAAAAAACACCCAGTGGTTCGATCCAAACAATGGATGCCCTGCTAACTGGATTCGCCAACTTTCTGGAAGGCAACGAAGAGGGTATGGAAGAAATCAAAGGTGAAATGGAGCAACTTCGACCCAAGTTGCTGTCTCCTCTAGACACCAATCAAGTGGACATCCAAAATTTCATGGCCACCCTAAAAGGCAACCTGCGTTCTCCAGTAACCATTTCCAATGGGGGGCTGTCTGAGTCTGTTGGATGGGCGACGCTGTGGGTGCTGCAAGAAATGGACTGTTTTGAAGTCGATGAAAATGCCCAAGAGAAACTGTCGGACTTACTGGGATTCAATTTGGATGAGGTCTTGGCCGAAGAAGTCGCCAAAGAAGACGAAGTCATAGAAGAACCTGATCCAGAACCAGAATCTGCAGAATCAGACAATTTTGAAGGTCAAGCCAACGAAACGGAACAGGACACTGCACAGGATGATGTCGTCGAAGAGGCTGCACCAAACAACGCCATCTCCACCGAGCAGATGAACTCTCTTGATGAACTTGAGTCTCACATCAACACATCCACCAACCACTTTGAAGTCTTGGGGGTTTCCCACACAGGCACCCCTGAAGATTTTCGCAAAGCCTTCTTTGAACTATCCAAAAAGTTGCACCCAGACCGATACAGCACTGCTGGAGAAGAGGTCATCTCTCGAGCCACAGCCCTGTTTGACCGTGTTCGTGAAGCCCATGAAGTATTGAGCAACGATGAGGAACGCCAAAAGTACATCGACGTTGTCATCTATGGCAAAGCCACCGACGAAGATGCCGCCATGCAACAATTGCAAGCGATGTGGAAAGCTGAAGAGTCTTTCAAAAAAGGAGAACGCCTCTTCCAACAAGGTCAAGTCGGTCGCGCACACGACTTTTTCAAAGAAGCCCATGAAAGTGACCCCAACTCATTGGAATTTAAGGCTTATTTTGGCTATACAACCTTCACCCAAAACAAAGGCTCCAACCAAAGCAAAGCCCAAGAAGGTATGGACATGATCATCGCAGTCACCAAAGCCAACGAAGAACAAGAAGTCAAGTTGGACTCTGCGTGGGTATTGTTGGCCAAAGCCTACCGCGAAAGTGGAGACAAGGACCGAGCCCTCAAAGCCATCACTCGAGCACTCAAAATCAAACCGTCCAACAGCGATGCCCAGCGAGAACTCAAGCGCATCCGCGGACAAGAACCGGGTGCCAAAAAGGGCAAGAAGGGCAAAGATGCAGCCAAAGAAGAAAAGAAAGGCGGATTTTGGTCAAAACTTTTTGGTGGGAAATAAGCCCTTAGGGTGATTCCCCAGCTTCCTCTGCCCAAACCTTATCAAAATAGTCAATACACTGGCGAACGTAATTCCGCTTTTCCAAATACGACCCCACAAAGAAAGACCGCTTAAAGCCGTAGGTCACAATATTGCGAAGCAAGTGTGGCGTAAACTCAAAGTGTTCCAACGCCAAAGCATATTCATCGGTCACGGTGGTGTGTGAAACCAGTCGATTGTCTGTACACAACGAAAGAGAGAGTTTGTGTGCCAGCATTTTTCCCAAGTGGTGTTCCGATACAGACGGAATCTCAGGGTTGGTTTGCATGTTGGAAGAAATACACACTTCGATGGTCAACCTTCGATTGGAAATGTAACGAATCAGAGACTCAACATAGGCTTCTCTATTTTTGACTTTGTTGGTTCGGATTTTGTCTGGAGAAAACAGGTGGTACCCATGTCCCAATCGATCGGCAAAGGTGATGTTCAACGCTTCAAAAATACTTTCTGGTCCAAAAGCCTCACCCGCATGCACCGTTTTCATCAAGAATTTTTGATGGGCATACTCAAAAGCCTTTTTGTGGTGCTTGGCGGGATACCCATCTTCTTGACCCGCCAAATCAAATCCAGCAATTGGCAACCCAAGTTCATCGCGACACCGAACGCACTCTTTGACCAATTCCAATGAGGCCAGTTCAAACAGGTCCTTCTCTTTTGTTTGGTGAAACATCTTGTAGAAATCACCATACCAACCGGGAATGTGCTCGTTGAACATTCGTAAAGCGCAGGCGATCACCCCAAAGTGAAACGGTGGTTCTTCTCCTGAACGTATCTGTTCTTCGGCATTGTACTCGTCTTTTGCGCGTTGCAATCCAGCACACACGGCAACCAAAATTTGTTCGGTACTCAAGCCTTTGACGGTATGCAGCAACGGTGCAAATCGCACTTCGATGTAGCGAACCCCTTCGTTGATGTTGTCCCAAGCCAACTCATAGGCCACTCGTTCCAGTGCGTCAGTTGTTTGAAGCACGGCACAGGTGTAGGCAAAGCAGGTCAAGTACTCTCCCAAATCAGCATACTCTGACTTAAACACCAATTCCTTGAGTTCAGCAGCAGTATAGGCGGGCAAGTCTACCTGCTGTTCTTGAGCAAGTTCGATCAACGTGTCCAAACGCAGTGAGCCATCCAAATGCAAATGCAAATCTGTTTTCGGCAAACGGCGCAATACGGCTTTTGATACTTTCACAGTTTCTCCATGAGTTAGACAGCGTCCAAAGTTGTATAGAATATTGTCAACCGTGTAGTCTGTACATCAAGATCGACAAAACACTCTACGTTCGCTATCCTATGGTATTGATCAAATTTTGCAAGATGTTGCACAGGAGTTTTCTGTGATTAAATACTTGGGCTCCAAACGCACCCTGTTGAACACCATCGAGCAAGTCTTCTCCGTGATTCCCGACGCTCACTCAGTAATCGACTTGTTCTCTGGAACATCCCGTGTGGGTCACCACCTCAAAGGTGCTGGATATCAAGTGTTCTCCAATGATCTCAACACCTATGCCTACGCACTGGGAACTTGCTATGTCCAAGCCGACTTGCGGAAGTACAAAGATATTGTTCCAGAGATTCTCAAAGAAATGCATGGACTGACACCCAAAGAAGGCTATTTTACCAAGAATTTCTGCGTTGACGCTCGATTTTTCCAGCCACAAAATGGTGCCAAAGTCGATGCGATGCGAAATTGGATCGAAGAACAAGACTTTGACTGGGAACTCAAAGCGGTCTTGCTGGTCTCACTGATGGAAGCCGCAGACCGAGTGGACTCTACCTGTGGACTGCAAATGGCCTACCTGAAGAAATGGGCTGGACGCTCATTCAATGACCTCGAACTTCGAATGCCGGAACTGCGAGACTCTCAAAGGGGATTCCCCTGCGAAGCCCACCACGGGGATGCACTGGTGAATGCAGGACTCATCACCGCAGACGTCGCTTACCTCGACCCACCCTACAATCAACACAAGTACTTGGGAAATTACCACGTTTGGGAAAGCCTTATCAAGTGGGACAAACCAGAGGTATACGGTATTGCTCGCAAAAGAGTCGATGTCAAAGAACGCCACAGTTCATTCAACCGCAAGCGCCAGATTCACGATGCAATGCGCTCCATTGTCGAAAAACTGAATGTGAAGCACATGGTGGTCTCCTTCAACAATGAGGGCTACATTTCCAAAGAGGAGATGATTTCAATCTTGTCTTCGCGTGGGCAAGTGTCGGTCGTAGAAAAGGACTTCAAACGCTACATCGGTTCCACCATTGGCATCCACTCGCCCAAAGGACACAAAGTGGGAGAAATCTCTCATGTCCGAAACAAAGAATACCTATTCGTTGTCTCACAAGATGACCAAGTGCACAGAGCACTCAACCAAACTCCACTGTCCGACACAGGAACATCAAAATGATAGCATTGTTACTTTGTTCACTCGGTTCATTGTCGAATACGGCTTTTGCTGACACAGAGGCAACAGAGAAAGCGACCACCGATCCCGTTTTGGAAGCGATGGTCACGGAACTCGATCGCAGTTTCGAAGCTCTTCAAACCCAAGAAACGCCCCCCTATTGGATGCAACTTGCGATCACCGAACACCAATCTGAGGGACTCTCCTTTACCGATGGCGCGTTGTTCGACGAAAGAGACAAGCGTTCTCGAGTCGCGGATGTTGACGTGCGCGTTGGAGACTGGACACTTGACAACACCCACCCACTCATTGACGGTGGCTACTTTTCTGATGAGCCAACACACTTTAGCGAATCTGTACCGCTCGATGATGACCCCTTGATGCTGAGACGCTACATCTGGAAAGTCGTCGATCAAGCCTATAAAACCAGTGTCCGAAGGCTCATCAAGATCGAAAGCAACCGTTCTCTCAAAGTGGAACTCGAAGATCAAAGCAACGACTGGTCACCGACTGAAGGATTTGAATTGCTCGAAAACCCCGTTGTCCAAACGAGCATACAAACCGATGAATGGAAGAACATATTGCGAACGTGTTCGGCGGAGATGCTCAAACACCCCAATATTTTGAGTTCATCTGTTCGGCTAAACACGGAGGTGGAAACCCGCTGGATTGCGACGACCGACGGTGTTCGCGTTCGAGAAATTCGACCACACGCTCGGCTGGCCGTGATGACGATGGGCATTGCCGATGACGGGATGGAACTGGAAACCTATGAATACATCGATGCCGTCAATGTAAACGATTGGACACTCGAAACCTGTACCGATTTGGCAGATGTGGCGAGTAGAGCGCTGAATGAACTGATGAATGCTCCGATTGTTGACCCCTTTGTGGGACCTGCAATTTTGCGTGGCAAAGCGGCTGCGGTGTTCTTTCACGAAATCTTGGGACACAGGATTGAAGGCCATCGTCAAAAGGACGAGGATGAAGGACAAACGCTCACCGACAAAGTGGGACAGTCTATTTTTCCAGACTTCATCACCGTGATTGATGATCCAACCCGCACAGAGTTTGAAGGAGTTGACCTCAATGGTCATTACCGTGTGGATGACGAAGGTGTGAAGGCCCAAACCGTTTCCGTCGTCGACAAAGGCGTCCTGCAAGGGTTCTTGATGGGACGCTCCCCAGTCGAAAACTTTCCAGTATCCAACGGTCATGGACGCAGACAAACCGGCTATGGCACCGTGGCGCGCCAGGGCAACCTACTGGTCTCTGCTGAAGAATCGGTTTCCTATGATGCCCTGAAAGCACAGTTAATTGAAGAGATCAAACGCCAAGAGAAACCCTTTGGCCTCATCTTTGACGATATTTCCGGTGGGTTCACCTTTACTGGACGGAATTCGCCCAATTCTTACGTGGTCAAGCCGGTCACCGTTTGGCGGGTCTATCCAGACGGGCGAGAAGAGATG
>CBFIFY010000067.1:0-22266 GCA_965661985.1 uncultured Myxococcota bacterium | reverse complement strand
CAAATCGTGAGTGACTGTAGTTGGAAAGAGCATTCATTCGGAGTTGTCGGTATATTGATAATATAGCTCCTTTGTCTTCATGACCGTTCTTCCTCCATTTCCCCCTCTTCAAATCGTGAGTGACAGTGGATGGTTAAGACCCGTTCGATGTTGTTGGTATATTGATGATGTGGCTACTTTGTCTTCATGACCGTTCTTCTTTCATTTCCCCCTCTTCAAATCGATGATTAAAGTTGGGGAGAGTGTTCATTCGAAGTTGTTGGTAGATTGATGCTGTGGAACCGTAGTCTTGCCTCTTTCTCACTTCTCTATTTTGAAGTACATATAATATAGTTTTTTGAGGCTATTGTGAGAATAGGGGGCTGTTCATTTGATTGGATTCCAAATATTGTTTTTTGATTCTTGATACATTTGTTGCATAGACCTTTTATCTTGACAGTATATGAAATCATTTGTATATTATATGTGTATTTCGCTTTAGAATACATTTCGTTTGTAGATGTATTCCGTGTGGTGTAGCGCCATGCGAATCAGTTCTTTCACATCCGGCACAATGCACAACGGCCAAAAGGGATGAATGGATTACCATCATGATAGATCATGGTACACCCTTTATGTCAGACTTCTTAACGTCTGACTAATCAAACGATACTGTTCTGTCTCCCGTAAGTCGTCCGAACAGTATCGTTTGATTTTCTCTTCCTTGTACATGTAGGCATCACCGAGCAGAGAGCAGGCATGGCAATTGTTTCTGACTGAAACATTTGTTTAAAAATTACCATGCCTGCTCTCTGCGCGGTGATGCATACATGTAGAAGGAAGACAATCGCTAGACTAAACTCTGATATAAAGGGTGTACCATGATCCATCATGGGCAACCACTCATCAGGGCCAGTCATTGTCCCAAGACCAGTACGGAAATACAAGCTCCCATCATGATCTTTTCGTGATGGGGCTTTTTGTTTTTTCAAAAAAATCAATTCAAACCCTTGTCAAAATTTGCGTTGTGCTCAAAATATAATTGTCAACGATGGGTTGACATTCTACTTTAAACTTTACTTTTGACCAAATGACTTTTGAGGTTTGCCATGCATTCTTTGCTTTTTCACAACCCTTTATTGCCTTCTACAACTCTTCGAAACTCTAACCAGCGCGACGCGGACATTTTTGAAAACGAACACGCTTTTTGGATGGAGTTGGCTGTTCCTGGATTTGAAAAGGAGCACTTCACGATTTCTGCTTCCGAGCATCAGTTGGTGTTGAAAGCTGAACGTGATCGCGAGTTGCCAGAAGGGTTTTCTCAGATTCAGGCTGGAGACTTGTCTGCCAAGTGGGACCGCACTTTTCGCTTTAAGAAACCCATCAAAGCGGATTCAGTTGAGGCTGTTGTAGCCAATGGTGTCTTGACATTGACCATTCCCAAGAAAACCAAAGAGCACTTGGTGATGGTGCAGGCACGATAATCAATACTCAAGGTCTTGATGGGTCTGTTGGTTGCCATCCACGCAAAAAGAACGCCCACATCAATGAACTTTGATTTGGAGTGCTCATTCGATGAACAATACCGTTGATTCGAAACTGTAAAAGGTTGGCAATCTCCACCGATATGGCAGTGATCTCTTTATGGGTGACCTGCCATGTTTCATTTTTCTGCTGGATTCTCAATCCTTCTGTGGTAATCGACAGCGTTCCTCTTTTGATGACCTCCATTGGTCCTTTGTCTGAGCGCTTGGAGATGGTGGCATTGTTACAGGAGAGAGCGATATCGTTCCGTTTGAACTCGTTTTCATCATAGACGGGCTGGTTGCCAAAGTGAGTCGCAATGCGGTCAAAAGCCTCTTGTACAGTCCAAGTAGTGCGTCCAACCATGCGATTGTCTACTTGTATTATCCAGTGTTCATCACAGTGTGCACATTGCACAGCATTTGCATTGCTTGGCATCACTGACAAACCATCAATTGTGTAGCAACTCGGGCAAGCCCACAGATAATTGGGGAGACCGTGTGCCATGCGAAAACCAAAGCTTCGATGCCCAAGCGGTAATTGTGGTGTGGTGTTGATTTTTTGACAGACATCCTGCCAAATATCCTCGGCACTGTCGGACTCGGAATATCGATGTGGTTCACTGTACTGAACGACAACTGGAACCCAACGTGGATACTTCGCCCATCGGGGTTGATAGAGACAGGCCGTGGGCAATTGAAAAAATACAACAGGGCAATCAAGTCTCTTGATCAATCGCCCAATTCCTTTTGAAATTGGTCCCATACGACCATCCCACGAACGATTGCCCTCTGGAAAGATCAGGATGGGGTATCCATCGTCATAGTTTTGCTGGAGCAATTGCATCGAGGCTCGATCTTTGGTGTACTTCATTTTGGGAAAGCACCCACACATTGTCAAAAATTTACCCAAATAGGGAACTTTGAGAACCGTAGCACTCGCCATTGATTTGACACCTCTTGGTACGTACATTCCTGCCCAAAAGGGATCGAGCATGGAACTGTGATTTCCCAAGAGTAGAAAGGGCTCTTTTTTTGGCAGTGTTTTCAGACCAGAAATTTGAAATCGCCACAGAAAGAAGCCGACAATTTTTAGCGAAAAGATGGTTGTGCGGTATACAATGCCGTGCCAAAAAGGCATGCCATAGAGCCAACGTGTTGTTTGTTTGGGCATATGCGTTCCATGTGCTTGTGTATTCAGTATATTGTATTCTTTCTGTTGTATGATGGTTGTGTATCAAGAGAAACGTTGACTATGGCTCTAAAGATTTCAACAGAGAAGCATCGTTTGCATTCAATGGGATGGCTAAAAAATGTCTGTTTTGTCTCAATAGACCATCGTGTCCAAGTAGGTCAATATAGGCACTGGCAGGAGAGGCCGATCGTCGAAGGTCTACTTGAATCCACCGAAAGCCATCTTGTTCGAGTTTGAGTTGGTCTTCTTCGGTAAAGACCGGTTGCAATGGGTGATTTTCCGCGGCCAAAAGTTCAAGCGCTCGAAGAAGGCTGTTGGCTTCGCAGTACTCTCGATGTTTTTTGGGGCGTACCGTATCTGCCCCCGGACCCGTCAAGATGGGTTGTTGATGAAACATTTGTTGTATGAAAGCATTTCCAGCTTCTTCAACTGGAATGTGAATGATGCCTCCTGGTAAGGTCTCTGTGACCATCAGTACATCTCGATCGGCTTTCAACGTTGAGACAGCCGGTTTGTTGGGAATACCATCGATGGCCATTGAGCACAGCCAAGCACCAAGTACTAGACTTGCAATTTGTTGTCCAAGTCTGGAAAATTGACCAATACGCTGTTCTAGATGTCCCCATGCCAAAGAGAAAGAGATACCAATCAATAAAATTGGGGTGACAACGAGTCGTTCTGGAAATCCACAGCGTTCCATTGGCGGAAATACCCAATGTAAAAAGGCGTTGGTCGTGGGTACCCAAGTGTTGCCAAAGTTGAATGCAGAAGGAAGGGGGATGAACAACGCAAGGGTGGCTCCAATTATCCACGGCCATCGCTTCTTCGTCGCCAATGGAAGCAATGATGCCCCCCATAGCCACCAAAAAGCCTCGGGTAGGGTGTTGCGCTCTACAGCCTCAACGAAGGAATCCCATGAAGAAATGTGGGCAACAGACGTGATCTCGATGGTGCGTCCCAAAAAACTCCATGTCGTCCACGTTGTCGGCTGTAACTCTTCAAACAATGACTCTGCTCCTGAGAGATAATGGGCGCTGAGTCTCCATGTGCACACCAGTGCAATGGCGATGGCAGTTCCAGCCAGTACCAAGCCGTTCATCAAGCGTGGGCGTGTATAACTTTTCCAGTTTTTTGGGAGGGATACCGAAGTCATAGCGGCAACCAAAGCAGCAACGAATCCCAAAGATGCCCCACCAAACCAGTAGGTCAGACAAGAGCCAGCGAGCATGGTTCCACCAAAAATCGACCAGCGACGAGCATTTTGGTGATCTCTCAGCGTTGTCAGTCGAAGAATTGCAATGAGAAAAAGGGCGTGAAACCACCAGTGGACTTGAGTGGGGCGTCCATGCAACAATTCCTCTGCAACAACGTCATTGTAAATGCACAAACCAGCCAGACCCAATGCCATTGGCGTTGACAGACGACATTCTTTAAACAAGTAAGTCAAAAGAATACCGTTTATCCACAATGTGACGAACACATGCAGGTTGTAAAATCCGGGAATCCCAATCCATTTTACATAAGGGTAAGCCAATGCAGCATCGGCCCAGGCAAAACCGGTGTTCAAACCAATATCGAAACCAATCGGGGCGTAAAGGTTTGGCATCACACTGGTTGCAGTACCGTCAACAATTTTTGAAAAGTGATCGAACACCCAGATCGTTCCCTGTAAATCTGTTGTGTCACCAAGAAAAAATTCTTGATTGTCACTTTGAAAAAAAACAGACCAAATGGCCTTCCAAAAAGAAGTTTGATCAGAAGACAGTTCCCAAAATACAGGCACAAACCATAGCCAAGCACCGATGGCCGGTATGAAAATAATTGCAAGGGTGGAAAGGATTTTGGGCTTGTGCATTGTAAGAAACCAATTCTGCATCCACAATCGGACATCTTTATGCTAACCTATTTCTATATCGGCATAAGGGGTCGAAATATTTAGGGGTTGGGTCATGAAAAAAGAGTATGCAGAAGTCTTCGCGCACATCAATACACGCATTGGAACTGTCAAGTCTGCTGAAGGCGACAATATAAAGTATCCAAAAGTAAAACGGGCCTATCAAGTAGAAGACACAACGGGTACGCTCTAAATCAAGCCCGTCATAGATTGATCATAGATTGATCATAGATTGATTAGAGATTGGTCATGACTGGCCTCTCTTAATGAATTTTTATAGTTGATCTTTGAACAGTACTCTTTGAACAGTACTCTTTGAACAGTACTCTTTTGTTCATTGGTCGATCATGTTTGTTCTCCTCTTCAAATAGTGTGACTACGAATGTGTTGAAGGATATGCTTTCGTATAGGGGGCTTGATTGGTTCTGTTTCAAGGTGCTCCTGTCTGTTTTCAACATTTGGGCTTGGTGGAAAAAATCAGTTTGGGTTGGTATCTGACTTAAGACATTGCAAAATAGATGCCAATGATGTGGGCTGAATACAATACGAGTTTGTAAATGTAATCAAACTTGTGCTATATATGGACACACTGTATTTTTCAGGGTTCCTATGTTTGGTTCATATATTCGTCAATTTATGACTTTTTTTCCGACTGTATTGGTTGGGTGCAACTTTATTACCGCCGAAGAATTGGCTTATCGTCAAGGGCAGGGTGGCAGCAATGACTGCACCGATATCTGGTTTTTAGATGCCGATGGCGACGGTGTGGGTGGTTCAGCCTCTCTGTTTGCTTGTACGGCTCCCAGTGCATCGTATACACAGATTACTGGAGACTGTGACGATGAAAATCCTTCAATCTCTCCCAACGCGGTTGAAGACTGTGGGACGCCAATTGATGAGGATTGTAGTGGTACGAAAAATGCCTCCA
Organism: uncultured Myxococcota bacterium; assembly: GCA_965661985.1. Lineage (GTDB taxonomy): Bacteria > Myxococcota_A > UBA796 > UBA796 > UBA796 > CAJWHX01. The sequence continues at coordinate 16,747 of CBFIFY010000067.1, read as the reverse complement.
ATCCTTTAGAACAACCCCCTTTGGACTGTACGGAATATTTTGCCGATCGAGATGGTGATCTTTTTGGAGACGATCAGGATGTGGTGTGCAATTGTGAACCAGGCGCAGTGTATACGGCTTTGAGTGGTGGAGATTGCTATGACCAGCTGACCACGGTAAATCCAGATCAAGAAGAAATCTGTGGTGATGGTTTTGACAATGATTGTGATGGATCAGCCAATGGATGTGGGTATACAACCGACTTTTCTTTATTGAGTGCTCAACAAATTCGAGGAGCGACCGCGCAGGCCTATGCAGGAGAGAACTTGGCTGTTGGGGCACTGTTGCCTGACGCATTGCCAGCAGTGGCCGTCGTGAGTTCTGGTGCTGAAGGTGGGGCGGGTAGAATCGACATTTTGGATGCAGATACCCTCAGTACAGCCACAGAAACGCTGTCGACAATGAACCGAGTCGCTTCGATCATTGGAGAGCAAGACTCAGATTTCGGTGAAGTGATCTCTGCGTATGGGAACATCTCAGGTTCTGAAGATGTTGATTTGCTGGTATCAGCGCCGACTTGGACCGATGTAGAAGGCCGCAGTACTGGTGCTGTATATCTATTTGAAGGACCGTTCGTAGGCAATCGTGCAGCAGCCACTGCCGAACTTGTTTTGGTCGGCAGTGGGGCTAGCGATCGTTTTGGCAGCGCTGTTGCCAGTGTTGACTCACAGATTTGGGTCGGGGCACAGGGTTCTGATTTGGGGGCCATCAATGCTGGTGCTGTGTTTGTATTTTCTTCGGACGGAGAAGCACTGCATCAGTTGACGGCGAATGAACCGTCGATGAACTTTGGCAGTGCGATGTCCACACCGACCGACTTGAATGGAGACGGGGTCTTGGACATTGCTGTGGGTGCTTTTGGCGCCAATGGTGACAAGGGCGCTGTACTTGTGTATTGGAGTGCAAGTACCTTACAAGCCGTCGCTCCTAGTGATGCAGATGTGGCTTGGAACGGTGTCCTCTCTGGGGAGAATGCGGGGCAAAACGTACAGGCTGTGGGAGATGTGACAGGTGATGGATATGTGGATCTATTGATTGGTACCCCAAACACCAGTCGTGCCTATGTGGTGTCTGCATTTGAGACATCGACGTCTTTGTTGGATGAGGCTACGGCGACATTGGTGGGCGATGTAGAGTCAGCACTTGGATACTCGATTGTTGACATTGGTGACTTCAACGGAGATGGACAGGCGGATGTTGTGCTGGGAGGCTTTTTGGGTTCTCAAATTGCGATTGCTTACGGTCCGTTGCTTGGAGAATATGGCCGAGAAGAGATGGTGATACTTGAAAATAGAGCGACCGATCAATTGGGTTGGTCTATGGCTGGTGGACTTGATTTTACGGGGGACGATATCCCTGAACTGTTTGTTGGGGCTCGTACAGCATCGGATGGATTGAATAAAAATGGTCTGGTGTTCATGCTGGAAGGGCGGGGGTTGTAATGAGAATGAGAACAACAATCTTGGTGACTGCGATCTCGGTCATGGCTGGCTGGGCTCCTGTAACCTTTGCAGAAACTTTGGTAGAGCCATCGAAGGACTGTACCATCAGTGGTGCAGCGTGGGGCGACCGATTGCAAAGTGCGTTGGATGCATTTAAAAACATGAATCAGTCTAAATTTCTCGATGAGCGAAAAGATGTCCTCGATCACATTCAGTGTCTGACCGATGTGGTGGATGCGGAGACTGTAGCACGGTTTCACCACATGGAATTGTTGGCGGCATTTGCCAGAAAAGACAAAGCCACACTGGGTGCACACGCTCGAGCAGCGAACAATTCAGCACCTCATTTAGACTTGGCTGGTCAGGGATTGGTGAACGATGGTCATCCAATTGCACAGTGGAACAACTTTGCGGTGTCTGAGTTGAGTATGGGAACATATCCACTGCCCACTCCTGAATTGGCCAACAGTTTGTATGTGGACGGAATTGAACGCTTAGATGTACCCACGGACTTGCCATACATCTTTCAGCGAGTGGTGGATGGTTTGGTGGTTCAAAGTGCGTTTGTGCCCTTGGGCGAAGCCGTTCCAGCCTATCCCATCTATGAAGACCCCAATATACGATTGAGTTTGGAACCCACATGGGCATGGGTATCTGTTGGAGCCACTGGTGTGACAGTAGCATCTGCAATGCTTGCCCATCGTTCGGAACAACGCTTTTGGAGTCCCGCGACCGACAGTGGAGACTTGACTTCCTTACAACGACGGACCAATGTGTATTCCAGCATCGCCATCGTGATGGGATTGACCAGTGTAGGAGCAGTTGGGACTGCCGCAGCGCTTGGAGCGCAATAGTCGATGTTGCAACGAGGCAGAATCGGAGAAGGTTGGTTGGGTGAACTTCATGTGGGTGAAGATGTACAAGGTCGACCTGTTCGCTTTATTCCTTTGGTAGACTGGAATGAGGCTGAGCGTCAATGGTTGCTTGATAGAATGAAGTTGATGAATACCCACTCTGTTATGGGTGCGTGTCCACAACTTGGGTTGCAAGTTGTTCAAGGCGACCCTAGTTGGGTGGCAGCTTGGAGAGATGGTGTACAGTTGTCTGTTGTGCTTGAACACAAGCACATGCCCAACACTGTGATCATGTCTGTGGTGTATGGCATTTTGCAAAGTCTACACAGCGCACAGCAAAAGGGATTGATGCATGGTGCCCTGCATTCCAACGGTATCTGGTTGGGGTTGGATGGCGTCGTCTGGATTGATGGTTTTGGTCAATATCCGAACGAGAGGACCGATTCAACACAGGATGTTTATGTATTGGGATGTCTGTTGATCGAAATGTTTTTGGGGGAGTGTCCATTTCCTGTTCCAAAAGCAGAACACAGACAAACACTGATCAATGTTGGGTTGGAGTTGAAGGCATTGGGGTTGCCTAGCAAATTGCCCCGACAAATCGTTCGCTTGGTACATCCAGATGCCAGTAAACGTCCCTCTTTGGAGGTGCTCATTGAAAAGTGGAAGATTACCAGAGGTCAAACGATTGTAGCGAGTTGGGTGCGTGAACAATATCCACAACTCATCAACGAATCCAAACCAGAAAATAGGATTCCCACCGCTATAAGAATCGCACCAAAACCCACCCCAAGCGAACTCAAAACACCAGACTCTAAAGTATCCGACATGTTGGAAGACGATGAAACTTTCATAGGCGACCACTCTGTGATCGAAGCTTCGAACGATGAAACGTTGAGATGGGATGAGGAGCACACAGAAGAAGCCCTGATCGAACACAGTGAAGAATCCGTCGAAGAAACACAGGTTATGAAGTTCTTTGCGGAATTTGACGCCCATGTACCGAACGCTGAACCAACGTCAAAATTGGTCGTGGATGCGAACTTGGTATCCGAAGACGTCGTCGAAGTGGAAAAGGTATCCTTGGCCGAAGAAATGGATATTCCGTCGCGTCGCCCTTGGATGGGAGTTCTGTGGATTGGTATCGTGGGTGTATTGACAGGTGGAGGATTGTACTGGACAATGCCAAACATTCCCAGTTTTGCTGAAACTTCTTTGGGAGATGTCGACAAAGATTTGGAAGCCCAGACTGAGAAAGCAATCGCTTTTGAAGCGGTGCCCATTCCATCTCGTGCAAATGATCTTCAAAAATCGGAAGGGGGCAAGGACAATGACAATGACAATGAGAATGCTGCGACAGCAAAAGTGACAAATGCAGTTGTGACTCCTACAGCTCCTGTCATGACACAGCCCACATCAACAAGTGCCACAAAGCCTTCCAATCGAACCGTTGCGAATCCTGTTTCGAAGCTGAATCAACAAACCAAAAGACCTTCCAACAACGTTCAGTCACCATCCAAATCAGAAGAAAAAGTTCTCTCTCAGCCAAGGGCAGTTCCTTCTCAAAACACAGAAACCAATCCAGTGGTAAATTCTACAGCACCTCAAGACGTAGAAAAATCTGATGATGTATCTGTAGAAACGATAGAATCCGTAAAAGTGATTGAAAGCCCAAAACCTCAGACGGGGACCGTCTCTGTGACTGGAGAAGTCAAAACGGTGCGGCTGGAAAAGGATGGTAGAGACTTTAAACCAGGACAATTGCCTGTTGGTGTCTATACCGTATACGTCACTTTTGAAGGTTTCAATGAGTTCAAAGCCTCTTCATTGACAGTAAAGACCGATGGCAAGCATCGAATAGAGTGCGATTCAATGTTTGCGACCTGCCAAGTGAAGTAGCATAGGCGTTGAGTTACTGGTCGGATTGATAAGCAGGTAGGGCTACTCTGTTGTTTAGAGTTGTCCCTTGTCGGTCAATTGCTTTTGGGAAAAGCCGAATTTGACCTTCAATTGAAGTTCGTGATTGTCGACTTCAATGCGTACATCTTCAACGGTCATGTTCATCTTCAAGGCGCCACCTGCAGGCAAGACCATCTCATTGAGTTGATCCTTGGGGATGAGTGGGACGACATTGAACCGTTCTGTCTGTTGAGCGAGCAATTGTCCAGCAATCTCATTGGCCAATTTTAGCAACACGTTTTCGCCGAGGTCTACTTGAGGTTCCTGAACCGACCCCACAACGGCGTTGCTGTTGGGATCAAATCGGATGTCTCCAAGATGACAACTTGCACCCAGCCGTTTTTCAAATACGAATGGAATTTCAAGGTTTTTTTTCAACAGGTAAAGTGTGCCTGTGGCGGAGGCTTTCACATGGGCATCCACCCCAATCTTTTGTTCCCCATAGTGAAAGTCTGTACCGTCTTGGTCTATGACGACTTTCCAATCTCCTTCCACGTGCAATACTTCGTCCAGCGTTCGGTAGACCTGTGGTTTGTGTTTGCGCCACATGTCTCCAAGGCGTTTGCGAGCACGTTGAATTCTCTCAGAAGGGGCTTTGTCCTCAATCAACCCAGAGACCTTTTGTCGGACGCCCAATTGTTTTACGCCTTGATAAACATTGCGCCCGAGATCAAATGCTCCGTCTGCCACTTGAAAAGGCAAGGCTACGCCGACCAGATCATCCCACAATGCTTTGTTGATTGAAAGGGCCATGTGAAAGTCAGACATTGGTGCTCCAAGTTTGAGGTGTTGATCTATTGTATTCTAATTTTCAAAGGAGGTGCATTAAAAAGAGCCATTTTGTGGTGGGGCTTCTTCTGTTCTGGGGCCCAGTCGTTCAACTGGGGCGATGTCATCAATGACCACAGGTTGGTGCAGTTTGGTGATTTTCCAACCGTATCCACCAGCCGCTTGAGTGGATGGAGTACCCCAAACCTGTGTACAAAAACTGGAGAATGCGAATGCCCACTTGGCCTCTAAACCGGGTGAGAAATTGGCGGGGTCGACTACGATCCATTCAAAACCGTCTGCAATTAGAGCGTCTACATCTTCGGGTTTAATGGTGACTTGGTGGAAACTGCCCACCGATATTTCAGAGAGGGCTTTGAGTACCGTTCGAGAGGCGACATATTGATCAAATCCAGACGGGCGATGGCTGGTGATGTGATCGCCTAGTCCACCGAGAATGGGTTGTTCATGATGGGTTTGTAGCCAGAGCACATGTCTGGAGATTTCGTTGGGTGAAACGACGGGTAAAGTAACGATGGGGCCTTTCATCCCCGCGTAAAGCCGTTCTTGAAATCTTCTTGGAGGGTGTGACTCGACTGGAAAGTAGGGGTTGCGAAGTGGGGTGTCCAACAACACCAACACGATTCCCGCGATCGCGATTTTCTTTCCATTTTTGGGCAGGTAGAGAAACCACCGTTCCATTTGAAGAGCCGCCAAAATGGAGAGTCCAACAATGACCAGCAATTCCAGTCTTTGGGGCCACCAAAAGCGCTGGAAAAATGGGACGTTGTCATAGAAGAACAAGTATGGCAACGGAATTCCAAAGGGCGTTTTGTCCATCCACTTCAAATAGGGACCCAACGTGAGCACATACCCAAAAATCAAGATTGCTACCCAACGTCTTTTTTCGGGAAGTCCTTGGAAACAAGCGTACAGGCCGATGAGTAAAGGCACAAGGGCGATTCTTTTGTCGTCTGGATCAGCGTCGATGTGGAACAATGGCCACAGTGGCCAATGAGATTGCTTGATGCCCATCGCCAAGCCAAAGTCACCTCGTGACAACGCCCCAAAGTCCATCCATGGTTCTAGTTCACGTACAACGCCGGGTAGACTTTCATAGTCTCGCATCAATGCCAGCACATAGGGCGTACAAATGATCAACGTGGTGCCCAAGGAAACCAAAATCTCCTTCCAGCGTCGTTTGTCCCAAAACCAAATCTCTGAGAACCAAATTGGAATGGCGGCAAAGACCAAGAAAAGTCCCCAGTACCAATAGGTGAGAGAGGTCGCCGCGACACACAAGCCCGTTCCGACTGCCCACTTCCAGTTGCCTTCTCCCCGTGCGATCTTTAAAATCCCGGACAAACCAACCAGCCAGAAAAACAAGATTGCCTGACTCAATCGACCGTGTTGCAACTCCAACAAGAGGAAACTGGACGTCTCCAATGCAATGCCTGCAAACAGCGCGGGGAACAACGAGGCGCCTGCTGTCCTCGCCAAAATGTGCATGCCCCAAGCAGACGAATACACGATAAACGTGGCAAATAGATTGTACCCAGCGTACATTCCAAACAGTTTCAAAAATGGATAGGCCAAAAATGCATCGAGAAGGTTGTACTGTGCTACGGGTTGCTGTCCAACGGGAAAGTAATTGAACTGTCCATCGAAGGGATTTTGAAAATGTTCGAGAGAATAGCCCGTCCACCAATATGCCCAAGCGGTTCCAGTCCAGTCAGGCTGATCCCCACCACCGATAATGTGTCCGTCGTTGAGCCAAGCCGAAGAACATACGACAAAGGCGATGATTGCATAAAGAAGGTGGGGTCCAAAACGTGCCCAGCGAGAATTTGAAATCGGGTATTGTTCCATAGCAATTCCTAACCCAATTGCGTTGATTGGTCATCGCTCAAGTATTGTAAGGTCGATGCCTGTTGAAAAATCAAAGCAACGTGTTCACAATGCGCTCTAAGGTAGCAGGGATATCAGTTGATTGTAGAATCCATGATCCAATGCTCACGCCATAAGCCCCACTGTTGAGACACGCTTCAATGTGATGGGGGCTCGATATTCCACCAACTGCCAACACGGGTAGTGAAGTCTGTTGACATATTTTATGGAGTGCATTGAGTCCCAGTGGGCGTACGGGTTTTGAGGTGGGAAAAATGGCACCATATTGGACATAGTCTACGGATTGCTCTTCTGCTTTTCGAAGTGCTTCAGTGGAATGAATTGACGTACCCAGTACAGTTGGGCGTCTATCAAAGGCGTGGTGGATATTTGTCTCGGGAAGATGGCGCATACAGTATCGGTGTGGCTGATGCAATCCATTCAGTTGCAACTGCGTTGAGTGTGTCGAAAACCAGTGGTTCAACATGGGATCAATTTCCTTCCACGCGTCATCATCATATTTATTGCGAATTTGCAATGTTGCATTGGGATATCGTTTGAGTGAATCCAATATGCATTGAATTGTCTCAATCCAAGCCTGTGTCGAAGGACAGTAACCGCGTTCCGCAATGATTAAGAGTCTGGGGACTGAAACCACGCTTTTCCCTTCATCGGTGTTGAGGCAACGGCGTAATTTTTGGCAGGCATGCGACCCGACAAGTACGCCATTCGGCCTGCGTATGCTGCTGCGCCAACGGCTTTTGCCATTTGTACAGGGTTTTGAGCTCGAGCGACAGCGGTATTCAACAACACTGCGTCACATCCGAGTTCGAAAGCTTGAGTGATGTCGGATGCTGTACCCAGACCGGCATCAACAATGACGGGGACAGAAACCCTAGATCGAATCAACTGTAGATTGTGTGGGTTTCGGATTCCAAGACCCGTACCGATGGGGGACGCCAAGGGCATCACTGCAGTACAACCGACTTGTTCGAGTTTTTGTGCCAACACGGGATCGTCGTTGGTGTAGGGGAGTACTTGAAAACCAGACCGAACCAAGATTTCTGCAGCTTCCAACAGTTCTTCTCCTTCAGGCAACAGTGTCTCTTCATCGGCGATGACTTCGAGTTTGATCCAATTTGTCTCAAGGGCTTCACGGGCAAGTTCTGCCGTCAAGATAGCTTCTTTGGCGGTGAAACATCCAGCGGTATTCGGCAAGAGGTGGAAATTGCGTTCTCGAAGCTGTTGATATAAATTTTCAGCCCCCTGTGTGTGGGTAGGAACTCTTCTCAAAGAAATGGTGACCATCTCGGTTCCAGAAGCATCCAGACAATTCAACATGCTCTGTTGATTGGGATAGCGAGATGTTCCAAGTAGCACCCTTGAGTGCAACGTTAGATCACCGAGAACAAAGGGGTCTTCTGGTGTGTGAAATGGATGCATTTACCCTTTTACCCTCCACTGGAAGCCCATAGTACTTCGACGCTGTCCCCTTCATCAAGAACTGTTGAACTCCATTGGGCACGTGGTACAACGCTTGAATTGATGGCCACAGCAACCCCTGAGGGTACGGGTGTGCCACAAAGACTCTCTACGACAGTTTGGACTGTACTTTGCGCATCAATCACAGTATTTTGACCGTTGACAAAAACATTCATGGGCAAAAGTTATCGGATTCAACAGGGATTGTCACCCACATTTTGTCACCCGTACATTACATCTCCCGTATATTTAAATATCAAGGTATCGAACTGGGGAAAAAGAGTCGGGGATGGATTGACCATCCAACAGGGTCTTCGTCAATAAAGTCGCAGCAGCTGGCGCCAACATGATGCCATGTCGATAGTGACCGATATTGAACCAGAGATTTTGGATGTTGCTCGGACCGATCAGGGGCTGATTGTCCCTGAGGGCTGGGCGAAATCCTGTACCTTGCTCAACAACGATCATCTCGTAAACGCCTGGCAACACTTGGAACGCGTGGTACAGTAAATCCAGAGTGGCCCCCACTGTTTGTCGAGTGTCAAAGCCTTCTTCTTCCATGGTTGCGCCAATGTAGAGTTGACCATCCTCACGGGGAATGATGTATACATCCGGTGTTCGAATGACATGTTCGATTAAGGGAGTGGAATCATCTTTTGGGGCTAGCAATAGAAACTGTCCCTTGACTGGTCTCAAGGGCAGCGACGGAAACCGTTCAATGCTCCAAGCACCATCGGCAAGAATGTAGTGGTCTGCCATTAGAGGTTTGCCATTGATCTGAAGGCAACCTTTTTGTTCAGCCTGTATATTCAAGTTGCAAGGACCTGTAATGAACTGAACGCCTTTGATAGATAGAGCCTTGCGGAGACTTTGGCAAAGTTTACGAGGGTTGACATGGTGGTCGGCTTCAAAGAATAGCCCACCAATGTGACGGGCTAAATTTGGAGACGTTCTTTTCATTTGTTTACGGGACAGCCACTCATGGGGTAGATCATACTGCTTTTGAAAGCCCAATAAGTGTTCCAATTCTTGATGGTGGTCGTGGTGTAAAGCAACCAGCAACGTACCACGTTGTTCGTATCCACATGAAAGGTTACTGACAGCTTCTATTTTGGCAATCCAATCACGGTACTGTCGACAACTTTCAATGCTGAGTTGAATGAGTTCTGGTTCACATCCATCAGACTCGCAAGAAGGAGAGAGCATTCCTCCAGCCGCAGAAGAAGCATTGCCAACTCTAGGGTTGTCTATCAAAGAAACTTTTTTTCCACGTTCAATCAATGACCAAGCGGTGGATAGGGCGGTAATTCCACTGCCCACAATGACCACATGCATAGTGGCGTTACGCGATGATCGTAAATGTCGAGCGGGCTGTCTGTTGGTTGGCGCCAACCATATTGGCTTCCGATGTGTAGCGTAAATCGAAATTTGCTTGCGCAGCATCGGTGGCAAAGATTCCACCTGTCAACAACGATGTCACATCTTTACCATTGACTTCAACGCGATCTTTTTGCGCTTCGGTGTCTTTGTTGCTGGTCGCACTGGCTGTTCCTGTTTCAACAGCTCTGTCAGCAGCTTGAACGGAGTTGAGTAGAGCAGAACTTCTGGAGCGTGGCATGCTTTGTTCGACAGCGGTTCTCAGGGCACTGCTTAAATCTAGTGACAACAAATTGGACATGGTGACCTCGGTGCAATGTAGGTTCTATGATCGTTAGAATCTTAACACAGTATCGGACGATGCATTGTAAAAGATTAGCGCTTGTCAAAACTGCTTGTTGACCAACCCTTTTTAGGCTTCTGATTCTTTGCTCTATCTACGTAGATGTTTTTTTGTCTATACTTTTTGTGGATATAGACCAACTTTAAGCAATCGCGTCGAAGAAGGCGTCGATCATTGCTGAACTGGCTTTGACGATCTTGGCAGAGGCTGAGTATGTCACACCGGCTTCATTGATTGAGGCAACGCTGTCTTCTACAGATGTAGACAGATTTGTGTTGATACCATTTACGTCGTTCATTTTCTGACGGTATTCATGTGAAATCTGAACTGTGACGCCAGAGCCTCCAAGTTGCCCAGACTGCTCAGAGTTTCGACCCAAGCCTCCATTCAACAACTCATCAGAAGCCTGTTGATGTTGATCGCTTGAATTGAGTAAACCTGCAAAACCAGAACTCAAAGCGCCGAGAGACGACTGAGCCCAATGTTGAATTGTTTGTGGTAATGAATTTCCAAGTCTCATGCCCACAGTGTACCCAATGTTTGTGTGCCCGTCAAGCCCTCAATAGTTCATGCACAAACTCGTACACAGGCAGAGACTCATTCGCCGTAGACATAGCGATAGGTCATCAAGTATCCCAAAACTCGACGATTGTAGCGTCTGGTTTCAGAATAGCCAATGTCGTCTGAAAATGCCGCAGTTGTTGGTGGCGTGTCATAAAGTCCCATCCATCGACGTACAGCCTCTTCTCCTCCGTTGTATCCAGCAATGACCATTGGCAGTGGGTCTTCCAAAGTTAGATCGCTTAGGTTGTCGGAGAGTTTCATCAACTCTTTGGTGCCCAACGAAACATTGTACCCCGATTGAAATAGAGTATCTGGATCGAAAGGTTGCTGTGAGAATAGAGTGGGGTGCAACTCTTCGGCTACATAGGGCATTAATTGCATCATCCCCCGTGCTCCAACTGGGGACGATACACGAGGTTGTAGAGCAGACTCTGCCGTCATGATGGCAAAGGGTAGGTTCTTATCAAGGGTATGTTCGCCAATGACCGAGTGGATGATGCTGCTGTGTGGTTTTGGGTAACAGGCTTGTTGAGCGAGTGGGTCACCACCTTTCCAAGGTTTCACACAGTAGGGCTTTGCCAACGCTTGAGCCTCCCTGTAGGCCCCGGCTTCGATCAACGCGTGGGCAAGGTAGAGTCGGGCTGTTTTGTTCTCTGACACGGTTGCTTTGAGGGGGCGCAGTGCTTCTGTAGCAAGACTTTCGAAACCGACTTCAGCCAAGGCTCGACCTGTGTGAAACGCGGGCACATTCAACGATGGTGGAAGCTTTTGATAGTCGGGATGATCGAGGGACACACTTTTGACCGTTGGATAGTCAATGGGAATGTATTGACCGGCTTGCCAAGCGTACCCAGACGTTGGCCAGGTTTGTACAACATATTGAAAAGCATCATTGGCGTCTTCAGTTTGACCTTGCTCTCGTAAAATGTAGGCGTGCCAAAATGCTGCGCCCGGAGCCAATGAAGATTTGAAGTGTAATTTTTGAACCTCGGTGAACCACTGTTGAGCTTGTTTTGCTTGACCCAGTTTTAACAGAGACCAACCAATGAAATACCGCGCTTCATCGGCATGCTTGGAATTGGGCTTGTTCCTCAAATGCTCTTTGAACAAGGGGATGGCTTTTTCTAGATTTCCTCGATCATACTCAAGGTATCCGAGTTTATAGGACGAGATGTCTGCCCACTTAGATCGTGGATATTCTGTCAACAATTGGCGATAATATTTGGCCGAACCATCATAATCTCCACTGCGTACTGCTGCGAGAGCCAAGTGATAAAGGTCTTTGTCTGTTGGATTGGCAATTCCCCCCAAGAGTTTGACCGCGCGTGGGTAATTTTTTGCGCTAAATACATAATATGCGTAGGTTGATTGTTCTTTCTCAGTCACTGGTTCTGGCAATTTGTCCAACAATTCCAAAGCGGCTTTGTGCAATTGCAACTTTCGTAAGGTGTTTGCCCTTCGCACAATTTGTTTTCGACCGGCCTCAGTTGTTGAGTTGGGCACCCGTTCTCCCAACTCAATCAATCTATCTTCTGCGTGCTGAGCATAGATTGAGGTGGGGTTTGACATCCATATTCGCCAGTATACCGGTTTGGCGGCATCCGGTGCACCACGCAATCGTGCTCCCTCTGCCAACAGCCACCGTACTTCTGCTGGGTCGACGCTTCCAGCGGGAGGTATATATCCATCGGCGCTGCGCTTTGGGGTAAGTAAAGGACGCAAAAGGTCTCTCGCTGCTATGTATTTTTCGGTTGCAATGTAGGCGTTGGCCAAAACGAGGGTGGCTGGTTCCGACAGAGATTTGGACAATTCTGGAAGCTCTAAGAGAATTGAACTGAGGCGAATGGCTTCTGCATGTTGTTGGACGAGAGCCGCTCCTTGTGCTCTGTAAAGCAATGCATGGGACTTCCAAGGCTCTTCTACCTGAGCGAGAAGTTCTTGTGCTTGGTCTATTTGACCCAAGGTTACAAGACATTTTCCAATGGCCAACTGATAATTCCATTCATCTTGAGTTGGTGTATACTGTGCGGCGACAGCACAATTTCCCTGTCGTAGGGCAACTCCAATCTCGGGAGGGGCTGCTATGGCTTGTGGCAGGGCAAGGAATGCTGTGAGGGTGAGCATAGAGACTCCAAAAAACAGTGAGGGTGTCGTTATGGTACTGGATATCGTCTATGTTGACAACCAACCACCATTGAACAGAATTCCACTTGAGACGATGGTGGTCTTTTGACTGGAAAATTTCAGAAATTCAGTTACGGTATAGAACCATTTTGTGATTGATTCGAATGCAATAGGAGAATATCATGGCTGGATTTGAAGGAGTGGTTTGGGCACCCAACCAGATGCGCTACGGAATTCATTCCAAGCGTCTTCAGATGGTTGAAGAGCATGCAACTACCTTTGCCATTTCACGGTCTTTGCACTACGGCTTGTTTCAAGTGTTTGAAGGGATTCGATTTTTTGTTGCCAATACCAACGCAGGTTTGGAACTTCGATTCCTCAATTTGGATCGCAATTTGGCGCGTTTTCGCCAAGGGATTTTGTATTCTCTATCACCCAAAGACCAGAATTTTGCACCGACAGAGTCTGATTTGCGAGAAATATTCTTGAGATTCTTTCGTTCAGCCGAACTTCGCCCTTTCTTGACACGAATGGCAAACGAAGGGGCTCAGGGCTATTTCCGTCCCTTTACCTTGGATGAAGATGAGTCCATTGGGGTAACATTTCCCAAAGAACCTGGTATTCGTGCTGCGCTGTGCTCTTACGAACGATACTTGGGGGAGCCGTTTAACGGGGCTGTCGTACCAAACTTGGTGCGGGCAGTTGGCGTGAACGGTACGGGCTGTCTGAAATTGGGCTCCAATTATTTGCTGAGTGTGAAAGCCGTTCAGGTTGCGCAATCCATTGATTCGACTGCCGCATCAGCGTTGTTTTTAGACGATCGTCCAGACAAGCCGATTCGAGAGCGCTTATTGACGGAGTGGGATTCTTCTTGCTGTTTGATCGCCCTCAAAGACGGTCGAATTGTAAAGATTCCAGAAGGACCACTGATTCTGCCCTCAGTGACCATCCGTGGAATGGTCGCTTTGGCGACGCAGAGAGGTATTCCTGTCGAAGAGCGTCCTGTATCCTACGGTCAACTATTGGACTGGGTTGAGGCTGATGAGGTTGTGACAGTGTGCAGCATTGGCACTGCTGGAATCTTAAACCGTTGTTCCAAATTGTCTTTGGTGGACGAGTACTGTCAGCCGATTGCAACGCTCGAGTCAGATACAGACCACCCGTTGTTTCAAGCACTCGCTGAGATTCGTCGAGATTACTGGGGCATTTATTTGGGTTCGCATGAGCCTCCAGAGGAACTCGTATTGGAGCGACATTTGTTGAATTGACGCTCCTGTTCGTCTTTCCTTGATTGATTCGATTGATTCGATTGATTCTCAAACTGTCGTTTGGTGTGGGCTTGGACGTTCAACCCAGTTCTACCCCATATTACCAGTTCTACCCCCATACTAGAACGTATCCATTGGCAGTGACCACCGCTGTGTTCTGACGTTGATGGTGTCATCGATACTGGATGAGTCCTCATGCGATATCGGCAGCACGATGGGTATGGGGGCTTTGCAACCTTCACTGGAGAAGTGGTCGGGGTTGACACCCCAAGCCCAACATTCAATGGTTGGATCTGAACCAGTGCTTACCGCTTTGAGGTAATAGGTCACAGAAAATTCATAGGTGTCTTCATTTGTGGGCGCCGGAAAAGCAGTTTGCTCTCCTTGAATGACATAGTCCGTACTCGATCCAGTAATGACGCCAATTAAGGAATCTGAGTAGCGTAGGGAACCACCAATGTCGCTCAGAGGGTGGCAATATGGAGCGTGTGCAAAACTGTCTTGCGGCGTTTGATAGCCTGAGATGCAGTCTTCTGCGGTCCAGCATCCATATTCTGTGTCGATGGCACACTCTGAACTGCTTTCGGCGATTCCGAACTCAAATTCATAGCCTTGACCATTGCTGATGACGATGTCAATGCCTGTCTCGCCCCATTCTAAGTCGATGGACGGGTTGGGAATCAGTTCTTCTTCGGCGGTGTCGATGGCGGTGTCGTCTTCAACGAACAGATGAAACTGCTCACATCCAGTTGACACTGAGAATATAGACAATGGAATGACGAGCTTTACAACAGAAAATTTGGGCACAATCACCTCGGTGTTTATCATAGTTATGCTACCATACTCTACCTGCTTTTTCCACTCGGTACACTTGATCTCGGTATACTTGATCTACTACGATTCACTGTGAACCACTGTGATCCACTGAAACCTCTTTCAATACTGCCGCTCACAAGGTAAACAGAGCCGTCACTTCTATTGTTGAAACTCAAAAGCGATGTCCTCTCCGAGTTCTTCTTCTAAGAATGCTTTGAGGTTCTTTTTGATTCTGCCCTCGAGTTGGCGGACGCGTTCTTTGGAGATTCCATATTCGTCACCCAATTCCTGTAAGGATACGGGAGAATCTGCAATTAGGCGTCGGTTCCAGATGTCTTGATCGCGTGTTTTGGCCAAGGTCTCATAGAATTCTTGGAGCTTCTGAGAAATCTTAGAAGAGATTTCTTCGTTCGCTGCGTATTCATCGGGTGTATCGTCCCAACCAGAAATTGTTTCGGACAGAGAGCGTGCATTGTCATCCGCCATACCGATGGGGTTGTCAAAGCCCAGTGCCGGTTGGTTGAAGTGTTGTGAAAAGACAACAATTTCTTCTTCGGGGATGTCCATTGAGTCAGAGAGTGCCTTGGTTGTCGGGGTAATTCCCTGTTGAACCAAACGTTCACGTTCTTTGCGCAAGTTGTCAAACAACCGTCGTCCGTGTCTGGTCGAACCCAAACGGACGATGCGGTAATTGTCTTTGATGTAATTGTATATACAGGATCGTACCCAGTAGGCAGCGTACGTCGAGAATCGTGTTTTGGTTTCATTGTAGGGATCATATTTTCCCAAAGCTTGCATCAATCCCATGTTGCCCTGTTGAATCAGATCAAGGACGTTTGCCCACTGGCTATGGAATTTGAAGGCCATTTTGACAACCAAGCGTAGATTGGATTTGATTAGTTGCTTGCCCGCTTCTTCATCCCCTTCTTCATTGTATCGAACAGCCAGTTCATGTTCTTCTTCGGGGCTTAAAATGGGATAGCGACGTACTTCAGCCAAGTATTGGTTTAGAAGGCTTGATTTTTTAAGACCGCCTTTGGTTTTTACTGGGAGGTTGGGTTTGTCGGACATGATAGAAGAACCTCAAAATGTAAAGGTAAGGTAAACTGGAAACGCAAATTGAAAACAGTGTAGGATTGTACACCTTAACAATGTACATAGACACGATTTCCAATTAAGAAAGATGGTGAATACATTCTTTTGGAACTTCCTTTGTGACGCATTCCCAAAATAGTTTCGGACTGAGTGTTCCGTTTTTTCTCTATTTTTGTACAATACATCATGTAAATCTTGGTTGAGGAGCTGTCATGTCTATTTTTGGTTCACTGGTATTGTCCCTGATGTTCGCTTGCGGGGACGAAGAGGCTGTCGTAGAAGAAGTGCCTCAGGTTGTTGAAGAAACACCCAAACCAAAAGAAAAGTCAACAAGGGACGTTCTTAAAGAATTCAAGTTGCAGGCTGGACAGGGCAAGATCGCCAAGGCGCAAGAGTCGTTGAACAATATGAAGGATGCGAGTGAAAATAGCGCATTTCATTTGGCTGGCGCCGCTGGGTGGTCTGGAGCAGATCTATCCACTTTGACGAATCACGCTGATTGGGCTGCATTGGTTTCCGATCAGTCTCAAAAAGCCTATGACACCGCAACGTCTGCCGGTATCAAATCTTTGTCGGGGGCTCGTGGTGCCAAATCTGCCTTGGTTGCTGAGTGGGAAGCCAGCAAGTCTAAAAAGCGATCTAAGGATGCTGAACAACGTACGTGGACGGCGGATGAGTCTTTGGAATTGTTGATTGCGACAGGTGACTCAAACTTTCTAGCCTCAGCAC
>CBFIFY010000066.1:0-23222 GCA_965661985.1 uncultured Myxococcota bacterium | reverse complement strand
TCTTCTGGTTCCAATGCTTTTCGAGCCTCTTCGAGGTGAATGGTATAATAGTTTGAGAATTCAAAACCATCGTGTTCGACCATACCAACTGTTTGTGAAGTTTTGTCAACCACGATGTCGTAGCCGAGCAACACACCATGACCGATTCTGGCAAGAGGCATAAGGGCGTCTGAGTATGGTTGCAGAACTTCACGACCGACAAAGCTGCTGTGCAACTCTACACCATCAACTTTTGGTGCCATCCAATCGAAGCGCGTATCGTAAGAGTGACTTGAAATATCGCTCGTTGCGTCCACATATGAATCAAGTGTGGAAGTGGCTCCATAAAATTCCAGTGTGGTTGGTACTGTTTGTCCGTTGAATTCAGCATCCACAATCAGTTGGTCTGCAGGCAACAAGGTTTTGTTGGCTCCAGAGAGTGTTTTCTTTCCAATCGTTCCAACCATGGTGGTTTGTGATTGGTAGGGAACACCTGTTGCACCAACTTCCTTCATGAGTCCAGCGCCGTCATCACTAAACTTGATTACGCCTTTGCTGTGGAGCACTGCATAAGAGGTGGGCAAGGCACCCAAACCAAGGATCATGTGTGGGTAGGTGAGACCAGAGGTCAGTTTGTTTTCTGAACCCGATATCAACGCCGTCACGTCGTTTAAGACCATTCCACCAACATTGAGGCTGGGAATGGTGACATATTTGATTTCGCCACCGACTTTGAAATCGTCAGGTACAGGGATCAATCGTTTGTTGGTGACTTTGATCTCGAGTTCATTGGCTTTGGCAAATGCCTCAGACACAACGATCAGTGATGTTTCCGGTAGAAGTTCGAATAGATCTCCGCGATCACCTTCTTCTGTGTTTTCCGTTGTGACAAATGTCTTCAGTGTTGGTGTGCCCACTTTGTCTGCATAGAGAGGAACTTCGACAGGACCATCCATCGAGATTGAGCCCACTGACCCCGTTTTGTCCACCAAGTCCCATTCTTGAAAGTCAGCCAGGGACACTGGATTAATGTATGGAGATCCTGCGTGTGCAACGCTTGAAAAACCTGTGAGGATCAATGTGGTAAGTAAAGACATTCCCTGCTCCTAAGACAGTATGAATACAACTATATAAATTTAGATATTGTTTAATGAAACTATCGCTTTCAACCATCCGTTGCAAACATTTGAAAAAATCCATGGCAATTGGGTGGGCAAATCTTGGGAACTCGATAAAACTGAAATGATACGATAAACAATGTTTTTCACTGGTGTTCAGTGAGCAACGTCATTTTTGGAGAGTGAACAATGGGAACGATCATATCGGTGTATGGCAGCATGATTTTGGATTCTAGAGGGAATCCAACTGTTGAAGTAGAGGTGCAAACAGATTCTGGTGCTGTTGGACGAGCCGCTGTGCCAAGTGGTGCAAGTACTGGAGAACACGAGGCTGTTGAGTTGCGAGACGGTGGTGATTCTTGGATGGGAAAAGGTGTTCAGACAGCCATCGAGCACGTAAATCGTTCTTTGGCACCACATTTGGTTGGAGAGTCCGTATTTGAGCAACGCTATTTGGATCAGAAAATGTTGGCTGTTGACGGAACGGACAACAAAGGGAAATTGGGTGCCAATGCCATTTTGGGGTGTTCAATGGCGATTGCTCGAGCTGCCGCTGCAGAACTGGGGCAACCGTTGTATCGCTATTTGGGTGGCATTCACGCATCGCGTTTGCCGGTGCCGTTCATGAATGTGTTGAATGGTGGTGAGCATGCCGACAACAACGTCGATATTCAAGAGTTTATGATCGCTCCAGTTGGGGCCTCTACATTTTTGGAGGCGATGCAGTGGGGGACTGAGATTTACCACAATCTGAAGAAACTTCTCCAATCAAAAAATTTGGCTACAGGCGTTGGTGACGAAGGTGGTTTTGCACCCAATCTGGGAAGCAACGAAGATGCACTCAAATTGATATCAGAAGCGATCACCAAGGCTGGGTATGAATTGGGATCTCAAGTTGCATTGGCCTTGGACGTTGCAGCGACAGAGTTCTATGATCGAGAGACAGGTTTGTATCACCTAGATGGTGGCACCAAAACTGCCACTGAAATGGTTTCCTACTATCAAGATTTGGCCGCTCGCTATCCATTGATCAGCATAGAAGATGGGTTAGACGAGAACGATTGGGACGGTTGGGCAGAACTGACCAAAGCATTGTCCAATATTCAGTTGGTCGGAGACGACTTGTTCGTTACCAATCCAGTGAGGCTGAAACGTGGAATCGACAACGGGGTTGCCAATTCAATTCTGATCAAAGTCAACCAAATTGGAACGCTGACAGAAACAATGGAAGCGATTGAGATGGCGCACAAGAGCGGATATACCTGTATGATTTCCCATAGGTCTGGCGAAACAGAAGACTCGTTCATTGCTGATTTGGCGGTGGCGACCAATGCGGGACAGATAAAAACGGGTGCACCGTGTCGGTCTGAGCGAACGGCGAAATACAACCAGTTGCTTCGAATCGAAAGAGATTTTGAATGGGTGGACGGCAGTCAAGTCAAGCGTTCATCAACGTACGGACGATAATCCAAACACACAAAAGCAATCCAAGAGCGTTGATTCGGTAATAGAAGGGTTTATTCTGTAAATTCTTCTATTAAGATGACTCGGTCTTCAAAGGTATAGCCTTCACCACGCCATGACTCATAAATCTCTTTTGGGATGAGGCGTCCAGGAGGCTTTGCCAAACCAACGACGGTGCGCTCTTCGATGGTTGCCATGGTATCGGGTTGCAGTGGGGTCATGATCATCACCTTGATGAATTTGGTGTTCATGTCGTCTGTGGGTACCAGTGGATAGACATACCAAGTGTCCTCTCCCAATTTTTGGCTGATCTTTACATCGTGTCTGGCCATTCCATGTACGCGTACACCACGATAATCCAGAGAGATGTCTTCAATGCTGACATCTTCGATTGTGGGTTTGAAGCCTGGCAATGCGCCCCGATCCCACCAATAAAAACCGAGGCCACCACACACAAATAGGCTGATGCCCCCCACAAATATCCACAGAGCTAATTTTTGCTGGTTCATTGTTTTGACTCCATTTAGTGATGGATACACTCTACTATACAACCGAGAACCGATTGTCAGACTATGTATGGCTGGATACACTTTTGTACAATTGTAGATCGGGATTTTTTATGACACTTTTCTTTGCGTTGCTGTTTGGTTGTCAATCAGAAAACAATGATGGCTTTTCAACATCTGGGAACACCACTGTAAACCCAGATTCCTTAACAGGTTCAACCGACGGGGACGGATCTGGTGGTTCCACAAGCAGTGATGTCAATCCAGTCATTTCAGGAATGGACGGGTTGTTTGCCGATGACGAGAATGGCGCAATCTTAGAAATGCACGTGTATGTTGAAGACCCTCAAGATGACTTGTTGAACGGACTGTTGGAAGTGGATTATCAGTGGGGAGATCAGACGGATTCTACCCAGTTGGATATCGATGGTGAAATGGTGATGGTTGAAGAAGGAGAACTCACATTCATCATTTCTGACGTGGATGACAGCAGTCCATATGAGGTGTTCGTCACCGTATATGACGAACAGGGGAATCCAAGTGATCAAGCAAGTACTGAGGTTCTGCCGGCTGAGTAAACTTTTTTCTCGATTTTGATGAGATGAAAATGACGAAAAATTAACGAATTCGTCAATCAAATTGACCAACAATTGACGAAGTGTGGACTTTTTGTCCGTTTGTTTCGGTAGAACCGAACACTATCGAATTGGCATGCTTTTTGCTTTTGCCTTCCAACGAGAAGGAGGGCGTATGCGTGTCTTGGAAGTGTCGATTGCCATAGTGTTGGGAATCGCGAGTTGGTGGCTGTGGGAACCCAGTGTGGGAAGTCTGCGATACGGGATTGTATTCTATGTGGCATTGTTGATCTGTTTGAGAAAGTCCAATTACAGTCGAGTGGTCATCTGGGTGTTGGCGTTCTTGGTTGGGTCTCTGCGGATGGCCTCGATGCCAACAGCGGTCGATGTTGATGTGGATGAAGATGTGCACACCGTTGGTTGGGTCGTTCATAGGAATCATCGAGTGGCGTTAATAGAAAGTGAAACGGAGCGTTGGAAAATCAATTTTTATCCAGTCGCACCCCCTCAAGGTGCGTTGGTGGGCGTTTGGCATCAGCCTTCAAAGAATACTCTTCCTTGGGAAGGAGGAGTGGACGATAAACGCAGGGAACAAGCCGAACGAACGGGGAGACGTCGCGCCAAAGATTGGGTCCTTTTGACAGAACCAAAGCGATTGATAAAGCCCACAATATTAGAAGAATTGAATCATGGTGGAATTCTGTGGGCTCTGTTGTCAGGAGACAAGTCCGACATTGATTCGAATACCAAGACTGTGATGCAAGAAACAGGTACCAGTCATTTATTGGCGATCAGTGGGATGCACATTGGCTTGGTATCTGCCTGCACATATGGCTTGATCCATTGGCTGTTGGGCTGGATTGTCTTGGTTGAAAAATGGCAACAATATGGCTTGGGCCGTTGGATTCAGCGCGTGGCTTTGTTGGGTTCTATGGTGGTCGCGTGTGTCTATGGGCAACAGGTGGGGTGGCCTGCATCGGCCCAAAGAGCGGTATTGATGGTGTGCATTTTTTGTCTTGGGAAATTTGTTGAACTGTCCTTTTCTGTGTGGGATGTATTGGGACTGGCGGCGGTGATGATGGTCTGGATGGAGCCATCTCTACTACACGATTTGGGCTTTCAACTGTCCTTTTCGGCGGTTGCTGGCATTGCGATGTTTGGAAAGCAGGCGCATCAATGGACATCCAAAAGTCAGACACAAACCGTACGTGCAGTGATTTTGTCTGTTGGGTTGACCATTGGGGCGACATTGGGAACCTTGCCAATTTGTGGATGGGTATTTCAGTCACTTCCCATCAGTGGTGTGCTTGCCAACCTGCTGGCGACACCCTTTATTGCGACATTGGCGGTACCGATATCAATGCTTGGCGTGTTCGTTGACACCATACAGTGGAAGGGGATGAGCATCTTCTGTTTTGCCTTTGCCGATGCCTGCATCGAGGTTGGTCTGTGGTTGTTGCAGTGGTGCCGAGTGGAACCTCTGGTGGTGGCTTTTGACGTGTGGGATGTGTGGTTGGCGCTGATTTTGGTGCTGTGTGCTGGACTGAGTAAAGCCATTTGGGTGAATATTGTGTCGTTCATGGCTTTAGTTGGATTGGTGTGGTGCAATACACCGTATGTAGAAATGCCGAATTCTGATCTAGATACGCAGGAACTGAAAGTCACCTTTCTACCGGTGGGGCAAGGCGATGCAACACTGTTGGAGTGGTCTGACGGAACTGTTTGGCTCGTGGACGGGGGACCATTCAATTTCGAGTTGTTGCCCTATTTACGGCGTCGGGGAATTTGGACCATTGACGCAGTTTGGTTGTCCCACCCACATGCGGATCACATGGATGGACTCTTTCCAGTGTTGGAAGAACTCGATGTAAAGCGTATGGTTGTTGGACGGTTGTTGGAGGCTGGGGATCAAGGTGGGCGGTATTCTGCATTGTGGAAATTGGCTCGTGATCGAGGTGTGCCAATTCAGATCGCAGAGCAGGTTCAACACGATCCAGAATTCTTGAATAAGGGGCTTCGAATTCTACATCCACACGATTGGACCGTGGACTCATCCGATCGATGCAATGAAGAGAGTGTTGTGATGGAGATCACACACAAGGACAGGCGATTGTTGTTGATGGGGGACGTTGAAGAGGACGCAGAACGAGAGTTGGAGAAGGTTGTGCGTTCCGCTGATCTTCTCAAAGTTGCCCATCACGGATCAAAATCTTCAACATCTCCAGACTTGATTCAATTGATTGACCCCAAAGTATCGGTTATCTCTGTAGGTAAGCAAAATCGGTTTGGTCATCCCCATGCACAGACGCTGTGGACATTGCGACACAGTCAAGTCCTTAGAACCGACATAGATGGTGCCGTAGAAGTCTCCTTCAAATCTGGCACGATGGCTGTACAGCGAACAGTGAGCGAGTGACATTCGTTGACAAACCTTAACCTTTACGTTAAGGTTAAGGTTGAGGACCTTTATTTATGTATTCAATCAAAGCCATCGCTGAAAAGACTGGGAAAACAACCCGTGCTCTACGCTATTATGAGCAGTTGGGTATCTTGTTGCCGGATACGCGAACGGATGCTGGCTACCGCATGTATACAGAAAAAGCTGTCTTTCAGATTGAATGGATTGACAAACTGAATCGCTTGGGGTTTTCCTTGCCAGACATCAAGTCCTTCTTGTCATCCTTTGAAAACGTCGAGTCGGCCGCCGATATGATGACGCAGTTGGGTGATCTTTACCGAGAGAAATTGGGTGAGGTACAACAGCAAATTGCTCAACTTCAACAACTCTCTCAAGAATTGCAAGACTCGATCCAGTTTACACAGTTGTGTAAGCCCTGTCATCTACGGACAGACCAGTCTGATTGCACATCCTGCACCCTTCATGGTCACGAATCTACACACATTCCCATTCTCGTTGCTGGTGTACAAGAATCTCTCCAGCATTCCAACAACTGAAGTTCAGTGGAGCCAAAATGAAAGACATTTCTGAATTGATTTACCTAGACAACCACGCAACGACACCGTGTGATCCTGCAGTGGTCGATGCCATGATGCCATTTTTGACCAATCAGTTTGGCAACGCTGCGTCTCGTTCTCACGCATTTGGCTGGAACGCTTTGGATGCTGTTGAGTTGGCTCGAGATCAGGTGGGCAGTCTCATCAACGCAACTGGAAAAGAGGTGATTTGGACCTCTGGTGCGACCGAGTCCAACAACCTCGCCATCAAAGGTGTTGCAAAGTATTACGAACGCAACAATGAAGGACGGACCGGTCACATCATTACGGTTTTGACAGAACACAAAGCGGTTTTGGATGCCTGTAAAGCCTTGATGAGAGACGGTTGGGACGTCACCTTCCTCGAAGTGGAGCCCGATGGACGCATTCGTTTGGACGATTTGAAAGCGGCGTTGCGTGAGGACACTGTGGTGGTATCCGTGATGTTTGCAAACAACGAGATTGGCGTAATTCAGCCCATCGCAGAGATTGGTGCAATCGTTGCTGAAGCTCGTGCATCGAAGCAAGCTCCCAAAGCTGTCTTTCATTGTGATGCCGTTCAGGCGTTGGGCAGAGTGCCAGTGGACGTTAAAGCCTGTCAGATTGACATGTTGAGCATCTCAGGACACAAAATGTACGGTCCAAAAGGCATCGGAGCATTGTATGTGCGTCGCGGTCGCCCAAGAATTCGTTTGGAGGCTTTGATTGATGGCGGTGGTCACGAACGTGGTATGCGCTCTGGAACGTTGCCTGTGCACCAGATTGTGGGCTTGGGAAAAGCCGCTGAACTTTCGAAAAAAGATTTGGAAGAAGGGCACATTGAAAAAGTTCGAGAGTTGCGCGATTACATGTGGAGCAAGTTGCAAGAAAACCTGGATGAACTCTACATCAATGGCTCGACGGAGCATCGTCTGCCGAACAACCTCAACATTTCCTTTGCCTATGTTGAAGGTGAAGCCATCATGTTGGCCATCAAAGACATCGCTTGTTCGTCTGGTTCAGCGTGTACCAGTGCCAGCTTGGAGCCAAGTTACGTGTTGAGAGCGTTGGGTGTTGATGTTGAACTTGCGCACACCTCTATTCGATTTGGATTGGGGCGCTTTACTACAAAAGAAGAAGTCGACCGTGCGATTGACATTGTGGTGACCAAAATTCAAAAGTTGCGTGACATGAGCCCATTGTATGAGATGGTCAAAATGGGCATCGATCTCAAAACTGTTCAATGGACAGCACACTAATTCTTTGTTTCAAACATTCATCATTCTATTTATTTAACCATTTCTAATCATCATTCGATCATTCTGGAGACGACATGCGATACAGCGATAAAGTCAACGATCATTTTAACAATCCTCGAAACATGGGGTCAATGGACCGCCAAGATCCAACTGTTGGTACAGCAGTGGTTGGTGCACCTGCCTGTGGTGACGTGATGCAGTTGCAACTGAAGATCACCGAAGAAGGCATCATTGAAGACGCAAAGTTCAAGACCTTTGGTTGTGGCTCAGCCATTGCCTCATCTTCTTTGGTAACCACCATGGTGAAGGGAAAGCGTGTTGAGGAAGCCGAAACTCTGAGAAACGTAGACATCGCGGCTGAGTTGGAATTGCCCCCCCAAAAGATTCACTGCTCGGTATTGGCAGAAGACGCCATCAAAGAGGCCATTCGCAATTACCAAGAAAAGAAAGCCAAATCGGTTGAGTAATTTACTCGATTGGACTAATTAAAGGACGAACCGTTTTACTTGTATTTTGGAGGGTGTGATGGCTATTACCATGACTGAAGCTGCCATGCATCGCTTGACATTGCTCAAAAAGAAAAGACAAACACCTGAAGCCGTATTGCGTTTGAGCGTTCGCGGTGGGGGATGTTCTGGCTTGAGTTACCACATGGACTTTGCTGAAGCTCCAGAAACCAAGGACAAAGTCTTTGCATTTGGTGATCACCAAGTGGCGGTGGAGCGCAAAAGTTACATGTTCATCAATGGGTCTGAGATTGATTTTGAACAAACGATGGTGCGAACAGGGTTTGTGTTCAACAACCCACTTGCCTCGCGCTCTTGCTCTTGTGGTGAGTCCTTTACACTGTAATTTTGTTGTGGATGGGTGCATCGGTTACAGTCGAACACTATCGAAGGTACTACGTATCCACTGTCGAACACCAGAGAGCCGTCCATAAGGGCGGTTTTTCTGTAATCTGTGAGAAATAAATGCTCTGTTGGAAATGCAAAGAACGCATGGAAGGATTGGTGTGCGTCAGTTGCTCAGCGATCCGTCCTCCGCCACCAAAAGCCGATTATTTTGAGGTGTTTGCCTTGAAACGACGGTTTTTCTTGGACCCAAAAGAAGTTCAGTCGGCCCATTTGCGACTGGCGAAGGTGTTGCATCCAGATCGTTGGCGTCAAGCGTCCGCTGTTGAACGTCGAATGTCGAAGCAGTGGATGGCTTTGGTGAATGAAGGGTTGCGGGTCCTTCAAGATGATGTGATGCGCGCGCGATATTTGGCGACTGGGTCTGCAACGGTATCGGAAACAGGGGGGAAGATGGACACGGCCTTCTTAGAAGCCATCTTTGAGTTGCAAATGCGGGCGATGGAAGACCCAGAAGGGGTGCGTCAAGAGGCTCAGGCGATGTTGGAAGCTTGCCAATCGGATCTCGAAGCCATTTTTCGCCATTGGGAATCTGAGGGCGGAGAGTTGTCTGTGGTAGAAAATTGTCTTGGTCAAATGAAGTATCTAAGCAATTTGGTCAACAGATGAGCCCATCACGTTAGAGAATGAACAAATTAGAAGGGCGATGTTGGAAGTGTACATGCCCAAAAATAGAACATTGCCACACATAAAAGTTGGCAACCATAGAACCTTGGAGTAGAACATGGCAAATATAGGAATCGACTTGGGAACCACACATTCATTGGTGTCCGTTGTACTGAGCGGAAAAGCCCGCGTATTGTTGGACGACGACGAAAATGCGCTCATTCCATCTGTCCTACAGTATGACGACGCCGGTACCTTGACAGCACTTGGTCGTAAAGCCCTAGAACAGACTGGTCAGACTGGTCAGACTGGTCAAGCGGTACACACCTTTCGGTCTATCAAGCGTTTTATGGGGCGCTCTCCAGCAGATGTGCAGAAAGAAGCCACCGACTTCGGTTATCGTCTGTCGGAAGATGAACGAGTGACGCGCTTTGCGGTGGGGGACAAGGCTATCACACCGATTGAAATGTCCGCACAGATACTCAAAGCTTTGTCAGGAATTGCCGAGGAATGTTTGTTTGCTGCACCGACGGGGGCTGTGATCACAGTGCCAGCATATTTTGACGATGCCCAGCGTCAAGCCACCAAAGATGCGGCCAAAATTGCTGGAATAGAAGTACTTCGTTTGCTCAATGAACCGACTGCGGCAGCGATCGCCTACGGTTTACAGGAAGGCAATGAAGGAAAAACGGTCGCCGTATACGACTTGGGTGGTGGAACCTTTGATGTGTCCATTTTGAAATTGAGCGATGGTGTATTCCAAGTACTCAGTACGGCAGGAGATACCCACTTGGGGGGAGATGACTTTGATCGAGCGTTGTTGGACGTGTGGTTGCGTCAAACTGGGAAAAGTTACGATGCCATTGAAGACATTCAGTTGGCTTGGAAACGTGCAGAAGAAGCCAAGCGTGTGTTGTCCGACGCCGAACAGGTAGAACTGTCGTTGAGCATCGGTGGAGAAATATTGACATCGACCATTGAACGAAGTGTGTGGGAGGCTGAAATCCAATCTTGGTTGGACAAAACCGGAGATGCAATTCGCTTGGCGTTGTCCGATGCTGAGTTGAGCGCGTCCGATGTTGACGAGGTTGTGTTGGTGGGTGGTTCTACACGGGTGCCCGCTGTACAACGATATGTGGGAGAACTTTTCGGCCGAATGCCACACTCTAGTTTGAATCCCGACCAGGTTGTGGCTTTGGGTGCCGCAATGCAAGCGGATGCACTGAGCGCTCAAAAGAGTATGGATGACGACTTCTTGCTGTTGGATGTATTGCCGTTGTCGTTGGGGGTTGAAGTTGTCGGTGGAATATCCGAGCGAATTATTGATCGATGTACTGGAATACCGACCACCGCGACTAAAACGTTTACGACCCATGCCGATGGGCAAACGGGTATGAAGATTCACGTGTTGCAGGGCGAGCGAGAGATGGTGGCAGACAACCGTTCGCTGGCAGAGTTTTCGTTGAAAGGTCTACCGGACATGCCTGCAGGAATTCCACGGATCAAGATCACCTTCTCGGTGGATGAGAATGGTCTGCTCACCGTAGAAGCCCAAGAACAGTTCACACAAGTGCACGCCAGCATCGAAGTATCTCCAAGCCATGGGTTGACTGAAGATGAGATTGAAGACATGCTCGACGCCGCCATTGAAAATGCAGCGGGTGATGTGGAGCAACGACTGTTGATTGAGGCGACCGTTGAAGCCGAACAGGTGCTCAAAGCATTGTCCGACTCTTTGGCAATGGACAAGGATATGGCGACAGAGCAAGAATTGACACAGATGACTCAAGTACGAAGCCAGTTGGAAGAAGCGATCGCTCAAAAGAATCGCAAGCGCATCGGTGATTTGACCCATCGACTCGACGAAGTGTCTGCGCCTTTTGCCCAGCGTCGAATTGAGCGCGACTTGGCCATTGCACTGGGTGGGCAAGAAGTTGACCACGTTGCTACCGAATTGGGGATGCAAAACAAAGACGCTTGATTGGATTGATTGGAGCGCACAGTGTCACAAACCCCTAAATCAACATGGTGGTCCAGTGCGATTTGGATCATCTTGTTGGGTTGGGGGGGGGCAGTTTTTGTTCGACTGACCTACGTACCCTTTGTTCAAGTGACCTCTGATACCCTATCGCCTTTCGTTGCTGGGGTGCGTTGGTGGAACACTGGTGTGTTTGAGCCTGCAAATCCAGAATCTGATCAGTGGTTGTGGATGGTGTCCTTTCCGTTGACCTTACTGGCGGGGGATTTGTCATCGTTGTTTTGGTGGAAAGTGGTCGCAAGTACACTTCTCATTCCTGTGGCACTGTGGACGTTGAAACAGCAAATTTCACAGCATCGGTCCTTTTGGCTGGGGGTATTGGCTGTCATACTGACCTTGGATATGGGGTTGGTTGACACGATGCTCTCCTCTTTTCGGGGGTATTGGGCGCCAGAGTGTATGGCGATGGCTTGTTTGGGATTGGTACAATGGGAGCGTTCAGGACAGTATGCAGAACGGTGGGCGCATTGGGCGAGTGTGTGGACAGTGATTGCGATGGGACAACATCCCTTGGTGCTTGGCTGTGTACCGGCCTTGATTTGGCTATGGTATTCAATGGCTCAACGAGGTCAGCGTTGGTGGGTGTCCTTGCTGTTGGTGTGTGTGGTGTCCATTCCAAGAGGGGTGTGGCTATGGGAACTGATGCAGTGTGATGCTGGTGGACTTGACTGTCTGACTTCAGTGGCAGTGTCCAGTTCAGAGTCTGTTTCTTCTATTGATCTGTTGATTCGGGCGTTGACTGATCGGTTGTGGGTAGAGATGGGTCTTGGGTCACTGTTGATGATCGGTGGGTGGATCGCATCGAAAGACAAGGTCTTGAAATCTTGGTTGTTGTATTCTGTGATTGGGATTGTGCTGTTGGGACTGTCGGTGTCGACACTGCGCCCTTACCACTTTAGGGTGTTGATCGTCCCCATGTTTCTGTTGGCCATCGAAGGGTGGAGTCGGCTTGGAAGAATCGGAAATGCTGTCGGGGTTGCATGGGTGATCTCGGTGCTCATCTTTCGAATTGAACCGGTTGAGTGGTACAACACAGCCAATGAGGTGGATGATGTCGCAACTGCACTGTGTCAGCAGGCTCACTCGGAGGTCTGGCTTGAGGGCTATGGGACGGAACTCGAAATTTCTCCACAAAGCGTTGGATTGTCGGTGCAGTTGTCAGGGTGTGGGGTGTCTTTTTCTTCTCGTCCAACCACCACCATTTGGCTCGTCGAGTCCATCACCAATCCTGCACCATTAGAGGGAGAGGTGCACTGGTCAAGTGAGTCTCATCAGTTGAGGGAGGTTGATTGGAGTGCCTGGCAAATCTTGCCAAAAGACGCACAGTGGTCTGGGCACGATGTCGCCATTTTATATTGGTTGCCAGAAGCGGTGCAACTGCAGTAAAGGACTGTGAATCTTTCATAGATTCGGCTTTCTAACTGGTCTTGCATCATACTTTGATCGCATGGATAAACAGTAGAGATAGAACGAGTGTATTTTTTACAGGTCATGCTCTTGAATCGACCGATTGAATTGCGTTACAGAGAATACAAAATACCAATGTGGAGAGATCATGCTTGACGTGTCACAGTACACCAATCAATGTGTTGCAGAAACCGTTGTGCGTCCAAGAGTAGCGTCGTTGAAAGCCTCTATGATCTTACGCATTGTGTGGCAGGTCCGAGATTTGGTGGCCACTGGTCACGAGGTGTTCAACCTGACGATTGGCGATTTCGATCCCCGCTATTACCCCGTTCCAGAAACCATTCAAGAAGCGGTCTCCAAAGCCTATCGCGATGGCTACACCAACTATCAGCCAGCGGATGGTGCCTTGGAACTTCGAGAAGCCATAGACGAATTGTATCAACGAGAATTTGGTCTGCACTATGGACCAGATGCCATTTGTGTGGGTTCTGGAGCGCGTCCACCGTTGTTTGCAACCTACAGCATGTTTGTGGACGAACGGGAAGCATCGGTAAGTTTTTTGCCAGCTTGGAACAATTCCTACTATGCAGAATTGCTGAATGCCAATCACCACTATGTACCGACGACAGCCGACAGCAATTTTCACCCGACAGTGGAACAAGTGGAGGCGATTCTACCCAAAGTGCAACTCATAGCCTTGAACAGCCCATTGAATCCTACGGGAACAGTCATAGAACCGAAAGTTTTAGAGGGGATTGCCCGCGCCATCGTTGCTGAAAATGATCGACGCAAACGGAACGGTCGCCGTCCAGTGATGATGTTGTTCGATCAAGTGTATTGGATGCTGGTCGCTGAGGGGTACACCCATGCGTCGCCTGTTCAATTGGTGCCAGAAGTGGCTCCCTACATCGTTCACATCGATGCGATTTCTAAGTGTTTTGCCGCAACGGGACTGCGTGTTGGATGGGGCGTATTGCCAAAAGAGTTGCAACCCAAAATGAAGGCCTTGATTGGTCACATGGGCGCGTGGGCTGCACACCCTGAACAGATTGCCACTGCGAAATTTTTGCGTCGACCAGATTTGATGAAATCCTATATGAGCGACATGCAACATAAGGTGTCCTCTCGGTTGCAACTGTTGTACAATGGGGTCATGGATATGAAACAAAGAGGACTTCCCGTTGATGCCATTGCGCCACAAGGCGCTTTGTATTTGAGTTTCTATGTTGGGTTGATTGGTGATCGGTTTGCAACCAATGAAGACATTCGAAACTTTTTGCTGATCGATGCTGGGGTTGCCGTAGTTCCCTTTCAAGCTTTTGATATGCCCGATGAAAATGGTTGGTTTAGAATGAGTGTGGGAACGTGCAGTCTAGAAGAATTGGCAGGGGCATTGGAAAAAATTGAAACATCAATACGCAAAGTTGCGCACGCACTAAAGTAAAAGAGACAGAGGAAACCATTGACTGATCGATACATCATAGATCGCAAACTGGGTGACGGCGCATCTGCCAACGTATTTTTGGCGACTGACCAACGAACTGGACAAAAAGTCGCCATCAAACAGGCACTGGAAATCATGGCGCGACACGCTCGGTTTGCCGGGCGGTGGCAAAGAGAAGTCATCGTATTGCAAACCTTGCAACATCCTCGAATTGTCCCATTGATCGATGCCTCTTTTTCCAAAGGGCAGCCTTTGACGATGGTGATGGCCTTTGCATCTGAAGGTGATCTGGAAGGAAAATTAAGAGATGGGTGTACATTTCGACAGGCTTTGGAATGGATGTTTCAAACTTTAGAAGGGTTGGCGCACATTCACAGTTTCGGGGTGATTCACCAGGACATCAAGCCCGACAATGTGTTGATTGGTCCAGAAAAAACAGCGTGGATAGCAGACTTTTCCATTGCCCGTACCCGTTCAGAGATTCTCACCAATCCACAGGATGTCACGGGAACACCAGAATGGTATGCGCCCGAACAGCAACTTCGATTGGCTGCAGAGGTTGGACCTTGGACAGATTTGTTCGCTTGGGGCAAAATGCTGGAGCAGATACTGACATCGATGTCTTATCGTTCGAAAGAGTTGGCGTATATTGTGGAAGGTTGCAGCACGTTGGATCCACAGCAACGATTTCGAAGTTCTGCCGAGTTGGTTCCTTTGTTGCGAGAAGCGATCGACAGTTTGCCCTCCTCGGTGTTGAGTCGAAAGTTTAAGATCAAGCACCGTAGAGGAATGGCTCGACTGATGAAAGAAGGTTTTTCCTTTCCGGACGATTTTGTGCCGGTCTCTCGTCAAGGTCTTGCTCAAGACCACTTCGATCCAGAGAACCTTCTACAACCGACAGTATCTCCATCACTCTTGTCTGTTGTACCGAGATTCCGTGCGCGTCCAAACATCCTGAATCAGTTGTGGTCTGCAGCGCAATGGGTCAAGCAAAATCAACGCAGCAAAGTACTGTTTGTGAAGGGACCCAAGGGCTCTGGTCGAAAAGATATTATTCGGCATTTTGTGCGCGAATTGAGCAAGGCCAGCGTCATGGACTCCATCATTTTGTCCTACCACGAGAATGGTGCCTTTGATGATGGGTATCGTGGAGCAGTGCAAAACTTATTGTCTCCATGGGGTGAAAGTCGGGACAGTTTTGTGGCCAGGGTTCAACGTCGATTGGCGAGGGAAAAGCAGG
The DNA here is from genome assembly GCA_965661985.1 of uncultured Myxococcota bacterium. Lineage (GTDB taxonomy): Bacteria > Myxococcota_A > UBA796 > UBA796 > UBA796 > CAJWHX01. The sequence continues at coordinate 7,702 of CBFIFY010000066.1, read as the reverse complement.
TGAGCATTCGGTCCACACGACGTGAAGCAGTGGGGTTGGCCAAGTGGTGCGGTTTCTTGGAAAATGACGAGCAAGCGGTTGACAATGGGTTGGGGTTGATCTTTCTGTTTCAACACTTACAGCATCTGTCTTGGAAAGGCGGAGCGGTTGTCGTACTGGAGGACCCAAAATACTGTACGGTCAATGGGGATGGCCTAGACATTTGTGAGACGTTGTTGGGTGCAGATTTCTCTCAGCGACCAGTGCTGGTGTTGACAACCATTCCAGAAGATATGTCGACCACGTCAAAGTTGTTTCAGCACAAAGTACAGGTGTTGAAGATGATGGGGGCTGAAGAGTTGATCGTGCCCGCATGGTCAAGCGAAGATGTGCTGGGACACATTCAAGATGTGTGTCGCATCCCAGAACAGTTTCACGGTGCCGTACTGGATTTTTGCGATGGTCAGATTCATCGAGCCAACCTCTTCGTTCAGCGACTGGCCTTGGAACAGAATATGGAATGGTCCAGTGAACAGAATCGTTTTCAGCTTCAGTCATCGTCGATGGTGGACTTGGGGCAAGGGTTCTTTGAAGCCTACTTTGAACAACTTTTTGCCACTGTTCCTCAACCCGAATTGGCGCAGGATGTGTTGGCGGTCATGACTTGTTCGGCAGAGCCCGTAGAGATGTTGTTGCTCAACGAGATTTCATCGGTTGGACTGCAAGAGTTGATTCAGGTCGGATTGCTTCGACAGCAAGAACGTTCTATTCGATTTTCCTATCCCGAGTTGGGTCCAGTGGTTGAGCGTTGGGTGTCTTCCAAGGTCTCTTTGCCATCGATTCACAAGAAGATAGCAGAAGCGTGGATGGAACTGGTTGATCGGTTGGGATTGCGATTGGATCTACAGATTGGGCAAGCTTGGTTGAAGGCGGGTGAGCCGTCCAAAGCGTTGCCATTCTTGTTGTTGGCCATTCAAGATGCCCGAAATGCTTGGTTGCTTGAACGAACAGAGCACATCGCTGATCTCATTTCCGAGGCGGCCATTCAGAGTCACTCTCAAATGGGGCTGCTGGAAGGTCGATTGAATCGATTGGAAGTTCGGTTGAAACGATCCCGTTTGTCGGGTATCCAAGACTTGGCGTTGCAGGTTGAAAAAATGGGGCAGTTGGACGGTCAGAGTGTCGGTCGCCTCGCATTGATTCACGCAGACTTCTTGATTCAAAAGAAGAAATGGGTGCAAGCCAATCAGTATTTACGACAGGCTTTGTCACATTTTTCCAAAAACTCAGATCGTAAGGGTCGAGCCCAAACATTTCTGAAGCAAGGGCAATTGTTGCTGACCCTCAATCGTCTTGAAGGTGCGGCCGATCGTTTTGCGCAAACCAGTGTCATCTCTCCCAAAACTTCGATTGAGTGGGTGGAGTCACAGGCACGGCTGATCGAGATTCGACTGCGGTTGGGTTGGGTCGATGGGTTGCCTTCCCAAATTGATTCCATTTGGAGACAGGCACAGAACAATGCCGATATTCACCATATGGCCTATGCGACGTACATCGCTGGGCTGTTGCTCGTTTACCAAATGAGGCTCAAAGAAGGGTTGGTTCGGCTTCAAACCACGCAGACTTTGGCATCGTCCTGTGGAGACTCTGAATTGCGGGGCTTGAGTTTGGAAGCGCAAGGGGCTCTCTATTTCTTGGATGGCAATTGGACAGAAGCTTGCCAGATTCAAAAGCAACTCATTTTTCATTATCAAATGCGTTCAATGCGCGATCGTCGACGTGTGGCGATGTTGCGATTGCGTTGTGCCTATGCACTGGATCCCAATACACAAACCGACAGCATCTGGAAGGTGGAATTGCAGGACTTGTCTCGGGCCTTTGTTCACGTACAGTATTGGTGGTGGATGCTACAGTTGCTTCGACCTTCGAATACAGAAGAACAAATCGCAACGTATTGGTCTGAGTCCAAGAAAGTGACAGAACCTAGAATCTGGGATGTATCGTTATTTAGAGTGCTTTATACGATGCAACACAGAGAACGGTTTGCCTCTATTCACGCAGAGATCCAAACAGAAATCCAGCAGCGTTTTGCAAAACAATACAAGCATTTTTCTAAGGTGACAATACCAAAGTAAAATTCTCATACCTTTGGTTTATCGGTTTATCGGTTTGTCGGTTTGTCGAATCTTGAAGCATTTGGTGTTAAAACAAGGGCAAAGCAGGCTTCAAAAAGCACAAACTGTGGTAAGTTGACAGTACAACGATGGAGATGACACATGATGATGTTCAGTGTAATTTTGGGATTGGGATGCCCAGAGCCGGTTGACTTTTCAGATCGAACTGTCGACAACAGCACCGTACAAGCCAATACACAAGATGAAGCACCGAGTTTTCAAGCAGCCAACAATACGGCGATGCCTACAGACGCGGCAAACAGTGAAAATGCCGATGGTGCTCCTCCAACCATGGGGACATTTGCGGCAGATTTGCCAGAGTCTGAAGTCCAACCACGCTTCTCCCAAGAAGAACTCAGCGATGGTGCGACCTTGAAGGGGACGGCCAATTGTGCGGACTGTACGGGTCAGTTGTTGGTGCGCGCATTGCCACCACCACCGGAAGACCCAAGTGTTCAAGTAGGTGAAGGAATGCAACTGATCACCCAAGTGGCCATTGAAGGCGCTGGGAATTTCACCATGAAGGTACCCGCCGACGCACCCGTTGTGTTGCAAGTGGTGGACGACGCCAATTCAGACGGTATTCCCAGTTTGGGAGAGCGAATGGGGATGCGCGAAGAGGGGGCGGTGTTCGCCACAGGGACAGTGGAAAACATTTCGCTTATGGTTGGTGTGTTTCCAAAGAAAGACCCCATCGAAGGCTTGGGTGTCATACCAACCCCACCGTTGCCGGATGAAGAAGGTGATGGTGCGATGCCAGCAGACTTGATTCCAACTCCGACTGGTGGTCAACCAGGTGGCGAAGTTCCAGGAGGACAGCCGATGGAAGGAGGTGCTCCAATGCCTGACGGTGGCATGCAAGGCGATCAAGGTGGTCAAGGTGCGGCTCCAGGGCAGGTGATGCCACTTGGAGAGCAGAAACCAGCCCCACAAGACGAAGGTGGCTCTGTTGAAGGTGGTGGTCCTCCATCGGATGACTGATATAAGAGCAAGGTGTACAATCACACCTTGATAGAGATTCAATTTAGGATTGGGTAGACCCTTGACGGATTCCACTTTTTCAATTTCAGCGCGTCGCCAAGATGGTATTTGGCTTTTGGTGTTGGCTTTGTTGGCAGCTGTGCCGTTTCGCGATGGGTTTGTACAGGGTGAAATTGTTGGTGCTGGACCCGATGTCATTTCGACTTTGTGGGGAATGTGGTGGTTGCAACAAGAGGGATTGTCCGCTGTATTTGGCACAGAAACGGTGTTGGTGAACTTTCCCTATGGGGCAACCGGCATTGTCTTGTCGCCAACGTCTGCGCTGATGTGGGGTTTTTTAGAACCGTGGCTGGGTGTCGGTTTGGCTTTGGCTGTAACCAATTGGTTTCAGATAGTGGGCATATCGTGGGGGATGCTTTGGCTCGCACGGGTGTGTGGTGTTGAGCGACCTTGGCACGGTGTAGCAGGGTTGTCGGTATTGTGTGCTCGATACTTATTTTTTAGTACAGGAGAAGCGTCAATTGTGGCGATTGTCGCCATGGCGTTGCCCATCGGGTTGGCTTGTTGGGTGCAGGCATTGAAAGAGCGTGGCTGGCAATATCACCTTGGGGTTCTGTTGTGTACGGTATGGCTGGCGATTGAAAACCCTTATTTGGCGACGATTCTACCTTTGGCAGAGGTCATTGCTTTTTTGTGGCATCGAGAACGTCGTGCATGGTGGTTTTGGACGGGCATTGTCTCTGGAATGGGTATTTTGACTGTGGCGCACGCATATGGTTCGGCCGCCAATCCAAATTATCCCCGAGAAGTGGCCGGTCAATATGTGATCCTAATGGACAAGCAGTGGAGCATTGTTGACTTGCCTTGGGCGCGATTGAAACTCTCAGAGTTGATTCATCCCATGGACGTGGCTTGGACAACGTCGACGCACAATGCGATTTCTGCTAAAGGGGGACGATATCTGGGCATTTTGCCATTGTTGCTCGCGTTGATGGCGCTCAAAGAGAAGCGATATCGGTGGTGGTTTGCAGTGGGATTTGTTTGTGTGGTGTTGGCGATGGGGTCCGAACAAAACGACTTTGCATTGCCATTTTTGTTGTTCAATGATTTAATGAAGAAGGTGGCTCGTCCTTTGACCCAACCCACTCGGTTGTTGGTGATGAGTTTGGTGGCCTTTGGTGTGTGTGCGGCGTGGAGCGTGTCCAATATCGCTCGACGGTACGGTATGCGATGGGCGTTCGGGCTTACGGTCGCCATGTTGCTTGAAGGATTGTTGCTCGGAGGCTTGGGACTTCGCCCCCCCAATACACAATTGCCGGAGGTACAGTGTCAGATTCCCGGAGAGGGTGGCATACTGATTTGGCCCGAAGATCGAAAAGACGGTGAATTGGGCTTGTCTAGGTTGTTGCAGATGTCCCATGCGCATCCGACGCCACAAATGGGCATCGCTTCTTGGAAGCAGGCTGAGCAGACTGCGATGCACGGATTGCGGGGGGCAGGGTTTTCCCTGGGGTCCACTGGGTGGAAAGAGCAAAAGTTGCACCAAATGGGGTTTACCCACGTGTTGGTTACGGAGCGTGAGGACCTGAACTTTATTTCGCGGGAGCGCTACCAGCAGTGTGGGGACTATGATTTGGTGGAGTTGCGCCCCTAGGCTGTCCTTGTTGTCGAATGGATGGTGCGTTTGGTGGATGCTTTGGTGCGTGGGACGCGTGGGAGTTTGGAATCGGTCCGCCTTTCAATTGCATCATCGGTGGCTTCGGGGTGGTGAGTTCGCCATTTTCAGCCTGTGTGACCTTGTTCAAGAATTCCAGTCCTGCATCGATGGACTGTTGCAAGACCGTCAATCCAGTCTCGTTGTTGCCACTGAGAACGTGTAGTCTGCCTAAAATGACCAACAACAACCCTTCGCGATTTGGACAGGCCCAGTCTTGATGGTGGAGAGGGAAACTCTTTTCAAACAGTTTGAGGGCTTGACTGTAATGCTCTAATCTTGCAAACTGTCGAGTACAGGCATTGCGAAACTGTTTGACGTTGTAGAAACGGCTTCCGTGGGTGTAGGTGTCCAATTCTTGAATGGCTTCGCTACAAATTTTTAGGGCGGTCTCAGGATTGGCCTCAATACTGCTTTGCAATTTGGCACTGTAGGATTCCAGCCACACTCGGTGGTCGGGGTCAGACGCATCTAGTTTCATGAGTGTCCCAATCCCCATGGGTCCCGGTTGTCCTCCAACGTCGATGATGGAATCTCCAGTGGGCAATCGTCCCAATTGTTCAGCAGACAAATCCAATCTTTGATCTCGAATTCGATGAGAAAATACAGAGGGGGCAAAGACCGAATTTTCGGTGTGCAATCCTTCCAAACGTCGATGAAATTCGCTTGTGGGCTTCTGTTCAATCCACCAATCCCGACCCAGTGAAGTTGGAAGATTGGAGGGGTGTGGATTGTCATAGGTTTGCTTGAGTGTTTCAGCGGCCATCCACAAGGCGCCGGCTTGACGTTGAATTTCACTGGGTCTCCAATATCCCCAGCGCAGATCACTGGGCAACAGAGGGTCCAAGGTATTGACATAGGCTTCAAACAGTTCTTTTCGAAGTTTGTGGCGATCGGTGAAGTCCTTGAAATCGTCAATTTTGGAGACGGTGGGCGTGGAAAAACGGTCGGTCAACTCTTGCTGTAAGGCTTCTAAGGCTTCGAGCCTCGAACCGTCAGAAGAGGGGGCTTGGATTGCCAGTTTCCAGTATTCGATGCGCCAATGAATCAGCGTATTGGGGTCTGTCTGTGGAAAGTCTCCATTTCCTTGGAGCGCTTGAATGATTTGGATGTCTCTGCTGGTGGAATGGCGCAGCAATTGTTTGATATCTTCGGCATGACTGGATGAGGACGTATCGATGCTGTCGAGTGTATCTTGCATTGTTTGCAGGGTTTTCAGTGCTGTATCCCAGTTTTGTTCCAGCAACTGAAAGCGAGCCAAATCGCGGTATCCCATCGCCAGGTGCCCAACCACCCGCATGCGTACGTCTGCCCAATTGTGTTCACCGTACCATCCAAAGTCGGGCACAAAACTTTGAGCGTCCCATTCCCAAGCTGGATTGTCTGCTGGCAGAGGGGGGTGTTGTTGACCCTGATCTAGATTTTGAGACTTCGGATTTTGAGTCGAATCACCACGTTTGTGTTGTGCAAAGACGGGCTGAACGGCATTGGTGGCTGGGGTGGATGGAGTGGTTGAAGACTGTTCTACAATCGGGTTGCTTGTCGTATTCTCAGTAGAAGGAGAAGGTGCAGAGGTGCATCCGATTAGACTCCATTGCAGAGAGAGAAGGTGAAGAATGCGAATCACGGTAGCCCCCAACATTTGGCGATGGCGTTGCTGACAACGGTGTGTCCCTCTCGTGTCCAGTGTCCATCAAAGATGAAATAGGGCGCAACAGCCTGTTCCAAGGCAGGAGTGAGATCACAAGAGGGGATTCTCAATTCGCCCAACAGTTCCAACGCCATCTTTTGTGGGGCGTGTACATCGGCGTGGTTGGGGTCTAGGTCAACCAATTCAAAGGTGGCTTGGAGTCGCTCTGGGTGGATGACAAATGCAGGCGGAGCCACGGCAACCATCAAATCGATGTTTTGTTGACGGGTGTAGTCGCGCAATTGTTGGAGTGCGCGTTTGCTTTGTCCGCGCAACTGCTGTCGTCTTTTCTCGCCGTCTTGGGTGAACAAACGCAACTCATCTTGCCAATTTCCCTTTGAAAAATCTTGCGGACTCCCCAACTGTTGGACCTTATTCCAAATTCTGTAATGTGCGTAGATGTAGGAGTGTTGCATCAGCCAGATTTCGTGGCTTGGAATCTGAGGGCGAGGGATGGGTGAGCCAGCCGGTCCTGGAAGAGGACTGCGTTGCATGGCCAAAAAACGCTCGTTGTCTTGAAAGTCGTTGCCCGTAAAGAATGTGAGCAAGACGCGCTTGATGGGGATGTGTTCTTGAATTTGTTGCACCCTCAACAGTGCTTGCCACGTCGAATAGCCATCCACACCCGCATTCCAGATGTGAGCTCCACTTCGGTGGGAGAGTACACCAGAGAATGTGTCAGCCTGTTGAACTTGTACCGACATGGTAAAAGAGTCGCCAACGGCGATCCAATGTTCAACATTTTGGGCTATTGTATCGACAGAAGGTCCCCGCAAACCCAATGTGTTGGTTTGAATGTCTACGGTGTAATCCAATGATTCAATCGAGGTGTTGAGGTTGGGAGCGGTGGTGACCCGCGTTTGTTCATCGATGACGTAGAGGTTCATTGGAGAGGCGTCGGATGCGTTGAACAATAAGTCCGCCGCTTGGTTGGGAGCAATTATCCGAGCCGTACCTTCTGCCAACAAGATGCCAGCGCATAGACCACCAATGACCAGTCCAATTTTGCCCAGCCACGAGGACTTTTTCTGGGGTGCGTCAGGATTTTGCACAGCGAAAGCCTGCTGTTTTTCGACGCACTTCAGTCAGGAACTCGTTGCGTTCACCACCTGGGTTTGGGCGAAGGTCAAAGAAGTAGGCACCTCCACGAACGCCAATGTATAG
>CBFIFY010000065.1:0-23390 GCA_965661985.1 uncultured Myxococcota bacterium | reverse complement strand
TGAGATGAAGATTTTGACGGATCGCTATGCCGAAAATGGTGAGTGGTGGGTGCAGAATCGAAACAATCCAGAAGCTCAGGACATCGCACGTGCCTATATTGAAGAGTCTCTTTTAGATGTTGCTTACAACCAGTATGGAAAAGCAAAAGAGAGTCAAGATTCCCAAGATTACATGGAAGCCATATCCAGCTTTGAACGGTTTTTGAATCGCTTTCCATTTGCAGATGAATATTACGACGTCATGTGGTATATGGCAGACGCATACATTGAGGCGGGTGAGATTTTAGAGTCTCTAGAGCAATATCGGGAGCTGGTAAAAACAGCGGCGGATCATCAACGCGGAGAACTGTCGCAGTTGAAGATTCTAAACATTGTAAATCAGCGTGCATACAACAAGTTGATGGGGAATTTTGAACAAATCCCCGAAGACGCAGTCGTGAAGAATACGGTTGAGTTGGAAAATGGTGATACCATTGACGTGTACGAATTGACTGAAGAATTGGTTGAGTTTATTCAGGCATACAAAGACAGTGCCACGTTGGATTATGATAGAAGACGTTCTCAAATTGAAGGGGAAATTGCGGCTATAGAGAGAGAAGGTGACGCTGCCAACGCTGATAGGGTCGTAACTTCTTTGCAAACTATTTTACAAGAGGTAGACGGAGCGCAAGCATTCTTTGATTCATCGTTGAAGCAGTACCAGTACAACATTGGGCAGATTTACTTGGGACATCGTCAATACGATTTGGCGCGTCAATACTTTAATTTGGTGATCGACGGTTATCCAGAGTCGATGGAGGCAATGTATGCATCCAATCTCATTATTGCTTCCTATCAGAAAGAACTGAATTGGACGATGGTCCAAGAAGAAGCTCGACGCTTCATTGGGTTGGCTCTCGGTCCAGATGGTGAGGTGCCTGAAGATTTTGCAAAATATGAGCAAAACGCGACGTTGCAGCTATTGTTGCGACAGCAGAGAGATGCGCAGCAGTTGATGGCAGCGGGGGATGTAGAAGAAGCCACACGTCAATTCAACCTAACAGCCGATGGTATTTTGTCCTACTTAGATAATTACGAAGGTATTGAGCGAGAAGAGTATTCCAACTTGTTGTTGCTTTCTGGAAACATCTACGAGGAAGGTGGCAACATTGAAAAGGCGAATGCGGTTTATCGAGACTTTGTTGAGCGTTTTCCTGGGAATAAAGCCAGTCGTTCAATCTTGTTCAGCATTGCGACCAATCATCAGAATGCCTTAGAACTCGAAGAGGCGATTAAGTATTTTGATATTCTGTACAATCAGACGTATGGCAAGGGCATTGAGTATGAAGACGCCAAAGCCGCTCTGTACAATTCAGCATTTTTGAAGATTGGGTTGGGTCAATATAAAGAGGCTGCGGAAGGCTTAGAAAGATATGCGACCAAGTTTCCAGACCAGCCAGATGCTGAAATGGCATTTTTTATGGCAGGAGCGCAGTGGGAAAAGGTTGCTCGTTGGAGAGCCTTGGATTTTTACACCCGCTATTTGAAGCGCTTCACAGGTGAAGAACCAGATCATACAATGATGGCGCATTATCGACGTATTGAGTTGTATGAGGAAAGCAAAACTTCGAAAAAGCGAGAGATTGAGCGCGAGTGGCAACAGTTGTTGAAATCTTTCACCGCGATGCAAGCTGATGGTAAAGATTCTCCGAAGATGAGACAGTATGCTGCCGAATATTATCTTCGTGAGATACCTGGTAAGATGGCAGAATTCAAGTCCGTCAAGTACTCGCGTGATGACAAACGAAATGCTGAGTTGATCAAGTCTCAACTTGCGGATTTGGACACCTTGAGAAATTTCTGTACAAAACCGGGTGCAGATTTTCAAGACTTTGAAGCAATTGTCGCGGGTCGTTATTGTTCAGGCTCTGCAGAACTTCACCTTGCCAAGTTCTTTGAAGCGTTCCCCATTCCTGAAAACTTGGTTCCTGGGGACGAAGATGCCAATTATAGAGCACAAGTTGTGTTTGAAGAGCAGTTGGCCGCAATTTGGGTACCGTTGCGCGAGGGTGCCATCACAACTCTAGAGCAAACTTTGGCGTTGAGTGAGAAGCAAGGGCGTTGGACAAAATGGACTCAATTGGCGCTGGAAGATTTAACCGCGATCGATCCAAAGGGCTATCCACCGCAAAAACAAGAAGTGGTGTATCCAATTTCAAGTGTGTTTGTTCCCACTGCAGGACCGATTTCTTTAGACTCTCCAAATGCCGTCAATGCACCTTCGATTGAAGGTGCTGATGGTGGGCAAAATCCAGATACTGGAGAAACAGTTGAAGAAACTGTCAATGATGAGGGCGCACCGTCTTTTGAATCTTCAGAAGAGACAGAGGAAACCACAGAAGAGAATCCAGAAGAGAATGCTGAAGAACCTTCGGATTCCGATATGGGGTGGGGTGTTCCAAATGAGTCAGGCTCAGATACGGATAATCAAGAGCAACCAGAGAATGATTCTTCATCAGATGATGAAGCCGAAGAAGGGGAGCAGCAATGACGTTGATTTCTAGACACGGTTTTGGGTTGTCGAAGACAACAGTACTCTGGTTGTGTAGTAGTGTTTTGTGGACAGCTTGTAAAAAGCCACCAGAGACGGCAGTACCAGTACAGATTCAAACGACTGTTGAACAGCCAAGCGAAGAAGGTGCGGAAAACTCTGATCAAGCTGAAAGTGAATCAAACACTTCGACGGATTCAGACGCACAGTCAGAATCTCCCGAGGCTCAGCTGGACGAAGAAAATATTGAACAGACTGAGGATGCCAGTTTTGAGTTTGCCGACTCTGTCAACAATGCGGTGGCTCTCTTAACGGGAGACGATGTGGCCGTTCAAAAAGGGCTTGGGGCATTGGAGGCATTGGCTAAGTCATCAGACAGTGAAGCTCCTGAAATAGCTTACAACATTGGGGTTGCGCATTTGAAACTGGGCAACGAACGCGCTGCAAAAAAGTCGTTTGAAGAGGCTGTTGAGTTGGATCCAACATTTGCGAAAGGGTGGTACAATATGGGTGTATTGCTTGAGCGAAATCGACAGTATGACGAAGCGATCGCCCTGTACGAAGAAGGATTGTTGCACTCTGAAACAGATCCAACCCTCAGTGCGGGCAAGATTTCTTGCCTTCGCAAGTCTGGACGATTGGATGAATCCATTGCCTATGCTCAGCAAGTATTGAGTAAAAATGCAAACAATGTTGATGCCTACAGTGAAGTGGGTATGGTGTTGTTGGAACAGGGGAACCTTGAAAAGGCTTTGTTTGTGTTGCAGCAAGCATCTGCGAAAAATGGAAGTGAAAACGCGAAACTCCAGTCTGTCTTGGGACAAGTATACTATGCTCAAGAGAAGATTCCACTTGCGGAAAGAGCTTTCACGAAGTCTTTGGCATTGGACCCTACATTAATTGAAACATCGATGTATTTGTCGTTTTTACAACTTGAGAATAGAGCATGGACAAAGGCAAGCGACACCTTAGAGGCTGCGCTTAAACTTGAGCCGACCAATGCAGCCCTGTTGAACGCAATGGGGATTGCACAACGAGGATTGGGAAATATTGAAGAAGCCGAACGATTGTACAAAGAAGCTTATCAACTGAACCCTTCAAATCCAGAGCCACTGTTGAATTTGGCTGTTCTTGAAGCTGATTACAAAGAAGGCAATAATTATGCTAAGGCATACAACTTGTTGGATCGGTACCTCGACGAAGGAGGGACAAAGTCCGAGATTGTTCAACAGTGGCGTTCTGAAATTGAAGCGTCTGAAGCAGTTTATCTAGAGCAAAAGAAAAAGGAAGAGTTGCGAGCGTTGTTCAAACGACGCCGTGAAGATGCGGCTCGAAAACGTGCTGAAGAAGAGGCTAAGCGAGTGGCCGAGGAAGAGGCTGAAAAAGAGGCTCAACAGAATGTAGAAGACGGTGATGGATCCAACGATGATGAATCCAACGATGCTGAAAGTGATGAGTCTGAAGGGGCCGTTGAGGAAGCCTCTGAAGAATCCATAGAGAACTCTGAAAATGAGACTGCAGCGGAGGATGATTCCGATACAGAAGCCGAGGATTCTGAGGATGAGCAAAGTGAAGATGCAAGTGAAACCGACTCCGTGAATGAAGAGTCTCAAGTGGAAGCAGAGGAAGAGTCCACCGAGACAGAGGTCGAGCAACCTGGTTTAGAAGACAATGGTTGGGGAGCTCCTACGGAGACGAATACTGATGAGGAACCTCCAGAAAAAACAGCAGATCCTGAATCAAATGATGAATCCGGCGACGCAAGTGATGGTGAAGCTGGTGGCACTGAAAATGACGGTGATGCTGATGGCGGTGAGCTGGAAGGCGCAACAGAAGTAGAAGATAACAACGCAGCTTCGTCATCAGCCGACGACAACACTTCAGAAAAGGTTGAGAACATCGAGGCGTTTGAAGATGTCGATGAAGAAGATGAAGAATCCGATGATTCATCAGTAAATGATCAAATGGAAGAAACAGGCAATGGTTGGGGAATAGCTGAACCAAATCCAGCGTGTGAAGTGCAAGAAGATTGCCCGTCAGATTTGGTTTGTGCGTCCAATAAGGAATGCTTGTCAGAAGGCGAGTTTGGTACGTTACAAGAAGGAGACGCTTGTACAACCACTGATGAATGTGCCGTATCTTTAGATTGCATTGAGCAAGTCTGTTCTACAGAGTCCGTCGAATCAGACGAACAGTAATAAGACGAGAAGTGAAATAGGAGAAGGCAATGCTTTGGTTATTCATAAGTGCATGGGCTTGGGCTCAAGAACCAGATTCCGATGAAGTCGTGGAGAATACTCTAGAGTCAGGATTTGTAGTTCAAGGAGAGATTCAGAGACCCGATCTTACAATTTTGATGGCAAAGGATGACGTGACGAGGGCCTATGAGTTGGAACTTGTGGAGGACTTTTTGCCAAAAATCTTGGAAAGTTTGAAACATGCCCCGCTTTGATTTTTAGATGATTTCGTGATGTTAGTATGATCTGACAGGATTCTAACAACCTTCACATGACTTTTTATTTTGTATTGACTATGTTTTATCCTGTGGTGATGTTTACACCTTTGTGTTAGTTACCAACAACCTTTATTCAATCAACTATCTTTGGAGATACCCATGGAAAGCATTATTTTGGCAATTAAAGACGGTGGCGTTTGGATGGCCCCGATCATCATCTCTTTCGTATTCGCATTGGCGATCATGGCTGAACGTGCAGTCGTTATCTTTGGTGCCAAATCAAATCAAAAGGCATTAATGGATGCAGTTCGCAAAGCCATTCAGTCTCAACAGTTTGACAGTGCCATCCGTACTTGCGCAGAAGGCAAGCAAAAGAAGCAAATTTTGTCAAGTGTACTGCATGCTGGACTTCAAAAGGCCCCAAACCCAGGTCGAGACATGAAAGACATGGAAGGTGCTTTCGAAGCTGCTACTCTTGAAGAATTTCCACGTTTGACTAAGCGCATGGCATTCCTTCCAATGCTTGCAAACGTTGCGACTCTATCTGGTCTTTTGGGTACCATCGTTGGTCTGATTGAAGCATTCGACGCTGTGGCAAACGCTCCAGCCGATCAAAAGCAGGTTATGTTGGCTGCTGGTATCTCGAAAGCGATGTATACTACTGCAGGTGGTCTTGTTGTTGCGATTCCAACACTTGTAGGAAACGCATTCCTTACAGCAACGGTTACTGGCATCATGGATCAAGTAGACCAATCTATGGCTGAAGTATTGAATGATGTTCGTGCGAGCCGTTCACAGAAAGCTGCTAAGTAATCCGTCTAACAAACAGTAACCTGTAACCAAGAGGTAATCGTGTCTAAACGAGAAATGCCAGAAGAAGAGCCACTGAATTTGGTTCCCATTATGAACTTGGTGACAATTTTGATTCCTGTATTGTTGATGGCAATTAAGTCTTTGGAACTGGCAGTGATCGATACATCGTTGCCAGCCATCTCTCCAAGTGCAGCTGCACCACAGGAAGAGATCCCAGACAAACCACCTTTACAACTCAAAATGGCAGTGACCAATCAGGGGATACGAATCCTTGGGGCAAATGAATATTTGTATCCAGGCCAAGTTAAAACTGACAATGCCGATGAGGAAAAAGGGAAGCCAGATGTTCCTTGTAAGAGCAACGCTCGATGTAAGGGAATCGATGACTACAACTGGTCAGATCTGTCCCAAAAGTTGGCACAAATCAAAAAAGCCGCCCAAGATGATGATCGCGATTCTGATTCTGTTGTGTTGATCTCAGACAACAACATCAAGTATGAAATTTTGGTCAAGACAATGGACACGTCTAGACGTTCATCTGACGGCAATAAATTATTCCCCAGCGTTTCGATCGCTGGTGGCACAAACCAATAAGGAGTGACTTGTGGGAAAGAAAAAAAGAAGAGTCCCTGAGGCGGAAGAGCTCAACATTACTTCTATGATGGACATGATGACCATCATTTTGGTATTCTTGTTGAAGTCATTTTCTGCTACTGAGGTCACTGTTACACCATCGTCAAACTTGAAGCTGCCGATGTCCGATGCTGACAAACAGCCAAGTGTTGCATTGAACGTTGTGGTTGCCAAAGATGCGATTGTCGTTGACAATAAGCGGGTCTTAAATTTGGAAGCCTATGATGATCCAAGTTATCCAGGCCAGAAGATGTATCGAATTCCGCAATCAGAGCGACCTGGTGGTGGGTTTGACGTTCCGAGTTTGGGCGCAGCGTTTCAAGACGCCGTTTCTCAGTTTGATAAGATTACCAATCTGGCTCAGAAGGCTGGTCGAGATGATATCGGTGGATTTGAAGGCAAGGTCCTGTTTCAAATCGATAAAGACATTCCATTTACAGTTGTTCGGGATGTTATGTACAATGCTGGTCAAGCAAAGTTCTCAGAGTTTGAGTTCGTTGTAATCAAGACGGGTGAGTGATTTTACTCGGAGGGGGGATTCCCCCTCCAGTTTATTTTTTGAATATATGTTGTTATAGTTTTTGAGAATTTAATTCTTACTCCGAAATACTGAATGTAGACATACTGACAAGAGGGAATTATGGCTAATACCACAGCCACAAGAGCCAACAAAGACTCAAATGAAGTTTATGTATTGCGTGTTGGCGTTGGTTATGAGAACAAACCTGTACATGCAGAATTGGTACGCTTTGGTCAGTCTGTTTCAATCGGTAGTGCTGAATCGAATTGGTTTACAGCAAGCAGTTTCGGTGGCAATGACAATGTTGATGGTGTCATTGGCGAACGCTATACACTTTTTGGTAGTCAAAACAACGCATTTGCGTTGCGTTTCACTGAAGAGATGTCAGGGTGGGTTTCAAGCGGAGACGAACGTGTTCAACTGAAAGAGCTTATGTCCGGTCAGTCGGTGGGCGGTCAAAGAGCTGTTGAGAAGAAAGGCGTATACCAAGTGTTTCTGTCTGAAGAAATGACGGGAATGGTAAACGTTGGGGATTACAACTTCTTATTTCAGTTCATTAGTTCTCCTGCGGTCGTTCAGCAACAAAAGAAGCCAACAGCGGGTTCGTCGTCTGTTGGAGGGCTTGAAGAAGACGATGCAATATTTTTCGGTTTCTTGGGATTGTTTTCTGTGATTGCCACTGGGTTGATGTGGTGGATTGCAATACAACCAAGACCTGAGTTGTTGAACCAAGAAGAAGTGGAAGAGTTGCTGGCTGAATACTTAGATTTGGATATTGAAGAACCTGAAGAGCCTACAACTGAACCCTCAGATGAAGAGCCTGATGAAGACGCTCCTGTTGACCCGAATAAAGCGCCCAAGGAAGTTGAGAAGGTTGAAGAGCCCGAGCAGACTGAGAAGCCAACAGAGAAGCCAACCGAAGCGGAAAAACAATCCGTGGAAAAGAAAGCGACAGCATCGGCCAATATGACAGATGACCAACGTGCTGCGGCTGAAGATGCTGTTTCTAAGTCTTTTCTCTTTCAGGCGATTGGTACTGTTGGTGAAGGAAGCGGTGTTGTAACCTCGGCTTTCGGTGGGGATGGCGCGGCAAATGTTGACTTGGACAAAGTACTCGATGGTGTAACAGACGGTCAGATGGCAGTCAGTGACGCTCAGATGAAGGTCAAAGGTCAGATTGACAAGAGTGGAAAAGCTTCGACCAAGGTAGGAGTGGTTTCTGCAGAAGGCAAGGGTGGTAAGTCTGTTGCTGGACCTGGCCCCAAGACTGTCGGACCAAAATCAGTGACCAAGATCAAGAAGATTGATACCATGATGGGGGAATGTTCTGATGGAATCAACAAAACTGTGCGCAAGTATTTGAGTCAGGTCAAAACCTGTCACGACATCAGTTTGAAAAGCAATCCATCGGTAGCAGGGCGTGTTGAGGTTGAAGTAGAGATTGCAGATGGTAAGGTAACGATGACGACCGTCACAAAGAACACCACAGGTGACAGTAAAGTATCTTCTTGTATTGAGAAAAAGATTCGTCGTTGGAGATTCCCTTCTTCTTGCTCAGATGTCGCTGTATTGCCTTTTGCATTGAGTCCAAAGAATTGAGAGATGTATTGAATAAAGTGTTCAAGGGTTGAATCGTTGTACCGAAAATATAGTAAGCGTCGTTCTCAACAACATTTTAAGAGAAAAATGCTATATTGGTTATACTACAAGGAGTCGTTATGATAAGAAAAATCACAGTAATGGGTATGTTGACCTTCTCTAGTGTTGTGTTTGCTGCATCAATCGCTGAGATGAGCGAACAAGCGAAGGTTATGGTTTCTGAAATAGACTCGATCAACCAAGAAATGAATGCATTGGCTGCTGAAGCACAACAATCAAATGATTCCGTTTTGATCCAGTGTGTGTCAACCAAGCAGGCCTCTGTATCAGCGCTCAAGGATATTTCATCAGGTGCCTTGCCGGGTGTGTTACAAGCGACGACCACTGAAAAGGCAGAATATGAATTTCGAAAAATCAACGTTGTCCTACCAAGAGTTAGGCAATTCTACAACGAGGCGCAAAAGTGTGTGAGTGGCTCTACCAGTGGTGGAGAAGACGGTGCTTCCGAAACTCAAATTATTGTAGGGGTATCGAATTCAGCTTCCAATACATTTAGTGCGGATGCAGAGCCTGAAGTTTCAGGTTCAGAATCGTATTCTTTTGATTCATCCAATACATCTACTGATGCTGGTGCGGAAAGTATCAACCCCCCACCTGAAACATCTCCATATTAAGGTTTGACAAGATCTTGTTGCAATGAATCTCAATGTAAAACGGTGTAAATGTCACACAATTTTGTTGTATATTCCCTTGCATCTAAACTGTCATCGTGTGAATATGTAAGGGATACTTCACAAACAATAGGAAAAATAATGTACAGACCACAGTATTTGATCGCTGGAATCCTATTCCTTAGCTCAAACGCGTTTGCGGAGAGTGAGGGTATTGGTTCGGACACTGTACAACTGACGCCTTCTGTAAGTGTTGGTGGGGAATATCGAAGCAACTTGTACTTAGACGAGGGAGAAGCTGGTGGTGGAACACCTGTGGTGCCGGGTACAGCATTGCTTGTCAACCCGACATTGGGCTTGAAGATCAATACAAATGCATTGTCTTTGCGATTGGGTTCTGGATATGGTGCTCGAAAATATTTACAGGAAGACCTACAGAACTTGAACTCTTTCAATGATGGTCGTTTGACCGCAACAGGAAGATTTTTGCCGAAGTCACCCGTGGGATTGTCCTTTTCTGAATCTTTTTCATCGAACAATCGTCCAGTCAACCAGCCAAAAGCAGAGTCTGCATTGATCCGTGTGTATGACAATAGGGCCAAAGCAGGTTTGAGTGTTGGCAGTGGGAATGCACTCAGTTTGAACTTGGGTGGGGCCTACAACTATCGTCAAATCAACGGTATGACGGATGCAGACGGCAACAGAGATGTGATCAATCAAAGAAATACCTACGGTGGTGTAGGAAATTTCTCGCTGAAATTTCTTCCCAAGACCAAATTCGTAGTGGATGGGTCTTATACCTTGAACGACTGGGTAAACAACACAATCGAAACGACAGAAGACACAACTGTTGTGGATGACTCATCTGTGTGGGATGTTTCAACAGGTATTGAAGGGCAGTTGAGAAGCAAAACCTTAGTGCGCTTAAAAGCTGGATTGGGAGGTTCTACGTACGGGGATGGAGATACAGCGACTCAGTTAGAGGGATTGTCTCAAAAGATCAGATTGGATGCTGGTTTGCGGTTCAAGCCCACAGAAGAGCAAGACATTCGATTGGAATACAAACGAGCGCTCCAAGATGTGTATTTCACCAATTACAACCTCTACCAACAGGTGGGGTTCACATATGAAGTGAATGTACAAGATCGGGCTGTAGTGAGTGCGAATGCCCAATATCGCAACGACAATTACGATGGTGCAGTTGACAGAACAGATCACCGTCTACAAGCGGGTGGAGCCTTTGCTCTTAATTTTGCGAATCAAGGTGCATTTGAAACGGCTGTCAACTGGAGACGCTTGGCATCGGCTGATGGAATCGCTGGTATAGAGTACGACGATTTGGGCATTACGTTTGGGCTTAAGTGGGGATACTAAGACAAAGGTCTCAGACAAGTATTTCAGACAAAGACAGCGCTTGAAGTAAAAACAAAATAGACAGTCAAGATCAATAAGAAGATCAAGAACTGTCTATTTGCTTTTAGGCTTCTCGAGGACACAAACACCATTGGTGCACTGGTGCACTGAATGGGTAGGTGCAGTTACTGGCTGTGCCCCATTTGTACTCGAATGGCCTTATAAGGTTCTGTTTCTTGGCCGTCAATGGTTCGAATAACCAAAGGCGCCCAATCTTCTCTAGGACCAGCAATTTTTCGACACGCCACAATGGCAAGTGTGGGAGCCTTGTCTTCACGAAAGAGGATGTCCCATCGATGCCAAATGTGAAATCCATGCGCTGTCATAGAGGCTTCAAGTCGAGGGTCTGTCCCTGCATGACAGCAAACAAACCATCCTTCAGGGTGAACGATTCGAGCAGCCGTCTCCGCATAGTCAAACACATTGCCACGCAACTCCATACGACAGCAGGCCCGTTGTGGGTGTGGAGAAGTCAAGGCTTTGTCTATGGGAAAATAAGGTGGTGTACCCGTTACCAATGGAAAAAAATCTTGCTCTGGTAATATTGTGAGATCTCTCAAGTCTCCGTACCGAGCATCGACCCTATCTGTTAATTGGTTGTGGGCAATTGTTCTTTTTGCCAGTTCATGGCTGACGCGTTGCGCTTCGATCATCACAAGTTTGGATGTTTGAGAACGTTTCCACAGTGTCATCAATCCACATGAACCGATGCCGGCACCAATATCGGCTTGTACAGATACATCTCCAGCAACACAGTGAGCCATCCAGGCTGTCATCATGTCGTCGCTGCTGTAACGATGTCCCTTTTTGAGTTGAAAGATGGACCAATCACGATTGATCTTGTCCAGTGTTAGGTCTGAATCTTGTAGGCTATCAATATCGATATCGGTCAGAGCGTGTTCAATATTTCTTTTGGATTCGGAGGATTTCACGACGCACCTTTGGATCGGAGTCTACAAGTAGGATGTCTACAACATCCATTTTTAAGATGGCACCAGGATTCAAGCGTTCCAGGGTGCGAAGTGCGTTCAATCTAACGGTTGGATTCTCATCTTTCAACAACGGTGCGATGCGCGCAGGTGGTGTTGCGATGTCGTTCCATCCAAGACCTTTGACAGCATGTGCGCGAACGATGGGGTCGATATCTCCCAGGCCGGAGAGCAAAAATTCAGGATGGTTGGCACCCAAGTGTCTTGCCACAACACGCAAACTTTGAGCCCGTATGATTGCAGAGTCATCTTCTGTAAGTTGTTTGAGTACGTTTGTCTGCATATCCAATGATAGTTTTGGTATCAATTCGATCATTGCAGCACGGGTCTCAATCGTGTCGGATTCAAAGAGTGGAAGCAAGAACATTTCCACTTGTGTTAAATCATGGATTTGAAGCAAAGAGATGAGGGCCTTTTGTACTGGCTCTTCCGTATCACTGTCAAGAAGTCGTGCTACGTGAATTGGAACCCATTGGACCTCTTTGAGAAAGGGGTCGCTGAAGCGCACCAGATCAGGATTTCGAGTCGTTCTTGGTTCGGCGGTGTATACACTTTCACAGAGTGCCATATCTTGCTGACAGACTTCTAAGACTCTCCAGTTGGGAGAAGGCGTAGTGGCCAAAGCAGCTGAAATCAACCAATACATCATGGGGACTCCTCTGTCGATTCAACAGTGACAGGTGTTCTAAGCGTGTTTGAACCACAGTGAACTTCTCCGAGCATCATGTGGTACTCATCCCAGTCATCGATCCAGTGTGGTGTATTGCCGTCTGGTAAGAGAGCGTTTACATGCTCAATGAAGGGGTCTTGTGATTGGTCTCCCACAGTACTTCGAAAATAGGGATCTGGCATGACCAAGTCTGCACCTGTACCATCTTCATTGGTGGCGACCACCATGTTGAGTGTGCTTGGCATTAGGGTTGCGGTGTATCCTTGACAGCCAACAGCTTCTTCAAACAACATGGGTACGCGAATCAGATCGTCTTCGGTCAAACCCAGTTCGGCTTGCATGATCTCCCAAGTGGGTTCAATGTAGTCGAGTTGAATGTCTTCGTTCAGGCGTCGTAGAGCCGTGTCATTAAGAATAGACCCAACTGTGGAAAATCCATGATCGGAAGCGTATTTGGGTAGAGACATGGAAGGAGATAGCCCCTCCAAAAATTCATACCCAGCATTCACATCGGCCAGTAGAAATTTGAATCCCTTTGGGGAACTGGCATCGGGCACAAAAGTCATGTATTCATCGACATGGCCCACACACAAAAAGGTGACGTCCAGAGAGAATGGCTGTTGCAAAGCCTGTCGCTCAAATTCATCGGTCAACGATTCAGTAATTGTGTCCACTGAGTTGCCAAAATACCAATCCCCGTAATAAATACGACCATAGGGATGACCATCGACTGGGGGTGTTACTTCGAGATTTCCGAACGAGTCCTGGGAGTTGGCCATGCCACGACCCCAAGTTTCAATCAACACATCTGGACCGTTAAACTCGTTTTCGGGCAATGGATCCAAGCCTCTATTTCGAATGGAATCAATGATGATGTCCAAACGGGTACCTTCGCTGGAAAGGGTTGCAAACTCTATCTCATCTTGAAGCCATACGTCCCATTCATAATCTCGGACTGGGAAGGCAGTGAAATCCTCTCCGAGTGCGGCCTCGAAACCACGAATAAAGTCTTGATTGCTGACAAAACCGTTGCCTTCCATCGCGTAAACCTGTTCCATCGGTTGGAGATGATGGTTGAGCAACATTGGCGCAGACACAACTTCGATTTCCTGTTCGGCAACGATGTCGCCTTTCTTATTGAGCCAGATCAGGTCGATGGTGCCACTTGTATTGGTTTGTTCAAATTCAAATTCGATGGTGTCTTCTACGCTGTCTAGTTCAAAGAGGTCCTCTTCAGAATTGGCTTTCAACTCTCCGTTGACGTAGATTCGAAAGCCATTGTCGTTTTGACGAATGCGCACTGTGTCTTTTGCTCCCAAAGCATCTCGCATTTCTTCGGGTATTTCAAAAATGGACAAGTCATTTTCATCGTCAGACAGGCTTCCATCCCAATCTGGTGTTCCATCTTGGTCGTCATCGTCTATGTTGGCAATTCCAATGATGGGTTGGACTGTGGACTCCCACGCTTGTCTACCATCGTTGCATCCAAGAAGTGAAAAGATTGAAAGTATCGGACTCATATGACCTCTCTTGTGTGAGAACAGTGTAGTCCATATGACAGGTGACTGTCAAATTACAGTGGATTTCACGGCGTCCGTACATCGTCTACAATGTTTGGGAATCATCTAAAAGTCAATGACTGTTGGATCGTCCTTTAAGGGAGGCTCTGGAACATATACACTGTGGGTTTCATCGAAATACAGTTGGACGTAATGGTCATAATGCCCCGTAACTTTTTTGATGTAGCGTCGAGTCTCATCGTAAGGGATGTGTTCTACAAACTCATCCATTTCCCAGGTGCCCATTCGATCTCGATACCAGCGTGACATGTTGTGGGGGCCACCGTTGTATGAACCCACTGCCAAGGGATAGGCGTTGTCGAAACGCTCCATCAACTTTGAGAAGTAAAATATGCCGTAGCGCAAATTTGTTTCAGGGTTCTCTAGGTCTTTGGGAGAGTAACCAGCGTCTCCCAGAAGAAAGGCCAATTTTGCACCGGTCGCGGGCATGACTTGAATGTACCCAATCGCCCCTACCCAAGAGCGTACAGTTTCTCGGTAGGCACTTTCTTGACGCATGAGTCCCAGCATCAACCATGGGTCAACGTTGTATTGCTCTGTGAGACTCCACATTTCAGCTGGCCGAACCAACGGATGGTTGATTTGTCCAACAGCCCGTAAGTCGGCATCTTCGGTGAAGTATTGCTCCATGCCTGTGGTGTAGCGTAAGACATAATGGTGGGTACGCGTATACAAAAACAGGGCTCGCCAAGTATCCATACCAATATCTGTTGCCCGCATCTGTTTGTTCACAGAGGCACTCAACTTGCGTTTTCGCCCTTGCTCCCACTGTTGATAATTGGCTTGCATGTTTCGAGCCGCTTCCGGATACAAGCCGGCTTGAACAAGCCAATATGTTTCAGACAAGTTTGGAAAGATGTTGCTGTAAGAGTCTACAAACCAGTCAAATATTTCTTTCAGTTCCTCTTGGGTTCCGAGCACGGTATGGGTATAGGGGTCGGGGTATTGGTATCGAGATGGCCAAACATTGGTGGAAGCGATGACAGGTTCAGATGCTGGCGTGGTAAAGCTGTTCCAAGAAAACTGTTGGGAGACAGGTGTTGTTGAATACAGAGCGCTGGATACTTGTGGGGACACTGGTGGTGTAGAGATGGACTCAAGAGATAAGTGAGATAAGTGTATCCGTCGAGCATCGGTCCAAACGCCTTTGTGCTCTATAGGGAGGGCGAGGGAAGATACGTCTGTATTGTCGAGGTCGCCATCAGATTGGGTTGGGGGTTGTTGTGCTTGTCGTTGACGAACCAAAATATCGTACCAATTGCTGGAGTCGAGTTCAGCCGCTTTGGTGTAGTGTTCGGTTGGGTCTTGTTCCAAAG
Source organism: uncultured Myxococcota bacterium (assembly GCA_965661985.1). Classification (GTDB taxonomy): domain Bacteria; phylum Myxococcota_A; class UBA796; order UBA796; family UBA796; genus CAJWHX01. The sequence continues at coordinate 8,201 of CBFIFY010000065.1, read as the reverse complement.
CTTCTAGACTGCGACCAATCCAATAGTGACTGGCTGCGTCCCATCCATTGTTGCGTTTTGTCAATGGGGTCAAAGCCTCAATGGCACCTTGATAATCATTGGCCATATATAGAGAAAAGGCCTTGTAGAACTTGGCATCGTTGCCCCACTGTTTGCCCCATAATTCGGATGCTTCTGCATATTGACCAGCAAACATTTGAGAACGGGCTAGTTCATCTCTGGCACCAGCCCATCGACCCACACGTCCAAAATGATCCAAAGACTCTTTTCCAAAATTTGCTGCATTGGTCCATTGACCGGCTTTGCAGTATGCACGGAAGATTTTGTACGCATTTTCAGAAGTTGGTTCTTCAGCATAGGTTTTGGTTGCCAATTCCAGATAGGCGTCGAATTGACGTGTTTTCCAACTGATGTGTCGAAGGTTGTTTTCCAGCCAAGCCTTTTCTTCTACGGTGTGGGTTTCTTTGTCTCTGACTTCCGTATACAGTGCCCACGCCTCTTGTAGACGGTTTCCTTTGATGAAAGAGTACATTCTTCCAGATCGTTCGTCCAACGTAGTGATGGGAATTGGTTCTCCAAGTATCTCTTGAATCTTGACATCTGTCGTTGGATATTGATGGTTGAAGTACAAATTGTACAGCAGTGTGTATCCCTCTTTTTCATCTTTGCGGTGTGTATATTCCGCTTGCATAAGCGATAGCGATTCACGAAAAGGGGATTTTGGAACAGCTTCTAGGTACTGGTTGAAAAATTGTTCACTGGAACGAATGTGTCCGAGTTCGCCATGGCTCATCCCTATGAGCATCAAACAATCAATCGCCTCGTCGCTTTTGGGATACTTTTGCCGAATGCCTTTGCAGCGTTTGATGGCTGTCCAAAAGAGTCTGGCGTTGAAGGCAGCCCATGGTTCTTCCAACCGTGCATGTGCCGACAAAGCACGATTGTTGCTGCGTACGATGGAATACTGAGAAGCGGCCAGGTTCCATTCACCTTCTGCAGCGTACGCATTGGCCAACAGCAGTCGAAGGGCGTCTCGTTCAGTCCCGTAAGGCTTGGTGTTGGTATCGATCCAAGGTTCTACGATTGAGATGACGCCTCTGGGGTCTCCATCCATCCATCGTTGTTTTGCAACGGTTAGGGTGTCACTGTTTGCAAGTGAGGTTTGCACCCCAAAGGCGTAGAAAAGGCAACTCCAGCAACTCCACAGTGCGTACATCGATCACTCAGTTTTGTAGGTCAGAATGTGCTTTCCAACCCAAGTAGCCATCGGAACCGCTCCACAGTTCTACCTGCTTTTCATTCGTTTGCAAGACAAGTGCGCGGGTTCCATTTTTGAGGTTGATCTCGTCGCCCAATCGCCAAATTTGATCGTGTTCGGTTGGGTTGGCAATGGAATTCGGTAGGACGATGTCTTCTCCTTGCTCAATCCATTCGGCAAATCCACCGTCCAAGTAGCGAGCCCATGCCCAGCCTTGCTCACGAAGCCAAGCGGCAACATCGGCGGACCCCAACTCTCCAGTTTGATCGTAAACAACAATGCGGGCTGTTTTCTCTGGCAAGCAGTCCATGCATTTTTGAATGCTGTTGGCTGGTAAGAGTCGAGCAGTCGGCAATATGCCCGATACGGTTTCATTGGGTGGTCGAACATCGATCATGAATGGAATGATGCCCGAGAGAATTTCGGCGGAGACGACGGTTCTGCCAATTTTCTCTTTGTGATTTGGACCTGGGGTGTCACCAGAGCCATCCACGATATTTGGAATGATGGACTGGTCGAAAGCCTGTGGTGTTGACTTGGGTGGTCTTTTGTCTCTTTCTTCGACATCGAACTCCATGTTGAACACTTGAACGGCGGCTTGGCGAATTTTTTTCTTGAGGAATTGGCGAATCATAGGACCATTTAGGGTTATAGTATGTACCAAGTAAGAGTACCATACTCCCAATCATTCATCAATAGGAAAGAAAGAGATGTTCAGTACAATTAAAAAACTGGTATTGGGGCGTCCCAATGGATTTCGTCGAAAAATCGTCAGCATGGTTTTCAATGACAGTGAAGATACGTCACCCAACGCAAGTTTCTCATCTCCAATGGGAGGGCGAGAAGATGTTGATTTAAGTTCTGCAACTGTTTCATCATCTCTCGAAGCACCAAAAGATGTAACACCACCTGAAGGATTCGAAGTTGTACTGCACAAAGATGCCCTTGAAGAAGGTTCCATCGTAGAGGTCATCATCGCTGGAACTGCCATAGCGGTGGCCAAAGCCAATGGCAATGTGTATGCCTTTTCCAATACTTGTCCCCATGCGGGCGGTCCTTTGTCAGAGGGAAGTTTGGAGATTGGAGACGATCACGTTTGGGTTCGTTGTCCCTATCACGGTTGGGATTTCGACTTGGACAGTGGTGCTTGTATGACCAGCCCCGATTCAACCGTTGGATGCTACGAAACGCATTTGGAAGGGGACGCTGTATGTGTCAAAATCTAGCCACGTTGAGTCACGTTCACCTTGTGTATTCACTAAAAGAATTATAACTTCTATGTAAGTACACAATTTGGGGGTAGGCATGGGGTACGCAGAAGAATATTGGAATCAAGAATTTGTGTATCATTCGTGTCCTGCTTGGGTATGTACCCGAACTGGTGATGTCTTAGACTTGAATGTCAGTGCCCAGAAACTTTTTGGAGAGGTGACTTCTGTCACTCAAATATTGGGGACACAAAATCGCACAGTTCTGTCTCTCTTAGAGAAGATTCGCTCTGGTGATGCACTCGGGGAAGTTGTGTATGTGAACTCCGTCGAGTATTACTTAGAATTTACAATGCTGAAAGATGCCATTCGTTGTCGGTTATGTTCCAAAGAAGAAGGTGTGGTACGTCGAGAGCGCTTATATCGATTGGGTGCTTTGTCTGGAGGGCTCTTTCACGCCATCCGAAATCCGTTAACGGTGGTTCAAGGTCGTATTGAACTGATGCAGATGATGATGGAAGATGAGAAAGTTCATCAAACATTGCAAATGGTGTATGAGCAATGTGAACGAATCGCGACTCTGCTGGACACAACCCAACAAATTACGTTGCACAATGTTCAGCACACTCAGTTTTCTTTGGCGGGATTGTGCCGAAAAGTATTCCCAACAGCCATGGGCTCTTTTTCACATTCTGATGCGCCTATTATGGTGTACAACGATGAGACGCGTTTGAAGATTGCCTTCGAAATCTTATTGGATAGAGTCGGGGTGAATAACATTCACCAAGTCACTTTTACAGAACAAACGCATGCGACAGTCATGAAGGTTCAGTGCGATTTGTCTGATGATGATATTCGATTTTTTACCGATTTGGAACGAACGTTCGAACGCAAAGGTTTGATGGAGATGACTTCTTCAACGCGGGAGCAACATCTACAAATGTTCCACGTTATTTTGACAGATTGTCAAGTTGACTTTCAGTTGTCAAGTCAGGGGGTAATGAGTTTTGAGTTTACAAAGCATGAGACGGTGTCTACAAATTTGAAGATTCTTGTGGTGGATGATGACGAGATTTTGCGAGAAACGATTGTGGCTTTGTTGAGTCTGCAAGGGCACCACATTCTGACTGCGAACACTGCAGAGGCGGCTCGAGACTTGTGGGACCACACGATAGACGTTGTGTTATTGGACGTCAACTTACCCGCTATGAGTGGTCTAGAATTGTTGGGGCTGGTCCAAAGTGAACATCCTGCTTGGTTAAAAAAGGTTGTGTTGATTTCTGGAATTGGTACATTTCAAAAACCAGTCGGAGTACGATTTTTACAGAAGCCTTTTTCAAAGGGGCAGTTGTATCAGACGATTGAACAGATTGTCGATTGAATCAGAGATATCGACAAAAAACATCAAAAAAGGCAGTCTATTCAATAGACTGCCTTTTTCAAAACTCTTGGGTGCTGTTCTACGGATGCGACTAAATACACATATTAAGAACACTGTCCACGAAGCAAACCAACTGTGTTTTAGTGGCGACTCAAGTCAAGACCCATTTCATCAGCATAGGCTTTGAGACCTTTTTTGCTAACGGTACGCAATGCGCTTGTTGAAATCTTCAAGGTTACAAAGCGGCTTTCTTCAGCAAACCAAAGTTTACGCTTTTGCAAGTTTGGAAGTTGACGCTTTTTTGTTTTGATGTTTGAGTGTGAGACTTTGTTTGCAACATTGGGTCTTTTTCCAGTCAAATCACATTTACGGGCCATGGTTCACCTCTAAAAAATTCAATTTCGAGTCCAGTTGTCTAGACCCATATACCAAGTTCATATATCCAAATGATTGAGATTGCGCAAGTGTGCACTGTAGATTTCCAACAGTAAGCGTGGTTTATTTACCCCTGTGCTTCAAAGAGCCGTTCTTTCCAGTGGGGTGGAACGAATCTTTTGATTTGCGACACTTTTACATTGGGCAACTGCGAGAAACTCTGCCACAACGATTCGATCTCGTTCTCTTTGTCTGGTAGGTAGGGACTCAAATCGAGCAATGCACAAATCGGATAGGAACTTTCCGCGTAGATTCCCAATGCACACCATTGATGATAGCAGAATCGTTGCCACTCATAGGCTTCCAGATATTGTGTTGTATGTTTGGTTAGGTATCGTCCCCAACTGCCGGCCAGTCTTAGCAGAAGTGGATTGGTCCAATCATCGGATTGGTCGGGCAGTGATTTTTCAACCATAATTTTGATGGCTGTTTTGCAATCGATAGAGTCTGGACGTTCGGTGATCTGCTGCATTAGGTGGGGGAGTACCTTTAGGCGATCGCTTTTCTTGCAACTATTTAGCCAACGTAGGTGATTCTCGGTGAATATCGTGTTTGCATCGAAACCTTTATTGTGTCCATGCTTCCCCGTCAGGTATCGTTCTGCAATGAGCATTGTGATGTCGAATTTGCATTGAAGATCAAAAGACAACCCAACATAGAGAGTTGGAGAGCGTTTGATGCCATTCAACATGTTGTGAAGACTTCCCCATCCATAGAGTTGTGTCAGACCTTGAAGGGCCGATAAAAATACGTGTTCTACGAACGTAGGCAAAGCCTGTTCATCTTTGGCCAACCACTGCTCCAATGAATGTTCTATGGCATCTTGAATGGATGAAAAAGACCCGATGGGGATAACGTCCAACGCTTCTTGCACAGATTCGACGCAGTGTATTGTCAGCGAAGTTTTGGCCAACTCATCCAGCATAGCCGAATCTTCCGGATGGGCGATGACCAAATTCTTCACCATTGGACAAAAGCGTTCAATTCCTTTGGCTTTTTCCACAATGGAGTTGACTTTTCCGAGTTTTCCATTTGGATAGACGACAGCGGAGTACATATACTCTATTGGCAATGGCAACTTCAACAAAGACCCAATCGTCGCAAGTAGGGTGCTCAATCCCGCAGATGCGCCATCCACATTGTCCACTCGTGCACCCGTTAACTGTACGAAACGATGCTGTTTTGGTTTGTTTTGAATCCACATCGGCAGATTATCGATAAGCCATTCATTGCTGATTTGTAAGGTGCGCTGTAAATTCTGCTGTGGGTTGAGTGGATGGGCAAGTTCAACGGAGGTGGATTCCTCCTCGACACTTGTGGCGGCAACGAAAGCACGCTTTTCTCTATCCCCGTAGACTCCAATTATTGGAGCATATCCGGGCTTTCGATGTTGCGGAATGAAAGCCTCATCAAAGCACCATGGAAAAGCCGCTGCAAAACAACGATATCTGATGATTGAGCCTCGATGCTTTGGCAGTGTTGAATACTCAATCATGTGTCTCCTTTCCAAAAATTTTTTAAATGGCTACTGATTCTATTCGTTTTCTGACTCACCGAGCATAGAATGCAGCGCGGCTCCTTGACCCCACCAGTACATTGGGTCATACAGCCAAGCCTCCGACAAAAGTCTAGATTGGGGAAGGATGTGTGATGTGAGGTAGAGGGGGAATCGGCTATCGATGTGATCCAACTTTTCTCGGGCCGATTCTTTCCACAGCCCGACAACCATCATGATAGATTCCGCTTTGTCTCTCATCAGCAACCATGAGGTTACATTTTCGGCATCGATGCTTTCACGTGTGGGTAGATTGTCTGTTAAGAACTGTACGTATCTCTCCAGTATGCTTTCAACAATTGCGTTGAAAAATTTTGGAACGACAACTGGTTCGGTTGAAAAATTATTGAGAATTGTGTTTAAGTCGTTCCCACCAACAGACATGTCTCTTTGATTAAATCGAATTTGATAGCCCAGTTTTAGGACATTGCTCTCTAAACTATCGTCCATTTGTGGGACAAAGGTTGGCAGATTTCTGGTCTGTGGAAACAATGGATTGGCCATTTCATGATAGAACAGGTTTTTACCATCACACAAGAGGTGAAGTAGTTTCTCTTGGATGCTCAGACTGACAATGCGATGCCCTTCGGTTGTAGTTGTCTGGAAAATTGCGAAGTCTTCACCACGACTGATCAAGCCACGACTGGCAATATGGCTATGCTTTCGGAGACCGTACAAAATGAAGAAATCGTTGTTGTCTTTGTATTGGTAGAACGAGATTTGATATTTGTTCAATGGGGGACAAGCGATCTCTTTGAAGTGACTGCTGAAAGTCTCTTCTTCTTCAATAAAGACCAAAGAGTGTAATCGAATGGCCTCATTTGTACTCATTGGAGAAACCGCTGTCATTTCTTGGAGATATTCATTCAGTCGAGGTGCCCAATCACCATCATTGGGTATGTTTGCGTCAAATTTTCCGTTGATATCGTTTAAGTTGCACTGTTCAAAATGAGTGAGTGGGATGTTTTGCTCTTTTAAAAAGTTCTTTAAGATTAGTTCTGATTCAGAAGGGGACATAATTACTCCAATGTTGCCTTATACTTTAGACAACGCATAGTCTATTTATTCTTGGACAAAAGATGTGTACATAGAAGTCAATGAATCTTTGTGTTGTTTTTTTGTACGAAACATCTCCAAGTAGAAAAGTTGGTACTGGCAATGTGCCAATAGACCTGAAGCGATCTTGTTCTTTTGTAGATCCGCAATTTCTACACCGTACGTTTTGCCCTGACGATCCAGATAGTCCAACAGCGCTCGAAAGACAAACTCAACTTCAATTTGTCGATGGACAATCACTGGATTGACCTTTTCGTCTTTTTTGGCCTCTTTTATTTTGTGTTCTCTTTTCGTAAAGAGATCGTTGTTGGAAAGAAATTCAACAATGTATCGATAAGCCTTAGATTCAACGCTCGGAAGTTTGGCTTCAAGATGAGCGAGCATCTTTTTGCGCTGTCGGTCAAATTTCTTGTATTGTGTAGGTTCATGAATCTTGCAGGTGCCAGATGCAAAACTTTCAAAATCTTCCGCTGCAGTTAAGAAGGTACGTCTGCCTTTGCGACTTTTGGCTGGCACGTTGTTTGGTTCCGAATGGAAGAGATGGACGCGGACCATTTCTTTAAGTCCAGACAATTGTAAAATTCCATCATCTTCTTCACAATAATCCATGAGGGGGGCGGCGATCTTTTCATGGAGACTTTGATTGGAATCTGCGACAAACTCATCCAAAGAACGATGATGATGGTATTCTCCGAGATGATCCGTAAATCCTGCGGTACGCTTTTCTGAACGCCAAATATCTTTCTGAATATTTTTAAGGGCAGTATAAACATAGGCTTTTGGGGTTGCAATCGGTTGAAAAGCAGCTTGGCGACGATTCATCAATCGCATAAACAACGTACTTGTCATTTCTTCTGCTTTTTTTGGATTGATTTTCACGGCCATCACCACAATTTCATTCCAAAGAATACGGCTAGATTGTTGGAATTCGCGTGAAGACCTTGAATACTCTCGATTTGTAATGACATGTAGTGACTGTTCAAGATTTTTTTTGTCCATAAAAATGTCCTTTGTTCGGTTGAGTTCTTATCATACTATACAAATTTGACCATGTCAATAAAAATGTACAAAAAAATGTACAAAAATTTGAAAATGTGGATATTCTGCCGTGCTGTGCTAGACTAATTAGTGACGATATTGCTCAAAAATCCTATACTATAGTGGAGAATTTCTATGAGAGAATTGAACTTTCTATCTCTCTTTATCGCTGTGTGTACAAACATAGGTTGTACACGAAGCGCAGATAAGGAGTCGGATCAGTTGTCCGAGGAACTTAGTGTTTTGTCTTTGTCTCCACCAAGTGGTGGT
>CBFIFY010000064.1:0-23501 GCA_965661985.1 uncultured Myxococcota bacterium | reverse complement strand
CGAGTCAATCTCACTTTTAGGCAGTGCCATCCATCGCAATAAAGGTGGGAATTTACGGTTTGGGGATGTTGAGGATGGATGCACACCCCATTTTTTGCGCTTGTTCTACATCAGGACACACACGGTCGTAGAGTGATTTGGCTTTGGAAATGTGTCCGTTGAGTCGTAATTGTTGTGCAATGTACAGTTGAGCATTCTGTTCGACGTAGGGAGAGCCCGCCAGTAACCAAGCTTCTGTCCAGCGATTCAAGTCTGTGTACAAAACAGCCTGCATGGTCGTTCCCAACTGCTTGTGTTTTTCAGTGGTCCAACCTTCCGGAGTCAGTACATCCAAAGCCTCTTGAGGTTTTCGCTGGCGTCGGAGCATCCAAGCGTGGTGGATGTCCAATGAGGAAGGGGGCATATACTCTAGCCCAAGTTCTTTGCGAAGTAAATCCGCTGCCTCTAAATGACTGGCGGCAATCGCACAGATATAGCCCAATGACAGAAATTGCTCACTGTGTACATCCGTTGATGAGGCATTCGACAAAATTTTCATGCAACTTTTGGGGTCACCGTCGTTCATCGCAGTCGCAGCTTGATTGTACAATCGTTCCGAGGGGGTCAATTCACGAGTTGTGACAACTTCGATGAGGGTAGGGGGAGATTGAGCTTCCGCCACACTCAGTTCAGCCATCAACAAGAGACCTGTTGCCCAGATCATTGTTATTGTCATTCAGCAGTGTCCGATTTCCCTTTTGCCAATTTGTAAGCCGACAGCGCACCCAATCCCAAAAAGGCGTAATTGGCGACCTGCATGTTTCGGTTGTCCTGTGCTGACTCGTCACAGTACAAGTTGTCAAATCCACCACAGAACTGTGCGAAGGTAAAGGCATACCCGAGCGAAGATGCAGCAACACCTCCCGTCCATACCCAAGGAAACCCACCAGCATCACTGGCTGAAATCACGGACTCTTGGGCTTCTGTGTTATTTGTTGGTGTTGTGGTTTTTGACGGTTCAGCAGTGGTTGATGCTTCTGTTTCTACTTTGGGCACCGTTGAAGCCGTTGCTGCTGACGGTACAGGAAGCTCTGCACCCGCCTCCACCATTGCCGATAGTATGATGTCGCTACCTTCTTTGATTTGGACGATGTTGCGGGTGGCGACAGGTCGGTTGATCGTCTGTCCATTGAAAATGTAGACGCCGCGAGGTGATGCTGGGATATCAGCACCCAGTTCGATGTATTCGAGACCACTGTACATTTCGTGAATAAAGTGTTCGGCATCAAAGAGATGGGTGGGGATGCTCTGCTCTGGTGCCAGTCGTTTGGCGAGACGCAAGGAGTTTTCGGCCACGACAGTGAGTTCACTATTGTTCTCAATTTGTGCCTTGAAATAAAGGTACAGTCCATTGAGCATGTGGTATTCGTGTGCCACTTCGGCTGAAATACTTTCATTCAAACAGGGGATGTTGCCTTGAATGGAATCTAAGCCCGATTGAACTTTGTCTAGATCCATGACCACAAAGCCCATGGCCACACTGTCCAGTTGGGTGTCCAGCATTTGAGACGTGACCGCAGTAGGGCACTCTTGAGCGAAAGCGATATTCAAAGCACCAAGGGCAAAATAGGCAAGCATAGTAAATCCTCATTGACGATGTTGACAATTTACTGATTCTGTTGATGAAAATCAAGGCGTTTCAGTGTTATGCGTATATTGTATATATTTTGTGAGTCTATTTTGAAGATTTGGAGACGTAGATGATGAATGCCAAAAAATGGTTGCTGTCTGCTGCTGGTGTGTGGTTGGTGGCATCGATAGCCTCTGGAGCGACACATAACAATCCACCGGTTACCCACAAGGTCAATTGGGACAGTCCTAAGACACAGGAACTCTTCGCAAAGGTTTGTATAGATTGTCACAGTCATGAGACCAAATGGCCGTGGTATTCCTACGTTGCGCCGATGTCTTTTGTGATTGGGCATCACGTGGAAGAAGGAAGAGAACACTTCAATGTGTCAGCCAATGTGTTGGATGAGGCTCATGAGGCGGCTGAAGAGTATGAAGAAGGCGAAATGCCAGAGGGTGGCTACGTGTATTTTCATCCCGAGGCCGATCTCAGCGCAGAAGAAAGGGCACAGTTAATTGCAGGCTTAAAAGCGACTTTCGGAGATGACCATCATGGAAATGAACATGGTCATGATCACGATGATCATGATCACGAGCATTAAGCCATCAATCTTTCCTTTAGGTTTGTCCCAGCGCTTCTTTATAGACTTGTTCAACGCTCTCAATGTGTGATTGAAGATTGTCTTCGGTCCAGTGTGCGGTCTCGATGGCTGGGAGCGCTTCAACGGTAAATATTCCAGAGCGCACCACAAAGGTTTTGTTTTGCCAAAGTTCGTGGGCGCCTCGAACGACAATGGGAACGATCGGCAATTTGGTTTGCAGGGCAATGTGTGCGAATCCCTTTTTGAAAGGAAGCAGCGTTCCGTCGACTGAGCGTGTTCCTTCTGGCCAAATCCACACCCCAATGTTGTGTTTGGTCATGATCTCCCCCATTTCCTTCATCGATTGAATTGCACTCTCACGATTGCTTCTGTCGATTGTTAAGTGTCCCGACATTCTATAGGCCCAACCAAAAAATGGCACCGATAGGATTTCTTTTTTGGCGACGCCACATCCACCAAAGGGGGCAACGGTGATTGCGATCAACGGATCGAGTTGAGAGGAGTGATTGCTTAAATAAATTGCAGGGTAAGGTGTTTTGAGATTCTCTTTTCCCACCAGTTTGAGTCTTGTTCCCAAGATGAATAGAACGATTGGAGAGATGATCTTTCCGTAGAGGTTTCCAAGTTGGATGCGAATTTTTCGGGATGGTATAAAGAAAAAGAAAATCGGAATGTACAGTGTCGAGAAGATTGCAAGTGCCGCAAAGCCAACTCCCAACTTGATCCAACTGGTGATCTTCAACAAACGGCTCGGGGATTCCATAATTTTGCCTCAACTCAAAAAATGAATGCACTGATGAAAATGGGCAGTAAAATACTGTATTCGACTGGATTTTCAGTACACTTTGTCGATGAAAGCCGTTGACTTCTCGAAAAGTGAGATGTGTTGGGCTATAGTTATACATAGACCTATTTGCTGGGAGTGTGCAATGTTGTTTTCCATTTTCACCAGTCTTGTTTTTGCGCAGGAAGCTCCACCGATTGTGGGTGGCAGTACGACTTATGATTATGAAGCTGTTGGACAATTGTTTGCCTACAATGAATCACAAGGTGGGTTTGGATTTTGTTCTGCGACGTTGATCCACCCACAATATGTCTTAACGGCTGCACACTGTATTGAGGGAGAAGCCGCAGAGATGTTTGTACAACAAGGCTTTGACATCTTCTTTGTGGTCGCCACCGATGTGTATGCAGAATTGCAAGGCAATTCCTACTCAGCAATTTCACAGATTTCGAGTATGGAAGCCCACTCAGGTTACAACCCAAACTCCACAACATCCATCCAAGACGATATCGGTTTGATGCGGTTGGCTCAGCCCATACGAAGCATCGATCCAATTCCACTCAACCAGCAAGCGCCCAACACTTCTTGGAATGACATTCGCTTCGTAGGATTTGGTATTACGTCTGAATACAGTCAAAATTCATCTGGAGTTCGAAGAACGGTAGAAGTGCCTCTCAACAATTCCAGCAATCCATATTGGCCCTATACGAGCGACAGCATGTTCCTGTATACATGGGACCCATATGGTCAGAAAAATATTTGTTCGGGGGATTCCGGTGGTGCGGCTTTCCGACAGTTGTCCAACGGCACGGTGACTTTGGCTGGGGTAAACTCTCATGGTTTTGATGCCAATGATACAGACGGAGATACTTGCAAGGGTACTGGTGCTGTCGCAGGATCGGCACGCGTTGACATGTATTACAATTGGATTGCTTCTCGCGTAGATTTAAGTTCTGTATCCGAGCCGTCCAGTGAACCTTCAACAGAGCCTTCTTCAGAACCTTCCTCGGAGCCGAGCAGTGAGCCCAGTGGTGAGCCTTCAACAGAGCCTTCAGGTGAGTCGGATGGTTGGGAAGCACCTTTTGGTGCGGGCGATTACGATGAAGACACAACAGAGCCCTCGTTAAAAGTTGCGGGGTGCTCGCAGTCTGGTGGCAGTGGGTTTTCGGGCTTGAGTCTATCTGCCTTGTTGGCAGGATTCGTTTTTGCACGGAGACGTAGATGAATCCGATTTTTATCTCACCTTTGTTTTTTGGAATTTTGTCGACAGGGTTTGCGCAGGAAGCCCCACCAATCGTCAACGGCATGAGTACAACAGATTACCCTGCGGTGGGTTACTTTTACATGTGCAGCGATGCCAATCAACAAAGTTGTTGGGAATGTTCTGGAACCCTGATTTCTTCCCGATGGGTCGCGACTGCAGCGCACTGTGTGGAGGGGGCCAACGTAGGCGAAGACTTTTACTTCATTGTGGGATATTCTTGGGACGATGCGACAGATTGGGCTCGTATACAGACAACCTACACCCATGAGCAATACAATGACCAAACGCTCATCAATGATGTTGCTCTATTGAAACTGTCGACGGCGATTACCTCTGTATCTCCGATGCCTGTCAATTCTTCTGTCGTTGGTTCAAATTGGATTGGACGAGAATTGCAAGTTGTTGGGTATGGCATCACATCCTCCAATGGAAGCGATTCTGGCTATAAACGCACCGCGGACATGACGATAGCCGAGGTCTATCAAGAAGTTGTCATTTTGGAAGACTTTCAAGAGTGGCAGAATGTTTGTTCGGGTGACTCTGGTGGAGGAGCGTTGTACAACGATGCTGGTAGTTGGAAACTGGTTGGCATAAACTCCTTTACCTATGGCAATTGTGAAGATGCGCAAGCGGGTGTGGTTCCAGTTGATCAGTACTTGGCGTGGTTTCAAAGCAAAGGTGCATCTTTTACGACTGAGGCAAATTCAGAGCCGTCAGGCGAACCCTCTTCAGAACCTTCTTCCGAGCCAACGTCAGAACCGACATCAGAACCCAGTGGTGAGCCTTCAACCGAGCCCGGCACTGAACCCTCTACTGAAGCAGATGTGTGGGAAGCGCCCTTGGGTGGGGGAGATTATGATCGCTCAGCCGATGAAAGTAAGGCGATGGCTTGTTCGACGGGGCAATTGAATTCAAGTTGGGTGAATTCAAGTTGGGTGATGCTCTTATTGTCAACGATGCTCATGCGCCGAAGACGGTAAAATCAATTCGACATACTCTGCTGTCTCTACCGTATGTCTCTACTGTAGAGACCACTTACATTACAGAGTAAACTTCTGGCAGTAAGTTGTTGGTACCACTTACAAACCACAGGTAGCCAATCGCCAGTATCAAAGCACCGATGACCGACCAGATATACCATTTGTTCTCAGTATAAAATTCTTTCACTGTACCGAAACCTCCTTGATTTCTTTGATTTTGTCGGCAAACATTTCGGCGACGATTTGATGTCCGTACGTGGTTAGGTGACAATCATCGAGAAAGACTTCGTGGGGTGGGGCTTTTGAAAGAGCCTCAGCGGTTTGTACATAATGCACAGTGGGGTACTGTGCGGCCACATCTTTGAGCATTGTATTGTATGAGAACAAAATCCCCGGTTCAGGAGAGAGTCCTTCTGAGCCCAGAATGATGGGGGTGTCCGGAAAGGTCTCAATAATAGATAGGATGTTCTCTTTGGCATCGTCGACAGGGACGGCAACTTTGTTCTGTGCTCCCTTGAACGACACAAGACTGTACTTGAGTGCTTGATACAGTCTCAATGAACTAAGCGTTTTGCTAACGGTGCTGCCTTTTTGCTTTTGCCACAGTGGATACAATTCCTTGTAAGGCATGGGAACGGAGGTGAGAATGTCGTTGTGTCCCACATAGAGTGTGATGATGTCAGGGTTCAACACAGCACTCTTTTGTTCTATGTAGGCTTCAATATGCCAAGTAGTCCAACCACCAACGCCTTGATTGAGCACTTCCACAGGGCGTTTGGGATCGTTGAGATACTTTTCCAGTATGGCAGGGTAAAACTCATCCAAGTTGTCATTTTGAAAGGCACCCCCCGTTGTTGAACCTCCAAAGGAAACCACACGTTGTTTGTGGTTTTGGGCTTGTATTGCAACGGGGTATCCTTTGTCTGGATACTGAGTGTGTTTGCCCTCTTCAAAGAGTTCAAAGGATTCATTGGCTTGTCGGACCCATCCAAAAATCTCATTGTGCTCGGTGTTTGAACCCTTATTGGACCATTGTAAACCGGCTTTGGTGGCTCGAAGAGAAATTTCCCCAGAGACAAACAAGAGGCTCAACAGTCCAAGCGACCAAATGTTGAAGTGTGGAACGACAAAGCGGTTTGCCAATAGCAACAGCCCAAAAGATACACCTCCGATTGTCCCCCATAGACTACCCGCCCAGTGGAAGGCATCGACGGTAATTAATGCTGTTCCCCCAAGAGTCCCCCACACAACAGGTGCATGAGAAACGGGTAAAACTTTCCACCAACGACACACCAGTATTGCAGCAACTTGTACACCCCCGCATGCAAGCAACCCAATCCATCCGTCTGTGTAGCCAAAGAGATTGCCAACACCCAGCAGTAACATCGCTGTGACGATCCAACGTGCCGAAAAGGTTTCGTGATTGGATGTTCGCCATGTCGCGCCAATGCACTTCAACAGCAACGATGGAATGACCGTACAGTAGGTGGCGAGCCAATAGGGGGACAGCCAAGCCGCCCTCAAGTCCTCGATCAATACTTTGGCATCCCATTGCTGAAACCAAATTCCCATCAACATCGGGAGGGTGGTCCAAACAATACTGAGGTTTCGAGCGCCGTGACGACGTTCGAGCCAGCCAATGGCAAACACTAGGAAAGCACTCCCTCCAATGAGCAATGCCTGCCAGTATTTTGGGATTGTAGGGGCTTTTGCTGTTCCGTAGGTCAGATTTTCAATGTGTACCTGTCGCAATCCAGAGCGCAGCATTGGCAGGCGATCTCCCAATGTAGCTCTACATTGAATGGTGTGCTCGGCAAGTTGGATGTCGAGACCGTTCGCAGAGTCCATTAAAGAAATGTCTATGGTTCCTTCAATGTTTGATATGTCTTCGAGTGCTGGTGAGCATTGGAGTGTTTTTCTACCAGCGCCGTTTTCTGCGATTGCAGTCGCAAATTGCTGTCCGGACAATCGACTGAGAACCAACGCGATGCCCATGTCAGATTTGCCTTTGCAACGTGGGTCTTGGGCAACACCCCGTGGAAGCCGCATCGTACAGATGTCCATCCATCGATCGCCCATTCTTTTACGCAATGGCGGTGATGAGTACCAAACCTCCAGCATTCCCTCTGGCGGTATGGTTGCCGTGAGAGACAGGTTATCGGTGGAGGAACTTGTGGGGTAAATAGCTCGGTAAAAGTCCAGACCCCACTGTCCGTACTTTGGCATCGATGCTCCTTGCAAAGCCGATTCTCTATAGGGCACAGGGCTGTTTTCTCTCTCCCAGCCTGGAGGTGGTTGGTCAGCGGCTTGTTGGATTAAGCCCAACCACACACCCCATCCTAAAATTGCACCAGCACACAACAATACAAGGGTGGACAATCGTTCGTGCGTATTGGATGTTCCAGTCATGAACGCTTTACGGGGACCGCTTTCATTTTGGGTTTGCCATTTTGAATTTCTACGCGAAACTGGACATCGTCACACTTGAATTTTGACTTGATCATGCGCGACTGTTTTTTGAGTGTGTTTCGAACAGAATCAAATGAAATATCGGTGCTTTGCCCTGTTTTTCGACGTGCGTTGACCAGTTGGTCATAGACGGAGCGGAATCGACGCTCTTCCATTTCTCGTTCCATCTTTTGCTGTTCTCGTCGTTCCTGTTGTAATCGCTGAGCAGTTTGCGCCTGTGACTCTTTGAGATTTGCACGAAAAACTTGCTTTGGGTGTACGCCACGTTCCATCTGTGAGACGTTTCGCTTCCAGTACATTTCCATCGAAGACAAACGGGCTTTGAGTTGGGTGAATCGGTAGCGTTGTTGGGTGTTCCGAATGGGATTCCGCATGATGTCTCGGATGAGTCTTTTAAGGTCTTCGAGTTCTTTGAGTGGCTCAAAACGTTCAATGCCATTGAAGTACTTTTCATAGGCGACTTTAATTCGAAAGATATTACGTTCAATTTCATCGAGTTTGCTGTTCAGTCCAAAATCTTTTTTGTCTCTTTTTGCCATAAAATGTCTCTGTGGTGGGGGCTTTTAAAATTGTACAGGAAATTTGGGATGTGGAACAGTAGTTTAAATCAAAGTACTTTGAACTTTTGAACTATAGTTCCGAATGGGTCGCAAAATGATACACATTTGGCACCCTTTTACTATACCATGCTGTGTACTTTCTGTGTTAAGTAGAAATATCCGTTCTGACACAGACATCAACTAAAGTGGAGCAATCATGTCTCAGACCAACAATCACAGAGAATTTATTGAGAATGAAATTTTGCGTCGAGTGACCAAGCCCTCTCAATATCTCGGCACTGAACTTAATTCTGTACACAAAAATTTGGACGACGTTGATCTCCGTTTTTCTCTTGTGTTTCCAGACATGTATGAGGTTGGGTTGGGCAATCTTGGCTTGCACATTTTGTACGCCATTTTGAACAAGCACAACGACGTGTGGGCAGAGAGAGCCTATGCTCCCGGTGTGGATATGGAGCAAGAACTTCGAACGCACAACATCCCATTGTTTGCACTGGAATCCAAAGATTCTCTGGCAAATTTTGATGGTTTGGGGTTCACCTTACAGTCAGAACTGACGTACACGAACATTTTGAACATTCTTGATCTCTCGAACATTCCTTTGAGAACAGCGGACCGTGGAGAGGAGCACCCACTGACATTTTGTGGTGGACCGGCGGTGTTCAATCCAGAGCCATTGGTCTACTTCATGGATTTCTTTGTGTTTGGAGATGGAGAAGACGTCATCAATGAGATTGTCGAAGTGTTCAGACAGTACTCAACGCGTTCGGAACGACTGCAGGCATTGTCTGAGGTGAAAGGCATTTATGTTCCAGCACTGTATCCAACGGACACTTTAGAGGATGGGCAGATATTGCCATCTATGGATGCACCCAAAGTTGTGAAACGCATTGCCCCCGATTTGAATGCTGCAGAGTTTCCGGTGGATTATTTGGTGCCGTTTACGCGCCAGATTCATGACAGAATTTCGTTGGAAGTTCTGCGTGGGTGTACACAAGGGTGCCGGTTTTGTCAGGCTGGTATGGTGACACGTCCTGTGCGTGAACGTTCGATTGACAACATTGAAACCTTGATGGAGCGGACGTTGGCTGCCACTGGATATGAAGAAGTATCATTGGTGTCTCTGTCGACTTGTGATTACAGTAAGGTTCGAACGATGGTCTCAAAAATGAGCGAAAAGGCCAGAGAGCAAATGGTGGGAGTTTCCTTGCCTTCATTGCGCTTAGACTCCTTTTCTGTGGAACTGGCAGACATAGTCGCCGGTGTTCGTCGAACGGGATTGACCTTTGCGCCTGAGGCTGCTTCTCCAAGATTGCGTTCCGTAATCAACAAGTGGATCCCAGATGAAGAATTGTTGTCGATGTCTCAACAAGCGTATCAGTTGGGTTGGGATCATGTGAAACTGTACTTCATGATTGGTTTGCCAACAGAGCGCGACGATGATGTGGACGCCATTGCCGATTTGACGCTGCGCACACTTGAAGTCGGTCGAAAGATCAATCGAAAAGCCAAAGTGAACACTGGAGTATCCACGTTTGTCCCGAAGCCATTCACGCCATTTCAGTGGGCACCCCAAATTAACCGAGCTGAAACAAAGCGTCGTCAAGAGATTCTTTTTGCAAAAATCGGTAAACATCCAGCCATTAAGTTTGGTCGGCACAACGCCAATGAAACCTTCCTTGAAGGATTGGTTTCCCGTGCTGACAGAAGGGCAGGGGATTTGATTCAGCGGGCTTTTGAAAAAGGTGCTCGTTTTGAGGCTTGGGACGAACATTTGAACATGCGCGCTTGGTACGAGGCAATCGAAGAATTGGAGTACGACGTAGAATTTCAATTCCGCGAGCGACATCTCGATGAACGACTTCCTTGGGATCACATTGACGTGTTGATTCCCAAACAGTGGTTCCAAGAAGATTGGCAACGGGCAGTGGAATTGAAACACGCTCAAGATTGTAGACATTCTAAGTGCCATCGATGTGGTGTTATTGACCGAGAGCGTCCATTGTGTGCAAGCATGTTGCGCACCTCCATCGACGGTCGAAAGGTTGAAAAGGAGTTTGTGGTACAACACGCCGCACAGAAAGTCGAAGAAGCGAAGAATACCCCACCAGACAAGTTGAGAAATCCAGCTGCGCCACCAGAATTGAAGGAAAGTGAAGTGGTTCAGCGATTGATCTTCCGCGTCGCGGTGACTGGGGTTGCGCGCTTTTTGTCACACATGGAAACGACCAACGCTTGGATTCGCACACTGAGACGAGCCCGTGTTCCAATGGCCTATTCCCAAGGCTTTCATCCACATCCCAAAGTTGCATTTGAGTCTGCTAGACCGGTTGCGGAAGAGAGTTTGGGCTCATATATGGACGTGTCTTTGTATAAGTCTGTTGATCCAAAGCTTGTACTTGAGCGGTTGAAGCAGGTTGTGGCACCTGGTTTTAAAGTGATGAGTGTCGAGGCTGTGGACTTAAAAGCCCCAGCATTGATGGCTGCTGTGACGGGGATGGACTACATCATGTACATTCCCGAATCTTCGGAAACGCTTCAGCAAAAGGTTGAAGACTTACTGAGTCAAGATGAAGTCTTGGTGGAGCGAAAGCGCAAACAACGCAAAAAGCGTGGTCGTCGCACTAAGCCAACAGGACCAACCATGCGTCAGCTTGATATGCGACCCAATATTGGCTCTTTGTCACTGTCGGTTCCAGAAGCGTTGAGAAAGGACAATGGTACAACGGCTCTCGCGGTGGAACTGCATCGTGTTGGCGATCGTGGGATGCGCCCATCCGAGTTGTTGAAAGTGTTGGGACACGATATTGAATCCTGTCACGTCTTGCGTCTCCGCACAAGATTTTCCAAGACAATGGTTGGTTTGAATGTTGCGACAACACATCCAGTGTCGACAGAACAGCCTGTAGCACCTGCAAAGTAGTCTTTGATTCACTCAGCACTCTACTCTATAGATTGACACTTTACACACCAATAAGGAGGGTTCATGTCTTTGATTGAACGCACAGAATTTCACACAGAATTGATCGAAATGGCCGCCGACACCGCACAAACAGTTCTGGGTGGCACACTCAAAGAAGATGATGAAGCTGAACAGTTTCGACCAGAATACATTCGTGAACTGGGAGAGGCTAGTTTGTGTGGCATACCAACAAGTGAAGAGTTTGGTGGTTTGGGATTGGGCTATTTTGAGTATGCCTTGGTACTTGAAGAGATTGCCAAAGTGTCTCCGTCCTATGCTGTTTCTGTTGCTGTTAGTGGTCTTCCACAGGTGATTTTGCAAGAGTTTGGAACGCCTGAGCAAAAGAAAGCCTGGATACCTGGTTTGGCACAAGGTGAGTTCATCGGTGGGTTTGCACTCTCGGAGCCTGACTCTGGATCAGATGCAGGCTCATTGACCACCGTTGCCGAGTATGATTCAGCGTCTGATACGTATCGTTTGAATGGGCGAAAATTTTGGATTACCCACGGTGGCTATGCGGATGTGTACATTGTAATGGCTCGAACCGGTGGCGCAGGTCCAAAGGGCGTGTCGGCATTCATTGTTGCAAAAGACGCCGTTGGCCTTTCCTTTGGCAAGAAGGAAGAAAAGATGGGGTTGCGTGCATCTCCCACTGCGGAAATGATTCTGGAAGATGTTGTTATTCCGGCATCCAATTTGATTGGCAGCGAGGGACAAGGGTTTACCGTTGCAATGAGGGCTTTGGATTCAGGGCGCATTACCATTGCGGCTTCCGCACTTGGCATCGCACAGGCATCGTTGGAAGAATCCGCTGGCTACGCTTGTGTTCGAAAGCAGTTCAACAAAGCGATCATTCAGTTCCAAGGTGTGGGTTTCATGCTCGCGGATATGGCCATTCAAATTGAGCAGGCCAGACTGTTGGTACACAAAGCCGCTCTGTTGAAAGATGCTGGTCAGAACTTTTCTCAAATGGCAGCGATGGCTAAGTGTTCCGCGACGGATACGGCGATGAATGTCACAACCAATGCTGTACAAGTATATGGTGGATATGGATATACCCGCGAATACAACGTTGAACGACACATGAGAGACGCCAAGGTCATGCAGATTGTTGAAGGAACCAATCAAATCCAACGGTTGGTAATTGCCAAAAATCTACGAAAGCAATACAGCAATACATAGTCCAGACAGACAATCGGTGATTTTTTCTATATGATGTAATCACCTTGTAATTTCCTTTCTTTTGGAAGAGTTCAGCATGAAGAAATGTGCCATCTGTAATTCAGAATATGATTCTCGTATCGAATATTGTTTTCGAGATGGTTCCTTGCTTAGTCAAGGAAGTGTACAGTCAACCCGAAAGATGGTAACCAGTCAGTTGTCTTCGATGGAAGACCCCATTGATATGATGCAGACTTTAGACAACATTTCAATTGACGACATCTTGCAAATTGGCGGTCAAGGTGGTTTTCAAGGGTTCGGCGACTTCAAGCCGATTGAAGCACCTGCTTCCAAAGATGGGGACACATTGTCGATGTCGCGAAGTAGTTTGAAGGAGATGCTTGAAGCTGAACAGAGTGGGAACGACAGTGGTTCGTCTGGTACAGTAGATGTTGTAGGTTCAACCAACTCAGGAACGAATTCTGAAACGGGTCTCAGCAACGAGATGAATCAAGATGTAGAAAATGTTCTGGATAGTTTTGGTAGTGAGATTGGCGCGCACTTGGATGATACATTGGATGGTGTCCAAGTTGGTCAACTGATGGAAGATTCTGGTCTGAATATGGACGACACCAATGAGATTTTGCCTGGGGATACGTTGGATTTAATGGTCGATGACTTAGATGTCCCAGAGATGAGCGAAGGAGATCTGGGTCGATTCAATCAACAAGACAGTGACGTTGACTTAGACAAGTGGGAAGCATCTGGTCCAATCATGCAAGATGCGGCGCGACAAGCGCTTGAAGAACATCGAAAACGTTCGGGGCACAAAGAAGAGTCAGCCTTGGCATCGGGTGAGGTTTCACCTGTTGTAAATATGCCCAAATCAACAACCAACTCAAAGATACCCATTTTCGTTGGTGTGGCAGTATTACTTGTCGGTGGTGCAGTGTGGTTGTTTTCAGGAAGTGGTTCGGATAGCGAAGTCGTGAACACAACGCCCACTTCCAAGCGAGCGAAGCGAGAGATTGTTGTTCCTACGGTGAAACAGGGTGCGAACCTTGGTAAGGATAAGGATGCGTCTGTGACCGATGACAACAATGAAGAAGCAGAGAATGATGTCCCCGACGGCAAAGAAACCGCCACCAAAAGCACAAAACCTGCTCCTTCAAAAGACGGGACCAACGTGTCGAAACCAGTAAACACAAGCCCTCCTTCAAACAAAGACACCAATCCAGCGTCATCAAAAGAGGGTGCAAATTCAGGTTCGAAGTCTGCTCGGACAAAAGAACCCACACAGCCAAAACAAAAGCCGACTGTGAAGCCACCACCGAAACCCAAAACGACTCCCAAGCCGATGCCCAAGAAGGATCCCGCTGAAGACAATGGATGGCAAGCGCAATCTGGTGGATGGGGCGATGTGACTTGTGGTGTGACAGTGCGTTCAAATGTGTCATCGGCAGAAGTGTTTATCGATGGTGTTCGAAAAGGCAAAGTGGGCTCAGGGATATCCGTTGACTGTGGAGAACACACCCTTGAGGTTCGCTCGGAAGGGTATGAGTCAAGAAAACGTCAAATCAATTTGACCACCGACGCCACTTTTGCAATGGATCTAGTTAAATGAGTCATGGTGAAATGATTGATGGTGAAATGAGTCTGAATGTCCCACAAGAGTGTCAAATCACACCCTGAGTCATAGTGCCCGTACAGATCGTCGTCGCCGGGTGCTTTCCTGAATTGAAGGCCTATATTGGAGTAGCAAATGACATTGAATATCCAAGGTTGTATGCGTACTCACGGATTAAAATATGGCTTGTCCACCGAGGGTATGGGGCGATTGTATCAACGGTTTGCTGTAGCCCAAAAAGAGTTTAAAGAGGCGTTTGCCGACAATGCTTTGCCATTTGCGCTGTCCGCAAAAAAAGAATCACGCATCTCAATGTGGAAAGAACACCTACGAAGCGAGAACCAAGTTACCATAGTGTGTAGTCCAATGGTTGCGGAGGGGTTGAAGACCATTCCAGCGGTTTACCCAATTCGCTGGGTGACCGAGTTGGAAGATACTGTTTCTGAAGTGTCTGGTTTGTGGATAGTGCTCGATGCTGGACCATGGATGCAAAGTTGGTTCTTTGATCATTGTGAGACCATCTTAGAGGCTTGTTCGACAGTGGTCTATTGTACAGGAGATGGTTCTGGAACGAAAGCCCCTGAGTGGTTGCGCCAAGATGTTGTACAGTTACAAGAAGATGGAATTGCCGATGAGCGATTTTGTATCTTCTCTAGTTTGGCAATGGCTTTACACTCTTCTCCCACAGAGGCTGTGGCAGGGTTGAAGCGTGGGTTGAAGTATATATTTGAAAGCGATGTATGGAAGAGTCCATCTGCTTTGCTCGCAGTTGTGACTGATGGTCTGTCTCTGTCACCCCACATTGAGACAGTTTGGGTCCCATCGTCAAAGATGCTTGCCTGTGTTCGCTGGAGCGAAAGAGTCTTTCATCGGATGGCGTCGCGTCATGATGCAACTCATGGAAGTCCAGAGCGTATCTATATGACAGATGTCGTTCAGCTGGGAGATGAAGGAGCTTGCAATCTACCATTTGTGAACCCACGTCACTTTGCAATTGTTCTTCGTGAACCTGGGCAATCTCATTTGAAAGAGCAGCAAAGTCAGCAACTTGAAGGGTGGCTTGTTCAGCAGTCGGTAGCTACGGTGACTTGGGAACTGTCTTCGTCTTGGTCCACCGCTCAACAAGTACAGTTTCAAGTTCAATGGATGCATCGAACCTTGATAGGGGTTGCCATGAACGGATTGGACCCGTTGGCCTATGTTGGTGCTGACAGTTGGCGTGAAACATCGACAAATTTTTAAAATCGGTTACAATCCATTCCACTCAAACCTTGCATTTTTGCAACCACAATCGTGTATGAGGATCGAATGTCTGAAGTAAAAGAACCCATAGAAGAAACCGCAACTGATTTACTGCCAGAGTTTGAAGATGGAGATGAGGATGTTCTCCTTCAAGCACAGATGTGGGTATATAATTTTGTCATGGAGCATTGGAAGAAAATGCTTTATGGCTTTGGTGGGGTATTGCTTATCGTCTTGGCTCAAGGCTTGTACACAGACAGTGTGACTCAGTCTCAGCGTGCCGTTCATGCTGAAACCGCTCTGGTAAAGTTTGAGTTGCCAGAACCAAATCCCATGGCTCAGTATGGCTTGGCACCGAAGGACAATCCCAGTGACGAAAAGCGCATGGCGTCTCTGCGGGCGTCGGCGAAGGAACTGGAGCGAATCGCTGGTGAAGCAACGGGCGCCGCTGCTTGGTTCGCTTGGATGGATGCTGCGACAGTATGGGAGCGCGCTACAGAAGTGGATGCGCAAATTGTAGCTTTGACCCAAGCATCAGAATTGTCGGTTGATGAAACCTTGACTGCCGTCTCCAAGATGCAGTTGGCAAACGTTTATGTCTCAACAGGGAAAATGGATGAGGCTATCGGCATTTTGGAATCAATGACGGCTATTTCCTCCCCAGATTTGAAGGCTCAAGCCTGTTTGAATCTTTCTCGAGTGTATTTGGATAAAGGTGACCTTGAAAAGGCAAAAGCCACACTTTCTCTTGTTGATCAAGCACCCGCCTCTTTGCAAGGGGACATCATGATGCTTCAAACTAGACTGGACGGATAATGGGCTGGCTTGAAACATTGGGATTGATGGCGCTAACCGTTTCGTCAGAGGGTGAAAACGTGTCGACGCGTCATGAACCTGTGTTGGAGTGGAGAATGGATGTTGTTCCAGAATTGGAGAATTCGACCAGCATTCAGTACTCTGGTGTGGCAAAGCACGATGATCTTTTGTATTTGGGAACCTCCAATAAGTCTGGTGTGCTGTTGGTAGACGCGCGTTACTCAGTGAAGGCAGGGCGTTTGCCTACTCAAGCCCCTGTTCAAGCAACGCCGACTGTATTGAAAAATGAAGATGGGACAACGGATATTTTTGTGGTGGACTTGTCGGGAGAAGTCTATCGCTGGCAGGTGTTGGAACGGCCAACAGATGTATTGCTGACGAAAGAAGGATGGCAATCTAAGTCTCCTACATTTGATCGTCCGAACTCAGATCGAAGCAAGGAGCATACGTTGTTATGGTCTGTTCAGTTGGACATCCCTGTCAACACCCCCATTGAAACAGATGGTCAGTTTCTGTATGTTTCTACAAACAACGATATTGTGTACGCGTTGGACATGGATGGGAATATTGGTTGGCGTTTTGCACATCGTGTATCGCCCACTCGAAAAGGGAACCTACAACTTTTTGGCGCTGGACGACCGTTGGTTCAAGAAGACCGTATTGTGGTGGGGTTTTCCGACGGTGCAGTGTTGCAGTTGGCAAAATCGACTGGTGAAGTGCTTGAGAAAACCTACAATGGGGAAGGGCGCTATCCAGATGTGATTGCTCAACCAACCGTTGTACAAGGTGGCGTACTTGTTTCAGGTTTTGAGCAACCCAGTTACAAAGGCAGTGAAGATTCGATTTTGTGGAGCAAAAACTTTGGCTCTGTGCAACATGCGGTGGTTGACCCATTTGAAGGAAACCAAACGATGGTGTACCATGCGGGTTCAGATGGGCTTTTACGGAAAATAGACACAACAAGTGGCGCAGTCCTCTGGGAATGGGATTCAAAGACTGGTGCTGCATTAACGGCTCCAACATTGTTTGGTGAGTCATTGTTGGTAGCGAGTCACGTTGGTGGATTGTATTTGATTGATCGAAACGGTCAAGAGCATTGGCGGTCTCGATTGGATTATCGTCAAACTGGGTATATGCAAGCGCCGCTGGTCTCTGACTGCACCATTCACACATT
This sequence comes from uncultured Myxococcota bacterium, assembly GCA_965661985.1. Taxonomy (GTDB): domain Bacteria; phylum Myxococcota_A; class UBA796; order UBA796; family UBA796; genus CAJWHX01. The sequence continues at coordinate 6,252 of CBFIFY010000064.1, read as the reverse complement.
GTCAGCGAAAGGTTTTCTTGAACAATACGATACATGTGACTGATGAATGACACATTGTGAAACGACACAATTACCAAAAAATGTCCTTTACAATGTGGGTGTCCGATTCTTATGTCATAAATAGTTAAGAGATTGTCTCCCACCTTTGAACTCTTTCTTAGTTCTTGATCTTTTCTTTATATCTTCTTTGTTGGTCCATTGATTATTGATTCATTGATGTATCAGCGCGATTGGAATCTTCCTTATTTTCCCATCCTTCTTTATTTTCCCATCCAACTTTTTATTTTCCAAAGAGGCGTTATGTCTGACAACGATGCCACTGAAAAAAATGGCCGAACTGGCTTCCGAAAATTTGCCAAAAAAATTCTTCATGATGATGAAGGAAATGCACCAATTGATCCCAAAGAGATGTTGTCTTCTATTCTACAACTCTCTGACAAAGCAAGAACCGAGACTGTTCGTCTGGTGGCAAAAGAATTTAGAGGGTACTTAGATGCGCTGGAAATCAAAGACGACCTCCACGATTTCATGACTTCTTATTCAGTTGAGGTGAAAGCTTCGTTTCGATTGAAACCGGTCAATGAAAAAAGAACACGTCGAGGCTCTCGTTCAGAAACAGATGCAGATTCAGAAGATGGGGATGATCAATGACCAAAATAGACGAAAAAATACGGAATGATTTTGATTACTCTGACTCTATGGAAGATCAAGCGACAGAATTTGGAAAACGTGATCACCTGTCTATGGTTGTTTTGGGTTCGGGATCGCGTGGAAATGCCTATTACATTTGGAACAAAGATACTGCGATTTTGATCGATTGTGGGTTGAGCACCAAGCAAATACTTCTTCGATTAAAGCAAGTTGGGATTCTACACCCGAAGATTGATGCTGTATTCATCACCCATGAGCATACAGATCATGTTTCTAGCTGTGCAATCTTAGAGAAGCGTTTGAGCAGTCTTGGACAAAGTCCAACGTTTTACATGAGCCCTGGAACTTATTGTGCGGCTCCGGCCAAGTGTCTACCCAACCGTGTTGTGAAAATTCGGGATGCAGATACTGTAACTGTTGGTTCAGTATTGGTGGAGGCATTTGAAGTACCCCATGATGGAACGGAATGTTTGGGCTATCGAGTGGGCTACAATGACCATTGGGTTGGCGTCATTACGGATTTGGGAGATGTCACAGATGTTGTGTTGGACAAAATGCGAACAATGACCACAATGGCATTTGAGTTCAACCACGATGTTCGACTACTTCGGAACAGTTCGTACCCATTGAGCGTACAAGAACGCATTTTGGACTGGTCTGGGCATTTGTCCAATGAACAAGCGGCGGAGGCGTTGGAAAAATCCATTTCTCCCAGATTGCAACATTTGATTTTGGCGCACATTTCAGAGCAAAACAATACGCCAGATTTGGCAGAAGAAATGGCTCGAAGTGTTTTGGAGCGGTCTTGCCACAACGACATTGTCAATTTGCACGTGGCAGAACAAAAGACTCCTTCTCCAATCTTCACCATCAACCAGATGCCCAAGAAAAGTCTGGCTACGGCTTTGATTTGATCTAGATTTGATCTAGCTTTGATCTTTCATAGATATTTATTTTATAGATATTTCTTTCATTGACGGGCCTTCATTGACTGGCCTTGATTGGAATTTACACTCGATTTAACCGACAGTTTCCTTGGTTATGATGCATTGAACATGTGTATAAAAGCAGTTTATGTGTACACAAGAGTGCCTATACTCTGAAGGGTAGACTGTCACCATCGTAATTCATTTGAACATCGCGACTGTTCGGTATAGTAGAATGTATAGAGTATAAAGGAGTACAGCATGCAATCTCAAACAATTTTGTTGCTTCGAAGTCAATCTTTGACCGCAAAAGAGGCTCGAGCATTATCACGTTCTTTCCAAGCGGTGATGGGAGCACATCCTATCATTGCCCGCGCAGATGTTGCTGTGTCTGCCAAAGAGGTTGTTGGACTCGCAGTTCAAGCCGGACGCATTTTGTTGGACGCAGAAGTCGTGTTTCATGAGACAATGGCACCGAGAGCAGGTACGATCATGCCTTTGGATCAGTATTTGTATACGTTGGAAAACACACAGCATCGTGGTGGCGTTTCGTTAATGAGTTCTTCAATGGGACACACTCCGGGTACCGGTTCAGAAATGGAGATACTGGATGCAGAAATCGTAGACGCGTCACCATCGAATCAGGGACAGGCAAACACGAGACAGTCGAATACGGCATTGGCAACCCCGCAGCGCTCCATCTTTGATCGAATGAGTGAAACGGTATTGGAAGATGAGGCGCAAGAACCACGTATGGAAAACTGGTGGGACTTTGTTGAAGCAGGGCAAACAGACGTTGCGCTCTCGATGTTATCGCAAAACCCAAAACTTTCCCATGACTCACAGATGAAGGCGCGTGAATTGCTCAAATCAGATGATGCAGAAAAGGTGGTCTTTGTGTGTTTTGCAGCTCGTCAGTTTGAATGGAAGTCTTGGGTGTTGACGTTGCGCAAACTGTTCACCCATGCTGATCCACGCGTTCGTGCTGCTGCTGTATCTGCTGTGGGAGAATTAGCGGGACCGAGTTTGGCTCCTTCTGTATATCCGATGCTCACAGATGTAGACCCTGCTGTGCGCCGAGCGGCTGAAGCAGCGCATCGTAAATTGGATCGCTAAGTATTTTTACCAATACAGTTTTGTACTTCTGTAGTGCATACAAAAGGGACTGAGTATACCCCAGTCCCAATGGCTTACCGATGCACAGAAATATTCAGTTAGCGTGTTACCAGTGATGGACCTGCATTTAAATCTGTTGCCAGTTGCATCAAGGACAACAGTTCTTGCTCATCTGCATTGCCACGTTTGACGATGTCACGGGTATACTCGGTGAGTTGTGTTAGAGAAATGCCACTGATGTAAGGAGAGCGTCGCATAATCTCGGCAAAAGTTCCCGCTGCAAACGCCAGTTCAGTCGCGTGATCTCGATGTTGAATCTCATTTTCTGAGATGCTCCACGCATGTTCTGTTGCAATAGAATCTGGACCAGGTTTTTCATGGCGTACACGGGTGGTAACCAAAGTATCTTTGGAACTGGAGCGATGTCTGTCAGCCAGTACGATTTCATAGAGTGCAGTGACTGTATGTCCAGCACCAACTTCACCGGCATCTACACGATCATTTCGAAAATCTTTGTCGGCAATATCACGATTTTCATATCCGATGAGGCGATAGGATTGAACTGTTTTGGGGTTGAACTCTACCTGAATCTTTACATCTCTGGCGATACTCAACATTGTGGAATTAAAGTCTTCAACAAAGACTCTGTGTGCTTGAGACTTGGAATCGATGTAATAATTGTTGCCATCACCCTTGTTGGCGAGTTGTTCCATGCGGGTGTCCTTGTAATTGCCCATTCCAAAACCCATGGTGGACATGGTAATTCCACGGTCGGCGTAGGATTGAATTTGAGACAACATGTCGGTCCATCCAGTACGCCCAACATTTGCATCTCCATCTGACAAAACGATGACTCGATTTTCAGCTCCGGGTTCAAAAGAGTTCCATGCCATTTCGTAGGCCAAGTCCAATCCTGAACTCATCGCTGTCGACCCACCAGAGTTGAGTCGATCAATGGCTGCATGAATGGTGCGTTTGTTGTCTCCAAAAGTTGGATCGAGAACTTTGGAAATGTTTCCCGCATAGGTAGCGAGTGCGACCGTATCATCATCCCGAAGGGTATCAACCAACATGTGCATGGATTCTTTCGCCAGTGGTAGTTTGTCCAGACTCGACATTGAACCAGATACATCCACCAAGAAGGTCAAATGTAGTGGAGGACGACTGTCAACGGTGTATTCCATGCCTTGTAGACCAACACGCAATATCTCTCGGTCCTCTTTGAATGGATGGGGCATCATGTTCATACTGACATCGAATGGTTTTCCCTCTGAGAGTTCTTTGTTTGTGTATGCATAGTCAAAGAAATTGATAAACTCTTCTGCGCGTACGGATGCGTAGTTTGGTAGAGAACCTTCTTTAAGTTTTCGTCTGGCAATCGTGTAGGAAGCCGTATCAACATCGATGGAAAAAGTGGAGAGGGCATCTTCATCTGTATGGACAAAAGGATTGATTCCATAGTCTGTATATTGTTCGCTGTTGCTGATGGTCTCTTGTGGCTTTTCAACGATGAGTGAATCCATATCAGATGGCATCACGGCCCCCACGGCAATCTCTTTTTTTAGTTTGGACATTCCTTTGGCCTTTCCACGTTTGCGCTCTAGAGACTTTGTAGAGGTACTGTCAGACACACTGTAGGCTACGCTCGCACCTCCACCACCGGAAGCATCAAGACGAGGTTGACTACCTTTGGTACCAAGACCACCAATACCAGTTTGAACACCTTTGGCGCCGATGACACCACCAAGACCACCCATGCTGTCCAAATTCATACTGGTTGATTCTGCCGTCGGGGCTTCTGGACTGGGCTTGCGATCTTTTTTGCCGGCGGTTGCCTTGTCGAAGACCTGTTGTTGACGCACATCGGCTTCTGGAACTGGTGATCGACCTTCTTCTTTTTTGGCTTTCATACCTTCGCCCGCATCCATGCTGTACAGTGACACGGTTTCTTCGATTGCGACTGGCTCTGCTTCATTTTCTTCACGTTCTTCGAGTTCTGCAAAGTCATCAATGGCATTTTGATGTTTTGTTTGGCAGCCAAGAAGGGTGGAGAGAAGAATAATATTGAGTGGTTGATAACGCATGGTAAACATCCTGTTGTTTGGGTTGTGTCTTTGTTGGACATTCCCTAAAGGATGTTGGTTCACTAAACTTACACAAAAAGTGAAAATTTATTTTTACATGACGTCAAAGCGTGCGAATTCCATAGTGAACGAGCCACGACCTTTGGTCATGGAACGCAACGTCGTTGTATACCCTAAGAGTGATTCTAGTGGGCACTCTCCGAGCAAAGAGATGGAATCCATGCTTGGCACTTGATCATAAATCATGGCTTGCTTGGATTGAAGATCTCCCAATACGCTTCCAACATATTCTGCTGGAACAACCACTTCGATTTTCATGATGGGTTGCATTTTGGCACCACCACCATTTCGAATGGCGTTGCGTACCGCTTGTGCTGCTGCAATTCTAAGAGCCTGAGGCGTGGAGTCTTTGTCAAAGCTCTCTACAACGTCTAGCGTGACAGCCACGTCTACCAAGGGAGACCCTGCGATTGGCCCCCCCATCATCGAATCTTTGACACCTTCGACAACAGCTTCCATTTGGGCGGCATTGAGCGAAGACCCTTCAGGCAAAATTGTCGGCTCAACGGTGTGGGTACAGCCAGCACCACGCTCATTTGGGGTGGCTGTGGCCACACATCGGGCTTTCAAATGTAGGTCTTTGCTTCCAGTGGCAATCGTTCGTTCGATGGTTTCATCGGCAGTGCCAGTCGATTGAATCGTTTCTCGAACCGTTACGCGCGGCTTTCCAGAGCGTAGTTTTAAATTGAACTCACGGTTCATTCTTTCAAACAAGATCTGGAGGTGGAGTTCACCCATTCCACGAAGGATGCGTTGGCCGGTTTCTTCGTCTTCCTCAAAGCGGACAGTTGGATCTTCCTCACAGATTTTGGCGATGGCTTCCATCATCTTTTCCTCGTCCTTGCTGGAATCAGCCTCAATGGCCAAGCCCAGTACAGGCTCTTTGGTGTCGATGGCTTCCAGCAATACTTCCTCACCGTCGGTTGCACAAATGGTATCCCCAGTGGTCACGTGTCTCAGACCAGAGAGTAGAACGATTTGTCCAGCGTGGGCTTTGGAAATTTTGCGCTTGGAATTGGCATCAATGTCAAATACGCGGGCAACACGTTCTACTTTCTTTTTGCCAGCGACCTTAATTTGCTTTTTCTCTTCGAGGACACCACGGTAAATCCGCGCAAATACATGGCGTCGACCGTCCCACATCTGAACTTTGAAAGCGAGTGCGACCAAATCTCCGTCATCTGTCATTTCTACTGAGGTTTGACTACCGTCGAGGCGTTTTGCTGGAGATGCGGGACGCGAAAGGGGATCGGGTAGAAGTTTGAGGACCCCGTCTAGCAGTGCTTGAACTCCCCAGTTTTTCAGTGCCGAACCGGCAAATGTGGGCTGAATGTTTCCTTCCAGCGTACCTTTGGCCAGGGCTGCCCAAACTTGCTCTGTGGTAAATTCTTCTTCCATTAAGACCAATTCTTCAA
>CBFIFY010000063.1:0-24357 GCA_965661985.1 uncultured Myxococcota bacterium | reverse complement strand
GCAGATTACCTACGTGTTACTCACCCGTCCGCCACTAGAATCCGAAGATTCTCGTTCGACTTGCATGTCTAAAGCCCGCCAATAGCGTTCACTCTGAGCCAGGATCAAACTCTCCAATTGAAAAGCTTGACTGAGTCCATGCTCCCACGAACTCATCTGCATGTTGGTGAACCACATATCTCAGTGGCGGTCCCAACGCTGACTGTTGACTCAGTAGTTAAACTTACGTTTTCTACTTTGTTTGTTTACTGTAACATCGTAATAAATTACGTGTTTGTAAAGTCATCTTGTTTTTATCTCAAATAAAATTAACAAGAGCTGCTATCTAGATTTCAAAGACCGTTTCTCAATCATTGTCAACTTAGTCACCGTTTCCGTGTGTCAGTTCTGACTCTCAAGAAGGTTGCTCGTTTTCAGAGCGCTTTTGGAATGTAATGTGTTTCGATTTGGCTGTCAAACTTTTTCTCAAAGTTTTTCATCTTCATCTCATCACAAGATTTCCTTCAGCGATTTCTAAGAACTTTGTTCTATTTCGACATTTCCGAATCATTCAATGTTTCGCTTGTCATTTCGAACACCACAGATGTATCTCGGTGAGACAAAACTGTCAACCAAACTCTCTTACTTTTGTCGCAATTCAAACTATTGACATGTCATAAATTATGGTCAAAGATTCGATAGAAGGTGACTTTTGCGCTGATGATCCCTTGTGCGATCTTTTGCGATCATTTTTGAACAGCCCACTTGATTTGGCATTCGATCATTGGGTTGGACAACAAAATGACAAAGTCTACAGACTCTTTCATGCGCACCTTTGGTTCTGTATTTGTCGAAACCAATCGAAATTCGTCTGATACGGGAATGCTGTTCGGTCGAGAAATGATCTCTTCATCATCAATCCACAAGTTCGTATTGCCACCTTCACGTTCATCCAAATAGAGTTGAGCCTCTTGTTTGGCCGCCGGATCAAAAGACAACAGCGTTTCTGGCATCCCAGCTTCGTCCATACTCAATGTTGCGCTGGCAATATCGTCATTGGATAGAACTACTTTATCGCCATCTCGCATCGTCCAACGCCCTGGTCTAAAAAGAAGTTTGGGGATGTCTTCTTTGGCATTTGGAATATCTGGCAACGTCATAGAGAAAGAAGATCCATCAAACACGGGCTCTCCGACCCCCACCGCCTCTGCCCTTGCCAATATGGTCGACTGAGCAGACTCGATACAATCCCCTTGAAGTTCAAATGTGAGACGCTCTCCAGTAGCAACACGGTCTTCGGTCATCTTTAACACCAGCAACCCTGTCGCCGCAGCCAACCCCAATGCCATCAAAATTGGAACCACCATCAGTCGATTGAGCGCTTTGGGTCGCGTGTCTATTCTTTGAGAAGTCGCTTGAGACTCATTGTTTGAGGTTTCATTGTCCATTGCGTCTCCTCAATATGTTTGAACAAAGCACGTTATTGTAAGCAGTCACCAGTATTGGTCCACACAAAGGAAGCCGGTTGATAGTCATCAATCATTGGATCTGCTTCGCCAGCCGGTGCGGCGTCGGGGTCGGTCGGCGTAGCCACACCACGGCCATAGTTGTTGTTGACCGTGTATTGATTGCCGTTTACAGGCGCTGCCACCGCCAACATTTCTTCATAGCGAATATCCCAACCACCGTGGGTATCCATCATGATGAACCCGTAATACTCTTGCATTGCGGGATCATTGGCTTCTTGTTCGGCAAAGAGCGGAGACCAAAGCACTTCACATTGAGACTCTTCCATCATCCAATACACTTCATACATACTTTCGCAACTGACACACCCAAAGGTCGATGGCTCTCTAGAGTCATACTGTCCCACAATCTTAAACGTATCCACGCAGTAATCACTGGGTCCATTGAAGAGATACCAGTTCTCGGTCATTTCAAAAGATCCATCTTCAAAGGACTCTCCAATCCCATGTCGATACAGTTTGGCGCTACAATCATCGGTTGCATTTTCACAGTCCCAAAGAAACTGATACTCTTCTGGAACGACCGAAGGACACCCTGAGTTGTCTACATTGTCTTCATTCTCACCTTCTTGGTTGAACACGGTGTTGGTCGTTTCCGACTCTTTTTCTTCACCACAAGCTACCAATCCAATCGCAAACACACTTATCCAAACTGTTTTCATCGCTGCCTCGCTGTTGCACTGTCCAGTCATATCTATATAGTGTAGCCAACCAAATTGTTCAATGTCAATCTGATACAGACTTCATATTAGAACGACCATCAGCAACGTACATGCTAAACAACTGGCCAATCGACCGAAGAAGACGGAACATATCGAAGCACATCGATTGCACGACGGCCATCCAAAATACCAGAATAGTGAAAGCGTCGACGATTCATTCCGTACCGAAACTGACCACCTCTCAAATGCTGACGAATTTTGTACGTCCAATAAATCCCGAATTCCGGCATGGCAATGGAAGGTCGTCCCCACAAAGCAATCACTTCCGTCAATGGCAACGTATCTGCACCAGGAATGTTGAATACGCCCTGCTCGGCGGTGTGTGCGGCATGCTGAAAAGCCTGCGCGGCATCTTCCAACGACAGAAAATTGAGCATTGGATCAAAGCCTATCGGTCTCAAGCACAAAGAAGAGTCTAGATAATCATACATTTGAGAGCCACACCCCGGTGCCAAGATTTCGGCCATCCGAAGTACAACCACCTGCAACGTCGACAACCCCATCCGAGCGCAAGCCGTAAAATCTGCCTCTACACGATCACGAACCCACTGCGGTGCTCCTGCAGCCATGTTCAAAGGATGATCTTCACTAATTAAAGCAGGCAAATCACGCTGTACCTGATACACAGCACCACTTGAGCGGATCACCAGTCGACGAATCGTCGGATGACGTTCGGCAAACTTCACCAGTGCCCTCAAGGACTCTACATTGTGTTCATGTACAGACGCGCCCTCTCGATTGGCAGACTCCGCTTGAGAGGTGTGAATGACCACTTGAACCCGTTTTTCAAGAGCCAACCCAAACAGCAAGGTATGCAACTGGCGTTGGCTTTTAAACTTGATCTCCGTATGCGTGATGCGTGGATTCTCAGGAATTGTGGAAGCCATACCTTTATCGGCAACGGCAACGATGTGAGACACCCTTGAGTCCTTTAGTAGACGAAGGACGACCCGTTCTCCCAATGGAGAGCCTGCACCAGTAACCAATACATTCATCGAAACACCCCCGTTCGATCGGACAGTCCCTGTTGAATCAGTTCATGTACAGCCTGCTTGACTTCTTCAGCCACCTGTTTCAACACCTCTGGATTATCCGCCTGGCTTCTGTCATAGCGTTCGTGTACGGGAATGGGCTCACCGTAATAGATACGATACCGTACTGGCAATGGCACGGGAACCAAGGGGATGGGAACGGCCTCTATGCCAAATATTTTGCCCAAACGCTTGGAAGAAAACAAAGATGGCAATTGTTCTTCTGCGCCAATGATTCCCACTGGTACAATGGGACAAGAGTGTTGAATGGCCATCTGTGCGTGTCCCACACGAAAGGTCTGCAATTGATAGCGTTTCTCCCAAGGTTTGATGATTCCAGGCACTCCCTCTGGAAAGATCATCAGCAACTCTCCTTTGTCCAATAAAGAACGTACGTTGCCAGCAGAGCCACCCACCATCCCACCACGAGCGAACAAGGTGCCAATAAAAGGAAGAGCCGGAACAAAGTGGTCAGCGATGCCACGTGCAACCCTTGGAGGGCTCGTCTGCCGAACGGCATCATTCCACAGCATCATCGCGTCAATCGGTAAATTTCCGGAGTGATTGGCAGCCAAAATTGCTGACCCGTGAGATGGAATGTGTTCTGAGCCTTGACTGATCACTCGAAAATATGAACTGTAAATCCAATCGAAGAGCCCCACGCCCAAGTGAATGGCAGATGGGTGCATACCAAAAGCGTCATATCCATGACCAGCATCTTCAAAATGAAACCCTTCAAGTCGAGCCTTCATAGCAGGAGAGAGCAATCGAGTGGCCAAACGACTCATTTGTGTTGTGGACAGCATTCAAACTCCTCATTCTGATCTTCTCACACAATTGATAACCGAAATATTGATCGAAAGAGTGTGATTTGATTTTGTAGTCCTATACAGTCGTTGGTCGTTGTACAGATATGTCTATGGCAAAGTCGAGGCGCGCTGTTCATACTGCTCTGCTTGAGGGGCATTTCCGTTCTTGCGATACAACTGAGCCAATTTGAGCCAATTGCGCTTCAAGTATCGTGGATCACCATTGCTGTATACACTCGATTGCTCAAGCAACTGAATCTGTTCTGCTTGGGCCCTGGATTGATGGGCGATCCAAAGAATGTCTAGTGCTTCGGTTGGCTTGTTGGAGTCACAAAGGTCCAAAACCTGTTGAACCGTGGTCGGAGGGACAACTTCTTGACGCTGTGCCAATGTCAATACAGTTGGAAGATTCTGAACAGACTCATCTCCATCAGACGTGTAGGCATACCCAGAGACAGTATCATCAGCACTCATCGCCACTGGAGCAGATTCGGCTGCCGCCATAGGTGCCTTCTTCGCTCTTTGTCCTTTGGCTTTTCCAAACTGTCTTCTTTTCGACTCTTTGGATAGGGTCAACGCTTCCATCCTATCGGTGGCTAAAACCTCATCCACCTGTGGTACTGCAAGGGTCTGTTCCCGTAGAATTTTTTCATCGTTCTCTTCTTTCTCTTCGTTCTCCTCTTTCTCTTCGGCATCATTTTCAGACAAGGGCATTGGTTCTTCTTCAACCAAATCTTCCAACACATCCATTTCTGGTTCTGCAAAAGAAGGGGCTGGATTTGTTGGAGATATTGTAGTGTCCATCGACATCATTGTGGAAGTCGCTCCAATACCGGATGCTTCTTCCAACACCTTTTCTTCAGTCAGTGCATCCAGTTGCAACGCTCCACCACTCAACCCTTGATCGAAGTCATCGGCGGGGGCTTCACCCACCACTACAGACTGTACTGCGGGGGCACTGGGCTTAGATTCAATAACTGGCTCCCTTGTTGACCCAGTCATTGATTTTGTTGTTGGTCGGTTCACAGAATCTGACGATACAACCAACAAATCGCTGCGTTCTGATTTGTCCGTTTCTCTCTCGAAACCTTGCGTCGGCGCCTGTTGGGCTATTGTATCCAAGGGGCTTGTCTTGGAAGGAGACAGTGCTTTTTTGGGCGAAGCTGGCTTTTCAACAGTCCTTTTTGCCTGTTCTTGGAATTTTGGGACTCTTGGGACTTCTGGCTCTATTGGTCGATGACTATAATGAATCTCGTCCGCCGGCAATGCTTCTTCCATTTCCATCTCTTCTCGGGGCGCAAAGATACTGTCCTCAGAAACCGGCGCCTCAAATTCTGAGGGAACCAATGTCAACAGCACCAAAGCCGCTGCCAAACCACCCGCTAGCCAACGGGCATTCCACCATCGATTGTTGTTTGCAGAAGAACGTTCGGTCTCATTCAATAAAGATGAAGAGGTTGCCCCTTCAGGTTTCTCTGTCGCCTCCAGCGGGCTCCCTTCAACCTGTAGACCCCTCTCGGACACCCCAGCAGTAGATGTACCAAACGGTCCGGACTCAATCCTTGCAAACACATCGTCCAAAGATAGAGATGGCGATGCTGAGTTCTGCGTTCGCGCCTCAGAAAACAACGCTGTCACAAAGTCATCCGCGACAGTGTCCCAGGTCTCCGTGTCTACTTTCTGATGTGAAGCAGACTCGTCTTCCACTTCCCCTTCCACTCTTTGAGAACTTTTTACTCTTTCCACAAAGGGTCCCACAGACACTCGGCTCAACACGGACTCTATAGACAGTTTGGATGGGGGCGCCAAGTCTGGTCGCATCGCCCACACAACAGAGAGCGCCTCTGAATCTTGAGGGGGATCAAGACTCAAATCTCCAGCGAGTATGGCGTCTAGCCAAGTGGCCAATTCTGTTGGGGCCAATTCTGTAGAGGATCGTTCTGTGGTCATAAAAAGAGTGAGTTCTGTGATTAATTAAAGTGTTGTGTAAAGAAAGCATTCCCATTTACGGTGGATAGTTGTCCCTAAATGCTTTGGAAGCTCGGTGGAAAAGTACGTCAAAATTCCCAACGGTGATGCCAAAAGCCTCTGCGCAAGCTTCCCGACTCTGCTCTTCTAGCAACCGCATACGAAGGGCTTTTGCATATCTGGGGTTGAGTTTGTCCAACGCTCGATGCACCATATCTTTGGTGTCCACCTCTTGTTCGGTTTGGCTCATGACGTCATCAGCAGTGGCACTCTGTGAACCCATGACCATATCGACAGCGTCGCGGGCCAAAATGCGTTCTGCCAATTCTCGTTTTCGTACCTGCTTTCGATAGGTATCCACCACAAGGTTGATCGAGATTCTCCGCAACCAAAAGAATATAGAACGATCCAAACTTTGATAGGAAGCAATTTTTTCCAAGGCAATGCGAAAGGTTTCACACAACACGTCTTCTGCCTGATCACGATACGGCAACCGAGACAAAATGACCTTTCGATACAGAACATCAGAAAAAGTTTCAAACAACCAAGCCGCTGCCTTTCGATCTCCCCGTTGTAAAGCCGTGACCATCTCTCGCTCCTGTTCCAGATTGAATGTCATCGTCCTTCCTTCAACGCAACTGAGATTGAAATCTTACACCAGTGTTTGTTCTTTACTATATCCATGCACACTTTGAACTGCTCTCTATATAAAAGAACCATTCTTAGACAATCTATCAAAAAGAGTACCCCTGCCCAATATCCAATTGGGGTCCACGTGATTTTTGAGTCGTCGGAATTGAGCGAGACTTTGTTCACCAACCTGTTCTGCCAGCAACTCTTTCTTGATCTTTCCGATTCCGTGCTCCGCTGACACTGTACCGCCATATGCCAATGCTATACGGGCAAGTTCAGCATACGTCTCCTTAGCGAAACTCAACGTTTCAGCATCCGTCGGAAACATATTGAGGTGTAGGTGATTGTCTCCAATGTGCCCAAACAAAATAGAGGGCAGTTCAACCTCGTCATAGGCTTCAAGCATCCACAACAGTCGATGATCTGGTACCGCAAAGTCTGTCCCGATCTTGGGCATGCCATTGGCGACAACCCGTTCATTCACTCCCGCAGGAATTGCGTGTCGAGCCCGATGCAGTCGCTCACGCTCACGCTCAGTATCCGCCAAGATGATGTAGTCAATTAGGGCATTGTGACGATGCAAGATGTCCAAACAGGGTGTCAACGATGGGAATTCATCGGTTTGAGACTCCAATTCAATCAACAGGCCACAGGTTGCATCGGGCAAGTCGTTCAATCGCGCCCGCATCAAGGCAATGGAATGACGGTCAAAATACTCGATGGCACGTGGGGACACCGCATCTTTTTGAGGTACAGTGTGACCCAATCGATGGCGAACTGCACCCCGTTTCAAGTCCTGTACAGCACCCACACAATCAAGACGAGAATCAAAGAACACCAGCAAACCCAGCACTTGTGGATTGGGTATGGTGGTCAACCAGGCTTTTGTGATCACCCCCAGCGTTCCCTCTTGTCCAACCATGACATCTAGCAAGTTCTCCGTGGGTTCATAGCCAGCCGCCGTTTTGACTGCTGGAACCACACAATCAATTGCGGGCCAGTCATTCGGTACTGGCGTTTGACGATCCACTTGCCGAATTTCCCCATTGGCAAAGACAACCTCCAACGCCTCTACCCACGGTCTGGTTGCCCCATACTTGAAGGATCGGGCTCCACTGGCGTTGCAGGCAATCGCTCCCCCCACAGAACACTCATGTCTGGATGTGGGGTCCGGTGGAAACAACCGCCCTTGCTTTTCGACATACTGTTGATAGTGCCCCAGCACAACCCCAGCATCCACTTCTGCTGTCGAGTGTATGGTGTCCAGTTTCTCCATACTGAGCAACACCCCACCAAAGGGCACTGGTGCACCTGTGGTCGCTGTGCGCTGGGCCGTCACCGTAACAGGTACACCACGTTCATTGCAGTCGCTCAATATGGCAGACACATCCAAAGTGTCCCTTGGACGAAATACTCCTTCCGCATGACCACATAGATTGGACGCATCTCGCAAATACCCTTCAACAACGTCTGAATCAGCCGTCCAATTGTGCGTGTTTTTCCAATTCAATACAGTTTGCTCCGACAAAAATACAACCGTGATGGATAAGATAGGGTCTACGTCATTGTGGCGAAAATCGGTCCGCAAAGGGACCCAAAAAACGTCGTTCTGGACTCCAATCCGCAATGGTAAAATACACAAGATGAAAATGAGACTGGCGATGGTGCAAGTGTTTTTCAAACAAAGCTGATATGGCGTTCGGATCATTGCCAAAAGCACCACATCCCCATGCACCCAACACCAAATCTGTATACCCATAGGCAATGGCAATGTCCAGTACTCGAGCGATTCGAGTATCCATTAACGCTTCTGATTGTTCGTAGGGCAAACCATTCCAATGTGGATTGGCGATTGGTGCTGCAGATGTCAATACATCCATAGTCCAAGGAGATTCTATCTCTTCATACTTGTCGTTGCGAAAAACAATCGCACGTGACAAAATCGCATAGTCCGTACTGGCAGTAGGACAATGTTCCGTATTGTACCGGTAAAATCGATCTCCTACCAAAGTGCCATACAAGGTGCTGGCATAGCACAAGGTTTCTTCTTGCGCTCTTGAGCCAGTTAAAAATCCACCCCCAACTTGTGTACCGTTGGCAAAATTGAGAACCAAGGGCGTTCTTCCCTCTTGAACCATACGTCTAGCAGACATCAAGGTTGTTTCATTGCGTACCTGAATCGTCATCTGGGGAGACGTTGTCGAAAATTCTGGGAAGGGAAGCTCCATTTCTGGGGGGATGCTTACTTTTTTGGAGACTGCTTCAGTCATGAGTTTAGACAAATCGATGCGTTGCTCACCAAAACTGTACCCACCCTCGAGCATAATTTGCCGAGTCGATTTGGAGACTTTTCTCAACCAGTGTCTTGGAACATGCAACAAAGACCTACATTGCTCAGCCTCTTTTAATCCGTTCAATGGGGACAAACAGTGAATCATGTGTTTTCCTATGACTGAACATTGCCTAGAAAATTTCTACGCAAATTGATTGTTTTTGAACTATATACTTACCATACACAACACTTGCATCCTGTCAATACATCCACAGTGTACCATATCTCGGAGAATCAATGAAACGATTAGTTTGCCTAGGTTTAATGGCAGTTGGCTATGGTCAAAGTATTGGATGTGGCACCCTCAACACTGCCCGGCCCCTTGATAAAGGAGAGCATCGAGTTGGTGTGACGGGAGGCGGTGCCATACTCAAAGCATTGGGTCCCCCAATTCCGTTGCCAAACTTGGTGATTGAAGGACAAAGCGGTCTATCCTCGGTAGGAGGTCGACCGTTGGATGTAAACTATGGTCTGAACACCACAGCTCTGGCGTTTGGCACAGTTGGACTGCACGGTGGGGTTTCACATCTTTTGACAGAGCAAAGTGGAGGTATTCCTTCAATATCGGTCACCGAAAGGCTTCATTTTTACAACAACTGGTTGGACAGCACCAAAGAAACGGACATGCGCAAAGCCTTCTTCTTGAATCAAATCGATGTTACTGCTGGGTGGAATATCAATAGGCACCTTGGATATGTGGGTGTCGCCAACTATCTCGATGTCGTCGATCCAGAATTGACCCTTGCTCCCTTTGCTGGGCTACAGTGGAACAGCAAAAACAGACTATTCATACAGGCTGAAACACGCTATTTGGCGATCAACCGTCAACCTGAAATTGTCGACGTCCCCTTTGCGACCTTTGGGTATGGGGCTCTGTCCGTCACCGGCAGTGTTGGTTTTGCTTTTGGAGGTGAGTGATGTTGTGGCTAACCCTGTTGACTGGCTGTCTAACCCTTGACCCACTTCTGCCCTTTCACAGCAACATCCCCTGCGCTGATGTCGATGCCAGTACTTGTGATGATGTTGAAGACGAGTGGGACAAAATCTGCACCACCTGTGAAATGGACTACGATTGGGACCGCGTCGCTCCTTGGCGTGAACAAACATTCGACGCAAATGAAACATTGCCAACCATCGATCCAAGCATCGTGGAACACATCACCATCGACGTTGAAGAAGGAGTATCACTGGATGCCTACTTCATCCCTGCAAATGGTTCCGCTCCAGGCTTGCTAAACACCACTGTTGTCTACAACCACGGACGTTATGCCAGCATCGATCACTATTTACCGCGTGTACAATTGCTTCACAAAATGGGTTTCAATGTCTTCGTGTGGGATTACCGTGGGTATGGCAAATCCCTTCCCGAAACGGCTCCGGAATCACCAGACTGGATGAGTGATGCGCTATTGGCATTCGATGCGGCGCTTGAAGTCGCTCCCGACACCAGCAAAATGATCGTCTACGCGATGTCGGTCGGTGGCTTTCCCGCGGGTGAAATGATGGCCAAACGAAACCTCTGCGCACAAATGTTTGAAGCCGCCGTACTTGGCGTGGGCAAGAAAATTGAAGAGAATCTCTCAGTCAGTCTGCCTGGGTCTTTTCTCACAAGCGGCGTTCTCGAAACCGATCTAAAACTCATGGACACCACGCACCCAACCTTCATTATGCACGGAACAGCAGATGAAACCGTCTCCATCAACAGCTCTCGAAAGTTCTTTGAGCAACTGCCAGAGGACCTTCCAAAGACCTTGTTTGAAGTCGAAGGTGCTGGTCATGGAATTGGTGGTCTGGCTGGTGTACCCGATTACAACTATGCGGCCTATCGAAATGCGATGATGGACTTCTTGGCAGAGAAAGCCAGTGGGTGTTTGAGCGAATGATGCACAGTTCACCTCTATAAACTCACACAATCAACGTCGACGATTGTTGCCCTGTTTACCTTGTCTGTTGCCTTGTCCTTTCCCTTGTCCTGTCCCTTGTCCTTGTCTCGCTCTTCGACGTCGAAAAGATGGCTTGTTGCCCTTTCGAGACTTTGCTTGTTTCAGACGTCGTTCTTGGGCTTCTTTGCTCTCTTCTCGAACCACCAACACCCGTTCCAATGCTGGATAGGAGTGCCAGTCATGGGTTCGTTCATCGGCGATGACTTTTCCAATGGTGCGTTCAATGTCCACCAAATAATCCGCTTCATCTGGGCTACAAAAAGCGATGGCTTGTCCCTTGGCGCCCGCGCGACCAGTTCGTCCGATTCTGTGCACGTAACTCTCTGGTAGGTTCGGCAAATCAAAGTTGAAAACGTGACTGACCCGATCCACATCGATTCCTCGAGAGGCGATATCCGTTGCCACCAAGACCTTAATCTCTCCGTTTCGAAAGCCATCAAGCGCACGTGTACGGGCATTTTGTGACTTGTTGCCATGGATTGCAGCCGCCGACACACCCCCCTTCTCTAGAAAGGTTACCACCCTGTTTGCACCATGTTTCGTTCGAGTAAACACTATCGAGGCTTCAATCTGTTCTTCGTGCAAAATGTGTTTGAGCAAATGCTTTTTGTTGGACTGCTCGACAAACATCACCAATTGATCAATCTGTTCAACGGTACTGGACTGGCGATCCACTTCAACTCGAACGGGATCTGTCAAAAACTGAGATGCGAGTTCTACGATGTCCTTGGGCATGGTCGCAGAAAACAATAAATTCTGTCTGTTCTCTGGCAACAATTTGAGCAATCGTTTGATGTCAGGAAGAAAGCCCATGTCCAACATTCTATCCGCCTCATCCAACACAAAGAATTCCACTTGTTCCAAGGATATGAACCCTTGTCCGTGCAAATCAAGCAGTCGACCGGGTGTTGCCACCAATACATCCACACCACGTTTCAATTGTTTCACTTGCGGATTCTGCTTCACACCACCAAAGATGACCAAGTGCCTTAGATCAGTCAGTTCCGCATATTGCTGAAAGTTCTCTCCAATTTGCGCCGCCAATTCCCGCGTTGGCGTGAGAATCAATGTTTTGATTTGTTTCGTTTTGGGTGCCAAATGCAACCGGTGAAGCATCGGCAACAGAAACGCCGCGGTTTTTCCAGTTCCGGTTTGTGCACAGCCCAACACGTCCTTGCCATCCATCACGACTGGAATGGCTTGCGCTTGAATGGGTGTGGGCGCTGTATAGCCCGCGTTGGAAACGGCTTGTTGAATGGGAGAACACAGTTTAAGATCGGCAAAGGTCGTCATGGCATACTCGAATAAAGGTGAGTCGAGCACGCAAAGGGTTCTCGTGCACCCCTTCTATTGTGATACCGGTGTTTTGTCGATCAATTGGACTGTTTTTGAACGATGCTTTGAACGATGCTTTGAACGATATTTGGTTCGCTCTGTACTTATATTGAGTATTGTGTTCTGTGGACCCGTAACATCAATCCGCTTGGGCGAAATCCACGTCATCAAAGAAGACCATTCCTTGATCGGTATTGAAATCCACTTGGTGAAACATCAAAATGGCCTGTACTGTTTCGGTCATCGAGTTGCACTGCACCCACGTCGACAAATTTCTCCAAGATTCCAACTGTGTTTGAGCATTGATGGATTGAGTCACGGCATCGCCTTGAACGTTTCCACTGGCGTCCAAGCAACGAATCACGCCATAGGCCTCAGCACTACCCAGCATTGGAACCTCTGTGTGGTGCAGTCCCCACGCAGTCAACCAAAAGATTTTGTCCGCGGGAGTCCAATTGGCATCGGCTGTAAACTCTTGAAAGACCACGGACTCACCAGGATTTTCAACATTGGCATCGCCAGCGCCCCAAATTTTGACCGCGCCACCCATCGGAGAGTGCGCACCAAAGAATCCACCCGTATCCACACCGTCTACAAAGATGTTGCTGTCGTGTGCTTGCCATCCCCATGCATCGCCTAGATTCATCCAATCTGTTGGGTAACCACCACTTTCCATATCCATGTTGCCATTCAGCAATCCGACAGGCGTTAGCGTTGCATCGGCACCGCTGCAGTCTTGGTCTTGTCCATCATTGGGGAAGTCGGTCGCACCTGGAAAGACTTGACCATTGGTATCGTCACAATCCCCCTGATTTTCAGATAGACCATCGCCATCGTCATCAATATCTGGATCGCCTGAGTTTTCTCCACCACCACCAGTATCATTTGGATTTCCTGGCTCATTGGAATTCCCTGGTTCATTCGGATTGTCAGGCTCATTGGGATTGGCAGGTTCGTTGGGATTGTCCGGTTCTGGAGCATCTGGTTCGGGGGCATCTGGTTCTGAACCAGGTTCTACTTGAACCGTTGGGTCATAGAGATCAAAGAACCCCGTATCCTCTTTGTTGTTCCCACACGCAAGGATCGTCAATACACTCAACAACATTCTACCTCCACAGTCTATTACTGTATGCTACTCAATCGGCACGAACTTTTCAAATTACCAAACAGTTTCACGTGAACCATTGTATACAAATGTATACAAAGTTCGACACAACAC
Organism: uncultured Myxococcota bacterium; assembly: GCA_965661985.1. Taxonomy (GTDB): domain Bacteria; phylum Myxococcota_A; class UBA796; order UBA796; family UBA796; genus CAJWHX01. Next base: position 10,860 of record CBFIFY010000063.1, on the reverse strand, counting down.
AACCATCTAAGGCAACAATCCCAAGCGCTGACACAAGGGCACACCCAATTCTTTATAGCGCTCCCCCTTGTTGTTGTCTCGATTGATTCCCAATACTTCATTGTGTTGTGCAGAGGCGATGATGGTCGCCGAGTGAGAAGCCATAAATACTTGTGCGCCCGTATTTCTCAAAATGCCAAGAAGTTGTTTCTGTACTTTTGGGTGCAAATAGGTTTCCGGTTCATCCACCACAATGATGTCACCAGCCCTCGCCCTAGAAATGTGGGTCAACAGTTGACACCAAATTTGAAAACCAAAGCCAAACCAGTAGAGTTCTCGATATCGTCGATACTCTGTACAGTACATATCCAAGGTTGTTCCTTTGAGAGAGGTATTCAACCTCGGCAATTCGAGTTCCATGCCCTCCCATGTTTTAGCGATGAGGGTAGCAAACTGTGGAAAAGATTCGTGGTTTCGATGCCAATAATTTCGAAAGTGTCTAGATGCACGATGTGTAGAGAGTCCCTTTTTCAGTGTTGCGTCTTGCACCAGAGGCTCTTTGTCTTCCAATGGTCCCAATACGGGAACCTGTACGATTTGAAATGGAAACTGAGATCGAAATGCCGACGGTGTTTTGGGAGCAGAAACTCCTTGCACAAAGAAAATGCACCCAGAATCTTTTGGGAAATAGAGCGTAAAGATCGAACCGTTGTCAAAGATAAAATCAACAACTGTCTCCACCCGTTCTAGATCCGAATGAATATTGTCCAGCGAAACAGGCAGGTTGTCTGTGGGGACCGCGTAGCCATGTCGTCGTCCGACATTGGTGGAAACAATTGTTGCAGAACGCCTACGGGCATAGGACAACGCGGCATCGAGCAGACGAATGGCACTCAGAAACGTAGATTTTCCCGCATTGTTTCGCCCAGTGAGCACATTGATTTGGCTGGTCTCTACCGTCAGTTTGCGTAAGGCTTTGTACTTTAAAAACTGGATTTGTTTCAACTGCATTTTGAACTCCACGTTGTGCACAGCGACCACCTATGAAGAACAAGACAATGCAGAACATCCAGCCCTGTTTCTGGCCCAGTCTGGCATCCTTCCTGCCCACTGCTCAAACTCTGGATGCTCGTCAAATGGTGTTTTCAACACAGTGTGTAGGTTTTCCAATACCGTCGTGTTGCCTGCTACAATGTCATCGATCGCCAACTGAGCCAAATAATTTCTAAACACAAACTTTGGGTTTCGCTGTTTCATGTTTCGGATGCGCTCACCATCGGATAAACCATCTTGTGTCAACGCAGTGTGGTAAGCGGTCAACCAATCTGACCAACGTTGGTGCATCGAAGCATCCCATGTTTCGTATTGATAAAATGCGTTTGACAGGACACGAGTGTGTTCTTCTACAGAACCTTTCTGAAGCAAATCGTCAGTGCTCAACCCACTGAGGGTTCGAAACAATACTGTAAAATCTGTTTCGGTGTGTTCCATGATGTCGTACAATCGGTTGACCACAGCATTTTTGGGTTCAGTTGTCGGAAGGGTCAACCCAAGTTTTTCATAGCGCACCTTTGTGTAGGTCTCTTGAAAGACAACACGGTAATTGTCCAACGCATCTTGCAGTCCTTCCGCTTCACCAACCAATGGGTATAGAGCCTCGGCAAGTTTCATCAAGTTCCAAGCGCCAACGTTGGGTTGGTTTCCGAAAGCGTAGCGACGTCGAGCATTGTCTGACGTATTGGGAGTCCAACCAGAATCCACAATATCCAACCAGCCGTAGGGACCATAATCAATGGTCAGTCCAAGCAAAGACATGTTGTCGGTGTTCATCACTCCGTGGACAAAGCCAACGCTCATCCACTGTGCAATCAGTTTGGCTGTGCGCTCTGAAACTTCACGAAACAATTGCAAAACCGCCTCTTTTCGATCGGCATCCCCAGAAAATGGAATGTGTGGGTAATAGGTTTTCAATACAAAGTCTACAATGAGACGAAGACGCTCAATGTCATTGTACGCAGAAAATATTTCCAAAGAGCCAAACCGTAAGAAACTCTTCGCAACACGACACACAATGGCGCCCGGTTCCGTTTCGGGATTCCCATCATAGAACATGTCGCGCACCACACCGTCTCCAGTCAAAACCAACGACAACGCCCGCGTTGTTGGTATACCCAAGTGATGCATCGCCTCAGAACACAGGTACTCGCGAACCGACGATCGCAAAACGGCACGACCATCCCCCATTCTCGAATAGGGCGTCAATCCAGCCCCCTTCAGTTGAAATTCCCAATGTGCACCCTCATGGGCAATTTCTCCTAGTGCAATCGCTCGACCATCCCCCAATTGTCCCGCCCAATGACCAAACTGGTGTCCACCATAGCAGTGCGCATAGGTTTGCATTCCTTCAAGTGAACCATTGCCCGACAACACCGACAACCACTCCTCTCCATACACTTCGTCTCCAATCCCCAGTAATTTTGCCACAGAATCTGAAACACTCAGCAGCCTTGGATTGGATACGGGTGTTGGTGTGACATCAGACAGCATCGCTTTGGACACCTGTCGCACATAGTTGCTGGTGGTTGGGTCTTTGGGCATCGCAGCATAAAATCGATTGCTAAATACAGGCATAAAGTATTCTCACGGTTGATTGAACAGTCTTAGTGTATCTTGGCATGATACAAAAACCACCTTGCTCCATCGTACGGATCATAGAATTTGATGCAACTACATTCTGTAAAAATGTAGATTGAACGAACATCTTCATACAGTTCTGTTGCATTCCACAGAACAATCCACAAAAATATGATGATCGAAGATTGGTCTGGTCAAAATTTTGGAATAGAATGTAGGTCTAATTACACAGCTGTACACATATTTGGGAGGGCCTATGACAGGGTCTGAACTCAAAAGTAAATTGATCAAAAATAATTTGGTCAAAAGCAATCTCGGTCTAAAGACTTGTGAACCATTTGACGGTGCGCACATGTCCGATGGTATTTACAGCCATGCGTTGCACATCATTGGTTTTGAATTTGATGGTACGGCCTGTTTTCGCAAAGGCACAGTCAAGGGTCCAAATGCCTGTCGGGCTGTATCTGACGGAATTGAAAGTTATTCACCCTATTTGGACTTGGACACGGAAGATTTACCGACCTATTACGATTTGGGCAATCTACAAAACCGTTCTGAGGATGGGGAACAAGATTGGGGTCGTGCCACAGAGCAGTATCTCAACCTCTTTGACATGGATTTGCAAGAGCATTCGGTACGCACGCTGTTGATCGGTGGAGAGCACTCTGTATCCTATGCACCCATTCGAAGATATTTGGAATCCTATCCGGACTTGGTACTGATCCATTTGGACGCCCACGCCGACTTACGCGATGGCTATTTGGGGTATCACCATTCACACGCGTCGATCATTCGCAGAAGTCTGGATCACTTTGAGTCTGGACACTCCCTCATTCAGTATGGGATTCGTTCGGGAACCAAAGAAGAATATCAATGGATGCGCAAAGAAAAAACACTCTGTACATCCAGAAAAGAGTTTCTGGAACGGGTGCAAGAGTTGAATGCACATAGACCAGTCTATCTCACTTTGGACTTGGATTATTTTGATCCCTGCTACCTTCCGGGGACAGGGACGCCTGAGGCTGGTGGAGAAGACTTTCACTCCTTCATCTCTCTAATGAAAGTTCTCAAAGAAAAGAATCTGGTCGGTGCAGACGTTGTGGAACTGTCTCCAGAGATTGACCCCACGGGCAACAGCGATGTGTTTGCCGCAAAAGTGCTGAGAGAAATCATTCTGTTGTTGGGGGCACCATGAGCGCTGTCGATTGGACTGTGGAACAAGCTGAAAACCTCTATCAAATCTCAAGTTGGGGCGATGGGTACTTTGGCATCAATGACAACGGTCATTTGGTCGTTCAGCCAGACGGCATTAAAAATGGTGTTGAAATCTCGCTTCTTGAGGTCATCGAAGAGATCAAGAGCCAAAAGATTGAACTGCCGGTGGTCATACGCTTCCACGACATTCTTCGCTCACGGGTACAGAACCTGAATACAATCTTTCGAGAAACGATGGAGCGTTTGCAGTACAACGGACAGTATCGTGGCGTATACCCCATCAAAGTCAATCAAATGCGCGAGGTGGTTGAGGAGATTGTCGATGCGGGTCAAGCCTACGCCTTTGGGTTGGAAGCTGGAAGCAAAGCGGAACTGATGAGCGTCTTGGCCTACAACACCAACCCCGACGCCCTAACCATTCTCAATGGATACAAAGACGAAGATTACATGCGACTCGCCATGCTGGGACGCAAACTCAATCGCCAAATCGTAGTGGTCATCGAACAATTTCATGAATTGCCCTTGTTGATACGCATCGCCAAAGAAATGAATGTCGAGCCACTGATTGGCCTGAGAATGAAAATGACTTCCAAATCGGTTGGCAAATGGGAGAAATCCAGTGGAGACAGAGCCAAGTTTGGCTTAACAGCCTCAGACTTGGTACGGGTGGTGCAATTTTTACGAGCGGAAAACATGCTTGACCAAGTCAAACTGTTGCATTTTCACATCGGTTCACAGGTGCCTGACATCCGAGCCTTCAAGAATGCTCTGTCCGAGGCTGGACGCATCTTCACTGAACTAAACAAGATGGGTACGCGACGTGAATATCTGGACTTGGGAGGGGGTCTTGGAATTGATTACGACGGTTCACGCTCCAAGTGTGACTCGTCTCGCAATTATTCCATCGAAGAATATGTCCACGACATTGTCGATTCTGTAAAGCGAATTTGTGACACCGCAGGCATCCCACATCCACATTTGGTGACGGAAAGTGGTCGAGCAATCACAGCACACCACTCCTGTGTCATCACCCATGTGTTTGACGAAATTGACAACGCCAACTCTGGCATTGACACCACGGAACTGGATGGAGAGTCGTTGCTCCTTCAGCAAATGCGATCCTTGTTGAGCGACCCACACAAAGATGCTCAAGCCCTGTTCAACGATGCGGAACAAATGAAACAAGAATTGTTTCACGCGTTTACCTTGGGCGTGGTCTCTCTTGAAGAAAAGGCCAAAATTGAAACACTGTACTGGAAAGTTTGTCAGAAAATTGAAGGCATGTTGGTGGATATCGAAGACATTCCAGATGGATTGGACAAGTTGACTGAACGTCTATCGTCCCAGTATCTATGCAATTTTTCAGTCTTTCAGTCTACGGCAGATGCATGGGCCATCCGTCAACTGTTGCCTGTGTGTCCAATTCATCGATTGAACGAGAAACCGAGCAAAATGGCTTCGATGGTCGACATCACATGTGACAGCGACGGCAAAATTGATCAATTCGTGACAGAGGACGGGGTCAAAAACATTCTACCGGTGCACCCACTCAGTGAAAATGAGCCCTATTACATTGGCATCTTTTTGACGGGCGCCTATCAAGACGTCATGGGTGACATGCACAACCTATTCGGTCGAATCAATGAAGTGCACGTGTACAGTTACGACGACGATCCCAAAGACTTTTACATTGAAGAGATCATTCGAGGATTTTCAGCCAAGGAAGTGCTCTCCCAAATGCAGTACACCCCACAATTGATGGCCATGCTGATCAAGAAAACCATCGATCAAGAAATTGCGCAGGGTAGAATCTTGCCCAGAGAGGGCATCAAACTGATTGATTTCTACGACGGTTGCTTGGATTCATACACATATTTACATTTTGACGACAAATAAACAGACAATTGTTGTCCGATAAAATTCCGTTCCATCGTTTAGTATATATACTAAGAACACAACATGACAACGGAGTCTATCATGATGCGAAAACACTCTTCAACAACCCGTTCAATCCGTAAAAAAGGACTTATTGGCAGAAACATTCAATTGTTTTCAAAGCCAAATTCAGTTCTCAAAACCATTTCACTTCGTGGAAACCTCTTCCTTATCGATACTGAACAAAATACCATACTCAAACAAGGAAGCACCGTCCTGAACAGTTGGTCAACAGAAGATTGGACCTTGCTCGGTGTGGATTCTACTGAGAAAATCGCCTTCTTTGAAGCCAGTGATTCTTGGTTGCTGGCCAAACTGGATTTGGAAACCGGTTCATTTCAGCCAGATGACGATCCTTTGTTCATTCAATATGATCTGAATTCCGACAATGCTGGAACCTTTGTCTACGATGAGATTTCCTGTGAGAAGTTCTACCTAAAATAACCCAACCGACCTACACAAATCTGTATATCGATATACCCCCCACCCTGCATACCCACAACATGCTCGATATACATGAAAGAACCGATGTGTCATAGAAGTTCACACAATTGTAGACATGACTTGCCTGCGGGTGTAGTATGTTGTTGTCCATCCCCCATTTTGGAGAACACATGCAGACACCCGCAGCTTTATTTTTTGCTTTGATCGGTACATCCATGGCAACTGGATGCATGATAGACCCTGAAGAAAGCAAGTCCACTGACTCAGACACAACAGATGGCATGGACACGGACAACGAACTTGATCCCAATGTGGACCCCAATATGGACAGTGATGGAGATGGGGTCACCGCCGATGCAGACTGCGATGACCAGAACCCATGGGTCAACGAAGGCTGTGGGCGCGCTTGTGTCGGGGATTTCGAAATCACCAGCAATGAAGAGTTGACCCAAATTGCTGGGTGTGCCAGCATCGACGGAAGTGTGGACGTTGAAGGACTGACACAAACGGACATGACTGGATTCAACAGTTTGGAATCGCTCACCGGATCGTTGTGGATCATGCACAGTCCAGGATTGGAAAGTTTGGAAGGGTTGAACAACCTACAAAGCATCGATGAAGATCTACTGCTCAGTTACAACGACAATTTGGTGTCGATGGATGGGTTGGAATCCTTGACCACCATTGGGAACACCCTGAGCCTCAGCAACAGTGAAAACCTGACAAACTTGATGGGTCTGTCGAACCTGACAGAGATTCACGGTTCGATGATGATCAACAACTTGGGTATGGACAGTTTTGATGCCTTTGACAATCTGCAAACAATCGGTGCCAGCATTTACATTTCAGAATGTGGAAACCTGCTGTCTTTGAGTGGTCTGACGACCCGTTTGAACTCTCTGGGCGAAGATGACGTCATCGGAACCTATGACGAAGAGGGCTATCCAATCGCCAGTTTGTTCTACGTCTACATGAACACGGTCCTCTGTCAAGACTTGGTCGACCAAACCACAACCCACTTTGAAAGTATTGGCTGGACGGGTACCGCCAACAGTTGGGACAACAACGGATTTTGTGAGTAAACTGTTAAGAACAGACCAAACATTTCTGGTTGAAGCAAATCCTGTCTACTCTGTAATGTAGGAAGTATACATGATTGCCATTTTGACCATACTGATCGCCTTGGGAAACGCAACCTCGACAACCTCGACAACCGCTACTGACCTTGCACTGGCTGCCCAATCAATTGAAGATGCATCGATACGTTATGTGCCAAACTATGTCAAACTGGACTATCCGATGGGAGATGTCCCAGCCGACACGGGGGTCTGCACAGATGTGGTCATTCGAACGTATCGAAAGGTTGGCATTGACTTACAACAATTGCTACACGAAGACATTGTGGCCCATCCAGATCGCTATCCAAACATCAAAAATCCCGACACAAACATCGATCACCGACGGGTTCCCAATCTGGGAACCTTCTTCACACACAACGGCACTGCCCTACCTGTGACCACAAAGGCATCGGACTACAAACCCGGAGACATCGTCTGGTGGAAACTGGGTTCTCCACAAGGACTCAACCACATTGGGATCGTGGTGGACCAGCAGTCAGCGAATGGCGTCCCCTTGGTCATCCACAACATTGGAGGTGGACAAGTGATTGAAGACATCCTGTTCGACCACCACATTGTGGCGCACTATCGCTATTTTGGAGAGTAACTACTCACTCAGCCAAACGTATACCTTACCATCTTGCCCATACTGAGGACCGACACTTGGATCTGGCATAAAGAAAGGTGCTGAAACGACCACATCCGGCTTGCCATCCCCATTAAAATCTCCTGTTGCCGAAGCCCATCCAAAACGGTCTTCATTCGTCTCACCCGTAAGTTTCAACAAACTCGCTGCATTGATGTTGGAGGTTGTACCATCCAAACATAGGCCATCGACCACATAGGCTTCCCCTTTATAGGTCCCTCCGTATTCAGCCAAAGCGGTCACCAACAACTCTGGATGCGCATCCTCATTGACAGACCCCATCGCTTTCAACGAATGACCAATTCCATAAATGGCAAAAGAGGACGCAAAACTGGTATCCGCCAGTCCAGAGCCTGAACCAACACCCGAAAAGGTTGAAGGGTCTTGGTAATACGTATAGATCGCCCCACCTTCGCCCGGAGCGCCAAACACACTGTCTGTGGTCCCGTCCTGATCGAAGTCTGCAAATGCCATGGAGGAACCAAATGCAGACTGACTCGGTCCCGTCAGTGTAGCATCCGACATATTTGAGAGAGATGTATCGCTTGTGAGGGGTGTAGAGACGATATCCACGCGACCACTCTGGGTATTGCCATAGCCATGCGCTCCTTGACCAAACACCAAGCGGTTGCCAACTTTTTGCACATCGGTCACGCCATCAATCTCCGGAGGAATGATCTTAAAGGCAACATTTGACTCCATCGCGCCTGTTTGATTGCCATCGGCGTCCAACACCCAAATCTTGTTGTCGGCATTCCCGGCTACGTCGCCATAAAAAGTATTTTTGTTCATAAAGTACAGAATTTCATCCATGCCGTCGTTGTCCGCATCGGCCAACCAAAAATACAAGAAATGCTGAAGACTGCCACTGTATGCAGTATTGTGAAACATCGAAACATCTGAATCTGTCAGATTTGTTTGACCCGACAGTCGACCACCCGTATTGTAAAAGGCATGAATCCCAGCATTCACAGTCTGACCGTAAGCCTCTCCTTGACCGCTGGCCATCACGAGGTCATCAGCCCCATCACCATTGATGTCCCCACATTGAATACTGGTACCCAAGAAACCACTCGTTCCTTGAGAATATATATACGCATCGGCATCGCTCGTTGTCATACTCGAATTCCACAACGTGGACGGTCCATAGAAAATAGACACACGACCAGAGCCACCCGCAGCATAGGGAGACCCAATCATCAAGTCATCCATGCCATCGTTGTCAAAATCACAAACCGCCAAAGACCAGCCTGCCAAATCAGGAATTGCGACGGCATCGGCCAGTGAACCTGTAATCTGGACTGGCAAAGCCGATGCTTGAAGAACGGTTCCAGAACCAGGATTGCACACTGGTGGAGGCTCTTCGTCTGTATCTCCGGTGTCTTCACCAGAAGGTTCATTCGATGGTTCGCCACTTGGTTCGCCACTGGGCTCTCCAGAGGGTTCACCACTCGGTTCACCACTTGGCTCTGCAGAAGGTTCGTCACTGGGTTCATCGGTACCTTCACAGTCTGGAGACCCTGCACATCCGTCGTCATTGCAATCAAAGAGACCATCTAGGTCATTGTCTGCACCATCGGTACATTCACCAGCCTCATCCCCTTCATAGGATTCTGGATTGTCAAATTTTTCGCCACATGCCAACAACAGTGCAAACCACATTTTGCCTCCAACGGTATCTGTGTTCAAAATATAGTCTGTTTGATTCCGTCATGGACTGTAAAAGTGATGATCACAAATATTTTTTATCCAAACCCCAAAGACAATGTCCGAATTCTAGATGGGTATCGTTGTTCTATTGTTCCGTGGTGATTTGAACGCTTGCGACCACGCTAAACCAACCGCTAAAGACAGAACATGTTTGCATGAACATCTTTGGCTCCACACACGCATTTCATCCAAGAAATGCAAAGGAGAATACAATGACTCTATACATGAACGTAGAACTGGACACGTGGAACTTTGAACATTTCAACCCCATTCCACCACCCGTCATGTTCTATGCAGAACAAGTTGAGAATTCTGGCTGTACACTCAGTGAATTGGTCCAACAAATCGGCTACAAAAATATCAACAAAGGCATCCGACGCCTAAAAGAGTGGATGGAAAACAACAACGTTCCCAATAGCAAAGAAGGCAACGCATTCTTGAAACTTTTAGGGACATCACGCGACGAAATCAATCGCCTCGAGGTCGCTCGACAACAACGCATCGACGATTCCATCATCTACACCAAGAGCAGAGTTGCCGAGACAATCTTGACCAACAACGCCGAATTGCTGTTGAAACACGCGACCGAAATTCGAAACAATCCCATATGGTCTAGCATTCACATACCTGGGATTGGAGGCTGGTTCGCTTGGGTGCCCTCTCGCAAAATGGACCTCGGACAACTCGTATGGAACTGGGATCAAGAAATTCTACGCAGAGGGGATGACTTTTTCCTGAGTGTATCAGGCTCACCCCTGTCTGGGTCTCACAGTGCCGTTGGATTCAACAAAAACAACCCGGACGAATTGTTTAAGGTGTCTCGTCTTTTCGACACACTTGGACCCAATATCAAACATTTTCGCAAAGCGGGTTCATCGGACTCTGATGCAGACTGGTCCATTGGACAGTTGGTCACCCACTTGGGAGGGAGCGTTCCACCCACCGAAATCTTTGTTGAACGCACCAGCATTGGCATCTACCACCACAAGACACAAAAGTTGCGACTGCACGATCAAGAATACGACTGCCATCCGCACCTTTATCCTTCAACGGAATCTGTACACAAACAATCTAAGAATACACTCAAAAATGTGACGCTCTATCAACAAAACCTCCAAGCAAACGGATGCATTCTGTGTCATTGGACTGGAGACTTGCCACCAAGTGTCGCGCACGAAA
>CBFIFY010000062.1:0-24374 GCA_965661985.1 uncultured Myxococcota bacterium | reverse complement strand
TGTTTGGTCTATTGAACCTCTTCGTCGCCTGGCTTGGGGCAAGACTGCTGACAGAGACTGAACAACGGGGTTTTCGCTGGCAAGGGCTCTCCGTGATGGCGGTGCTGGTCGGACTCTTCATTTACTCTGAGCGAATGGTACACTTCTTTGAGGACATTCTCTACCAAGACGAGATTGTATACGCCGAAGACACCCAGTATCAACGGATCATCCTCACACGCTGGCGAAACGACATCCGACTCTTTTTGAATGGACACATCCAGTTCTCGTCGATTGATGAAGCACGATACCACGAGTCATTGGTACACCCTGCCCTTGTCGGACTGGGACGCAATGCCGAACGGGTCCTCAGCTTAGGTGGTGGAGATGGTCTGGCGGTACGGGAAATCTCAAAGTGGAACAGCATCCAGCAAATCGACTTGGTGGACATCGATCCTGCGATCACCAACCTGGGACTGAAGCACCCCATGCTGATTCAATTGAACGAAAACGCCTTACAATCTGAAGCGGTATCCATCACCCATCAAGACGCAATGCTCTACTTGCAAGAGAGTCAGACCTTCTACGATGTGGTCTACATCGACTTGCCGGACCCCAACTCGGAAACCCTCTCGAAACTCTACTCGACCAGTTTCTATGAACTGGTCCACAGACGGCTCACCTCCGACGGCATCTTAGTGACCCAAGCCACCTCTCCCTATTTCGCTCCGGAAGCCTATTGGTGCATTGAATCAACGCTCACCGAAACCTTTGGCGAGCACGACGGCTTTGTCTATCCCTACCACGTCAACGTGCCCTCTTTTGGAGAGTGGGGCTTTGTGATGGCAAGCAAACGAGGTATGGACTGGTCAGACAAATCTCTGCCCATTGACACCAAGTTCCTCACCACGGAAAAATTGCCCACCCTCTTTGTATTCGGACAGGACATCGCCAAAGAACGAGTCGAGGTGAAAAGCAACCACCTACTCGACCCTGTGCTGTTTCACTATTACAAACGAGGCTGGAGTCGGTACAATCAGTGAGTGAGTCACAGAGGGCAGAGTCTGTCGCTGTCTTCTGCGGCTATCGGTTTCCAATCTCACTCGTGTACATGTAGTACACTTCGTTCGGTTGAAATTCCGATACCCTTTGAATCCAATCAACATCATCTACCCGAAAGGTTTAGTAGCAGCGCAAGATACTCATCGAAATCACCAACACCTTTCATCCAGCACGATAGGATCCAGAGCCGCATCCTGTGAATCCATCATCCAAAAAAAACAAACCGCTAAATCAACCCAACCTCCATTTCACAAATCAATCACCAAACCACCCTAAAACCCTCAACACTTCCCCATTTCAAAGTTGAGAGTGGATCTGAAGGGGCAAGAATCTCCGAAGTATAGAAAAGTGAGGTGTACTCATGTACCCGAACTTTTATAGACAAGGAAAGTCTTGTCACTGCAGACCGCAAATCAACTTTTAGTACTTTTAGTAAAGATTGGTCCGCCACTCAAACGCCACCTTCTGCGGTTCATCATCTTTCGCATCCACCAGTTCAGCCGGCGTGCTTTGAAAGCCCCCTGCGAACACTTGTGCTTTGTTGGAGAACGGGACCACTTGGCGAATCTCTCCTTTGACCTCTTTGATAAAAGGTTTGTGTTCCCACTCGGCGGCAACGGCAATCATATCGTCCATGGCGCGTGAAATATCTCCATATTCTTTGCGCACCATCAAAGCCATGACGTGATAGGCAAAAGAGCGCTTGCCTCGCAGCAGTTCCACGTCTTGACGGTTGAGCAACAGTTTGTGACGCTCGGAGGCATCTTGTGCTTCCAACTCTCGACGGGGCCAGAATCCACTGGTACGTTGACTCAGTTCGCCACCAGCCTCATCGGACACCACCAACGGAATATCGGTTCGAAAATAGCGATTCATTGGACGTTCTTTCATCGGTGGCACACAAATTGAGGTGGGAATTTTCACTCTGGATAGAGGTTGGTTACATTGTATAATGTAGCACCCTAGGAGATCTCATGTCCAGTCTAATGATGCTGTTGTGGAGCATCGGTTGTGTACCGGTTCTTACCTCGCCCCAAGACTCTGCCGATCAGTCCTGTTGGATGACCGCAGAAAACGATTGGGTGTCCAATACACCACGAAATGACTTGGAATATACAGGGTTTGGATTGGGTGAAACCCCACCGGATATGTGTATGACAGACCAGTTTGGCAACGAAGTGTCTTTGTGGCAATTCTATGGACAAGTCATTCTGTTGGACATCAGTGCCGAATGGTGTGCCCCTTGCCAAGAATTGGCGACCGAAGTGGACCACACTTGGAAAGACTATGAAGAGCAAGGGTTCATGTACTTAACCATCTTGACCGAAGATCAAAATTCCGCGATCCCAGGCGTCGAAGTGCTTGAAAAATGGGCTGAAGACTTCGAAATCACCGCTCCAGTTCTTTCCGATACCGAAGGATACCGCAATCAGTTGGTACCAACCGGCGCCTATCCACGTTTGATGCTCATCAATCGAAACATGGAAATCTCAGTGGACAACGTGACCCCCGCCAACGACGAAAACATCCGCGCCAAAATCGAAGAAGCCCTCTAATGCGCAAATTCTGTTTGCTCGTTCTCTTGGGCTGTGGTGAGAAGACCATTGCACTGGACACCTCTAGTACAGTCGAAAGCGACTCTGGTATTGAGGCTAGACTGCTTTTAACCAGTTTAAATGACAGACCGCAGATCGAGATTTCTGTACGATCTGACTTTGACAATCAGACGATCTACACTGAAGAAGATGGTGTGGCTGTATTGAGAGCAGAACCAAATGCACAATTTGTGTTTACAGCCATCGAAAATGATGGCTTGCAACATCGATACATCGGACATGCCTCTGCTGATGATTTCGCCATGAAAGGGCTCTTTCTAGACAGAGGCTCTTGGCTGAGTCTTTTGGGTGCTGTCGGATTGAGTGAAGAGACAGGCCGTGGCCATCTTTGGGTATCCATTGTCGATCCAGAGGGCAATCCAATTGGTGGAGCAAGCGCCTCCATGAATGCAGCATCCGATAGTGATAGTCCCTTTGTCTTATTGGAGAGCAATCTCCCATGGGCACAAGACAGTCTCGATGAGAATGGTCAATCCATCCTATTTTTCCCCAACATAGACCCACAAGCTGTTGAGGTCACCGTATCCACACCCAATGACTTGACCTGCACCCTCTTCGCAAATCACCCCACAGAAGATACTGCAAGCACCACGATTTATGCCAATACTGCGAGCATCCTCTCATTTGTCTGCTCCGAGTGACGCGAATTCACTGAAAGTGCGATACACTAATTGTATGAGTGAACGTCCATGATCCAATATCAACCGACCTTTCGCTGTCAATCTTGTGGACGGCGAGCCATTCGAGATGGTCTCAAAGCGTGGTTTTTCCAACCTCCGATGCCCACCAACGGTCGAGGAGACTCACCTGGCAAAAGATATTTCGTGTGCTCCACCTGCAAATCGATTCGCAAAGGACACAAGCGATGATTTCACGCCGCAATTTCCTGATTGGTGCTGCTGGGGCTGGCATGATCACAGCGGCAGTTGGTGTAGGGCATCTTGGCGAGTATCCAGAATCGTCGATTCCGTTGACCAATCTATCCACTAGAGAAGCCCACATCTTTAGAATCATCGGTAGATGGATGATACCCCCAACCGAGGGGCTACCAGGAGATGGGGGCGATGACATTACGATTGGGCACATCGATGCGATGTTGTCAGAAGTTCCGGAGGGCATGAGAACACTTCTCAGTGCATTGCCCCTCGCCTTTGAACATGGTCCTCTGCTTCTCAAATGGGGTTCTCGAAGAATGACTGATCTGTCGGAATCCGAACTGGATGCGTACATGACCGACTGGAGCACGAGCACCCTCACCCCAATGTGTCAGCTGATGGCGGCCCTCAAAACGCTGTACGGCTTTGCCTATTATGAACGAAGTGATGTGCTGAAAGCCATTCGAATTCCCGGCGTCTGTACAGGTATGGCATCGATAGAATAATACAATCGCCAAATTGAATACGGAGCATGAAGAACCATGGACGGCACACAGTACTGGAGTGAACCCACAACGTCTTTTCAAAGAACCTGTGACATATTGATCATTGGTTCGGGACCGGGTGGGTCAATGGCGGCCATGACACTTGCAGAGGCTGGGTATCACGTCATTTTGATTGAGAAAGGTCGGGCGATGGTCCAAAAACTGATGCCCAAAACCATTCGCACTGCGGTTCGAGACTGGTATGCAGAAGCTGGATTTCGAACCACCAAAGGCAACACGCCCATCCCCGTCGCTGGCGGAGAAGGCATGGGCGGAGGAACCCTCGTCAATTCAGCCCTCTGTTTTCAAACCCCCAAAACCTCTCTCGCTCACTGGAATGAACTGAGTGGTGGGGCTTTTTCAGATACAGCCTCCTATTATGTGACCCAACAGGAAATTTTGCGGTTTATGAAAGTCGAGTCCACTCCAGAATGGCTCCTGTCTGGGAACGACAAAGCCCACAAAGAGGGAGCTCTTAAACTCGGCTGGCAAGAAGGCAATATTCCAAGAAACACACCTGGATGTGTCGGCTGTGCACGATGCAATCTCGGATGTCCAAGCGGTGGCAAACAAAGCACCGATAAAGAAATGCTTCCCCGAGCGGCTGAGGCTGGTGCGGAAATCATGCTGGGATGTATGGCTACTGAAATCAAAGAGCACAGCGGCGGTGTGACTGTCAAAGGACAGTTGCTCGACTTGCGCACACCGATCGGTGTCTTTTCCATCAAAGCCAGTCACCTCATCATGAGTACCGGTGCCATCGTCACTCCCAGTCTACTGCTCGAAGCGGGATTCGGAGACAGCAATCCGCATATTGGTACTGGATTGCACCTTCAACCCGTTGCCAACATCTTTGGATTGATGCCAGAGGCTATCGAATCTCGAGGTGCCACACAAGGTCATTATGTCGATCAATTTGTCGATGACAATATCCTATTAGAATCCAATCCCATTCTTGCCGGTGCTTTCTTTCAAACCTTTCCGATTTATGGACGAGAAGCACAATCGTTGATGAAGTCTGCGAATCGATTCATCAGTACAGGCTCTCTCGTAAGGGATACATCAGAAGGAACCATTCATAAGCCTTCGAAAGGCAGTGCGCAGATCCATTATGATCTCAATGAACTGGATCGTTCAAGACTGATTAAAGGCTTGCGGTATGGTGCGGAAATCTGGCTCAACGGTGCGGGTGCAGAACGCATTGTTCCCGCTCTCTTTGGCACAGATTGGTGCAGTACCTTAGAGGAAGCACACGCTTTACTCTCCCAAGATTTGGATGTGGGACGACTCAGCCTATACTCATCTCACCCACAGGCATCGTGTCGAGTGGGACGCGCCTGTGATGAAATGGGAAAAGTCAACGGCACCAATCGGATCTACGTGATGGACAGCTCTGCCCTACCATCCAACGTTGGACGCAATCCACAAATATCAATTATGACGGTTGCTCGAACTTTGGCTGAGCGCTTTGTGGGTGTACATGGTGGTGCTGTACAGCCAATCCTTGGCTAGGTCAATATCCGACTGACTGAACAGCCATATCCATGTGATAGAATAAATTTGAAACGGCTCAAAGTATCTTTAGTATCTTTAGGCATGGAGAATGTATGATTTTGTTTCCATTGATATTTGGGTGCATCCAGCAAGAAACAAACAATCAGTTCGGTGTTGCCACTTCCCCTTCGGAAGAACGACTCGAAAATGAAAATGCTCCAGAAACAGAAGACTCATCCGCAGAAGATTTGGATACTGCACTCAGTTCAACCGCTTTCTCCGTTGACAATAGCGCAGTCTGTGGAGATCGTACAGTTGGAACAGAAGTTGGGAATTGTGCCCTCAATTTTGCTTTACTCAATCAAGATGCTGAGTTGGTTGAGCTACACTCATTTGTAGGCTCTGTCATATTTCTGGATCTGAGTGATTTTACGTGAGGTGGCTGCAAAGACTCGGGTCCGAGTTTCAATCAGTTCTATCTAAATCACAAAGCCAGACAATTGGTATCAGTGCAAGCGCTCCACAATGCATCTTTTGAAGAATTGCAGCAGTGGAATGAGGAATATCTAGGAGATGTACAGCTGCTGTTGGATGACAACAAACAGGTCTTTGAAGAATACAAAATCAGTCATTATCGTCCGCAGTTTATCGTCATGGATAGAGACATGAACATTGTGTACAAAGGGGATTTGTTTGACGGAAAACAAGAGGCAGAAGAAACGGTTCTGTCCTTGCTGGAATAACAACCAAGCACCAACACACAGCATATGCGGAGACATGCCTATTAAAGAATCATGGAATAAAACATCGAGCGATGGCACTCTTCACATCCGCGGTCATCGTCCCATCGTCCTTGGCACAGATCTTTTCACCATCGATGCGAATACACGGAGAAACCAGGCCATAAGACAGTCCCGATGTATTCAGCAGTGGAAAACCACATCCGTCTTGCCCTTTGCCAGCGATGAACATCTCAAAACTCAGCAGGCGCATATCAAACGCCCCTCCCACATAATTTCGATACTTGAGCAATGCATTTGCCACGGGTTGAAGTTGCTCAAACGAAGCGACAGGCTTGTCGTATACGATTGAAATCACACCGTTTCCGCGATTGAGTTCCATCGGCACCCACTTCACGTTGACCACAACTGGCGCTTGGAGAGGTTGACGATCACGCTTTAGATTTTCTATCAATCCGGTGGTTGATTGTTCATCACCAAAGTATCCCTGTATCAAAGGACTCAGATTGTCATATTCCATCATGAGCGACATTGGAACATCTGCCATCTCGATCGGTTGTGCCTCTTGCTCAGTGATGCGTTCTGGTTGAACTGATCTTTGCTGCGCTACCACACGAGCCTGTTCCAATCGTTTTTGCTCTTGCTCCTCCGCTGAAGGACCACATCCAATCACCATGAACACGGACAAGCAAAAGAGCGCACTTGCCCTTTCAGACCAGTACGCTCTTTTCTTATGTTGATAGCCAGCTTGTTGATAAACAGACTGTCTCATAAGCCGATTAAGTCAAACCACGACGACGTCGCACATCGGCAATCGCTTCACGATATCGAATTTGATATTCCAACGAGTTTTCATCGAGGTTGCTCAGTCGTGCTTTGGCTTCTTCTCGCAGCTCTGCTTCATTCACGTTGTTCGCACGCAACACTTCGAAAATTTTGCTGCGAATCACTCGGTCTTCAGAGTATACTTCATCAAAATTCGGTGAGTTCATGATCATGCGGTTGAACTGGGTGGCCAAATAGGACATGACGCGGTCACCGATTGGATGTCCCATCTCCTTTGCTTTTTCACGACGGATTTCTCCACGACGATCATACTCAATCTTGTAATCTGCAATGTGATCGCGTACGACGTTGTTGAGACGGCGCTCTTGACGAAGATAATTCTTCATGATGGACTCTAAGTCCTCAACGGCTTCTGACTTCATGTCTGGAACCAGTTCTACATCCCCTTCATCAGCAAGTCTGCTCACTACTTGTTCTGCGATGACCGGAATTTTTCCTTTGTATAATTTCATAATGCCCTCTCATGGTTCTAATCGATTTGTTGATTTTATATCTGATTTATCGCCCATCCACAACCACAAGGACGATTTAAGGACAGCTACAGACTATACCTGTCCGTTCCACAACCGATTGATGGCATCGGCTTTGTATGCATGACGCTGAACAAACTGTACGATCGTTTGCAGTGCGACAGGGTCTGTTGTCGCCCACATTTTTTGCGCTTTCCTAGAGAGATTTTGACAGTGTGCGTTCCAACTCTCTATAGCCTCAGTCCCAGCATCACTCAACAAGGACACACCCACCACGGATTCCACTGACAACAACCAATCCGCGTCAACAGACAATCCAAGAGATGTTGCCAATCGTTGATACTGCAGCGTCGAATCATTGTCCTTGGGTAAGTCCCACCAGTCGGTCTTGGGAGACAAGAGCAACAACACGGGATTGGACAACGCTTCAAAGAGATGTTTGGAATACGCGTACTCTCTATTTTGTCGCATCCAACCATCGACCACACCCAAACGGGCCCTCAAAGCGAACAGCCAATTCTGTCGACGTTGCCAAGTCTCCAACTCGCTACGACGACCTCCATTTCCAATACAGCGCCACTGTCCGTGAATCCGATCTGATACCAACTTGACCAACATCCAAGCCAATTGCTCTGTTTGGGTCGCTGTATGGTGATCAAAGAGCGCATTGCAAATCGCATCCCACTGAAGTTCAGTGTCCGTCCATTTGCTGGGGATGCGTCCATCTGACATCTCACGCCCCATGTGCTCTTCAAAACCTTTTAGCAACTTCGAAATGTCAAAGACATCGTCGGAAAAACCATTGGGAAACTGAGTCTGTAGCCACTCAGACAGACCATCGTCAAACAATGCTCTCCCACTCACCGTCATCGTTGCACCACCTTTCCAGAAATCTGTTGTTCTACGCCGATTGGTCTGTTGATGCTTCGCGTCCATTCCAATTCATGGGATTGTACCCATGGAGAGGTCGCTGTCATCGTTCCTTTGGACACACCATCAAACAATGGTGTGACCCCTCGCTTGCCATAATACGTACCTTGATACTGCCATGTATGCGCCTCTGGTTGAGTCCAATCTGCCGCAACAATCTGTTTGGAATGGGCTTCGGGATTGAGAAAATAGGGCCAAGGCAACAAGCGACTTTTCCATTGTTGGGAGGCACGCACCGGTGGATTTGGAAACAGGGCACCAAACACAAAGTCCAACCACTGCACGTCTTCTAGATATGAAACGTTCTCCCAGCCCTCGACCAACAACAACTCTCCCCAAGGAAAGCACCGTACCACCAACTGCTGATTCGTCAGAGGATGAACCTGTTTGGAACCACTGTTCAAAGTTTGAACATCCAAAAAGTCTAGTTGCAAAGACAACGAATCGTCTCGATGCGTTTCCAACAAAGTCAACCGTATATCTATGTCCCAGACATGTCTTTCATCAGGAATGTCTTCCGACTCGAAATCGAGTGTATACTCCAACCCAATATCGTACACCATCGGATCGGTAGGGCTTTTGGGCATAATCCGTTTTTCGATACACCCCCACAACAGAACCGTAAACAGCATCAAGCAATTCTCCGACGTCGCAACCCCAAAATAGACAATCCCATCCACACACCGATGGATAGGGGCTGTGCTTGACACCCACCCTTGACATCCTCGGGTTCCAAACCCGTATCAGACTCCTCAGCTGGCAATTCACAGACGGCCCCCAAACAGAAATCGATTTTTTGAGAATTGTTGGTCAAAATCGGCAGAGAACCAATGAGCCAATACTCACCCGCTGGCAGGTCTTCTGTCCATATAGGAGCATCTCCAATGCGCCACTCTTTCACTGCTGGTCCAACCTTATCCCCTGTCACAACGGGGTGTAAGGCAAACTGCACATCCTCATCGTCGCCTTCGTAGACAAAGTGACAGTCGCCACCCTCGTGTTCGAGTTCAAAATAGGTTGTCGCCAGTGGATAGAATCGATAATCATCCTGAAGAATGGGGCCTTCCATTTCACTCTGTAAACCATAGAGGCGACCAGCGAAAGAATAGCCGTCCATTTCTCCAGAACGAATATTGGTCGCCAGGTTCCATTTGGAAAACGTCATCCAATCATTGGCCACGTCGTCCATTTGCTCGGTTACCGCAACAACCATATCGGTGGATTCAAGTCCTTCCAACGACTCTTGTAGCGCAAGCATTCTCGGCAATTCTTCGCCATAGTACTCATCCCAAAAGGCAAAGAAAATGGCTGTCCCATAAGAAAAAGACGTCGTTACGCCAGATGGAGGCTTGTGTAAAGATCGCTCAGTCTCTCCCAAATAAGCAGAAGAAAAGTGCAAAAAATCTTGCACTTCGGGATTGTACAACCATTCGGCCCACACCGCGCTGCCCTCGGACAACCAAGATGGTTGGTCGGCATTGTAGGCAGCTTGAACTGCATGAAACAGTTCGTGGCTTACAAGAACGTCGACTGCTTCTTCAAGAGTGGGGTACCCATAGCCTCGAAAGTCGTTTTCCATCACCATGTGCCCCGCACAGGTTGTGCCACGACAGCCGTCGACTCCAAACATCCCGTCCGAATTCCCACCGAAATCAACCAAATAGAAGTCGAACGCCGCTGTGCCACCCAAATCCGTCAACCCAACATCGGCTTCCGACAATGGAAATCGAAACCCCGTCTCCGCATAGAATTCCAAGACATCGTTGGCGGTGTGCGCAACCAATTCTACATAGTCTGGAACACCACTTTGATCGAGATCATCCAAAATGGCAACACTGTTCCCAGAGACCGAATAATGAACGCGAATCATGCCTTCATCATAGGTTTGTACGTCGTCGGTTGCATCAAAAGCAAACAACCCACCCTCAGTTGGACGCTCAGCAAAAGCATTGAGGGACAGCAACAGAGCAAGCATCAATCAATATCCATGTATGTCCAACGCAAAGTGTAAACGGCCGAACCATCACCTGACCCCGTACCGTTGTTGCAGGCTTCCTGACCAGATTCATAGTATGCCTCCACAACAAGTTTCACAACTGAACCATCTGCCAATTGAATCAAGTGAGGCACCTCTGTGGTTTGCACACAACCATCGTAAGTCCACCATGGAGCCAATGCAACCTGTGGAGAGCCCGGCAATCCAGACGAGTCGTTGATGATGGTACAGTCTTCAGTGTAGAAGTCATCTTGTACGTAGGCCAGTCCTTCTGGAACTTCAGTCAAGTCGGCATAGGTAGACTCCAAAAATGATGCCGAACCCACACAAGAAGCCCCTGTAGAACCACCGTTCAAACGTAGAATGAATCGACGCAAGGACAGATCCCAGTCCATAGATTCCAATGCAGATTCATCATCCAGTTCCACTTTTTCCAAACCATCGGGTGTGAATTTCACATACACCCAAGGGTTGCTCGACGCTGCGTTGTACCCACCTGCTGACGCATCCACCACACTTACGAAGTCGGTTCCGTCTTCAGTTGTGCTGACCGCACCGTCAGAAACTGCATCGTCTTGCAAAGACAAATCCAAAATGGCTGCGTCTTCACACTCAATCGGGGTTGCCTCTTCACACATTGGGTCCAATGCAACCACACCACTGGTGTCTGTTTCCTTTTCTCCACAAGCCAATAAACCAATCAACCACATGGGGTCCTCCTGTTGGGTATCCAATTTTTGTTGTTTTTGTCTATTTTGTTTGATAGAACAAACCGTTTCTGTATCGCTACAAAAATCGTATCTCCTTATCGAGACACAGATGAGTCTACACAATCATAGACAGTATTGCTTTGTATCTGATTCCAATGACTTTTTCATCCCACATGGGTTAAATGAAAACATGGAGGCACATTATGGTATTTTCAATTGTTTTATCCATGTTCTGTTCGCTCAGTTCAGTTGCAGAGGCGGTTCCGTTTCACACCCTTTCGGTCTCACCACTCTCTGAAACGGTGTACAAAATTGACGAAACGTCGTATACAGTTTTGCCAAAGGTTGTTTTACAGACTTCGAACCCACAAGACTTCGCTCAAAATCATCCCAATTTGGTCTTGCAACCTCTTGGGCCCAAAGGCACCAAAAGTTTTGCCATATCGGTGTCCACAGCACAGAACGCAATCAAACTGGCTGGTGAATTATCAAAAGAACAGTGGAATGTTTGGGTGGATGTCGCCCTACCCAAAACCCCCCATACAACATTTGATTTTTCCGACCCACATTATACTGGACAATGGTACGTCGAAAGACTTGAGATGCCAACACTGTGGGCAGAGTCTCTGGGCAGTGCTGACATTCGAGTCGCTATCATCGACAGTGGCATTGACATTTCTCATCCTGACCTCAGTGACAAAAGCCTCAATCCATACGATGCATATGATGACGATGCCGATCCATCACCAAACCCAGGCGAATATTGTTGGAGTGGTGGCAATGGCATTTGTGATGAACACGGCACCGCAGTAGCAGGCATTGCCGTAGCGGCACAAAATGACGCTGGAATTGTCGGACTTTGTCCAGAGTGCACCTTAGTCCCGATCAAAATGCTTGGCGATGGTGTGTCTGCTATGTCGTCTGACATCGCCTCTTTTGAACACTCGATTGCCAACGACGCGGCAGTCATTAACAATTCTTGGGGGTACACACAGGTTGTTGCCGCTCCCCAACCGCTGGTCTCTGTGATTGAACGTGCTCAAACGGAGACCCGCAATGGTCTTGGGTCGGTGGTTGTATTTGCCGCTGGAAATGACAATCGAGAAGTGGAGGACGGTGAACTTTGCGACATCGACGGCATTTTGTGTGTATCCGCAGTCGACAGTTACGGCAGACCTACAGCCTATACCAATTTTGGTCCATCAATCAATGTTGCCGCTCCCAGTGCAACGGTGTCCATTGCGCCAAACGAGTCTCTCACCACAAACTTCGGTGGCACTTCTGCTGCTGCTCCAGTGGTCAGCGGTCTCGCCGCGTGGATTCTGTCGGTTCGCCCTGATCTGAGCAGTGCTGAGGTCATCGATCTCATCTTGCGCACAGCGGAGCAGTCACCTTTGATTACACCAGATGAAAACGGGCACCATGACAAATATGGATTTGGAGAAGTCTCTGCTTTGAACATTCACGCGGAATTGTTTCCGCCAGAGGTCGAAGAGCCACAGAAAGGAGGATGCTCGACATTGGCAGTGCCACCATCCTCCGTTATGATCTCTCAAATTATGCCTTTTCTACTTGGGCTTATGGTATGGGTGAGACGACGATGATTTTGTTTTTGACAGCGACACTGGCTGAGGCCGCACCAGATGCTTTGGTCACGCACTTAAAGAGCCGTTCCTATAAAGTAAAAGGCAACGTCTTGGTGGTCTCTCAGGAAAAGGAGCTTCTGGACCCCCTTAAAAAATCGGACTTACCGCATGAAGTGCTCCCCAAAATGGGCGACATAAACAAAGAGGTTGCCCGTTTACAAAACAAGCACGGCACACCTTGTGTATTGCAACTGCGCACACCGAAAGCCAATGCAAGCGCCCCTAACAACACTGATACAGAATCCTCTACAGCCTCGAAGACCAGTGTTGATACAGCCAGCACGAACATCGACTCGAACGACGAAAGTACACTGCCCCAAGTGTACACGGTTGCCAATGTTGAAAACATTGAGATTGTGGAGATGGGTCGTTGCACCATTGATGATACAATGCGCTACAGTCTCAAAGACAATGGACCATATTGGACGGTCGTAGACAACCGAGACGATGAAGTATCTGTGGAAGCGTTTGCAAACGTTTGTGAAGACCTGCCATTGCTGTTGCGGTTGGATTTGGAAGAGCAAATCTCTTATCGAAATGGAAAGGTCTTGGAATGGGGCGCCACAGCATTGGCAATCGGTGGTCTATTCACACTGGGCAATCCTGATCCCGGGTTTTCAGCACGTGAACAAAACACTTTTTGGACGGGTGTGTTTTTGTTTGGGACAGCTTCGATGCTCTACACCCAAAGAGATGCACCTTTTGTCTACAAAACCGATCGACAGTCTGACCTGTCCAATTACCACAGCCGCGAAGAGGTAGAGCGCATTCTTCTCAAAACCTTTGGAGAGGAAATCATCGAAGAAGAAATCGACAGCACATCCGAAGGTCTTCAAGAGTCTGCTTCAAATGAGAACCCCGATTCTAATGAAAATCCTGATTCGAATGAAGATTCTCCGCAGGATAGCACTTCACAAAGTGCCCCTTCCTCCGTTGATGATGCAGTACCAGTGAAAACAACAGACACCCCGTTGGATGCAACAACAGAATCTACCAGCGAAAAATTGTCCGAATCAGAAACCGCACAAGATTCAAAGGCAACGGAAGAGAATGCTGAAGAGAACGAAACAACAGAGGACAGCAAACCCATCAATCCTGAGGTGACTCCATGAAACCATTTCTTGCGATTGCCCTGTTGCTGTCTCCTTCTTGGGCACTGGCAGATGGACAAAACGCCGACATTTCGTTGATTCAGCCCAGTTTTTCAACCCAAGGAATCCCTGGAATCAGTACACCCATCAACAACGACTTTGGCTACCTTCGCTACGGTGTTCAATCTTTCTGGGTACGCGACCCTCTGATCTACTTGGAGAACAACATTGATCAAGGTGCGGTGGTTTCCAGACGCCTGCTCAATCAAGTCGGTATGGAGTACGACTTTTCCAACAAGTTTGGCGTCCACGCCTCTGTACCCGTTGCCTTACAGTGGGCCAGCGAGGTCCCCAGTCTATCCAGAAATGGCTTGGCAGTTGGTGACCTACAGGCCGGTGTATACGGCGCAGTGTATCAACATCGCAAGTTGCGCTTTGGCACCAAGGCAAACCTCTATATTCCAACGAGTACCAATGATGCTTGGCTCGGTGAAAAGGGTCCTCGACTGGGGCTGTTGGGAAGCGTTACATCTCGATGGCAAGATGTGGACATGGCTATACAAATGGGGCCACATTTTCGGTCCGCCATCAATACCGATTTGGATTTTGTGTTGGGCAATGAATGGGTCATTGATGCAGGCTTGAAATGGAATATTTGGCCACAAAAGGTTGCGCTAACCACCAGTTACCATGCCCGTCACGGATTGAACAACTTCTTTCGTGGTGGTGCCGAAAACAGTAAGGAACTGACATCAGGCATTCAATGGATTGAATCGGACCATACCTGGCAACTGGGTCTGTCAAAAGGGCTCAACGACGGATACGGTGCTTCAGAGTTTCAGGCATTCGTTGGGTATACCGTTCATCGTTTGCCACCAGCTCCTGTTGAGGAGGTCATTCCCCAACCACCCATCATCGAACCCGTCGTCATCGAAGATCCCGTCATTGAAGAGGAAGAGTGGGAACCAGAAGAACTCGCAAAGGTCGAAGCCGATCAAATTATCATTCGAGAAGACATTCAATTTGTTGTCGGCACCGATCAAATCGTTGAAACATCCTTGCCCACTCTACAGTTTATCGCAAAACTCATCAATGAAGACGTACAAATCGGACACCTCGTAATTGAAGGGCACGCTTCAGAAGAAGGCACGCATCAATACAACTATGACCTCTCTAATTTGCGGGCTCGAGCAATCTTTAAAGCATTGGCCGAGTCTGGAGTGCACCCAGATCGCATGAGTCATCGTGGCTATGGGGAAGCACTTCCCAAGAATATGGGCACTGATGAAGCGGCGTTGGCGGAAAATCGACGGGTAGAATTTCATATTGTGCGGCAAGACCTACCAAGCACCAAACTTGAGCTCCGAACGTTGCAATCCGCTCCTTGGACCGACAAGATCATCCAGTTTCTGATTCCAAGTCCCGTTGAAGCCAAGTCGGACAGCGAGGTATATGAAGGAGATGTCTTTACGGCGGATCCGGACACTTCAGATGCTTCACCCACAGAATCCAGAACTGAAACTGAATCCAAATCTACTGAGACCGAGCAAACAGCGTCTCCTTCACAAGATGAAATCAAACAAGAAACAAAGCAAGAAGGAGCGCAACCATGACCGTGACCGTGACCGTGACCATGACTTCCATGATTTCCTTGCTTTCACTTTGGCTATCGACTGCTTTTGCGCAAGAGGTTTGCTACTCTGACATCAATCAGGACTTGAATTGCAATGGGATTGACGTCGTAGATGAAAACCCTGTCGATCTCAGCGACCCTTTGTGTGCCGCCAACGTTGATAATTTTGGTATCCCCTTTCCCAATGCTGATTACTATTTTGATTATTTTTCCTATGGATGTGCCTACCCCATTGTAAACAACGACTCCGATCAAGATGGACTCTCCGCTGGAAATGTGTCCTTTGAAAATGCACAGGGCATCACCATTTTGACAGTGACATTGAGTTGTGACAATTGTGGTGAGGTATACAATCCAAATCAACAAGATACGGATTGTGACGGTGTCGGTGACGTATGCGACAATTGCATCGAAGTGCCAAACGATGACCAGCAAGACCAAGATTCAGACACCATTGGAGACGTCTGCGACAACTGTCCTGAAGCCCCCAATCTTCACCAGTCAGACATCGATGAAGATGGTCTTGGCGATGCCTGTGACAACTGTGCCGAAACCATCAACCCCAGTCAAGAAGACCTAGATGAAGACGGTGTTGGCAATGAATGCGACAATTGCCCACTGTCAGCAAACACCAATCAAAATGATTCCGACTCAGACAACATTGGAGATTCCTGTGACAACTGCCCTCGGAACCCAAACCCTGGACAAATTGACAACGATGGCGATGGAATTGGAAGTGAATGCGACAATTGCCCCACTGCCTTCAATCAAGACCAGTTGGATTTTGATCTCGATGGGTTTGGAGATGCCTGTGATGTCTGCCCAGAAGAATCTGACCCTGCACAAAGCGACCAAGATTCTGACGGTGTCGGAGACCTTTGTGACAATTGCATCGTAACGATCAATCCTGAGCAAGAAGATGAAGACGAAGACAACATTGGAGATGTCTGCGATATTTGTCCCAACATCTCTTTCTTTGATGAGTTCGACAGTGATGGAGACGGGTTCGGCGATGTCTGTGACAATTGCCCCCAAGACTTCAACCCCTTACAAGAAGACGAAGATGAGGACGGTATTGGTGACCTCTGCGATCAAGTCGCATCTTTGCGTGGGGCTGGTGCCCGGTGCCAAGTCGTCGATCCACTTTTGCACGTTGGCTGGATGGGGATTGTCCTAATTGGATTGCGAAACCGTCAAAGAGTGACTAGAAAGTAAGGTATTAGAACATTTATATTTATCAACAGTGGAGGTCACATGACCAAACCCCTTCTCTTTACTGGACTGCTCATGTTGATGGCTTGTCCAACGCCCCCAACACCAAACAACTCCCCCAACAGCACGCCTGGAAGCAACGCTGCCTCCACTCCTGGTGGCAACAATGGCGCGATGAATTCGGGACAACAAGGAAATCCAGACGGTCAGGGAAACCAAGGTGGTCAAGCCCCAACCCCCAATGGAAGCCAAGGCAATGGAAACCAAGGGGGACAACCTCCTAGTGGAGGCGGAGGCGGAGCCAATCAAACAGGAAATCCAGATGGTCCACCTCCAGGCTCTGTAGCAGCGGGACCAGGTGAAGCCGAAGAAAAGCCCATGGAAAACCAAGAGTTGAAAGTACCATCTGATGAAGATATTGAAAAAGATGGATCGATCATGGGTGTATTCAACGATTTGGGTGGACAAGATTTACCAGCCCAGTTTACTCAAAAAAGTGTTGAGCGCATGAAACACGTCACACTCTCAGGAAAGATCACATGTGATGGCGAAGGATGCGATGTACCATTTGTTCTTCGCATTACGCCTTCATTTCAACCAACGGAAGAAGATGGACCCCTGTCAGAAAATCTCAAAGGCGAAGGCGGTGGCATCATTACCAGTACCGAGATTGCTCGTGGTGGTGGCGAATACTCCATCAAAGTACCAAAATCAGAGAGCAATGTGGTCCTAGAATTGCTAATGGATGAAGATGGAGACGGTAAGGCATCCATTGGAGAGAAATTTGTCATCTATGAAGGTGGTGGCGGTATTCCCATCAATGAAGACCGCAAGGACATTGATTTTCAATTCGCACCGGTCAACCTGAAAGCACCGTTGGGTGGTGCCAAGCCTCCAGGTGGTGGACCAGATCAATAACCACAGCACAAAACAAAAGGAGAGCGATGCTCTCCTTTTTCATTGTCAACATCAAAGTTCGACACCATAAGATCTAAATCGCCGAGGTATCTGACTCTGACAAATATTTGGTCTTAATTGCCCAAATAGGGCTTGAGTCTAGATTTGTTGACCGATTTACGCAATTTAAAGATAGCGCGGGACTGAATCTGTCGAATGCGTTCTCTGGTGACATCAAACTCGGAACCAACCTCTTCAAGCGTTTGATTGGAATCTTCTCCAATTCCATAGCGTCGACGAAGGATGTGGGCCTCTCGATCGTTGAGTTTCTCGCTGAGCAAACGTTGAACTTCTGCTTTTAACCCCTGCATTTCAATGACGTCTTCGGGTTGAGCAATGTCAATATCTTCAATGAAATCAACCAATTGACTGTCATCATCTTCTCCGACCGACACTTCGAGAGAAATGGGGTCTTTGGCGATCTTTTTGATTTGCGCCAATCGCTCAACCGAGATCTCCATTCTCTCAGCCAACTCTGCTTCGCTTGGCTCTCGGCCGTACTCTTGCGTCAAATGACGCTGCATTCTAACCATCTTGTTGATTGTCTCAATCATATGGACAGGTACGCGAATCGTTCTTGCTTGATCGGCAATCGCTCGAGATATGGACTGACGAATCCACCAAGAGGCATAGGTACTGAACTTTAAGTTGCGTTCATGCTCAAACTTTTCCACTGCCTTAATGAGACCAATGTTGCCTTCCTGAATCAAATCTAGGAAGTCCATACCGCGGTTTTTTGACTTCTTGGCAATCGAAACAACCAGTCGCAAATTGCATTCAACCATTTCTTTTTTGCCGCGATCCGAAAGGGCCAGACCACGACGGGCTTGTTTTGCCAAATGAATCAAATCATCTTTATGCAATCCAGTTTTCTTTTCCACTTTGTCAATTCGACGAATTTCCTTTCTGACTCGACTGTCAATATCAGACCACCCAGCTTCATCAATACCGGTTTGTTCCATAATTTCATAGCCACCATTTTCAGGTGTTCGACGCACCTTTCGGATCACTTTGCGCAAATCTGCCAGTGGGACACCCGCCTCATCCGCAATATCTTTTAAACTACGCTGATAGTCTCGAACTTCTTGGGCCAACGTCATCATCTCAGTGGCAGCATCTTTAATAAGAGAACGGGGAATCTCAACGGCTTGCATTGTTGAAACCATTTTTGCAGACAACGAAGCCTTACGCTCTGTTAACTCTTGTGTGCCTTTTTTGGTTTTGACCCTTCGCAAATCGACACGAACAGTGTCCAACTCTCCAAGCAAGGTTGTCATTTCTTTCAAAATACTGGGGAAGGTGCGACCATCCTCGCTGAGTTTCGGTGGTGGCTCTTTGCCTGAGCGTTTGTAGCGTACTTTGCGCTCTTCATCTTCTTGAATCAATACGTTCAAGATTCGAATCGCCCAAAACGTAACAAAAATAGAGCCAAGTAGAAATTTTTCTCCCTTTTGAATGCGTTTTGCAATATCTTGTTCATCTGCCTTCGATAGCAAATCAAAAGAACCCATTCGACGAAGATAAGCCCGTACCGAATCGTCTTCTCCATCAACGTACATACGAGTCTGTTTCTTCGATTTTCTAGAAGGGTGTCGAGCCAACGGTGCGTCCAATCGTTCTTCTACATCATCAACGTCTGACTGAGAGTCAGACTTAGACTTGGCAGCATCATCCATTGCACACTTCAGTTGCATATCTGTTTCAACAAACTGAATGCCATTTTGCTCTAGAAACTGTAAGAGTTCACCCATCGCATCGGCATCTAAGTCTTGCATTGGCAGGTTGTCAAACAACGTTTCACTATCCACAGTTCCCGACTTTTTCCAAACAGGCAACAGCTCTGCCATTCCTTTGAGGTGTATAAAATCCATGGTTACAAACTCCGAGTTCTAGAAGGGGTATTGACTTTTCGATTCAATTGTTCATAGGTTGAACGTAGACTTTCCAACAATTGGATATTTTCTAACCAATTTGCCTTGTCCGTGGGGGGAATATTTTTCAATGCGGCACTCACACTTTTGAGTTTTGCCCAACAAGTATCCATCTCAAGACGATCTCTAAGATTTTGAGCAGCTGAAACCGCACTCTCTTCAGAAAACAATTCTGAAACCATTGATTGCTTCAATAAAAGTTTACGAAAACCTTCTTGTGCGATGTCGTGGATGACATCATTGAGCGTCTCTCCTTGAAGCAAACGAACAAAAACGGTAATTTCTTCGTCTGTACCTGATAAGACCGTTTCTTTGACGCCAAAGTAAATAATTCGTAAGTCTTCAGGACGCTCAATGTCACTGAAAGCCTCAAAGGTTGCGTCTGGAAAGTGAATGGTCAACCAAAACAAGTCGCAAAACGTTTGTGGATACAAATTGACTGCTGGAGCCACCTCTGCCAACTGCTGCCCCTTTGCTTTGCGAACCATGGATTGAATCGACATGGCTGTAACGCCCAACTTACTGGCCAAGGACTGAATACTGCCTTGTTGCGCCAACGTTGGCATCTTTTGCAAAATGGGAATCATCTGTTCAATGATTTGCTCAATGGCACCCGGTGTTGCCCCGAGTTTGGCAATCAACGAGTACACTTTGGTATCAAACAATGGATCCGCTTCCTGAATCAAAGCCTCAAAGGTCTCTGCTGACGTTCCCTCTTCTAGGAAATACTCATCCGGATCTTTGGCTTCTCCCAAAGACAAACGCAATGGTTCAATTTGACCTTCCCAAAAGAGTGGCAAAGATTTTTCTGCAGCTCGAACACCCGCTTCATCACCATCAAACAATGCGATTGCCCTTCGACAAAGAGGTCGAAGTACTTGAATGTGCTCCGTTGTTAAAGCCGTTCCACACGTTGCGATCGTCTCTTTAAAGCCCTGCCGATGCAAAGCAATGACATCAAAATAACCTTCCACAATGATCATGCGACCTTTGCGTTGAATTGAGCCGCGCGCAACAGACAGACCAAACAACGTTTGCGATTTCTTGTAAATTGGTGTTTCAGGTGAATTCACATATTTTGCAGGTGATTTGGTGTCGGATGGCATGCGACGCCCACCAAAAGCCACGATTCTCCCTTGGGCATTGCGAATGGGAATGATCAGTCGATTTCGAAACATTGCGTATACGCCTTCGTCGGGTCGATCGGTATTTCGATACCGAGCGAGACCAGCCTCCACCAAGTTCTCCAACTTGATATTTGCAGCGTGCATCGCAGATAGAAATATCTCTGAAGATGCGGGGGCGTATCCCAATGCAAAATCGATTCTAGCTTCTGTGTCCAATCCTCGAGACGTCAGATAGTCTCTGGCTTCTTGACCTTGGGGTGCCACCATCAACTGTTTGTGAAAGAAATCACCTGCAGCCTGACAGACATCAAACAAAGACTGTTTCTTTTGATAGCGTTTCTTGGACTTTGCCGAGTCACGATTGTTGACAATTACAATGCCCAACTCATCGGCCAATTCTCGTATTGCCTGAATGAAACCGACACCACGGGTTTTTTGAACAAAGTTGAATACGTCTCCACCTTCTTGACAGCCAAAACAATAAAAGACATTGCGATTCATATCGACGTGGAAACTTGGGGTGTCTTCATTGTGAAATGGACACAGCCCTTTTAAATCTCCCGCGCGCCCACCTGGCTGCAATGAGACAACGCGACCAACCACATCTTCGATGCGCGCCTGTTCTCGAACTTGCTCTATTACACTATCGTCAATACCCATACACTGGTCTTCCTTTTACAATTCTACAACTCAAAGAGTCACAGCCTCCGACGAAGCAAAACGACCGATGGTCGCCCCCAAGTCTTTCATTTTTTGTACCAATTTGGCGTATCCACGATCCAAGTGATAAACACGAAGCACTTCGGTTTGCCCATGGGCAACCAGTCCAGCCAAGATCAAACTTGCAGATGCACGAAGGTCCGTTGCCATCACTGTGGCACCCTGCAAATCGGATACCCCTTGTATGTGCGCGACCCGACCATCTGTTTGAATTTGTGCCCCCAAGCGAATCAGTTCTGGTACATGCATAAAACGATTTTCAAATATCTTTTCGGTCACAGTTGAACTTCCATTGGCGATACTCATGACGGTCATCCACTGCGCTTGCATGTCCGTGGCAAAACCTGGGTGGGGTGCTGTCACAACAGATACGGGTTGAATGGGGCCAGAGTGGGATACAGTCAACGAACTTGAGTTGTGAATTTCGACGGTACCACCTGCTTCTCTTATAATGTTGCACAAAAAGGACAAATCTGCAACAGGTGCACCGGTAAGCAGTACCGTTCCGCGAGTCATCACAGCCGCCAACATATAGGTAGCCGCTTCGATTCGATCCCCCATAACAGAGTACGGTTGCCGAGAAGGTCTCAATGCAGGCACGCCGTCAATGACCATAGTTGAAGTTCCCGCGCCTTGAATGCGTGCACCCATACTGCACAAAAAATTAGCCAAATCAACGATCTCTGGCTCTCTTGCAGCATTGTGAATGGTCGTAATACCATCTGCCAAAACTGCCGCCATCATAATGTTTTCTGTTCCACCAACTGTTGGCATATCCAAATGGATTTCTGCCCCTTTTAGATGAGAGACAGTTCCTTCAATGTATCCACCTTTAATCTCAAAAACACACCCCATTGCCTCTAAGCCTTTAAGATGCTGATCAACAGGTCGATTTCCAATCGCACACCCACCTGGCAACGAAACTTTTGCATAGCCTTTTCGAGCCAACAAGGGCCCCAAAACCAATACAGAAGCCCGCATTTTTCGCACCAAGTCATAGGGGGCTTCACAAAATGCAATATTGGTGGCGTCGATGGTGATGTCTTGTACAGCCTCTTCTCCAGTGCCACTCACCAAACTGGGACACCCCATTCGCCCAAGCAGAGACAAAGTGCTGCTGATATCAGCCAAGTTTGGTACATTGACGATTCGATGGACACCATCGGTCAACAATGTCGCAATGAGAATTGGCAACGCAGCATTCTTTGCACCAGATATGTGGACCGTCCCTTCAAGAGAGGATCCTCCTTTTACAACAATTTTATCCATGGGAGATCTCCAAAAAATCGGTCAACATAATGTGGAAGGATGACCGGATACAGTATTTTTACTTTCTAAATATTGACATGTCAATAAAATAGCCAAATATTTTCACTTTGTAATTCCAAACGCCCCTCTAAACACATACAGACAAAATGCGTTACTAATGAGCACAACTGAATTCATTGAGGTCTATGTGTCTGTTCTTTTAATTGCTGGAGTTCCTTTTGATGGCTCATTTTGGGAGCAAGTACAACATCGCTTAACCCACCACGGTATAGAATCGGATACGTGGACAATATGTCAAAATGGTGGCACTTTCTCTTCAGAACGTACAGCACTGCACACTTATCTAACAGAAGGTGGATTTGACACCATTGTCGCTCACGGTCTCAGCGCGCCACTGCTAATTGATTTGCTTGGTGATTTGATGGCAACCTCCACCTCCCTGCGAATCGTTCTGAGCAACGCTTTTTTGACAACTGATGTTGGATTGTCACAATGGGTACTGCCTCAGATTTGGCGTATCCCCTGTACAATAAAACAACAATTGCTTAGACCCAATTTCACCTTGCCATTTTTGGCATCTTCGGCCGTATTTAGAAGATTGGTGGTGAACCCTTACGTGATGGATCGAGCAACCATCAACAAATTTTGCCAAAAGCTTCTTTCGAGCAAAGAGTACAGAACTTCATTGTGCTCTTATTTCCGAGATTTAGAGAAGTGGTCAATGCCAACCCTCACAGCCGAACAACTGAATTCCATGGAATTACATGCCATTTGGGGAGATGGAGATCTACTGTTTCCCATCGAACAAATCGAAACCTTAAATATTAAAGGGCACACATCGACAGAGGTCATTGAAGGAGGAGCGCACTTTCATCCCATCGAACGACCGTGGAGCATTGCCGATGCACTTCAAAAAATATGCACAGTCGGACACTGATGTCATATCTTCTTGACATGTCAAACCCATGATGCAAGCAAATCCCCTTTCTGCCGACACCTTTTATATTGGTATAAATATTGCATGATAAAGGTCACAATAGAGAACAGAGAGTGAGATCCTCTGCGGAAACCCTAAGAGTCCCCTAGTGGGGCTCTTCCCGTTTTAGAGTACGGATCAGAAACCCAACACCTCCCTCATACATCGGTATTTTCCCTAGTGTTCATTCAACCCTGTCAATTCAGCGATGGACCTCAACGTGGAAACGTGTCTCCCCAAGTTCACTCAAGTTCACTCGCTTTTCGATACGCAACCAGCGCTTCATCCTCACGCTCCATCATTCGATACACATTGCCCAGCGTGTGATAAAAAGTTGGATTCGCCTCATCAAGGTCAATCGCCTTTTGGCAAGCCACCAACGCTTCTGGATATTCCTTTTTATACAGATGCCACTCCGATAAATACCCCCACAATATGGCATATTCCGGGTCCATAACAACAGCCTCTTTCAACAGTGATTCAGCCTTTTCATGATCGCCCAATGCCACATATCCAATACCCAAAGCACCCTTAACGTCCGCCAACCAC
>CBFIFY010000061.1:0-25511 GCA_965661985.1 uncultured Myxococcota bacterium | reverse complement strand
ACGGTACAGAAGAGGCCCTTCGCCGCTGTGGTTTCCCATATGACATTGAGCGGACGGTGCTCTTTACCAAGCCGAAGTTCAACATGGAAGACACCGCCTACAAGATGGAAGCCCTTGAAGAAATCTCCAAGCTGGGTACCGTCGCTGTATCGATCGATAACGAGCCAGCAAACATCAACAGCATGACCGATCGATTTCCAGAAGCACTGTGCGTCCACATTGAAACTGATCATTCATTTCGAGAAGATAGACCGTATAAACACATTCCAAGATTGCGGTCTTTTTATCGAACCACGTGGCCCCTTGCCGAAGAGAGCGATTTCTTGGCTTAGCTTGTGGATGAAATATAAGACCAGTATTTTGAACGAGATTCATCAATCGCAGATGGAAACTGTCTCAAATATTTGAATCCAATCATCTTTAAGGTGTATGTACCTAGGAGGATGAATGGTTTCACCAATGGCATGGATGTTCATTTCAACAGCATTTGCACTGCAAGTCGGCTTAGAACGAGACTGGCACTGGATAACCGAACCCACGGTTGAGATTTGTCCAGACTCAGACATTTCAGTCAATCAAGTGATCGATGTACTCGACTATTGGCTTGAACGAGAGGTCAATGTGCAGATTACTGGTGTTCAACGCGTTGAGCAGTGTGATGACGATAAACTCAATGTCATTCAAGTGCATGACTACATCGATTTTGACTTGGAAAAGTACCATGCCCTCAGCACGGTTGATTGGTACTATCATGGAGTTCGAAATGAGAATACAGTCTATTTTATTGATAGAGTACGAATCCAGTTGCCCAATAATATTTTGGACAACCAAACCGTCGTTCGTCATGAGTTTGGACACGCTATGGGCTTGGGACACTCAGATCACCCAGTAATGAAGAAACGACTGAGCGACTAATTTTGTACACTGCTGTTTTGAATCCATTCATTGTTTACAAAGGACCAGACATACATTTGCGCAGTATCCATCATTTGAACTTCGATTGTTTTGGTGGGGCTGTTGTGACAGCAAAAGTTGACGCCAGATTTGTATTGCATCTCTACAACATCGTATCCATCAGTTGTTTCGAGGATGACTTCTTCAGCCAGTCCTTGTTCTATGAGCGAAATACGTTCTGATTCAGATGGTTCTCTGCAACTGCCGTCGCTGGCCTGATCCCAATATTCGTTCCATGAGATGTTGTCTTCGGGGTTCATAAAACTCTTTGTGGGACAGCTGGCGATTTTGATGGTGTGCTTACCGGGGTCCAAATCATATTTGAACAGGGGTGAACTGGACACGAATTGGTCATTGATGAATACCCACGCTGGTTTGTCAGAAGAAACGGTGATGGTTCCAGTGTGTTCGTTTTCCTGTTGATTGATCAAGTCTCGAAGAAGTTGGTGCTGTCTTTTGCTTTGCAACTCAAGAGATTCTGTTTGTTGGTTCATCGTCGATATGTCAATACCCAATGAAAAGAGGATGACGGGGAGGTAACTGAGAGACAAGGAGCCCATGATGAAGGCTGGTGAAAGGGGAGATTCATCGGAAGAAAGTTGTGGTGACACAGTGTGCACCTCACTGATCATCAAAATGATGTAGCCATACACAAAGCCCAAGATGATATCAGTGATATTGGGTCCGACGGTGGTTGGATCTTCCCAATGTAGAAACAGTTGCGTCCCTCTGTAGAACCCGTTTAACAGGGCGACTCGCAAGGCGAGGTTACCACCTTTGACATTTGGTGTGGGTGAATACTGTTTCTGAATGGTGTGCAACGCGTAGGTGCCGAGGCTGATGGTCAGCATCGTTGGTATATCGAAGAGACTCAGCAAAAACTGTTCCATTGCAGCGTATAGAAACACAATGGAGAGAATGGTGACACAGGCTAGACGGACTTGCCAAGGTTGGTGGGCTGTGGATTCGCTGTGCGGTATTAGTTTTAGAACGGTGTACTGCATCAGCCCAAATACACTTGGCAACATAGACTCAGACAATAACGTATACAGCATGCTGGGATCACCCATCAAGACAAGCGTTTTGCCCAAGAGGATCAACGTCATAAGCAAGCCCATTGGAATGCTCAAGTCGCGTGTAAGGCACAGTGCACTGTTCCAGTCAAAATTTCGAGCCAACAAGGATATCGGCAAGAGTAGCAAGATGCCAATCATGGAAAGAATTGTCAGTGACATAATAAAATCCGTACTCAAGGGGGTACCTTAGAATACGGATTGAAGTGTTCTATGCTAAAGCGATTTTTTGGACGAAGTCCTATTCAGAAACCTCAAAGTCCTGACAGGTGGTCACATCATTGATGCTATCCGTGGCACAGACTTTCACACTGCCGGCCTGCACAAAGTAGATGCTGGCTGGGTTGGACGAGGCTTCCACCCCACCTTCACTGACTTCATCGATGTTGTATCCGAGGACAGCTGCTTCTGGTGGTTCAATTGAGATATCCGCTTCAACATTTCCAACGATGCGTTCTCCTTCAAACTCCGGAATGGGGATGAATGCAGCTTGAGAGCCAACGGTTACATTGATGGTTTCGCCTTCGGAGGCTGTAAACTCTTCGGCGCCGGGCTCTCGAATCCAAGACAAGACTGAAATGGCGTCAGGCACGACAAAGTTGAGGGCAATCTGATCGACCAACTCATCTTGTAAATAGGACTCGACCATAAAGGTACCGGCAGCATCCGCTTGCACTTCAAACCCTGGAACACCAATGTCTCCGTCAAGTAGACTCTCTGAATCGACAGTCATGTTGTCGTCTGCACTGCTGTGGTAGACCAAGAACGGTTGATCACCAACGACTTTCCAACCGCGCAAGGTCAGTGTCGCTTCGATGGTTTGTGGATACCCGACAGCCAACTTTGCTTCGTTGAGACTGAGTCCGTCTATCTTGTATCCAGTGACGATGGTGTAATTGATGTTGCCAAGTTCCCCAGAAGATAAGAGGATATCGTTTTTGCAGGCAAACAAAGAAAGTAGAAATAGCATGGTGTCTCCAAATGACTGTCTATCTATTGTATGTTGTGTTCTATTCGGTTTTCTATTCCATTTTTGAAGATAAAACCAAAAAGAGATGGTTATTCCATGCACCCAAAACTGGCATATGGACAACTTTCGGCGACAATGATGTTGCCACTTTCACAGGTCTCAACCACTTCGAGACACTCTTGGTAGAGTTCGTCGGTCATGCAGCTGTCTTCTTCTACAGTGGGACATGTATAATTTGACAAATTGGAACTTGAATCGGTTGATTTGTCACCGCAGGCGATAAAAGTCAACGCTGTCATTAAAAGAGTCAGTAGTTTCATTGTTTAATCTCCATGATTGGTTGTGGTAATGACATGCAAACTTTATACCAATTTCGTGAACCGATTGCCCATTAGGGTAGAGGTGGTACATCACAAACAGTGAAAAAGAGTGTTGGGATAGAGATGAGTCACTAAAACGACCAACACACTGCACCCAAATGGGCCACAGTGTGTTGAGTGGAACCTCAATGATACAGAAGTTTATTCAGCACTTTCAGTTGCGTCAGTACTTTCTAGAGTCTCGACTTGTGGTTCATACAAGAAATAGCCCACTGCAGATTTTCCATCGTAGATATCGGTGATCCATAAGTGAATGCGGTCACCGATGACCTGTGCTGCGACATTGCTGACTACGCCACTTGTTGACAGTGGAAGAGGGTTGTTCGGATCGCGTGTCCAAGTTTCTCCATCGTCTGTAGAGGTGGCAAGGTTCAAGGTGATGTTGGTTGCCGTTTGGTATCCATCATGCTGAGTCCATTCGGTAAATCCAGTGTAGAACATGTATTGGGTACCATTCAATTCAACCACCGATGCAGAAGCTATGCCCATACGGTCATGTTGACCACCAGCCTCAAATACGGGTGCAGAATCGTCGATCATCCAAGTCTCCGCATCGACACCGTTCATCGCATAGATGTGACAGGCAGCTTCGCCCATGAATGCATCTTCGGATCTAGTAGCGGCAATGTATCCACGAAAGCCACGTCGGTTGAGGGTAATGGTCAATGGCCAGCAAGGAGAGATTTTGGCGCCTGCCAGTACATCAAAGTCTTCGGTGAAATTGATAACGGGATTTTTGGTCGATTTGGTCCAAGTGATTCCATCCGGAGAGGTTGCAATCCCAATGCCCCAAGTGCCATCATCGGTTTCCCACGTGTCCCAGTCAATTTCGCCAGTGCCCAAGGTGAAACCTTGATAGGCCATGACGTAT
The DNA here is from genome assembly GCA_965661985.1 of uncultured Myxococcota bacterium. Taxonomy (GTDB): domain Bacteria; phylum Myxococcota_A; class UBA796; order UBA796; family UBA796; genus CAJWHX01. The sequence continues at coordinate 21,263 of CBFIFY010000061.1, read as the reverse complement.
TCTTTTTCTAAGGGATCCCAGACGATGACTTGACCAGCGACAGAGTCTTGATCCCAAGCATCAGGCTCTGCTTCGAACAATGGATTGTTTGGATGGGTGTCCCAGTTTGTTCCATCAGACGAAATGGCGTAGCCCATTCCAAATCCTCCAAATTGATCAGAAGAATTCGAGGTGTACCACATTTGGTAGAACGGGTGTCCCATGACGTCTGTGGCATAGAAACCAACGGAGCCAACATCGCCGCCCCAGTCTTCATTGGTGTTGGAGAATACAGGGTTGCAGTCATAGGATTGAAAGTCTGTGCCTTCAATTTGTGTAAATGGACATTCGGTCACGTCGCCAGGGTTTACGTCTGGACGATCGCCACTCAGTTCATAGTCTACAGAACAAGCCGTTACAAGGCCAAGCGTCAGTATAGAAAGGGTGTAATTAGTCATCGGATTGTGCTCCATAAGTATTTTCACATTCAACAATTTCAAAGGTGTCGCAGGCGGCTTCTTGAAAGCATTCATACTGTGCTTCCATGTCCGCACCTTCTTCTTCATTGTAAAAGCATCCTTCCAAACAGGAATCAAAGCTTGGATAGGCGGCAAATTGACAGGTGGAATAGACTTCTTTACAGATGTCTTCACAGATTCCGTATTCAGGCTCCGGTTGACATCCAAGGTTCATCCACAGCAGCATATTGATTGGCAGCATCATGAGTACGCTCGCAAAAATTATGGGGTAAAGTTGGGTTTGGAAACTCAATATATCTCAAAAATGTCCCACAATAGCGCGTTGAATGTGAAGATTGTGTGGATATACTGATTGTGATCATACTTTGAAACCTTTCAAACTGGAGAACACAATGAGTCAAGACACAGGAGATGAAGCCCACAAGAAATGGGGACACACCGAAGCGTACAAAATTGCCGCCAAACGAACCAAGTCCTATACCTCGACAGACTGGAAGCGCATTAAACTGGAGTCTCGTTCGATATACGAAGGGTTTCAGAAAACGAGGGATGAACCCTTGGACTCTAAAGAGGTTGTACGATGGGTAGAGCAGTGGCAACAACACATCGATCAATATTATTACCCTTGCAGTGATGAGATGTTGCTGTCTCTAGCTCAGTTGTATGAACAAGATCCTCGGTACCAAAAGAACATTGACAAAGTTGGCGGAAGGGGGACTTCCAATCGGATGATTGAAGCCATTCGGTTTCACAAACGGTAAATATCAATGAGTATTGACACAAAATAGTTGTGGATACATCCAATTTTTTGCTATACCTTCGTTAAAACATCCGCAGACAATTTCATGGAGAGAACATGGGAAGTACATTGACAGAAATCAGTAATTTTTTAGAAGAAGAAGAGCTGAATTATCACTACAACGAAGAAGAAGATGTCATCATTACTGGCTTTTCAACGAAAAACTATGTGGACGGCGACGGAGACAAACATCTTGGAATGGTGATTAAACTTGAAGACAACGGTGAATTTTTAAAAATATTCACACCAAGTTGCTACTCCGTGCCAAATGAAACCAATCGAGCGGCCTTGATGCAAACGTTGTTGATGGTGTCGTGGCGAACAAGGATGATTCAGTTTGAGTATGATGACAGTGCTGGTGAGATACGCGCAATTATTGAATTTCCATTGGAAGATGCCATTTTGACGCACAAACAGTTTATGCGGGCTGTTCAAGGGTTGGTTCAAATTGTGGATCGATATCATCCTGTCATGCACAAAGCCTTGACAGAAGGGGTGATTGCATTTGAAGGTTCAAAAGACCCACTCGAAGAACTTCAGGATGCCTTTGGTCAGTTTGAAAAACTGCTTGAGAGTTTGGGCATTGATGTTGATGAGATTCGTGCTGAGATTGAAGGTGGTGCACTCACCGAAACCGATGCTGATGATGGCAATGATGGTGATGACGACGATGAGTTTGTTTGAATCTGTACTGTGACGCACTGTAGTGACAGATGACAGAGTTCACATTGTTCATATTCAAATAGTTCAATCTATGTTTGGGCTCTCGTCCTCGTCCATGATACCCAAGCACCCGTGGCCTGTTCAATGGCTGCGGGTTTCTCAATTTCAATGGCGCATGACTGGACGGAAGGGTGTTGTCGTAGCAATCGCTCTGTGCCCAATAATGCGATGGTCTCTAAAAGTTCGAACTTGCCTTCCTGAATCCATTGCGTCAAGTCTGTTGCCACCTTTGCATAGTCAACGGAGGCACTCAATGTTTCAGTTCCCATTTGATGGCATCCCGAAAAATCTATAGACAGGTCGACCGAGACAAAGATGTCCTGTTTGTGAAGGCGTTCGTGGGGCAACAAGCCGACAATGGTGTGGATTTTCAAGCGTCGGATACCAACGTGGCCCATTGTTGATCTTGTCTCTCTCGTTTTCATCGTTACACAGAATCAAATTTGATGATGGGTTTGGGGAAGCGTTGAATGATGCCTTCAAAGTCTTCCTTGTTCCAATCGTCGATGTGTACGATGGGTTCTGTTCCACCGGCTAAAATGATGTTGTAAATGGCCTCTTGAATGCCATTGTCTTGATTTTCCAACAGGGCGCGTGTCGTTTCCCACGTGTCAAAGATTCGACGCCCTACAACACCGTGCATGTGCAGTCCATTCATCACCACTCGATGGTAATCTTCGATCACAACGTTTCCGTTTCGGACCCCAAACATCACGACGTGTCCACCTCTTCGGACAGATTTGATGGCGTTGTTCAGCGCTGAGTTGTGCCCCACCATTTCAAAAGCGACGTCTACACCCAGTCCATCGGTGAGTTCTTCTATTTGCGCTATGAGTTCTGGATCACTGGCGTAGGGCGCGTCTGAAGAGGGAAGGTTGGGTGTCAACACTGCATCACAGCCCAGTTCCTTGGCCAGTTTGGCGTGGTGGGGATCAATCTCCACACCGATGACCATGCTGGCACCCAAAGCCCGAGCAATCAAAATGACGAACAGCCCGATTGTGCCACAACCGATGACAACGACAGGTTTCCCTCTTAAGTCTGTAGCCTGGCAAGCGTGGACAGCATTTCCAAAGGGTTCTTGAATCGCTGCGATTTCAGGGCGAATTTTATCCAGATTGGTTGGCCAGAGACACTTCGCCGGTAATTTGATGTATTCAGCAAAACATCCGTCGTGTGAAATGCCAATGATCTTGTCGTTTGCACAGACGTGTAATTCACCATTGAGACACTGCAAGCACATTCCACATACGATGTGGCTTTCGGCAGACACTTGATCTCCCACCCGCACTCTTGTTACATCTGCACCCAGTTCTACAACTTCACCCAACAGTTCGTGTCCAACAATGCGTTTGTCTCGTTGAGTGGCATCTAAGGAACCAAGGATCATGTCTCCGAAGGCTTTGCGCCACCAAATGCCTCGATCAGAGCCACAAAATCCAGCGTACTGTACACGAATTATGACCGAATCTCTATCGTCATCTGTGAGAACTGGACGGGGAACACGTTCTTTGATGAGTCCAGTTGAGCAATGCCAGTCCTCTCGCTTGCGATCAAAGGTGAGTGCCGTCATTAAAGGTGTGTTGGACATAAAGACCTCAGCAAAGTTTATTCAAAGTACCAGTTGATGTCACCAGTGATGGAGCCATAGTGTTGACGCCAATACTTATAGTAATAGGGGATATTGGTTGCCGTGGCGACTTCGTACTTGCTGTTTGTTCCTTTGTCTTTTTCAAAGAACTTGATGCCAAAGGTGAAGGTGTTGAATGCAAAGGCATCCCCACGATCCCAACTGATGTCCTTCATATAGACAGAAGATTCGACGAAAAATCGAATGGTGTCCGTTGGGGCGACCGCAACTTGAAACCCACCTTGAAGACGAGGGTCAAAGACGGGTGAAAAGATCAATTCAGAACCAATTTGTGCCATTGCATCGAGCATGACGTCATTGTTCAAAGAAAAACGTTTTCCCCAACCAACCGTTGGTCGAATCCCCAAATTGCCACCGAGCATTAAGTCAAGATTGGCGGTGGACAGCATTTGCAATCGTGCAGATTTAATGAAGGCATATTTCACACCTGGCTCGAAATAGGTTCCCGATACACTGGAACGCAAGCCGCCATGGATGGACAGTTCTCGTTTGAGTTGGTGTTCATAGTCCAGCATCAAATTAAACTGTGCAGGAAATCCCAGTTCAAAGCCGGCATGAAATTTTTGGCGTGGATCAATGTTGGATAGAAAGATGGGTTGCGTCAGTTTGATCTCTGCGGTGCCGTCACCCCCATCATTTCGATAGCGGTCTTCGATGCGTGTGTTGTACAGTTCTTCTTCGAGTTCGAGAATTCGCTGTTCAATGGCGGGTCTAAAAATCGATTTTGGATATTGATCCAAGTATTCTTGCCAAGAGATAGCCTCTTCCGCAGGGTCTAGTCGCTCCAATTCTGCCTTGAAGTCGCGGTAGATGTCGGCGTCGTCTTCTCCTTCTCCCCGAATTTTTTGGGTTTCGTACTCCTCACCCAAATAGAGACCGTCGCCTTCTTCGGCTGTGCGACCGTCAATGTTGGCTTCGTCAGGGTCTTCGTCAAGGTCAATTTCTTCTACCTCATCATCATTTCGTTTGGTTTCTTCTTCTTCGTCTCCATCCAACCAGTCATCGTCTTGTGCCCACGCAGTTGATGCGCTGGTCAGTAGGGTGAGATTTGCAATTCCAAAAAATAGTATTCGCCACTGCACAGAAAACTCCATAGAATATGGGCTGAACAAACGGTTTGTCGTTCATGCCAGAATTGGTATGTTTTATTGTTCATACCTATCTGTTTTGTCACCGATGTGCATCCCTTTCCGATTTAGTATGCCGGATTCGTTGCAAAATTCACTGTCTTCCCACCTGTAGAGTTCCCCGTGAATGGTTTCCTATCCAACCCTTTTGACGATATTTCCCCAGAGCATCGACAAGCTGCAGAGCAAGTAGCGGCCTATTTGGTCAATGTTCGTGGCGGTGCATTGTTCTTATCGGGCGCAGACGTTCAATTGCTGTCTGTTTGGCTTGATGAGTCGATACCAGTTCCCGCAATTTTGTGCGCGATTGATAAGGTGGCTGAGAAACGACGTGCCAAAAGGGGGAAAACACGATTGTCACTCAATCGATGCAAAAGTACATTGATGAAATTGGTCTATAAAAAATCGAGTGACAATACTCCAGAGCCAGTTGCACCGACGAGTTATTCGCAGGCCATTCGACAATGGTCGTTGGATATTCGAAATTCGTGGACTTCGAACAGTGTACTTGTCGAAGAGCAACGCTCTTTCGCCAATCGATTGGAGTATACCCAAAAACAAGAGTGGGGTCGCGAAGAGATCGCCGAGCACGTTATCGCTTGGATTAACGATTTCCAAGACGAAGCGTGGGCACAGTATGGATCAGCACAAATGGATTGGATTGAAGATGCCGAAATTGAACTGCAACATTTGAAAAGGTTGCTTACCGGTCAACGATGGGTAGAGTCGGTCGAAGAGGTTGCACGAGACAGGATGAGACAATATTTTCCGCTGATACAAGCCCAAGAATTGTGGAATCGCCTAAACGGAGTATCGAGATGAGTCATTTTGACCCCGCCCCAGATATAAATTGTGCTTCGTGCTCTGGACACGGGTACATCTTAAAACCCAAGAAGGGATTTGCCCACGCAACCATTTGCAACTGTGTACCGGCTTGTACGAGATGTGAGTCTGGTGTTGTGCGTAAGCAAATCGATGGTGTGTGGAGGTCTGGTCGCTGTCGTTGTCAAAAATTACCCGACCGCATCGCCATATTCAACCGTTCAGGCATTACAGCTCGCCACGGTGACAAGTCGATCAGCAATTTCAAGTGGGTCGACAAGTCCAATCACAAGATACAAACCCATACGCTGGTTTGGGTGGAGCGTTTTGCTGCCGGCGCAGAAGACAAGGGCATCGTGTTCTATGGAGACGTTGGGCGAGGGAAAACACATCTCATGGTGGGGTTGTGCAAATTGTTGATCTTTGATCATGGCATCCCCATTCGATTTATTGAATTTTCTCGGTTGCTTGGACAGTTGCGAGCGGCTTACAGTGCCGGAAAATCAGACGAAATGATTTTGGGTGAACTTGTATCGGTACCGATTTTGGCAATCGACGAAGTTGGAAAAGGCCGTCTGACCGAGTGGGAAATATCGATCATTGATGACATTATTTCGAGACGCTACAACGCGTTGAAACCCATCTTGGGCACCACCAATTATCAGTGGCGTGGACCATCTGGAACGCCAGTACCCGCACTGGCCAGTCAAGAATTTAAACAGACATTAGGCGATCGCATTGGTGCAAGAGCTTTCTCACGATTGGTGGAGATCAGCATTCCGATGCAAGTTTATGGAGCGGATTTTAGAGGGTTGGACGAGCGGGACATCGAAGTGATGGTGCGACAAGCTTCCAAGTCATCCAAGCCTCCCAAGCCCAAGCGTCACCGATAGGACATTGATAGACATTGAAAGGAATACACTCTGTGTTTCACAAATCAACAAGGAGTGTCGTGTGAACGTTACCTTGTTACCTTGCCACCTTATCACCTTGGTGGTGGACCACCGGGACCTTGTCCGCTCTGTCCGTTTTGCCCGCCAGGCCCTTGATTGGGTGAACCACCGGGTCCTTGACCGGGACCGCCATTGTTGGGAGGTGGTCCTCCTGGTCCTTGTCCATTGCCAGGTCCTTGTTTGCCTTTTTTGTCCCGTGGAATTTCAAAGAGTCCGGGTCCAGGTTGACCCAAGTCGTCCAAGACACTGCTTTCCAAAGTGCTGACACGTGCCATCATCTCATCGATGGCCTCTTGTAGCGTTTGGGCTTTTAAGGTAGTGACACGCGGATCAAAGGGAATGAGTTTGGCGTGTGCGATCCCACCTTCTTGTACCTGATCAAGCAGGGTACGAATATGGGTCAGTTCTTCTTGTAAGATGCCGACATCTTTCTTTAATTGAGCGACTTCTGCTGCCAAGTCTTCTGCGTTGCCATCGTCTTTTTTGCTGGCTTCAACAAGAAGTTGTGCTTCCAAGTTTGCCAGTGCGATGGCCACATTTTGGTCGTTGTAGGCGATATCCGATGCGCTGACCGAACTGGACACCTCAGGTGTTGGACAGCCCATGAGCACGGCCAAGGGTGCGATCCACAAAAGACGTTTCATTGAACCCTCCGATGGCGTTTGTTCACAATCATTCTGATTTGAATTGGTCTGGTGGAACATAAGTGCTGTCCGAAGCCCTCAACAAATTGAATTCTTTGCGGGAGACAGAAATGTAATTGTGACCGATTTCTACTTGTGAGCCATCCCAAACACGGTTGCCATCTGCATCGAGTCGTGCATTCATGATGGCTTTTCGTCCAGAGTGACAAATCGTTTTGATTTCGGACAGTGTGTCAGCCCAAGCTAGAAGATACTTTGCACCTTCGAAGGGTTCTCCACGAAAATCGGTGCGCAATCCATAACAGAGAACGGGAATGTTCAGGTGGTCGACGACCATGCTGAGTTGGAGTACCTGTTCGCGGGTCAAAAACTGTGCTTCATCGATCAATATGCATGCGATAGGAGACTTTGCATGCTCATGACTCAGGTGTGCCAAAAAGTCGAAGTCTTGTTCAAAGGCTAAGGCAGTGGCCTGCAACCCAATACGCGACGTAATCTTGCCTTCTCCATAGCGATCGTCCAATCGTGGAGTAAACAAAGCGGTTCGCATGCCGTTGCTCAAATAGTTGTGGTTGGATTGTAGCAAGATCGCACTTTTACCGGCGTTCATTGCAGAGTAATAGAAATACAGTTTTGCCATGGGGACTCAAGTGTGCAAGTGGTATTACGAAATGTGCAGGACAAAGGTAATCATTTATGTGTGGACTGTCGATTGTCTTTACAGAGGGGCTTAAAAAGAGTAAAATAAAATTAAATATACTGCAAAAGGCACATTTTGGGTGCAATATCTCTTACCTCCAGTCAAACTTGGTGAACCATGCGCATACCTTCAAACACTGTTTCTGGTGTGGTCAGTCAAAACCCTGTAACAAGCGTTAAAACACCGAGTGTAGAAGCCGCACCGTCTGTACAGACTACAACAATGACGTTGCAAAGCACAGCTCGACCACTCATGGCATCTTTGAGCAATATGGTTGCAGATTTTGGCAATGGCGGAATCTCCGATCGTGTAGACGCACTGTTTAGTGCTGTGGAGTTTGTGGATCAGACCAAACTCAAAGGCCATTTGCCAAGTGAAGACGTGTTGTTTTTGGTGGATTACAGTCCCGCTACGTACAAGCACACTGCGGCGGCGTTTAAAACATTGGCTCCGGGCTTGACCGAAGCGATGAAAGCAGGGCAGTCCAAGCCAAAGATGGAATCCATTACTGGGGGACCTCTAGATAAAGCTGATTTCAACAACTTTGTCAGCAAAATGCCCAACAATTACCGCGATGCCGATCGCTTTGCCGTGCAAAATGATACGACGCGTGGTGACACCCGCAGCCAAACTGTGCGCATTGAGAACATTCGAGATGTGATGCGTGATATACTGGACAGTTCAGACATTCAAGGGACTGTGTTGGCAAAACCCTTTGAAAAGCCAGCCGACTTTTCCACTCAGGATAGGATCGAAGAATTCATCGCCTTGACTGCCGAAAAGAAAACCTTGGCCGAAGAGTTTGAAGAAGCAGCAGAGAAAAGGCGAAAAGCCAATGCCCACAATCAAATATCTGGTCGTCCGGGTCAGCCAAAACCTATAGAAGATCGCGTACCTTCTTTGGAAATACTCGATCCCACCGAACAGGCTTTGGTACAAGATTTAGAACGTCGAGATCAAGAGGTTCGAGCACATGAATTGGCGCACCAGTCTGCTGCAGGAGGTCTTGCCGGTGCAGCGACATTTGTGTATCAGCAAGGACCAGATGGGCGTCAATATGCCATTGGTGGAGAGGTTCAAATTCAAGTTCCTTCGGGGTCAACGCCAGAGGACAAACTCAGAACCGCCATGCAAGTTCGAGCCGCGGCAACGGCACCGGCCAATCCTTCTCCTGCCGACCTCCAAGCTGCGAGTCTGGCCAATCGAATGGCTCAAGAAGCCCGATCCGAAATCGCCAGTGCTCAAGGGGAGTACAGCCAAGAGACTATCGAGCGAGCACAGCAAGCAGAGCAAGAACTCCAAGCGTTGCAATCAGAACCCCTTGATGCAGGACGCTTGCCTTCAGAAGAACTGACTCAGTTGGCGGCCACAGAAGCGCTCAATCAACGACGCGAAAGTCGCGATCAGACTTTGGATACGCCCAGCGAACTCGATCTGCAACGAGAGTCTGCTCGTTTGACGGTCGCCGCGCCAATGGGAGCCTATGCCCAACAGTTTAAAATGGAAGAAGAGTTGGATCGTCGTGCGTTTGCGTCGTTGGAATTGGCTCAAGAAGTCGCCGGAGTACCAACGCCACAGGTTGTTGAATCCAGAGAGGGGCAGGCTGACCGGTTTGAAGAACGAATGGATCGCAATGCTTCTCGTCGTGCGGAAATGGAAGTTGTGTCGCCTCGGATTGATATACAACCGTCTGGATCCCCCGATGTTGAAGATGGGAGATTCAACCTGACAGCAGATGTTCAACAGTCCAAAGATGACTTGCAAGAAGAGCAGGTCAACGCCATGGTGGATCCAATTGCTGAAAAAGAGCAAATGCCCCAGTTGCAAAGTTTTGAGGGATTGAATGGCTTGGCCAATTCATCCAACAATGCCATGCCACGTTCTCAAGAGGGGTTGGCCTCTGAGATTTCAGATTTGAATCCTGCGGTACCACAAGGAGTGAATCAAGATCCAGCTACATTGTTGCAACAGGCTGTAGAAGATGACAAAAGCCGTTTCTCGAACCTGTTGTCGATGCAGTTTGAAGCCCAGCAAGAAAGACGAAGTGATTTGATTCAGACTGGCGTTTCTATTCAAGGGAACCAAAGCAGCATTGAGATTGAGGCACCTTCGAACGAAACCTTGTTCCAGCCAGATCATTCACAGATTGATTTCTCAGAGCAAACCATCACTGATTCCGCCACGATTGCTTTTAGCAGTGGAGACACAACAGGGCCATCAAGATTGACACCGATGTCAGAAGATTCGGAGCGCATGCAATTGACACCTCAGCAAGAGCAGTCTCTGGAAACAGCGCAGGCCATCAAAGCGATGGAGGGGATGTTTGCTGCAGGATAATCTGGTAATCTGACAGGATAAACAGTATAGATTGGATCAATAGCAGTTGGGAATTGCTTGCGTTCAAACCGTGTATTTTGTGTGTTCCGTAACAATTCTGCAACAGAATGAGAGAATGTGATACAATAGACAGTCGTTGTCGATTATACTTCATACAATGAATACTCGTTCAACAGAGATTCAAACTATCATAGCTCGGAGAACCCATGTTATTTTCCCTTTTGCTCGGCGCTACAGTTTCCGCACAAGAAATGTCCGCTCCCCAAACATCGTACACTGGTGCCATTATGTTGGAGCCAGAAATAGACATTACGTTGGGTGGGTATGAGGCGTTGGATGGCAACACACAAGATGCCTACTCTTACTTTAATGGAAACTCCTTATATGTTGGTCATCAAGACGATGACGGAAACCGTGTGGATGCAATTGTTGAGTTCTTCTGGTTTGAGTCCTCATTGGATCGCGGTTCAGATTTCTATGTTGCAGTCATCAAAGCCCGTTCAAACCCAGCCCAAGGCGAAGAGTTGTGGATCACCGATTGGAACGATTGGGCAACACAACCACATCCTGTGTTGAGTGTTGAGGCTTGGACCGACGTATCTCGTGAAACAGGTGCTTTCCGTTGGGATTGGTCTTTGCCATTTGAGAATTATGGAATTGATGCTTATGGTCAAATCACCGTTGGAAACCAATACGGTATCGGTGGTGGCGCCAACGCTGGAGCAGACGGTTCTGTCATGACAGCAGTGACAATTCCAGAGGGAACCAACATCAATGGTGTTCCTGTAAATGGTGGAGCTGGTGCCAACGCTGAGATTCAGGTCAAAGGCTATGTTTCTCACGAGCACAAAGTTCAAACCCAGTACAACGTGACATTGTACGAGTGGGATGTTGACGTAATCGGGTCTGGTGACATGGTTGCATGGGACATGTACCTGAACTTGGAAGCGCGCGCGGAAGAATCTGCCTACCATGAGTACTACTTGGCCATTCAGGTGCCCGAAGGCGACTCATTCATGTTGGATCAAATCAACGTGATTGGAAACTTTGATACTTCTTGGTGGAATCCATTGGCCCGTAGTGAAGTGGGCGTTATGTTGAACAACCTTCAAATTCGACCACCAGTATACAATCCAGAGCCTGAACCAGAAGTGATGGACATGGACGAAGACGGTTGGAGTGACAACGTTGATTGTGACGATATGGACCCATATGTTTACCCAGGTGCATACGACATTCCTGAGAATGGCATTGACGAAGACTGTGATGGTGTAGACGCTGTAGAAGAGGCTGAAGAAACAGTGGAAGAAGAGACTGATACGACAGGTTCTACAGAAGGCGAAGAAGAATTGGATTCAAACACAGATGACGCATATCAATTAGATCCAATCGAGTCAGAGCCTGTAAAAGGATGTGCCACAAGCAGCGTTCAAGCAGGAGACTTGGGTGTACTTGCGTTGACAATGTTCGGTTTGGTGTCTTTGCGACGAAAGGAAGACTAAGAAGGCAAAGAAGGCAAAGAAGACTGAATGACAGCGGTCTATCGTATTGAACTGTTTGGTTGAGGTTCGGTTGAGATCGACGTTCAAGGCGACAAAGAAAAGGGGGTGCAGGTCATCCCCTTTGTTCTTTTAGGTGTGTTAAAAGTCTTCGCTGTCAGAGTAACTTTTGGTTGAACAATCGACGGAGTGAGATAGGATAGAACGTATGAAATACGCAGAATTTTTTCAAGATCACCCGTTGATGTTGGTTGTAACCGATCTTCGAGGTCGGATTGTAGAGTGCAGTCCATTGGCTGAAGATGCCTTTCGTCTGGTGAAAAAAACATTGATGCAAGAGTATTTCTATGAGACAGACGCACTGAAGGTCATGGAGATTTTACAGTCCTGTGAGCCAATTGTGGGTGAAACCTTTCGCATAGAAGTACAAGAGGGTGTGGTACGACACGTACGGTGCACCGTTCGCACAAATGGCGATCGATTGACGTGGAGTTTTCAAGATATTCAAGCATTGGTGGAGACCCAACAACGATTGCAGACGTTGAAAATGTTGCCAAAAGAGTACGGTCACGAGATCAACAACTTTCTGACGGTGATTGGTTCTGCTGCTGAAGGCATTAAAATGGATGCCACTGAGCCCCTACTCTTGGAAGATGCGGAAGCCATTTTGTCGATGACCGAAAGGGCCGCAGTGTTGACTCGACGCTTTATGCACCTTGGACGAAAAAGTTTGTTGCCCAGTGAGATTGTCAGTGTGGCAGAGATGCTTGAGTTGGAGCGTGATCGGTTGGAGCGGTTGATTGGTCAGGCGTTTCGACACATCAATATCCATGATGATGACGCGTCAGTCTATGCGTCTCAATATGTATTGCGCAATATTTGGATGGCCGTTGCTCTGTGCTTTGAGAACAAAGACTGTTCTGTGGATGTTTCCGTTCAACATGTCAGTTATCATTTTGCCAGCAAAGTATTGGGATTGCCTTCGGGGACCTATGTGGTCATGTCTGTGTTTGAGGCAGGCTTTCCCCATTCTGCGTCGACGGTTCTTTCTACACGACAACTCGTCAATCGAGAACTGGATGATCTTCAGGGAGCTTGGGAAGGGCTTACTCGTTCGAGAGGGGGACTGTGTCAGCATGAAAGTGAAGACGGTCGTCTATGTGTGTCTCTATTTTTGCCTTGGGTTCGAAAAGTCTAAGCATCTATAGTCCATTGTTCTCGAAGCAAGAAAAGCCCAAGTTCACATCTGTGGACTTGGGCTTTTGGGTCTAGACTGGTCTAATCAGAATTTCTGCTTTGTTTATTCAGCCTTGTTCATTCAGTCTTGTTCATTCAGTCTTGTTCATTCAGCCTTTTGGGTCCAGGATGCAGTGCCGTTTGTAACAGAAAGGATGTTTGGAAACTGATTGGCAAGGTGGGCATTGTGGGTGATGATTCCACAGTGGATGTGGTTATCGGTCAGTGCGTCCATCAATCTTTGTAGACTGACATCTGAATTGAATGTGTGAAACCCTTCGTCGATGAACAAGGCGCCCAGTGAAATGTTTGCTCTTTTCGACAGGAACTCTCTGGCCGTTAGAAGAAGCCCCAATGCAAAGATTGTTTGTTCCCCTCCAGAGTAGCTTTTTTGGATTCTTGAACTTTTTCCATCCACAGTAAAGGAGAACTGTGAATTTGGTGAATAGGCAACCGTTGTTTGCTTTCCCGATAGTTTTCCAATCCATTTGGCACTTTCGTTACAGAAACTTGTCATCAACTGTGCGGTCAAATACTTTTGGACGCACCATCTATTTCTGTGAAAATGGCTTTTGAGATTGGTCAAGGCGTCCAGTATACTTGAATGTTGGCTTTGCTCTCTTTTAATGTCCATCAATCTTTCTTCCAAAGTGACCAGATTGTCATTTTGATCTTCGCTTTTCTTGAGGCTATCGTTGAGTTCTTTGCTTTTGGTTTTACTTGCTTTGATATCGGATTGAATGTTTGAGATGCTATTTTCGATTGATTTTATGTTTGCAAGCGTCTGTGCCTGGGCGTGAACGAGAGCTTCAAGTTTATTTCCGATTGAACTTTCACAGACAGGGCAGGTGGACGTTCCATCATGGACAGCCTCTTGTCTGATTGTTGCCACGAGTCTATTGCCCAAGTTCTCTTGCTCTTTGGCCAGCAGTGACTTTTGCAGTTCAAGAGATGTGTTCAACTGTTCGACATGTGATTTTTCATTTGAGATTTCTAAGTTCAGTCTGTCCTTTTCCAGTTTGATAGATTCGATCGAGTATCCCGATTTCTGAACAGCCACATCCATTCTGTGCTGAGCTTCGGTCTCTTGTCCCAGCAATTTGTTTGCTTTTTTCGTCGCCGTAGCCACTCTTTGACTGAGTGCATCAAAGATTTTATCGTAAGGATCGAGATTCAAGATGTTGGAGACAATGATTGATTGGAGACCTTTGTTTCCTAAATCAAATATTCCAGCAATGCCTCCTTGCTTGAGAAACATCATGTAAGACAACTGTTCTGGTGTGAGAGGGAACAACTTTTCCAACAGTTTTTGTGTATTTCCTTTTCCCTTAATCTTTTTCCCATTGTATTCCAGTTGGCATTTGTTTTGTTTGCCTTTTGGTATCGTTCTTGTGATGATGACATCTTCGCCATTGAGTTCCAATTCTAGGGTTACAATGGCTTCACTCTTATTTTCTTTGATGAGGGATTCGCTATTTTGAGCGCCATGTTTGTGGCTGATCCCAGTCATGGCAAAGTAGATGGCATCAAAGATTGTTGTTTTTCCAGCACCGACAGTTCCAATGGCTGCAAAGAGTTTCTTGTCAGAAAGTTCCAACTGGAGATCGCCAACATTTCCAAAGTTCTTAAGGGTCACTTTGGAGAATTTTATGGTTTTCATCTCAGATGGTACGATGGACTCAGTAGATTCTTCAGAAAGTGTCTCGTAAATCTCTGTGAGTAGATTCTTGTGGAACTCGAGGTGTGATGAGTTGTACTTTTCAAGTGTGTTTGTGTAGTTTACGAAGGTTTCGATGAATGATTCTGTGCTTGTGTTTAATGATTTTGGCATTTTTTCTCCATAAATGCAGTTTATTTTTGTAACTTACTTTCTATTTTATAGATAAGTTATTTTATCGTAGTTCTACGATTTCTGATTGTCAAGTTTTTTTGATAAAAATTTTTGCGAGATGGTTTTCTATTGTATCGATTTTTACTTATATATAGAGATTGTATTGGTTTTATATTGGCATTATAAGGTGTGTATATAATGTATTTGTTATTAGTTTTGTAATGTCTATAAAATACTCTCATAAGGTCTATAAAAAAGTTTTATTAAATCTAAGTAAAACCTACATAAGACATATGTCTTGTTCACATAAAGGTTTTGTCGAAGAAACTTGTCGGGTAAACGAATCAAACAGTGTGCTTCGGACAGAAAAGCGTAGAAATTTACAACGGACACAGAATCTTTTGACTTGAGTTTGTCGCCCATGACAACTACACTGAATACAATGAGGTAGGATGAGGGCGATGGAGTCCCCCTTTGGAGAAGATATGAAACAGCTTTTAGGACACCCACAGTCATTGTTGTTCTGCGGAATGGCACTGATGGCCTGTACTGGAAATGAAACAAAGGTCAACGAACTGACCCCTGACTTGGCGGTGAGTGTGGATGTGTTGGACTTTGGCGAACACAAAACGGGCGAGACTCTGAGCCAGAACCTTGAACTCATCAATGCCGGTCAGGCTATCTTGACGATTGACAGCATCGATGTGGTGTCTGATGCTGATGGGGTGTTTGCCATCCAAGAAGTCCCATCTTCTCTGGGTTTACAAGAGGTCTATGAACTGTCGATAGACTTCACCCCAGTGGATTTAGAGTCCTACACCGCTGAACTCATCATTCAAAGCAACGACGACGAAAATCCGACCTACACCGTTTCGCTGACTGGGATTGGTGGCTTGGGGCCCTTGCCCGACATCGCTTTGTCTACTGAAATTGTGGATTTTGGTGCCGTCGCTACCGGAGAAGAGTCTATTCAGTTCTTGACAGTCAAAAACGATGGAGATGCGGACTTGACCATTTCGGAAACAGAACAAACGGGATCGGGTGCTTTTGCACTGTTGACGGACCTCGATGGTCAAACCATTCCAGCGGGTGCAGAGACCAGCGTGGTTGTTTCCTATGTGCCAGTACAAACGGTGGGCGACCAGGGAGATTTTATCGTTCGCTCGGACGACCCAGATGAACCAGAAGTTTCTGTGGTTTTGGTGGGCAATGGCGGTGGAGAGTCCACCTATCCAGTTGCACAGTTGATTTGTCCTCAGAGTACATTGATGGGGGAAACGGTTTCGGTCGATGGCGCGAGTTCGGCGGACCCAAGCAGTTTGGAACTGACGTATGATTGGTCGGCTTTGCAAATCCCGGTTGGCTCCAATGCGTCGTTGGCACTTTCAGAAGACGAAACGACGGTTGATCTAATCTTGGACGTCGCTGGCACCTATCAAGTGGGACTGATCGTTGAAAATACATTGGGTCAACGTTCCCCTCAGGCTGAGTGTTTGTGGACCGTCGAGCCAGTGGCGGATGTGTACGCCGAATTGTCTTGGACCGATGCACAAGCAGACTTTGATTTGCACATGACCACGACGGTGGATGGATTGTTTGGGTTTGAGTCCGATTGTTGTTGGTGCAATTCTGCACCCAATTGGTCAAGCAACACCGATGCAAACCCCGTGTTGCTCAGCGATTCAGAAGATGGTTCAGAGGCAGAACGCATTGAAATCCTCAGTGCAGAAGACGGTGAATATTATTTCCGTGTACACTATTTCTCAGACAATGGTGCAGGGGAATCTGATGCAACCATTCGCATCTACGTCGAAGGACAATTGGTTGGGCAGTACACCGAGTCGATGACCCACAATCAGTTGTGGGAAGTGGGCTTTGTTCGTTGGCCGAGTCGTGTGTTGGCTGAAGAGTTGAGCAATCCCAGAGACTGGAATTCGAGTCGTTCATGTCAGTGAAGAAGGATTTGTCGATAGAATATGAATGGGATGGCACCCTATTGGATATTCTAGAGCAAGTGTGGGTTGAACTTGAACTGACCGATGAAGGGCTTCACATACGCTCGCTTTCTTGGCAACACGATGACCCTGAGCCCCCAACACCACCTGATCCAGAAAAGGGAACGTGGGAATTGTGGGATTATGAGGTTGTGGAAGTCTTCTTGGTGGGTGAGAACGGTGAGTACACAGAGATTGAGTTTGGTCCATGGGGGCATCATTTGGTGTTGCAACTCGACGGACCCCGTTCGATTGTGACGAAAGAAATTCCGATGTCGTACAGGGCGCTCGAAGCCGAAGGTCGTTGGACTGGGGAAGCATTTTTGGAACGGCAGTGGCTACCTGAAAAGATTCTCCGCGTCAATGCCTTTGCTATTCGAACTCGAAATGGTGAACGCCAGTACTGCTGTCATACGCCGTTGCCTGGTCCCAATCCAGATTTCCACCAGCCTGATCGCTTCGTACCGTTCGATCAACTTAAAGATGTCTCAACTTAGCAATACTGAGCAATCTGTTGAGGCAGTTTTTTGGATATTGGGTTCTCAGATAGAGCCAAGAGTGACAACATGTGCTGGGGCAACAAAGGGCATTGGAAACGGTTGACAGCACGTTCAATGTTTTCAATGAACTCCACTTCCATCGAAGTTGATCTCCGAGATTGCGGTATCTGCCCATTTGTCGCCCGGATAGACCTCAACAATTTCAAAACGCAGAGTGGCTGGTGTTGCTTGTACATCGATCGGCGCAATGACAAAGTATTGAACAGCCCGCGTATCTTCAAGGTGTAGTTGATAGAGTGGTACATCGTTGACATAAAGTTTGAGTGTTTTGGCACGGCTGTTTTGGGTGTAGAGTGAGGGGCTTTTTTGATACCCGTTCCAGATACTGATCTGCTCGACGATTGCACCAGAGGCTTTGAACGTGATGCTTTCTCCAACACCGTGGTCTTTTTTGCCTTCTACCCAGGCTGTTCGAATGTCTGAATCGTGTAGGTTGCTGTGTGTATACGAAGAACTTTTGCTTTTCGAAAGGGTGGAACTGGCAGACACGGTCTCAATCTGTCCACCACAATACCAAGAGCATCCGTCAGAAATGGTCTCCCAAGGACCACCTAGGGCTTCATCAAATCGTTCAGGATATTCATATCCTTCTATCTGTCCATTTGTTTTTTGAAGGTGCTCAAAAGCCTCAGCCCATTTTGTACAGGTGTCTTTCGATACATCATAGACAGGTCCCAATGTTGGTTTGAGTTCGGTAACAGAAGGTTCCGCATGGGCAATCAATAGGCTGAACAGCAAGGTTGGCATGACACACTCCAAAAATAGTGGATGTTGGCACAGTATACCCTACGCGCAGACGAATGTTATCCACGCATTTTCTGACGGAGTTTGATGTTGGGTAGAATATCTTGAAGGGGTGGAAACAATTCAAAGAAGTGTCATCATGAAATCTCGACGTCTTAAAATATGTACAGAGAAACCTGTAACTTTCTTATGCTGTTGGTACATCTAGCGACTTCGCAGGCTCAATCGGATCATAAGGTATGGCATCCGATTCAGCGGTCATGGTACGGACAGGCTTCTTTTTGCGCTGTACCATCAGCACCGAGAAACCAACAACGAAGAGTATCATGGCTCCATACTGTGCCGGTGTCAGACCTGCATATCGAGTGTCGGCTGTACGTAGGCTATCGAAAAATACACGAAACGGTGCGTACACCATCGGGATCATTGCAAGATAGAACCCCGGAAAGCGCGCTTTTTTATCGAGTAGATGGACCACGCCAATCATCGAACAAGCCCACATCGCCTCATAGAGTCCAAGGTCGTGGCAAGCGTAATTGATGTCGGTCCAGTGATTGCGACACACCCCTTGTACAGCCAAGAAGAAGTCACTTTCCAATCCAGGGTGGTCGTGTGCCATGAAGCATCCGATGCGTCCAAAACCAAAGGCCAATGGGAATCCATAGATGACACAGTCTCCGTAATGTGTCGCTCGTACAGGCAGTAGAAGCGGCTTTCCTTCTTCTTTTCGCAGCGGATTGGATTTTTTGACTCGATTGTTTTCTTTTCGGAAAAACAGCCAGCACAGAAATGCGGTCACGATAAATCCACCAAAACTTGACAGTCCATCCCACACTTTGAATAGGTACAAAGGATCAGCGGCAATTTTGTGTGGTTCGTAGAATAGGGCATGCCCCAAGTGTCCACCGACAAAGATGCCCACGATCATCCAAGTGACAACACGGTTGATGATATCAGGGTCCAAGCCGTCTCTTTTGGCTTTGGACATCGCCATTTCGGTGCCGAGGTAAAGTCCCAAAGCCACCATCATGCCGAATCCATGAATGGGTAGGTCAATGATGGGAATGGTAAATTGAACCGGTGCAAAAAAGGGTAAGGTCGCAAACATCTGGCCTCCAAGTGCAGTCCAACCTAGCCGATTGTCATTTGTTTTTCAATTTGGTCATTTTGTGTCCGAAGAGTTGGTACAGATTGGTAAAATGTGTCATGTAAACAAGATAAAAACATTGTACAGTGTGAATCAATCTCGGAGTTTCTATTATGTCGGATATGTCTAAAGGCCATTTGTCTCTTACCAATCACCTTTGGCGATACGAGCCACCCGACAAGGAACGAATTTTACATTTTCAACGAGAGCATCGGTTGTCGACCTTGGCAGCCAAAGCACTGGCAACGACCAATATTGAAATTCCATTGGATGAGTTTTTCCATCCCAGTTTTGAACATTTGCACGATCCATTTTTGATGTTGGGCATGGACAAAGCCGTTGATCGATTGTTGCTGGCCATGGAAAACAAAGAGACCATTTTGATTGTGACCGATTACGATGCAGATGGCACGATGTCCTGTCTGGTGTTGTCATCGATGTTCAACATCTTTGGATACGACAGAGAGAAAGTACACACGCACATTCCCACGCGTCAGCAAGGCTATGGTTTCAGTACTTCGTGCGTAGATTTGGCGGTAGAGAAGGGAGCAGACATCATCATCACTGCCGACATTGGGGTGCGGGATCACGTGGCGGTGACCAAAGCCAAAGCAGAAGGTATTGACGTCATCATCTGTGACCATCACCTTCCGCCGGGCGAGTCTGTCCCGCAAGATGCATACGCTGTTCTTTGTCCACCTCAAGATGATTGTACTTATCCAAACCCCGCATTGGCGGCCTGTGGTGTGTCTTTCAAACTGGCGCAGGCCATGCTGTCGAAAACGGGGAAACCAAAGGAGTGGCAGCAAATGCGGCTGTATTCCTTTTTGAAAGTGGTCTCCATCGGAACGGTGGGAGATGTCGTGTCCTTGTCGACCAAAGAAAATCGAGCGATCGTCGCGTTGGGCGCACAGGCAATCGTCAATCCAACATTGAAGAACAAAGTGGGTTTTCAAGCGTTGTTGGATGTCTCCAAAGTGGACAACCACGTATCGGCTTCTGATATGGGCTTTAAATTGGCGCCTCGTATCAACGCGGCTGGTCGTATGGCGGACCCATATTTGATTTACCGATTGTTTTCCTCAACCAGTACAGAGCAGGCACGTCAGTTGGCGGCTGAATTGGATCGACTCAACACCCAGCGCAAAGCAGTTCAAGACGACATGGTCGAACGAATCGTGGATAAGATTCCTGAAGACATACCAAACTTTTTGGTCATTTCTGGTACGCGTGAAGAAGGCTTTCACAAAGGTGTTGGAGGGATTGTTGCAGCCCGTTTACGAGATCAATTCCACCGTCCTGTGGCGATCATTTCTGCAGGTCGTGATACCTTGACCGGTTCTATACGGTCTATTGGAGATGTTCATGCGGTAGAAGCACTGGATCGCTGTCAAGATATCTTGATCAAGTACGGTGGACACCCTGTTGCAGCCGGTTTTTCTTTGAACAAGGAGCACTTGGAAGAGTTTACCAAGCGACTCAATGACTTTGTAGCGGAAACAACGGACCCTGAGCAACTGGTGCCCGTTCGTCGAGTACAGGTCAAGTGCACCCCCGATGAGATTTCCATGAGCACAGTTGCACAGTTTATGAAACTGGAGCCCTTTGGCAAAGACAACCGCAAACCACTGATTTGGCTCTCCAACCTTCAAGCCAAACAAGTGACAACGATGGGGAAAGACGATGCCCATCTTCGCTTTCAAATTGGCAACCACAGAGCTGTGTGGTTTGGTGCGGGAGAACACCAAACACTGTTGCAACGAAATCGAGTGGACTTACTCGTGGAGCCAGACTTTAACCGGTACAAGGGACGGACCAGTGTTCAGTTGATGGTTCAAGATGTTCGTTTGGTGGACTAAAAATATTTTTTGGAAAAATAATTGGATTTGTGTGGTTGAGCCATCCGTTTTGATTTGGTGAGTTCGTAGAGACTTATGAACCTTCCAATAAATTAGGAGTACCCATGCCAAATCCCACACCTCAACAACGAGATCAAGCACAAGGAACGTATGATCAGGCTGGACAACATCTAAGACCC
>CBFIFY010000060.1:0-27270 GCA_965661985.1 uncultured Myxococcota bacterium | reverse complement strand
CAATCTCAGTGGTGGTCATCGCGGTTTCTAGATGGGGACCTATACAGTGAGTGCACTCTATTCGGAGACGATTCACCCACTGTGCCAGTCGGCGCTTGGTATACCTGGGCACCACTCTGTGACGGACTTCCATACACCACAATGTGTCGTACAACTGCTGACGCAATTGGGTGGCTGTCAAAACAGATGCGCAGTAAAAGGGCATGTAGGGCTCAGACGCCGACAGGAACTCGCTGACCAATTCCTGATCGCTTTGGAGTGGATAGACCGGCATATGACACTCGCGTAGAATCTCTTCTCGAGAATGCTGTTGAAGAACCGACTGCGCAACGCTCACCCATTCAATCTTCCATTGAGGACACTCTGATGGACCGACGCTGTACCACCGTCCCAATTTTGCTCCCTCATCCGTATGCAGAATGGGTACTACTTCCCTAAATGCAGAGGGGTGTCGAACGACCAGTACTGAATTCCATTCACGAAGAGTGTTCTTGTCATAGACCATTGGTTCATCAGAAAGATTCGGTCGAGCATACACAAAGGGTGTCAATGACTTGATGGTGAGGTTGTTGATCGACACCGTACCCGTCAGTTCACCCCATCCCTTGTGAAAAGACTCTATGTCCACACCTCGACCCTTTTGCCCCCAACTGTGTGGGAAATATCGAATTACTTTGGGATTCAGTCGATTGACTTTGAAACCAAAATGCCCAAATCTCACCCTAAATATGGGTACCACGTTGGCTTCGCGCTGATTGATTGCCTCGACATCAAACTGCAAACATCGACCCGTTTCAATGGTCTGGTGCATCAATGCTTCAAGCATGTCGGAGGTAATTTGATTGGGCGAACACAATTCAAGGGGGGACGCAATCTCATTCATCGTCACCCCCTGTCGGTTGTGAAAGTGCTTTGCCCGTTTCTGGATCACAATCCATCAGTGTTCCAGAGAACGTAAAATCAAACACCAATTGATTTCGTCGCTGAAAAAATTGGACTCGGCAAGGTCTCGATGGACGATTTGGGTCTCGAGGCATGTTTTTTAATGCCTGCAAACGTGCCTTGTTGCGTGCTCTACGTTTGCGTTTGTAGGACGCAGTGCGTTTTCTTCCCATAAAAACCTCCTTCGTTTTTGGGTGTACTCTTGTTTTGTGCGGACGATCTGGAATGGTGTGGGCGTTGACGGACGATCGAGAATGGAAATTGAGTTCATTGGGTGAACGTCAGTGGTTCACATACAGTCAATTCTCAATTCGAGGCTCAATCTGTTGCTAGATTTGATGCTAGATTCGATGCTAGATTCAATGCCCAATCCGTTGACACCATCTATACACATCCATTTCATTTTTTCCGAGCCAAAATCAAAGGGAAAAAATCTCACTCGACATTTTCTATGCGCATTGAAAGAAATTATCGAGTGAACACCTGACAGTTGGCATCATGACTTGGTCTGAAGCATGAACATGGGGATCATAAAAATATTCATTGCTTGACACCCCTTATACGAATGTCGATTTTTTACGTCATACCTTCAGCGATCTTTTTTCTCTTTGTTGTATATACGAAATCAGAAAAGTTTCATACCGCTTTTATTTAGACAATCGATACAATCGAAACAATAGTCCATTCATAACCCCTGACACCTTCTATACGATTTGCTTTGCAAATTATCGAGCGAAATGGACTTTCACTGCAACAAAAGATCCCCCTACCCAATCTCATTGCTTAAAAGTCAACAAGGACTGAGGGCATCAAATTATTGTCCACACTATATATACGGATCAAGAACGGTTTGATCTACCCCCCCAACACTTTTTGAGGACACCGACTTCACAAGAAATCCAACAAGTCCGTCGAGCACCCTTCAACTATCGCTGAACCAGGAATGGATGAAGGGATAGAAGAAAGGAGACGCACCACCACTTTGGACACTGCCAGATTGGGCATCTTCCCATTGGATTCGGGCTCATCATTGCCAAGTGTCTCTTGCTCTCGATAATACACCGTGACCTCAACATTTCTTGAACCATCACACCAGTGAACGACATCTCTGTTCTCATCCACCGATTGAATTACACAGTCTTTGGACCACTGGGTGATGTTCAACAAGGTATTCAAAGAATCGATGCCACCAAGGTGTACTTCCCATCGTCTTGTTGTACCAGATTGAACTTCTTCCACTTCAATCCGATCGTGTTCACTCAACCCATCAGCCCACGAACGCCATTCTATGGGCAAAGCCTCAATCATCTCTGTCCATGCTATACACGATGGGCACACACTGCCCTCTGTGAGTTGAGGCGAAAATTGCTGACAGCGAGGACACTTAAGGAACGCAACCGGTTCACGAAGGACTTTGAACAATGCCAATCTCCCACCCATTGAGTTCAATTGACCGGATTGTAGGCATATCGGTTGAATGTCGATGGAACCACAGAGTGTGCGAAAGATCATCACCCAAATGCGCTGTATTTTGACCGAAAGTTGTGGATTGAGAACGGTATTGGGAACGTCTGACAGGCGTTCGTACATGGGCTCAATACCCTCGGAGCGCACTGCACAAACCTCCTCTTGAATCCATCGGTTTCGCTCAGTGATGTGAATTGTGGCTTCCGATTGATGCTCTGTAGAAAACAGGTTGAGTTCAGTCTTTTGCGTTGACCATGCTTGAAACTCAGTCCATGTTGAGGCTTTTAGGGGAATGTCTACATAAGCAAAGCCCATGCACTGACCGATCTCCCCACCAGAAGATTGCCGAATCCTCGGACAGTTGTCCCGCCCATACTCTCCGTATTCAGCGTATTCTCCTGCTACAACGACACAGTCCCCTTTGGCGACGTCCAATATCGTACAGCGTTGGAAGGAGTGATTTCGACCATATTCCCATCGTTTGTGAGACCAGTCTATTTGGCCATTTCCATCCACCAATCCAAAGTGGGAAGCCATGTATTTGGGCATTGTGTTCTCAAAATAGGATGCACCGAGAAGAAACTCTACGGTTCGCAAGAGACTGTCTCGTGGAACGTAAGGTGGTTGAGACTCAACAGAAAACACCCACGAGTGATCCAACGTGATTTCAACCATCTTCCCTTTTGTACTGGGCAATTGTGAAAGTCCTTTGAACTGTTGTTCAGAGCATTCAAGCACCTCCACCAGTTCTACATCCACAGTTGGAAAGTCGGCACCTTCTCGTATCGATACAAAGCAGTAGAGTCGGTCTTTGACAACATCTGTGGGTTGAACGGCAGAGCCGATTCGGTGATTGAGCAAAGAAAAAGCCGGACAACAAAGATTGGCCAGCTCTAGGATTTCAAGGGGAGTGTAATTGGATAAATTGGACATCATGCCTCCTTGGCATTGTGGTTTGATTTGGGTAGCAGTTCAAAAAATGACAAAGGGGAAAATCTAGGGCTGACCCAGTTCTGAAATTCGCCGTGGCGTTGCAATGCAATGTGTACTTTCTGTACACGTCGCAAACTCTTCGCGATGAGTATTGGTTCTGAAGATTCAAAAGCGGCAAAGCCTTCATCGCTCAATCCACTGGGAGACATTTCGGCGTCGTAGATGCGCACCGATTCTTCTAAAGAGTCAACTTCAGCGAGTTCCTGAGTGGACCGAGTAAAGAGAACCGGATCCGGCACATCGTCGTATTCAGCATCAAAGTCTTCCAAATGACGCTCGATGTTGCTTTTCAACAATGGGTCTACATCAATATTGGGTGGCGTTGTCGGAATGATGCAGTGGCTGTCATCCAAGTCATATCGACTCCCAAAACCCAATATCTCGGCGACAAAATAAAATGAGTCTGCTGTATTTTTGGAGATGGCAATCAATTTTTGACCTTGACGCAAATTGTTTCGACGAATCGATTTTCCAAGGGCGAAGCGGTTGGACAGATAGGTTGGCAAGAGTTCAAAGGCGAAGGTTCGGAATTGTTGTTGGTTCATAGAATTCTCCCAGTCTTAGGACGAAATTAAAGTAAATGAAGGTGAGATACACAAAGCGAAGCACAAGAAAAGTCGGCGCATGGAAGTGCACCAGCTCAAGCAAGGGTTTGAAGAGAATGAAGCGTGAAAATGGCTGTACAATGTCTGATCATACAATGTCTGACCATACAATGATTAACAATGTCAAAGAACAAGCATTCCCACGCAGGCATCGAAGATGTATAGAACGTCTATAGAACGAACAAGTCAGTTCCAAGCGGGAATGCTGTCTGGGTAGACGGTTGCTTCAATGGTCATCGGATGAATTTCCACCAAAACTTTTCCATCTGGACTCAAATATGTGCCATTCTCTTCTACGTCTGACTCGGGTACTTCGTTGGATTCTAAGCAAAAGAAATGCTCTTTCACATAGTCAATACACACCGTTGATGAAACTGATGAATCTTCTGGGGCGGTATTCATCCACTCCCTATGCGCGACGACCGACAATACTCCACCTTGGTTTTGCACACCTGTCAGCATGTGGTGTCGGGCTACTGATTCAAGCCAAACAACGATATACTCAGGCAACTCATTCAACAAATCATTGTGATCTGGGCGTAGTTTGGGATTGTGTTCTTCGCACTCTAGACAAGCGCCAAGTATCAACTCCACACCACAATCTACGCAATGGGTGGGCGCTTCGGTAAACAATGGTGACAGCTTGGCTGTAGTAGCTTCATCATGTCGCAATACCATGGAAGCGTATTCAACTTGATCATTCTGATCATTTGAGAGACCGATGAACAGAGACAACCGACCCGTTTCATTCCGCCATTCAAGACAACCTATTTCATTGGGTACAGCTATCAAAGATGCTGGCATCAACGCTTTCACTTCTCCGAGAGACTGCGCCTTCGGACTCATGGTAACCTCCAATTGAGAAGGCTGATTCAAGACCGATTCCGCATATCGACGCCCAGATTTGGTCATCAATTTGACGAGTGCATGAAGGTCTACGGGCACATACTGCAACTGCTCGTCCACATACGTGTGAAAGGTTGGATCGTTGAATGTGGGTGCGTTCGGCAATGCGATCAACGCAGAGCAACCCTGGCGTTGATCATCCACAAAGAGCATCCGACGTGTGGGATTGAAATATAGCCCTCTAGAATGTACCACACCCCCCAATGCCAATCGGTTCTTGGGAAGCGTGATGTCTTCAAAATCCGTTGGAACAAACAGAGTCCCAACTGGAGATGCCAAACTTGCCGTCCACACTTGCTTGGTCTCTTGGGTTTCCGTGGACTGCATCGCACTCCAAATTGTACTCAAATCTTCTTCTGTTTGACGTCGTTCCTGTTCAAGGTCCTCAACGCAGAAAGCGCATTGATTCTCCGATGCACAAAAAGGGTTCTCCGCACTGTACTCATGGCCACACTTTGGACATGTATGGGCTTGTAAGTCCGTAGACTCCGCAACACAATTGACATAGGCACAGATCGTAATGCCCAACTCTGAGCTCTCCAAAATTTCTACTCTGCTGTTGAATTCTCGATTTTGAAGGACAATGCTGTCATAATAGCCAGTTTCGGTTTCATAGGGTTCATCGTGTACAACTCTCCATCCGGACAAGTGGCTTCTGTATCCGCGGATGGTCCCAGAAGCAGAAATGTCTTCCAACCGAATGCCGTTTTCGACAAGTTCAATCTCTGGGTTGGCATGCTTCAATAGATAATCGACAAAAGGAAGTAAAGCCTCAGGCGTACGATCGACAATGAGGTTTGTACAAGCCGAGCAAATTTCGGATTGAGAGGTGGGTTGAATGGGTTGATTGCAATGTGAACAGTTCAACATGACTGTATCCTTGATTGGGTGTTTATTGGTGAGTGGTTGGCATCCAGAAATTCAAAAGACCCGTCTGATTTCCATATGGAATACACAGACGAGCCTTCTTTCAATCTCGGATATCTTTTGTGGTGTTATCTTTGATCCCAAAGGCACCTTTGACCATTGATAAACTGTTGGAGTTTATTTGATCGCCTTCTCTTATACGCATATAAAATTTTTAACAGAAACCTTCTGATATTTTTTCTCTATAAATACCCGAGAAAGCCAATGTTGAGATGTTGACTTTCTAGAGCCCAAGCGATCATGCGGACCAAAAATCCCTCAACCACAGTGCAGACTGCTTTGGAATCCGCTCTTGGGTCTCAAAGTCCACCCACACCAGTCCAAATCGCTGCTCATAGCCTTCAGCCCACTCAAAGTTGTCGAGCAATGACCATGCAAAATATCCTGTGAGTGTGGCTCCCTGTGCAATCGCGCTTGCACAGGCAGACAGATGTTGTTCAAAGTAGGCTTGTCGTTCGACATCGGCTACCACCCCATTATCATCCGGTGTTGTAGGATAACTGGCTCCATTTTCGGTCACCACGATGGCATTGGCACCGTAGTCATTGGTGAGTCTCAGCAACAAACGCTCGAGGCTTGGGGCGTGAACTTCCCAGTTGAATGCCGTTCTCGGACCATCGTCAAAAACCGTACGTTCCCAATTTTCTTCTTCGGAAACCTTGTCGGAACGAATCACCGCCCGTGAATAATAGTTGATGCCCAAAAAGTCTGTCGCGACAGCAATCGTGTCCAAGTCACCATCCAAAATCCACTGTGAGTGATCGTTGAACTCACCCCGCTCAGAATACTCCTTCACCATGTCTTCTGGATAGCCACGACCAAAGATGGGATCGAGGTACCAACGGTTGAAGAAACCGTCAAAAGACCGATTGGCTTCAATGTCCCACGGACTTTGAGATGCAGGCTCCGACGGACAAAGGTTGAGCGTAATCCCCACTTTGGCATCTGGAACCAGTTTGCGAATCACTGGAACGACGGCTCCATGTGCAAGCAATACGTGGTGGGCGGCCAACAAGGACTGTCGAATGGACTTGAGTCCAGGCGCGTGCTCTCCAACACCATAGCCCAAGTGACAGATCACCCATGGCTCGTTGATCGTGATCCAGTGCTGTACTCTATCCCCCAACCGTTTGGCGACAATCTCAGTATAGTGTACAAAACGCTCTACAATTCGACGATTCAGCCACCCGCCTTCGTCTTGCAATGCCTGTGGCAAATCCCAGTGGTACAAGGTAACCCACGGTTCAATGCCTGCTTCCAATAAAGCATCCACCAAGCGGTCATAGAAAGCAAGACCGGCTTCAATTGGCTCTTGTTCTGTACCCGTCGGCAAAATCCGAGGCCACGCAATTGAAAATCGGTAGGCTTTGACGCCAAGCGACTTCATCAGGGCGATGTCTTCTTCAAAGCGGTTGTAATGATCGCAGGCGACCTCACCGTTGTCTCCATTCTTGACTTTGCCCTCGGTGGCACAAAAACGATCCCAGATAGATTCACCCCGTTCATCGACAAAGGTGGAGCCCTCAATCTGAAAGGAGGACGTTGCGACCCCCCAAGTGAAACCGTTGGGAAACTGAGAAATGTTTGGTGTGCTCATGAAGCCTCCAAGCTGTGGCTGGCTTGCAACAGCCGTTGTGTGTAAGGATGTTGGGGATTGGAAAAGATGTCTGACGTTCGTCCAGACTCGACCACGATGCCTTGCTCAAGAACGATGAGGTCTTCGGTGAGGGCGTGCGCCACCGCCATGTCATGGGTGATCAGCAACAACGCCATATTGTGATCTTGCTGTAAATCTCGAAGCAACTTGAGTATCTCAGAGCGCAGAGACACATCGAGCATCGACGTAGGCTCGTCGGCGATGAGAATTTGGGGTTTGGCCAACACGGCCCGCGCAATTGAAACCCGTTGCCGTTGACCACCCGACAGTTCATGAGGGAACTTCGATAGTGTTGACTGTGCTTCCAGCCCCACTTGCTCTAGGATGGCAACCATCTCTGCTTCGGAGACACCGTTCAACTGTACGTGTTCCAAATGCTGACGGACTGTACGCGTTGGGTTCAGCGCCCCAAACGGATTTTGAAAGATCATCTGTACTGGAGAAGGTTCGCGCCTCCCCAACCAAGCAGACTGCGTGGGCAACACCCCTTCGATGGAGCCTTCAGTGATGGAAATCAAACCGGCAACCATCTTGGCAATGGTGGATTTCCCCGAACCAGACCCCCCAACCAAGGCGATCGAACCACGTTTTTTCAAAGCAAATGTACAAGATTTCACCGCTTTTGTCGGGACGCTCCAAATGCTTTGGTAGGTTTTGGACAGCGATTGACACTGGGCGACGACATCAGATTCACTGGTGGCGGGATGAACACCTTGGATCCGTTGATCCGCCAACAGTTGCTGAGTGTAAGGGTGTTTTGCATGGACCATCTGTTCGGTGTGACAGGCCTCCACCAACTGTCCATCTTTCATGATTACGACACGGTGGACAAACTGTCGAACCAAAGACAAGTCATGGCTGATGAACAGTGCCGAAAACCCCAACTCTTTTTGCAACTTGGTAATTTGGTCCAAAATCTCTTGTTCCACCAACACGTCGAGCGCAGTGGTGGGCTCATCAAACAAAAGCAGTTTGGGCTTGAACAGCAAGGCAAGTGCAATCACGACTCGTTGACGCATCCCACCCGAGAGTTCGTGTGGATATTTGCCCAACACGTCCGTGTCCAAATCCATCCACCCCAACAATTGCTCAATCCACTGTTCGGGGGTGTCCATGGAATGTTCTGGGTGCGCTTCAAGGGTATCATAGAAATGCGACGCAATGGTTTGTACTGGATTGAGAGAGGTCAATGCAGATTGTACAATCAACGCCATATCCGTCCAACGTTGCTTCATCGCTTGCCCTTCTGAGGTTTCCAAGAGGTTTTGCTCCCCTTTCCACAGCACACGCCCACCTCGAATCACCGCTGGTGGTGGCAAGGAACGCAGGATGCTCTGCAAAATGGTCGACTTTCCACAACCAGACTCACCCACCAGACCCACGATCTCCCCTGGCTGGATGTCAAAAGACACACCTTTGACTGCGACGACATCTTCGTGTTCGCCCACAAAGGCCACTTTCAAGTCTTGAATGGACAACAACGCATCTGTTGACTCTGTATTGTTGGGCTCTTCGTTCAAACGAACAGGCGTATAAGCCTCAGAAGCCTCATCACCAACTACGTTGCGCCAACGACGGGTGGACAACAATCGAGGATTGGTAATTTCATCCATCCCAAACGAAATCAAAGTCAACGCAAATCCCAACAACGCAATGCAAATTCCAGTGGGCACAAAGGTCCACCACGACCCCGTGAGCAAAGCCGCATCATTGCTGGCCCAGTACAAGTTTGTTCCCCAAGTCACCTTGCCAATGTCGCCAAGTCCCAAGAATTCAAGACCAACTTGCGCCCCAATCGCATAAATGGTCGCCCCAATAAAGGCAGAAAGCAACAGCGAAGCCATGGTTGGTAGAATCTCCGTACAGAGAATCACCAAGTGTGAGCGCCCCAACAACTGTGCAGCAGATACAAACTCTCGTTCCCGCATCGTCGCAACCTGTGCACGTACCACTCGAGCATTCCATGCCCAACCGGTCAACCCCAGCACAACAACCAAGGTGACTGGTCCGGGTGGGAGCCATGCAGCAATCACCACCATGAGTGGCAACCCCGGCAACAGCAAGAACACGTTGATCAACAAGGACAGAGCAGAATCCACCCAGCCACCAAAATATCCAGCCAGACCACCAATAATGGAGCCCAGTGCGATCACCAACGCCCCAGCGGCGAAACCAACCAACAACGTCGGCAGTGCCCCATGTACCGTTTGCGCCAAAACCGACTGTCCTTGTCCTGTTGTCCCAAACCAAAACTCCAAACTCGGTGGGTCAAGCGGAACACCAACATAATCCAAGGGATCTCCGGTCAACCATCGTCCAACGGTGGCAATCACAAAATAGGTCAAGACCATCAACAAACCTACTTTGGACTTGGGGTTGTCCCAAAGAGAAGCCAACAAAGACTTCGACGCCGATGACCGATTGGACTTAGTCACGGGGCACCATCCTTGGATCCAACCAGATAGAAACGATGTCCACCAAAAAATTGGCAAAGAGAACAGCAAAGGTAATGCTTAGAAAAATCCCCTGCATCAACGGAAAATCTTGACCGTTGACAGCCTGAATCAACAGATAACCCTGCCCTGGATAGCCAAAGACCATCTCGGTCAAGAGCGCACCACTCAACACGAAACCCAACGCCATTCCAAACCCTGTCACATTGGGAATGAGTGCGTTGCGGACTGCGTAGCGCCACCAAACTTGCTTTTCGGACAGTCCTCGAATGTGGGCATAGTAGACGAACTCAGTTCCCAGCGTCGAAACCGTTACATTGCGCATCGACAGCATCCATCCACCAATGCTGGCAAGCACCATCGTCAACGCAGGTAAAAACGCGTGCTGAATTGCCGACGCCACAAAAGCGAAATTAAAACCTGGTTCCAGTCCACTGGCGTAGGCATGCCTGGTTGGAAACCAACCCAGCGAAAATCCAAATACGGACAGAAAGAGCATCGCCATCCAAAAATAGGGAAAGGCACCAATCAATGAGAACAATGGGGGCAAAACGGTATCAAGTTTCCCTTCTCTGCGCCAAGCCAACCACGCACCCAAGACTGTTCCACCCACAAAAGAGATGATGAGCGATGTACCTGCCAAGAAAGTGGTCCACAACAACCCCTCCACCATAATGCTGCCAACCGGCATCGGAAAGTAGACCAAAGAAGTACCCAAATCACCCGTCAACAGCGATGAAAGATACTCAAAATATTGTTGCCACAAAGGCGCGTCCGAAAGTCCAAACCCCTCTTTCATAGCCTGAAGAGCTTCTGGGTCCAACTTGCCTTTGAAACGCGCAAACATCACGCTGGCGGGGTCTCCCGGCATCAATCTCGGAATGAAAAAATTGGCGGTCACAGCGACCAACCCCGCCAACAAATAAAAACCCAATCGTTGCAACACAAATCGAATCATCGCACCACTTCCAGTTGAGTCATCACCAGCAACGTTTCTGGAACGTGATTTGGAGAGAGTCGCGCGTAAGGATTCTCCTTAGATGGGAACCCCGAAATGCGTGAACTGTTGAACTCTCCCCATGAAGGATTGAGAAAGAGTGGAATCGCTGGAACAGTCTCAACAAATTTTTGCTGTAAACGTTGTCCTATCTCCAATTGCGCACTGCGATCAGAGGTCTGCTCAAAGGCATCCACCAAGGCATCCGCCTCTGGATCGGCATATCGATGCCAGTTGAGTGACGCACTTTCTCCCACTGGTTTGACCGCTCGCGCCGACAGCATGCTCTCGTAGAACCCGATGGGGTGTGGTCCATCTTCAGACCAGCCCAATGAAAGATCAAACTCCCCTTGTTGCAGGCGCTGAAACCAAGAACCAAAATCCTGATTGAGCACCGAAGACTCTACACCGACTTCTTGTAAAGAACGCGAGACCACTTGGGCTGCCCGCACCCAGTCTGACCACCCAGACACGACCGAAACTTGCAGTTCCAAAACTTGTCCATCTTTTTGCCGCTTGCCGTCGATCAATTTCCAACCCGCTTCATCGAGCAACTGACCCGCTCGGGTTGGATTGTACTCTGTCCACTTGTCGCGCCCGCTCCAATCATCCATACGCCAAACGTCGTAGGCACTGGAAAGTCCACTTTCATCGGCTGGGGGTACATAATCGTGCAACGCCACCTTCACCAGCAACGCTCGATCAATACTCAGAGAGATGGCTTTGCGGACGTTTACGTCATCAAATGGGGCTTTGCTGTGGTTTGGATACAGCAAGACGCTGGCTCCCATCGTTGGAAACCAATAGTTGTGGTGCTCTGGATCACGGTCAACGAAGATTCGATCAATGGCCGGTAAAAAGTTCCCCGCCCAGTCCACTTCCCCTTGCAACAATGCCAAGGTCGCTTGTTCATTCGACGGCAAGGCTGGAAATTCCATACCTTGGATGCCCAATTCTTGCCAATAGTGTGGATTGCGCTCCAAACGCCAAGACTGTGAGGTAAAGTGGGTCACCTCGGTAAAAGGTCCAGTACCAACAGGGTCAGGATTTGGATAGGTCCCTGGATTTTCGATATCTTTCCAAATGTGCTCTGGCACGATGGCCTGATGGGCAACCCGTTCCAAGCCACTGAAACAAGGCTCCTTGAATACAAAATGCACTTGTTGAGATTCCACATCCACATCAATGCGCTCCAAATCAGTCCACAGTCCCCGTCCGTCAAGCCCTGAGGTGTCTCGCATGAGTTCAAAGGTAAACTGAACATCGCTTGCGTCAAAATCTGTACCGTCAGACCATTTGACGCCTTGGCGCATGGTCATCGAAAGTCTTGTGGCATCTTCATTGAAAGCGTATTCTGTTGCCAGCCACGGAACGTACTCTCCCACCATCGGATTGTAAATCAACATTGGCTCATAAATACCGGCGTTGGTCGGCCACCGAGTAGAACCGTTGATCAGCAACGGGTTGAAGATGCGTTGCCAAGACACCTGCTGTTCCTGAGACACCACCAAGATGTCATCGGGAACAGGATTTGGAGTGTGGCAGGCAAGTATCGACAGCCACAGTGCAATCATTCGACCCTCTCGTAATATCGAATGTAATCCACCAACATACTCACGGGAAACTCAGTATCTTCATCTGGATTGTCTAAGAAATTCCCACCGATAGCGACATTGAGCAAAATAAAATACTCACCGTCAAAGACCCAAGGGGCAGTGCTCGGAATATCGCCTGCGGACACCGTCAAATAATGTTGATCATCGACAAACCAACTGATGTGTTCGGGGTCAATATCCACACGATACACATGAAAGTCTTCAGAGAGAGGTTCACCAGATAGAAAAGCCCCACCACGTCCGTCACCACCTGAATAACCCGGACCATGGATGGTACCCGACACCTCATAGGGATTGTCGCCACGCATCTCCATGATGTCGATCTCCCCGCACGAAGGCCAGCCAACTGTTTCAAAGTCTGCCCCCAGCAACCAAAATGCAGGCCAAACACCCTGTCCTTCTGGCAGTTTGATACGGGCCTCATATTTTCCGTATCCACCGGTCCACAGCCCTTCGGTCAGAATTCGACCCGACGTGTATTCGTTGCCCTCATACTCTTCTCGCTGAGCGACAATTTCTAAGAACCCATCACCCGTCAGCCGTACATTTTCGGTACTGTCGGTGTTGTACTCGAGTTGTCCGTTGCCCCAACCGTCTCCACCAACATCGTGTTTCCACATGGTTGGATCGGGGGGAGAACCTGTCGGTCCATCAAATTGATGCTCAAACACCAACCCAAACTTTCCGATGTCCGAAGAAGGTGTCTCTGGCACTACACAAGCAAACATCCAAAGCAACATCTCACTCTCCCGTAAAGTACACGTTGTCAATCAACACCTGTGCCCCAGCGTCGCTTGCTGAGAGTCCAGCCGTCAAAATCGAAAAGGGTTCGGACACTTGTGTCGCATCCATACAGACCGTCAATTCAGACATTGGGATCGCCAAATGGTGCCATTCTCCGTCGGTTTCAAAACCATGATCCACCAAGTCCACCCAATTCTGTCGTGGACCACTGCCTGTACAACCACCAGTGTTGTCCAACGCACCACTCATGCCCACCTGCAATCCAGACATCACGTCAGATTCAGACTTCACAGAAATGTAGAGTGTGTCCCAATCCGTCATGTCCTTGGCGACGTTCCAAGTGACGCCACCCCCAAACCAACCGTGTTCTCCGGCGGTAATTTCATCGGCGACGTTGCCCTCTACGCGATCGGTGGTTGGCACCTGACTGAACGTGGGCTGACTCGTATACTCGGTGATCCAAATGTAGAAAAAGGACGATTCATCATCCACCGGAATCAAGTCCGAGTAGCCACTTTCGTAAAACACCCCCAAACTGAGGCGTTTGTCTCCATCTTGATAGGGATCGGGACCGGCGAACTGATTCTCTTCAACACCCGTGTCAGAGGCATCGGCACTGTTGTACGGATACTCCATTGGCTCTGGACGACAGCCAAGCAGTAGAACAAATACACTCCCCATCATTGCTGACTCCCTGTGGCTGGGACGATCACAAAACCACCGTCTTCAGTTTCTATGCGCTCCCAGTCCGACACATCTGCCCCCAAACTCAACAGTGCCTCATAGGACAACGGCGCCAGTGGAAAATACGTCACACCATCCGCCAAATAGGACACTGCATCGGGAAAATGTTCAAGCACTGCCGTATGCGCATTGACCGCCATTTGCCAGACATGGTAGCGCTCATACTCATCCATCATTTCCAAACTGTAGATGCTGGTCAGGGCTTGTGCTGTATAGTATTGATTGTCTCCAGTTGCTTCAACGGCCAGTTGGGTTGCCCAAACGTAATAGGATGCCGGAGCGTACCCAAAAGCCTCAACGTCCCACTTGCCTTCAAAGAGAGCTTGATCGATGGGGTTGGTGGGATGGTTGAGGATTCCAGTGTTTGGGTAGGTTCCATGTTCGACATCGGCATAGACGAACTCTACATCCAACAGATTCATCCCTCGATAATAATAGGGCTGAGGCGCTTCACACCCCATGAATAAATTAGCGACCAAAGGAAACATAGGCCCCCACTTCGTATTGTCTGCCCCAATCGTTGGGCAGTCCGTTCAACGGTACGTGCTCTGGTGAAAACTCATCGGTGAATCGATACTTGCTCAACACCCCAATGCGTGGATAATACTTTCCAAATCGAGGTTTAACCATGCCCATTTCGAGAGACGCAATGCTCTGGAATGGAAAGGTCAAATTGTAGACACGATGGTAATCAAAGGGACCCCAATCGTTGAATTTGAGTTGCCAGTTGGCGTGTAGATTGTTGTGCCATCCCCGAAACTGTACGCGGGTGTAATCGATGATACGATCATCGTCCCCCCCGGATTGGGCTGTTCCAACTTGGGTACTGACGACCAATCGACTGCCACCATCGCTGTTGAAAATCATTCTGGAATTGACTTCCCACAAATCTGCGGCTGGAGTGGCTTCACCAAAGGCAAACAAAACGTTCTCTTCGTTGAAGCCCAATGTGGCATCTCGAGAGGTTGGTTGATGGATGTATCTGAAACTCACAAAACCTGAAAATTTGGCATCCTCTTTGATGTCGTTGTCCCAATACCACATCCAAGTGCTCGGGGTTTGATCATAGGCAAAGAGAATCTCTCCGACCATCGTTTCACGATTCTCAAGCACCATAAAGGGATCGGTAAAGATGTTTCGAGGTGTCATTCCTGGCTCAAATGTTCCGTCCATCGACACTTGACCGGGTATCGAAGGCATTGGACCAACGATTGGTTTTTGCGCCAAGAAATGTGGAGCAATCTGGAGATTTCCAAGGGCGAAGGCAAATCCGCCCATTCCGTGCCAGTGATTGCCACGACCAGAGTTTCGCGTGCTCCAACCGGTAAAGCGAACATCTTGGTCACTTCCTGCATCGGCTACGGCACCTTGATACCCACCTTGTCCATACCACATCACGGGTCCAGCATCATGCGTCAAACGCACTTTGCCACCCAGCGCGTCAAGCCAATAGACCTGATCATCGATGATGGTGTAATCAGACCCCGCATACTCTCCACCTTCTTCTGAGCGCTGAAAAGACTGACCAATTTTGTTGAGTCCACTGAGAAGTCCACCAATCTCAAACTTGATACCGCCCAAGTTTCTTGAGGCATACACCGAAGAACGTCGAAGCGGTTGCTCTGGTATCGCGTTCAATGTAGTGATCGAGCCTTGATTGGCAACATCTTCTTGATGCACCAAGGACGTACTCCAAGCACCCAGCTGTTTTTGATACTTCAAAATCGCAGTTGGGTTGGCACCCCAATAAATCTGAGGACCGACCGCCAGTTTCCAGCCTTCCAGTGCATTTCGCCCGTCAAATTCTGCCCCGATGGGCACTGCAGCATTGTAAATGTCTGGATTGGGACCGTAGTGGGCTTCTCGATAGAAATTGAAGAAATCTCCCTCGTGTGCCCAATGATAGTGTCCTTCCCCACGATAGAATGCCGTCATATCAAACTGTTCTGCCCGCCACTCCACACTGGCAGAATACACCTGCAAGCGCTGATTGTCGCTGATCGTCAGTTGCTGCGGTGTTGCATCGGCATCCCCAACGGGAGTACCTTCCACCACAAACGACCGACCTCTGGCCTCGTAGTAAAGCTCATCAATTCGGCTATTTGGTACATTTCCGAGAATATTGAGAGAGATGTCCCCTTTGATATCTGCGGCTGGCTCTCCGGCCAAATCGACAAAGAAAGATTCCATGTTCTGCATTTGACGACCGGCACCTTCACCCAAATCGGCTCCAAAAGAGTACATGTGGGTTCGAATGTCGCGGACTTGAAAGCGCGTAGCCTCCTGCGCTTGAGCCAGTCCGACCCTCGCTGTATACTCAAAATCGTAGTCCGATGGCGTCAGTGCATCAAAGTGACTGACAATCTGCTCATCACTGACCTCTGCATAGGGCGAAACCGTATAGGCGTCTTTCAACAGGAAATAGGCTGCACGTGGATACAACTCAAAGAGGTTGTTCTGATCTGGGTGCCCCTTGGCAACGATCCCGAACCATTCTTCGTTCATGTTGTTCTGACCTTCAACGTGGTCGAGATAGTACCCGCCGTTTGGCCAAGAAGCGTTGGTATCGTGTACATCTAAGTTTTCTTCTTGCAAATACTTCCACCAACCGTCGGCCCACTGGAATGTGTATCCACCAATGGCGTTTCCAGTGCCTCGATTGTGGGTATTCAAATAAATCTCTTTCCACTGCTCTCGAAGAAAGAATGCTTGATCCAAATGAGCCTCTTCCATCGTTTTTGCATTGAAAGCGTCGGAACCAAACTCCGAGAAGAATACTGGTATATCGAGTTTCTCTTCGACGACGTCATACATGTCGCGAACAGATACACCTCGATAAACGTTGGTACCAAAGAGATCAAGGTTGGGCATGTACTCAGCAATCAAGTCGATGTACTGTACATCTCCATTGGCGATGGCTACCGGGTGATTCGTATCAAGTGCGTGGATCTCATCGGTAATCTCTCCCATCAGAGAGTATAGGTACTTCGCACGCTCCACATACTGTTCGTCTTTTGGAAGTTGTTCAATTTCAAAACTGGACCAGTGGAGTCCGTAATTGTTTTCATTTCCCAAGAGCCACAGCAACACCCCTTCAACGTCTTTGTACTCTAAAATGACGTCTTTCACTTGCTGCTTCAAAAGTTCGCGGGTTCGTGGATCAGCATAATTTGTGACAGGCACCCATGTCCCGTCAATCTCCATTCCGTATCGTCCCACCGTATGGTTGATCATCGTCGTGATGCCATAGGTCTTGTAAATGTAGGTGACCCATTTCGGTGGGATGCCGTTGTACTGGCGAATGGAGTTCACGCCCATGTCTTGCAACAGGCGCATTTCCTTGTCCAAAGCGGTCTTGATGACCCATTCCGGCTCAGCCCAAAAATTGTAGGAATAATTGGTGCCAATCGGAACGTAGCCCCAGTTCATGCCTCGGATAAAGTAGGGCTCACCGTTCAGCTGAAGGGTTTGCCCATTTTCGTCTTTATAGACCGAAACCTGATCTGGGGCTGCCAAAGCATCCCCTTGTGACAGGACAAGGCTTGCTACAAGGGGAAACACGAACATGTTTTACTCTGCTGCTGATGGAGCCATACAAGAATTGTAGACATATTCTTGATCACCAGACCCGACCAGCCAATATCGATTGAAGAAAGCATTGTAATCGGTGTTGATGGCATTGCAAGTTGGTCCGGGTTCTGCATTGAAAACAGAGACCAAGCCTTCCATGGAACCGTCTACGACAAATAGGAACTCCATATTTTCGCCTGGTGCTGGATCAAGGGTAAACTGAAAGTGACCATCAGCAATTTTGACCGCCTCCGGTCCACTTGCAGGATCCCAGCTCCACCAAGGGCCAGTAATTGTCGCACCAACAGCCGCTGCATCTGTATGCAAATCGATGGTAACCGGTTGCTGAGAAGTCCAATCTGTTTGACCACACTCAAAGCAAGTACCTGGATATTCGATGGTATCACCATCACCAGGCAACCAAATACGATTGGCAAAGCCACCTGAAGGATTGGTCAAGTCTGCACAGAAACCAGCATTCATGAGGTCTGCTTCAAACTCACCGTCGACAACCCATTTGTAATCCATCGATTCTGCAAAGGGCTCTTCAAATGTGACCGTGTATATACCGTCACCATCTGTGTCTGTTGCTTCAGGTCCAGCTGCAGGATCCCAGCCCCACCAAGGGCCAGTCAACCGTACGGCTGCTGCTGATGAGCAGGACGTATCGAGGTGCAGCTTGAGGACCGAGCAGTTTTGATCGATACCGTCATCAGCAATCTCTTCAGCACCAGGGAAGCGAGTGGCATCGTTGTCGTCGCAATCGTCTGCGGTCAACGCGCCATCACAGTCTGCATCGTTTGCAGGCATGTCGGCATTGCTGTCGTCACAGTCTTCGCTTGCAGGAACGCCATCACCATCGGCATCGACGACTTCCTCTTCAGTATCAGAAGTGTCTTCTGTATCTGTTTCTTCTGTATCTGAAGTATCTTCAGTGTCAGTTTCTTCAGTGGTTGCGGTGTCGGTTACAACTGCGGTGTCTTCTTCTTTTTCACCACAGGCGGCCAAAAGGCCAAAGGATAATAAACTCATAGTAATCATAGCGATTGTCTCCGGAGTCTTGGGTTGAATTAAGTAATTAAAGTTAACCTTGCATTTCAGCAAAGAGTAATGGGTTGGAAAAAGCCTCTTCCAACAACAGTGTTGCTGCTCCTCGAGCGACGCCTTGTTCTCCCAATGCACTGACCTGAATGTTCTCAGGTT
Organism: uncultured Myxococcota bacterium; assembly: GCA_965661985.1. Classification (GTDB taxonomy): domain Bacteria; phylum Myxococcota_A; class UBA796; order UBA796; family UBA796; genus CAJWHX01. The sequence goes on along the minus strand of CBFIFY010000060.1, from coordinate 8,446 downwards.
GAATGGGTGACCAGAGATTGCGAGCCGACATTGCCTGACGAAGCAGTTCTAGAAATCGTGCGTGTTGTTTGGGGATGGGTCCCCACAATATGACCTTTTGTGGATTGAGTAAGTTGACCAAAATGGACAATGCCACACTCAACGATTGCGACGCATCTTCCAACACATCGATGACAGGCTGCGAGGAGCCTCCCTCCATGCTCTTTGTCAAGGTCAAAGTCAAAATGGGATCGACAGTCCGTAAACGTTCATTCAAATACGGCAATCCAATGTGCGCCTCAAGACATCCGTACATGCCACAGCGACACAAACCATCACTGGAAATGGGGACATGCCCCAACTCTCCAGCATACCCAACGTCTCCAAGCAGTATAGTTCCATTTTGGACCAAACCAGCACCAACACCAGTGGCCATTTTGACGAACACAAAATCATCGACGCCCTGACAGGATCCCCACCAACGCTCAGCCAAAGCACCCAAATTTGCGTCATTTCCAACAAAAACGCGCACCGATAGCCGTTCTTCCAGTACCTCTTTCAAGCGAATGCCTTTCCAAGCCGGCAGGATACGCTCTGACAGTTCACCTTCGATGACCGGAGACGGCACAGCCACCCCAACCCCCAGCAACGGTTTCTCGGTTTTCAAAGCATCCACCATCTCAACAATCTTGGTCAAAGCACGTTCTGGCTGGGTTTGACAATCCAGATCGACTTCCAGTACCCGTTCGATTTCACCAAACAAACTCATCGACAGTACAGAGATGTGAGAAGAGCCCAAATCCACGCCCACAACCTGACAACTGTTGGAATCCAATTGAAGTACCCTCGGTGGTCGTCCCCCACTGCTGGCGGCCAAATGGGCTTCTTGAACCACACCAAGAGTACACAGTTGCTCTGTCAAAGACGAAACAGAAGAACGAGACAAGCCAAAATGCCTCGCCAAATCCGCGCGAGAAATTCCATCAGAGTCGCGAATTGCCCTAAGTATTCTCGACAGATTTTGCTGGCGCAACAGTTGTGTATTGTAAACAGAAATGGTCATCAAAGTGATTATAGCACTTTGTTCACAATCAGAACAAAGTTTTTTTGCTCTGAACCCAAAACTGGATCTTTATGCAATTTTGGCCATACACCACACAGTCCAATCCACTGATTAAATAGACTGAATATCTGCTTTTGTGATAATAAAAATCAAGTGTCCGTTTCAAACCTTTTTATGATCATACAGATCAGTCTTTTTTGCACACTGTGACATTCAACAACTGTTGCGCGTGACAATGGCAATATGTGGACAATGTGTGAACGAAGTATAGAAAGGTATAGAGAGGCAAACAAAGTCCAGACAAAGCCCCAAAATTACCAGTCTCTCAAAGCTCCGCTTTGGTCAACCTCTATTTAAGGTTAAGGTCTACACACCCAACTACTGCTGTAAGTCTTCGCCCAACAATAGATACGCTGCACCTGCACGGTACCCGTTTGTGCCTTCAAAATACGCACCCACCATCAAATCGTTCACACCAGAACCATCGAGGTCTCCAACGTTGCTCATCGAGATTCCCGCTTCATGAGAACCAGCATCTCCCGAGATCACCCCATGGTAGGCACCCGCACCATAAGCTCCTTGTAAGGGGCCATAATAGATGTAGGCCGCTCCAGAATCAGTAGCCACAGCGTCTTCTTTTTTTGCACCAATCGCCACATCTCCAAAGCCATCACCGTTGATATCTCCCAACGCGGTGGAAGACTTTCCGAATTCGGCCTGTGCTGTTTGACCGTCCATGCGTGCAGTTGCGTCATTGAGCCACATTTCTGCCGGTAGAGCTGTGTCTCCTGAGACCAAAAACACAGAACCCGTTGTTGGACGAGATCGCGCACCCACCAAGAAATCCGCTAGACCATCTCCGTTCACGTCCCCCGCTTGCGACATCTCACGACCAGCATAGGCCGCAAACAGATCGCCATACAGCGTCAAATCGGCATCCGCCAACACTGTTCCAGCATTGACAGCACCTGTAAAGACATAGACTTTTCCTGCGTTGCTGAATTCTACAAGCGTCGCTTCATCTACAGGGTCTTCTCGATACGCAGCAATCGCAAAGTCATCCAGACCGTCCCCATTGATGTCCCCTGTATTCAACACAGCACTTCCAGCATAGTCCGATGCAGAATCTCCGTAAAAAGACACTGCGGCTTGACTGTCGATTGTCCCAGAAGAGATCGGTCCATACACCAAATAGGCGGCTCCTGCCAGACTCGCAACCGTGCTGTTGTTGGGTGCTCCAATCAGCAAATCGGCGTTGCCATCTGCATTGGCATCGATGAAACTCAAGTCCAAACCGGCTTGATCATTGGCACCTTCTCCAATCAAGATAGCGTCCGCGTCGGTCTCGGCATCCAAAGCTCCTGAAAAGCCCCCGTGAAAGATATAGACAGACCCCGACTTGTTGCCATTTGTATCAGACAGCGTGGCTGAGATGGCGATATCGGCGATTCCATCCCCATTGACATCCGACGAACTGGCTCCCAATGCTGGGTCTATACCCGCAACAATGGTGCCAAAAATGTCGTCTGCAACCGAACCGTGTATGGATGCCACCGCGTCTGTGGTGCCCACCGTTCCGCCAACCATATTTGACGCATCGTAGAAATACACCGCACCGTTGTCTACGAATCCGTTGCTGTTGGCTCTATTTGCTGAAATGGCAATGGTGTTTGACACCCCAGACACCACATTTCCTGTGGGTCGAACCTGCTTTCCAAAGAAAGATTCTTCATCGCCATTTGCCTCAAACGACGCCCACATTCCAAGGGTTTGGGCTGTATCACAGGTTGCTGCGCTCAAGTCACCGTCGCAATTGTTGTCCACGCCATTCCCACACATCTCCGCCATCACTGGGTTGCTCTGATCACTGGTATCGTCACAATCTTGATCGTCCAATATATAGCCCATCGGTTGTTCACAGGAAGTCAGAACATCGTTGACATCGCCAAAACCGTCCATGTCCATATCGGCATACCATTGGGTCAATGGACTGGTTCCAGCGTCCGAGTCATCACAATCATCGATGTTGTCCACATAGCCGACAGGTTGTAAGCAGGATTCACTGGTGGTGTTTGCAGACCCAAAGCCATCGGCATCGGAATCAATGTACCACAAATCAGTTGGACCAAACACCACGCCTGAATCCGCATCGTCCACCAAGGTGTCGCAGTTGTTGTCCACGCCATCACAAACTTCGGTTCCCATTGGATTGTTCAGCGAATTTAGGTCGTCACAGTCACTGCCGTCGGCAACAAAGCCACTGGGCTGTACACACGCCGAAGTACTGATGTTGGCGTTTCCATACCCATCGTTATCGGCATCCACATACCACAGGTCAGTAGGACCAAACACCACGCCTGAATCCGCATCGTCCACCAACGCATCACAATCGTTGTCGATGGTGTCACACAATTCATCCATACTTGGATTGATGTCGCTGTTGTTGTCGTCACAATCTTCGTTGTTATCCGCACTTCCAGGTGGTACTACACAAGACTGCGTAAAGTTGGTAGCATCTCCATAGCCATCCATGTCCAAGTCTGCATACCAGTTGTCTTCTTCGGTGTATTGAATGGCGATGTCGGCATCGTCAATCAAACCATCACAATTGTTGTCCACTTCGTCACAGACTTCCACACCCTCAGGAGAAATCAACGCATTCAAATCATCGCAGTCTAAGTCATTCTCCACATACTGCTCTGGTTGACCACAAAAAGCCCCAACAAATTCGGCATTTCCGTACCCGTCCCCATCATAGTCCAAATATAGTGTGTTCGTTCCAACCACCGCGGGATCAGCATCGTCGATCAACCCATTGCAATTGTTGTCGATGTCATCGCACTCTTCCGTCGCGTCTGGATTGACTGTGGCGTCGGCATCATCACAATCCCCCATCACTTCCACATACCCATCAGGCACTTCACAAGCGGCAAGGAGACTGCTGTCCATTCCAAATCCATCGCCATCGACATCTTCATAGAAATCTGTCAACAGCCCTTCATCGATCTCCCCATCACAATTGTTGTCCACTCCGTCACATTCTTCATCCGCACCTGGATAAACGGTGGCGTCATTGTCATTGCAATCTCCATCTTCAAGGGAGATTCCATCGGCGTCCTCATCTGTCACAGTGACTTTGTCGACGTCACTCGTACTCGTTCTACAAGCCAATAACAACTGCAACAATACAAACATCTCTACTCCAATTCAACATTGTGTGGGTGCAACGACACCCAATCTAGATCATAAACTGTCTGATCGGCAGTATAACAAAGTTCAACAGTTTATTCTGTTACAACCCACACCATTGCTGTTGCACAGACCATTCTCAGCCGGGCATCCACCCGATAAACTCGACCATCGTATAACTTTCTATACAAAAGCCTTCAGGGGCATCAAAGCAAACATCGGTCATTTCGACTGTTATGTTGGCGGGCACCTCTCCCCAATCGGTCATTTCTCCTTCGGCGACCACCGTAACGTGTACCGTTCCAGAAATGGCTGAGTACTCAGCGTCCAGTTGAGGCTCGTTGATTGCCGCGTCATTGCAAGACCACGCATTGAGATAGGCACCTTCTTGAGCCACGATCAAAGGCTGAATGTCATCGGTCATTGGATTGATGGTGTAGGTATACTCTGCCACGCCCCTCGGAGACTGATGGGCTTCCATCGCCAGTCCTGACCCAGACACCTGTAAAGCCAGCATATCGGTCGCATTGTGGGCATAGAGAAAATAATCTCCACAACCACCCCCACTCGTCAGTTCAGACAGTGCATCACTCGACCAAAGTTGACCCTGATCTGTTTCACCTGTGTCACCTGTTTCACCAGAGTCATTTGTCGACTCTCCACCCTCTGTAGAGCCAGTGTCTTCGGATGCTCCAGCTTCTTCCACCGAACTTTCGGCGGTATCGTTTGCATCTACAACACCAGTATCTTCAGACTTTTCCCCACAGGCAATCGAAAACAACAACAGAAACATACATCCTCCAATTCATGGATTCACCGTATCCGATTCACAAACCACGCACCAACAGCCAAGGAAGGTCGTTCGTCACTCGCTGATTGAGACAAATACACAGAAGTGTAGACGGCTCGAGCGCAATCACACGCTCTAACTGCTCTTTGCTTCTCGAAGTTCTTGCAACTTGTCTTGAAGTTGCTCAATCTCAAGCATGATCCTACCATACTCCTCGATCTTTCCACTGCGCTGTAATCGAACCGACTCTTCGTATTTCTTAGAGATTATCTTTTCCAAGTCTGCGACCGGATCTTTCTTAAACCATCCAAACATTATTTGCTCAATACAGCATCAATGGCTGCTTTCAGTTCATTTGAATCTGGCTTGGTGCCTGAACCGTATCGGCCAACCACATTGCCATCTTTATCGACCAAAAACTTCTCAAAGTTCCAACGGATGTTCTTGTCTCCGCCCTTTTCTGAAGAAATCAAAGTGTTGTACAGTTCCGAACGATTGGTCCCGTTGACATCTTGCTTTTCCAAAAGTGGAAAGGTCACACCATAGTTGACCTTGCAAAAAGTTTGGATTTCCGTCGCCGAACCTGGTTCTTGCCCACCAAACTGGTTGCATGGGACCCCCACAACCACCAAGCCTTTGTCCTTGTAAGATTCATAGAGCGCCTGCAACCCTTCATACTGAGGGGTATAGCCACACTTGCTGGCCACATTGACGAAAAGAATCGCCTTGCCTTCAAACTGTTTGGCTTCAATCTTGTCGCCGTTCAATCCGGTGAGTGTCATGTTGTTGGGCACACCTGCCTCCGATGTTGCGAGAAATAGGGATAATACGAACGTCCACATGGGAACCTCCTGTGTGTTTGCCACTGTCTTAATTGTGTCGTAGCCTATTTTGTGGTGGGGGCAATGACGATTGCTAGGGTAAAAAAACAGTTGGCGTACCATAGGTGACAGGATCCATAGAACCAGCCTGATGCCCACACTCAAACACTGTTGATCATCGTTTAATTAAAAATAAGATGAACAGGGTCCAGAAACGCTAAAGCTTGTGTCGCCATTTGCAGTGTTTGGACAATCGTATCCAATGATGCACGAGCCGTAGACACTACCATTTTGCCAGCAACTGCCAAGGAGTGAACTGTCGGAAGAACAGTAGGTGGGTGATGTGCTCCAACCACAAAACCCAGGTCGTCCTTGTGCTTGATATGCGGTGATTTCTAGACCACATCCTTGAGCGTTGGGAAACATAGTGTACCCTGCATCACAACTTGAGACTTCGCAGTATGGGGTGTTGGTTGCGTCAATAACGCATTGCCCAATACCGTTGGGGATTTCATCGTCACACAGTGTATTGCAACTTCCGCAATGGTCATCAAAACTGTATAGACCAGTTTCATCGATATAATCTTCATCGACTTCCCCATCACAATTGTCGTCAATTTCATTGCATTCTTCTAGCGCATCGGGAGAAATGTCCACATTTTGATCGTCACAATCTTCACCCAACAATACATACTCTGCTCCTGGAGAAGCACACGAAAGCATACTTGTGCTGTCATCCCCAAAACCATCTCCATCGTTGTCAAGATAGTAGGTCAAATCGGAAGTGACATCGTAGAGCGGGTCTTCGTCGTCTAGAAAACCATCGCAGTTGTTGTCGATGCCATCACACACTTCGTTGGCAGAAGGGTACACACTGCTGTTGTCATCATCACAGTCTGCAGACAGGTCAGCATATCCAGACGGCAAAGTACATCCATACATAGATGCTGTCCCGTAACCATCTCCATCTACATCTAGATAGTACACATTTTGGACCCCTTCATCGGTCTCCCCATCGCAATTGTTGTCTACCCCATCACAGGTTTCGACTGCGCCTGTATAGGCTAGAGGTTCAAGATCATTGCAGTCATCTGCATTTTCAACATATAAACCGGTTGCAGAACAAGCCTGTGTAGTCGTATTGCTGTCGCCGTAACCATCCTCATCCGCATCCAAAAAGTATGTGTTCAGAACCCCTTCGTCCGTCTGACCATCGCAGTTGTTGTCGATGCCATCACAGGTTTCCGTCAGACCTGGATGCATTGCACCACTGCTGTCATCACAATCTGTATTGTCCGCCACGTATCCACTGGGTGCACTGCAAGCCTCTAGGATATCGGAAACATCTCCATAGCCATCTCCGTCTGCATCTTGGTACCACATTTGTACATCAATGGCGTCCATGCCATCAGTCTGTCCATCACAATTATTGTCGAAGCCATCACACTCTTCGTCTGCATTGGGGTGTATATTCGGGTCTTGATCGTCACAGTCTTGCGTGTTGGATACATGCTTGGTCGGTGCTTCACAAGCAATACTCGGTGCATTGACATCGCCAAAGCCATCTTCATCATCGTCGGCGTACCAAATGCTGATGTCGATTGCGTCAGCCTCGTCGATCTGTCCATCGCAGTCATTGTCTTTGCCATCACAAGATTCTTGCGCAGAGGGTGAAATGGTTGCATTGAGATCATTGCAGTCTGTATTGTTGTCCACATACCCAGACACCTCTTCGCACGATCTTGTAGACACTTCTGGATTTCCATAGCCATCTTCATCTTGGTCCTCATACCAAGGACGGGCATCGACAGCTTCGTTGTCAATTTGCCCATCGCAATCATTGTCTACCCCATCGCAAACCTCGAAGGCATTGGGGGTGATACTGGGGTCTTGATCATTGCAGTCTCCACCAATCTCTGAAACATGAATGTCTGGGTCACACACACTCAATGGTTGAGAGTCGTCCCCGAAGCCATCGTTGTCAGCGTCGACATAATAGACTTGTTGCAGTTCCTCATCAATCTCACCATCACAATCATTGTCGATGCCGTCGCATATTTCTTCCGCCCCACCAAACGTCGTGGCATCGTTGTCGTTGCAATCGCCATCGCTTTCCAGCTGACCATCCCCATCTTTGTCACTGACAATATCTTCTTCGTTGATAGTATCTTTGTCCGCATCACATGCCAGTAGAGTGAATAGCAATACAAGTCTCATAGCCAATCCTGTTCTAGTTTATGGATACGATATCACATGGGAACTTTTTTGTTCGAAATGTATGTTGTTATCGATGACCCAAAATGTTGGAACGGTAGAGTGTCGGTGCCGGTGGATTAGGTTACTCGGTCAGAATCGATTTTACTCTATGGAACTACAATGATTTCATCACCAACACTGACCACCCCGCCCTGCAAAACCTGAAGGTATACCCCGCGTAGATTTAGGTGTTTGTTGCGAGCACAGGCACCAAACGCTGGTGTACCAAATCGGTCTCTGAACTTGGCACAGGCATTGTGTGGTTCGGGGGTAACCTGTAGAATGCACTGTCCGATATGTAAAGTGGAACCAATCGATAAGTTGTCTTCTCTCATATCGATATCCAAA
>CBFIFY010000059.1:0-27715 GCA_965661985.1 uncultured Myxococcota bacterium | reverse complement strand
ATCGATTTTCTTGGCTCGTTTTCGGTATTGATTCCGAACATCCTCCAATACATGCTCATTGGCCAATACGATGTACACCGTCCCTGGATCCAACCAACGTCGATCAATTCTATGTTCCTCAATGCATTTTGGTCGAACCGCAAATCGCTCTGTTTGAATCAAATTATCACACAGTTTCGACCAAGTCATAGAGCCAGTCAACTTGTTGGGTTCATTCAACAACTCTCGAATACATTGGGCTGACCACCGAATAATCTCTTCCAGTTGAAACAATCTCTCCAATCCAATCCTGTTCATAAATGACACATTCACTCCTACAATTCACTCAGACCTGTCATTGTCCTATTTTTTCTACTCTTTCTATTTCTTCTACCTTGACCGTGCCCTTGTCACCACATTTTCTGTGGTACACTTGGTCGAAACCATTGCGAAACATGGGTTGATCACTGTGCCAAATCTTCTCGGGCACTGGTTCACAGGATGCACTGACATCCATATCCCATTCTTTTAGCCGATGAAAGTACAAAGAGGCCACCGCTTCGCGACAAATGAGTGGACGTGACAATTCTTTGCAATCGGACAGTTTCAATCGAGACGTATTTCGAAACCAATATTGGTACAATGCATACCCATGCGATGTAGAGTTTGGATCGGTTCCGTACTGTTTCGCAATTGCCTCAACTTCATCCCATGTTGTCGGCTCCAGATTAAGTAGGTGTTTGAGGGTAATGTGCATGTGACAGTTGTCGACAAAGGGTTCTGCTTTTGCACAATCTTCCAAAGACAAACTTCGCTCCGCCACTTGAAACCAACATTCACCGCGAGCATTCCCCTCAAGTTCTGGACACAACCCTCGAATGGCATCCACATCATCCTTGGGCAGTGCTTGAAGTGCAAACTCAATACAAAACTCTCGTTGCGTAGACTCCGAAAAGGTCCCACACAACTCTTTGGCTTTCAACGGCTCTGCCTCAACTTGTTCAAGAATGTCTGCTTTGCGCTGCACAGACTGTTCTGTTGAACAAGACATCATCAGTATCCAAATCAATCCAACCTCCGTACCATCTATATATTGAATTCTGAAGTCCGTTGCAGAACTTTATGGTTCCTCATACACCCACAACTTTCCAGACTCTATAAAATACAGAGACTCTCCACGCCAAACCGGTTGACTTTGATCACCAGCCCTTTTCAATCGCCATCCACCTTCACACAGAATGTCGACATCCCCTTCCAACCACTGTGTCCAGCAAAGCCCTTTTTCGGAGTTGTACAACTCATGGATACGGTCTCTGCCTTGAGTGAGCACCCCAGTCGAAGTCCACTGGCAAATGTCCCCACCACAAATCCAGTACACCCCTTCTGCTGTTGCCACGAGAGATGTTGGATACTCCGAGCGGATGTATTGTGGTTCAGCAGTCTGGACATTGAAAAGATGTATACCCGGCTGATTTCCCCATTCCACCCATGCAATTGAATCCTTCCACCAAACAGGATGTTGACCTTGCAATGGATGCGCTGAGTGCTGCCTTTGAATACCACTTCCCAAAGACATCCAGTGTACAGCTTCAACACTCGACCAAAGAACATGCTGTTCCGTTGCAAACCCTTGACCTTCATCAATGGTGGAGAGCGTACGGCTATTGGGTCCGGACCAATCCTTTGTGATGGGATGCCACAATCCACCGTTCATACCACCTCGAAAAGGTACCTGCCCCAAAAGCCATGAACCTTCTGGTAGGGTGTCTATCGTACCAGAAGGTTCACCATCATCGAATGGATACCACCGTGAGACCCTACCAGATTTGTCACAACCCAGAATGCCTTGTTCCAAAACCAAAGGAAAGCCACTTTCTTGGCAAGCATGGGGAACGCGATGCACCGGAATCGCTACAGGATCGCCTTGTGCCTGCCCGATGAGAGCAACACAGACGAACACCTGCAAGCAACGAAGCACAAATGAACTGCTCCACGTTTTGAAAAAGCAGATGGGGTAAGCCGAGTGTACAGGCAATCTAATTCTGAAGTTGGAAGGAAAAAGAATACAGTACACCCTTTTTGTGTCACTGGGTCTATTGAACTTCAACACCACAGCAATTAACGGTGATGGTCAATGCATCAGCAGCCGCTCCACCTGGACAATCTTGAGCAACCAGTTCCAATTCATAGGTTGTCGTTTCACAGGCATTGGGTTCAGAAGCGGTCGCACCCGTCAAGATAATCTCAGAGTTCAAGTCACTTTCATCCAAAATATTGGCATCGCCCGACATCAAATGCCACTCGTAAGAGATGGTGTCTCCATCGGCATCTTGTACGCTGGCGTCGCTTCCCAACTCGACTGTCACATTTGGACAATCTCCACAGTTGTAGGTATACCCTGACAGTTCACAATCGGCTGTCCCAGCATCAACAGCAATGGCAGAACCCGCTTCGACTGTTGGTAAGGCATTCGACATTCTTTCGCTGGCAGTTATGCTCACCAAATCTGGCACAGACCAATTTCCACCATCAAAAACAGCCAACGACAACACATAGTCGCCTGCTACGTCAGCGTAAAAAGTTGGACTTTCAGCCGTCACATCTGAGAAAGAGGCGTTGTTTGCATCCGATGCACTGGGTTTTGATTGGACCGACCACAAATATTCCAAAGGGTCTCCATTTGGGTCCATTGAATTTGAACCATCCAATTGAATCTGGGTACAATCAGACTCTTGCGCCATGTCTTCACCAGCATCCGACACTGGTGGCAACGGATTCGATGAAAACACATCCACTGTGACCGTATCGGGCAATGAATCACTCACGCCGTTGTTGACGATCAAAGAAACCAAATAACGCCCTGCGGCATCTGGGGTAAAAGCGGTTGTTTGAGCACTCGGTGAGTCCACATCTGTCAAGGTAGACGTTTCTGGCTTGGACACAATATCCCAATCGTAGGTCAGTGTGCGCCCCAATGGATCCGCGGATTGAGAAGCGTCCAAGGTTGTTGACTCTCCCTCTTCTAGATCTACATCGGCTCCGGCTTCGGCAATTGGCAACTGGCCTTCTTCAACCAGCACCACTGCGGAATCTGGTGCTGAACTCAAACCGGTAGAATCGGTCACCACCAAGTTTACGATGTAGGTTCCGGACGTATCTGCGAAAAAGGTTGTTTGTGTGTCGGCAGAATTGTTGGATGAGAAGGGATTTTCTGCATCCATCAAACCAGACTCTGAAGGTACACGAGAAAAACTCCATTGGTAGGTCAGTTCATCTCCGTCTGGGTCATAAGAGCCGTCTCCGTTCAGACGGATGGGCTGATCGGCAGTGAATGTACCACCTTGACCGGCTTCAGCGACAGGCGTTCCAGTAGCGGTCGTCGTTGTTTTGGGCTCCTCAAGGCCTTCTGTACGACAGGCGCTCAACGCACTCAAAAGTCCAAGTGTGGTCAATGCAATGACGAAGCGGCTGGAAAGGGACAAAGACATGAAATATTTCCTCTATCGAATGAAAAGGGACCAATGAAGTTTTCTTAGAATCTTCCTTAGTTGCTAGAATTGCAGGTATAGTTGATGAATGTTGTATCATCGTCTGATCGCTCACAATCGGACACTGTCAAAGAAACTTCAAAGGACAAGTTGGCATTTACGACTTGTGTTGGAATCACTGCTGGGGTCAGTGCCGCCTGAGGGTTGGCAATGTTCAAAACGCCACTGGCTTCCGTCCAAGAGAAGTTCAATTGATCACCATCCAAATCTGTAGATGCGGAACCGTCCAACATGACCGTGTACGGAGCGCAATCAGCACATTCACTGCTGTAAGACGTCGCCTGACAGTTGGCTGTCGCCTCAATATCAACCGAATCCCCTGCGTTGGCAATCGGACGGGTATTGTTGGCGATGTCACCAACAACCAAATCCACAAGATCAGGCGCAGACCAAGCGACACCATCGTATACTTGTAACTGAAATGTGTACGACCCAATCACATCCCACGTAAATTCAGGGTTTGGACTGCCAACATCAGAAAAGTTCGCATCCGTGACAGCAGAATCTGCAGGCGCCGATACCAATGCCCAAGCATAGATTAAACGGTCTCCATCCGCATCAAAAGAGCCATAGCCGTTGAGTTGAACAGGGTTCCCTGCACACCCACCGAGGTCCAATGTCTTTCCTGCATCGGCGGTCGGAATTCGATTTTCCGCACCTACATCAACAGAACAGATGACAGGATCAGACCAGTGATTGCCATCTGACACCGTCAAAGTTGTCACAAAGATTCCCGAACAGTCTGGCACGAAACTTGGTGCACTCGTTCCTTCATTGTAAATGCTGTCAGAGGTCAGTTCTGAACAATTTGGTGGGGTCAATGTCCACGCATAGGTCAAATCTGCAGATTCAGGGTCTGACGAGGCCGACCCATCAAGTGTCACCAGTTGACCAACGTCTCCTTCATACGTACCGCCACAGTCTGCAGTTGGAGGCGCATCTCCCGCTACCACTTCAACAACGATAAAGTCCGCATCTGACACACTCAAACCATCGGAAACCTGCAATGACACTACATAGTCTCCTGTTACGTCTGGGGTAAACTGTGGAGACATGGCGGCGATGGTTCGGTTCGCAGACAGAGAGTCTTCTGTGACTGCAGACTGGGTCGGCACACTCACGAAACTCCATATGAACACAACGTTGTCGTCATAATCACTACACCATTGACTGTTGACCGCGTTCAAAAACACTGGCTGACCCAATCCAACCGTTGCATCCTCACCGGCATCAGCAATTGGTGCCTTACACGTTTCAGAAGAATCAAGGGCAGTCGACTTTGTGTCTGTACAACCGGTCATTGACAGTGCAACCGACAGTAATGAACATGTCCCCAAAAGGTACATAGAATTGTGTACGAGCTTGTGCATATTGAAAACCTTAATAAAACGTAAAATTACAGTCTTGCGAAGAGCGCTTCTTCAATTAGTGTAATGAGTCTACTGCACACATCGCAACACAGTCATTTGTAAACAAAGAAGAAACAACCCTTATACAATATAACATACTGCCGTTGACTTAACATTCAAAACACTCGAACTCCAATTCGTTTGACAACTCTAGACACTGCCCGTTCTGGATTCGTTTTTGATTGTTCTGGTCATCAGTGGAAAACTTTAGCCAAATGGGATAAAATGCAGTCAAGGCATCGAATATTGGCGACACAAAGCGGAGCAGAACATGGGGTTTTTCGATTTTCTATTCAGTGGTGGAGAAGATTCACAGTTGAAAAAACACATCAAGCGACTGACCAACTTAAACGCACCGCTAGAAGAGCGTCAACTGTCTGCACAGTGGCTGTCTGAAAATGGTAGTCCAGAAGCCATCGAAGGTCTGCTCAAAAGATTTTCTCTGACTTATGAAAAACAAATGAAAGATGTAGAAGAAAAAGAATACATCTATAAGTTGCTTCGACGTCAAGGTGACAAGGCAGTAGAGCCAACCAAAGCCTGGATTCGACAGAACATTGCCTTTGCTGTGCCATTGAGAATTGTGGAAGAATTTGAAGGTCCCGATGCAACCGTTGGATTTTTACTAGAATTGCTGGGACAAGAAATGGACCCGTTCAAAACAGAGAAAAAACGACAGATCATCATCAAACTCGGTGATTTTACGGATGCGAGGATTTTGTCTCCAGTGTCAGCCTGCTTGGGAGATTACGATGAAGAAGTTCGCCTAGCCTCAGTGGAAACGTTGCTCAAGCAACAATCCAATGACGTCCACCGTGCCTTCGTGGAAGCCTTGGTCAATCCTGAAGAAGAATCAAACCGATTGAAAATTCGATTGGCAGAAATTTTGGAACAACGTGGCTGGGACCTACTGGACAAAGGAGATCGCCTTCTCAACAACCCTCCAGTGGGTTGGCGATTTGACGCTGACCAAAATCGACTGGTTCGAGCCTAAAAGAGCACAAATCGCCCTATCGGCTTGTACTATTGAATGGCACTATTGAATGGCACTATCGACTGGGAAAAGTGAGCGTCTCATCCGACGCGCGTACATTCAACGTTGTACCGTCTACGCTGTTTGGACTGTTGGCGTCAATGCCCCAAGTTTGAAGATCGGCAGGTGGTTCCTTCAATAGCAGGTCTGACCACACGATGTCTGTACCCGACAGATACCAAGATGCCAATACCCGCAATTGACTGTCAATGGTGCTGCCCCACCGACGGATCGGTCGTTCATCAATGAGCAACATCGGCTCTCGATCCAATATACTGGCTACCCGAATGCTTCCCCAATCTTGACACGCTCTTTGGAAGCGTTCATATCGATAGAAATCATCGACAGAGAGCATACTCGACAAAGCCGTTTCAGCAACAGAGAACCGATTGTGATTGCGAAAGAATCGTCGAGCGAACAAATGCATCAAGGCAAGGTACCATGTTGGCTTTTCGGCCGGTACCATCCACGGGCCCAAACTCACAGAGCTGAAAGACAGTGCCATTGCTTGGAAATCGGCGGTCCATCGAATAGACAGCGTCGCTGAGAAGCGTGGATCACTCATCAACGCCACTTGCACCTCTGGATTTGGAATCAACCGACGCACTTCTTGTACAAGTGAACCATCCAACTCCACATCAACCGAAATGCTCACATCTCTACCTTCAGCCCACAAACGGGCACAGGTACCATCAAACCAAGAGACTTCTTCCACCAACCCTTCACCAAAAACTTCTATGTCTTCTTCCACAGCCCATCCCCATTGCACAAGGAGATCCACCAAAGACTCTTCATCAAAAGCCGCAAACCAAATCTCTATGGCGTCTGCAAAAGCCACTGTTTCAGGGGTCGACTTTCGAAAGGTCATCCCTTGTGGAGGAACGTCTTTAAGTACACAATACGGCAAATCCGCGAGTCCTTGAATCTCAACGGCAGAAATATGCATCACAAAACCTCCCAAACATCATCAATTGTTTGGAGACGGAGGCTGTCCTTGTGGTGGCCCCATCCCCGGCATTTTCAAAGAGATCGCTTCCATCATTAGGCGATGCTGCTTTTTCCACAGTTCCAATTCAGCTTCAGTGTAGGTAACCTCAGGCAGTTTCCAGGCTCCAATACCGGCATCTTTGGCAACGGGTGGACCACACAGTTGCGTCAACGCATCCACAATACCTTGAGGCATGCGCTCCGCACCATTTCGATACCCAACGACAATCCAACCAAATCCAGCATCCTGTAGAACGGCGAGATCGGCACGGTACTCCGTTTGCATGGTTCCACCCCGATTTTCATAAAAAGGCTTCAAATCTCGAAAGAGTGCAGTGGCTTGAACAAAAATCTGACCTTCACGCGCAAAGTATTCCACACGCTCAACAGGAACTGCGTGCAACTTGTGCCCATGGACAATTTGGGTACCCAATGCGTTGTAGCGGTTTTCCATATCGGAACGCACCGCCAAAGCCAAATCGATGACCGCCTTGTCGTCCACCCCTCGCATGACAGAAAGCGCAGAAGCCTGACGTGGATAGAAACGCTTCCACGGATAGGGATTCATTTGACCCCACGCAATCTCCAACACCGCAACCATCACCACCGGAATGGCCCATTTAGAGCGACTGGCCAAGGCTCCCATTGCCGAAAGAGCCACCGCCGTCATCGCCAGAAAACGAATGGGAAAATTCAAAGGTTCGGCGAGGTAACCAAGGGCGCGATTGAGCCAAAACATCGGCATAACCAAACGAATTCCATTGGCATTGCGTACTTCTTCTCCACCAACTGTCCAATATGTTCCATAGGCAAACACAATCCCGACAATCGCAACCGCCAGCCAAGGAAGTGCTTTCTTGGGATTGCGTACCAGCCCAACAAAAGCCAGCCCAACGGCCAACCAGCCGAGATAGCGTCCACCACCGTAGGCAGCATCCTCAGTGCTCTGTGCTTCTCTATTTGGAGACAACAACTGTCGTGTTTCCAATCGGGCTGCAGGTGGGTCTGTCACTGGCTGACCGTGATTTTGAGTAATGTAGTTCATCAACCCAATCTCTGGTACCGACCCAGTTTTGTACGAAGACGCAAAGGACTTGGTAACCGGCACCACAATGGCGATCGACAGCGCCGCCGCCAGCACATACTGCAAGACCAATTTTGGCGTTTTTCGGCCTTTCCACCCTGTCAATATGGCCCAGGTCAACACAGAGAGCGCCAAAAAGAATCCCAAATAAAAGCAGGAAAGCATCGCGCCGACCAAACACAATGCCACCGCCAAAAACCACTTCCATTCCTGTGTTTTTCGAGCCTTGAGTTGACAGCCCAGTCCCAAGGGCAACCACCACAGATGGTGCAACTCTCCTACCCCCACATGAATAAAAAACGCCATCACCGCCGAGCCTTCCAGCAGAGTGCCCGATACGAAGCCACCAACACGAGAACGAGACAACAATCGCCCAAACCAAGCACCCACAACCCCAGTCAAAACCATGTTGCCCAACGCCAGAAAGTTGGCCATGGCAATCAGTGGCATCCATGGGAAAAACAGGGAAACCAGTCCATTTAAGGGCTCAATCGGGTAGAGGTCCATCCCAATTGGGTAATTGACCAAGTCTGTCTGGTAGGGAAAATCACCATATTCCCAAACGCTCGATCTCATCCACCACAAAGTCCACAAATGCTTCATACCATCGGCACGGGGCGAGCCCAAAGCAGCAGAATTGGGGTACAGAATCATTGGGTATGTCAAAATTACCGCGAGCAAAACAAACCAAAGGGTTTGTAAAACACCCCATTTGTGATCTTCAAACCACCATTTCGTTTTCAACCACATATCAATCCCACACGGCTACAAAGAGCGTGACCTGTGGGTCTGTACTCACCAAACTATAGAACACCCACGTTCCATTCAATCGAGCAGTGCAGACCATGCTCAATTCCACTGCAGAATCCCAGTCGCAGATAAAATACTCCCAACAAAAGACTTCTTCAGAGAACAGCGGTTGCTCCACTTGCCAAGTCCAAATACCGTCAGCGTCAAATGTTGCCAAGACTTGACAGCGTTTTCGTTCAACGGTTGATTCAATGTCATCGTCGTACATCAGCGTCAAAACCTCTCCATCAATCGACCACTCTGTCCAATCGTGAGAAATTGCGCTGGTGTTCATGTAAACAGGCTCAATTTGCGCTTGCACCGAAGACTTGATGTGTAGATACCCCCGTTCTTCTAAGGGGTGCCCTTGAGGAGGCGTGGGCAAATGTTCTACGGAGACCCCTTCGACATCAGTGTCAAAGAACGGAATCACTTGCATGGCGTTGTCACAGTCTCGAACGACGCCCAAAATACCTACATCCCACGTCGCCCATGAATGCATTGCGTCTTTTAATTTTTTTAAGGATCGCTTCAGTGCATCCATGCGATCTGAATTGGTGTGCTGGGGAGCCCCTCCACCATATTGCAATGGCAAGGTCTCAATTTCCGTGATGTCAACGGTGTGGCCTTTCGCAACGAAGCGCAAAACAAAGCGACGAACACCGAAGGGACCACAGATACCAAAGACGGCATCGTACACACCTGCCTGTTGCATCGCGTCGATCAACTGTTGCTCAAAAGCATCGCCATGTAATGAAACCTGTTTGTTCAGCCAACTTTCTGTTGCATCCATAATGTACTCCCATCTGTAACGACATCGTTCATGTTCAATCGTTTACCAGCTGCCTTCTATAGACCATGTATCCAAATTAACCACAGGAAAGGAACCCATTGGGGCAGAAATTTTCTGTTCTCGCGGTGCTGTCCCTGGGATATCCGACCCTTTTTTGTACTGACCAGTATACACTTGCGCAGGTTTAAACCTAGGTCTTTTCATCACACCAGTATCCACACTGGTCTTGGGCCAACACCACAGCCCGAACACCGCTTCTGTTGCCATCTGTTCTGCGCCCTGTATTGCTTGCACATAGGTCGATACATCTCGTCGACGTTCATCAAAAATGATGCAATCCCCAGCCCCCAGCCCTTTGCGCCTCTCCTTGCCAAACAAAGATTCATCAAGCGTATACGAGCGCAATTGGTCGGATGCCACCAAAGCCGTATTTTTGTTGACCACCAAAATGGAGTCTTCTTGGGTCTGCTCCCAAACTTCTTTCAGCGTCCATGCGGGATGTTGCCACTCAGGTTCTTCAACTGACGTAGACACAACAAGGTTGTAATATTCTGACCACTCCATCCACCACCATCTAGACCAGCCCAAAGAGGCAATCGCCAACACACTTGGCAGCACCCATTTCCACAAACCAAAGCGTTCTACTGTCAACCAACGCCCAACTCTTGAACCACCAATCACAATGGCGATGACCGCAAAGGCAACGGCCGGTGCCATGTGATGACAGTGACCTGACCAAGACCGATCGACCCCATGACCATCTGGAACGCTCATGTGCAAGAGGCACAAGGCAACGGCTGGTGCACCAACCAACGGAGCAAACCAAGCGAGCATACCCAATGGAATAAATACCAACGCATAGAAGCGGGTGTGATAGACCCACCCTTCCAAGAAAATACGCTGTTGCCCCAATGAGCCCAGTGCATTTTGTAGAGGCATATCGTGACCACCAGCATCCAGTGGATAGTATGTTTGCGCCCACCACACATACAAGCCAGCAATCGCCAAAACCACTGCAATGTTTCGAATCTGTTGTTTCCATTGCCAAACACCATCCAACATGGGTCGAGCCATGATGGCGCAAAAGATGGCCATGGGTATGGTTTCTTCGCGGGGAGCAATCGCAAAGAGCGTCCCAACAACAGCCGCAATGAGCCATCCCGTTTCAAAAAAATTCCAAGCCCACACAATAAAGGGCAGCGCGAAGCACAAATCTTGATAGTCCTGCAAGGCAATCGCCATGGTTGCAGGCATGGTTAAATAGACCGCCCCACCCCACAGAAATGCCCAATGGGATTGAAAATGGCGTTTGGCAATCAACCCCGTGGGAATCGCACCAGATAAGATGCCCATGATCATCAGTTTGGAAAGCCACAAGGCCGATGGTTGTAATCCATACAACCAAGCAACAATCGGTAACGTCAAGGCTCTGTGACCTGACCACGTCCAAGCATCGTCATAGCCACGGTGAATCGTTTGAAACCACGAGCCCGTTTCCGCAAAATTGCGCATCAACTGTTCATGCACAGCCATCGCGTATGGTTCTATCGTCTGCAACGCAGATATTCTCGCCCAAGAAGTCGATACAGCCGTCGTGTAGAAGAACCACAGCAACGGCGCCAACAGTATATAGGGAACGATATTCCATGATACTTTATTCTTGAGAAACTGCATGGGTACAGTCTAACGCAATTGTCGGCACTTAACAGTTCCAGTCATGCTCAAAACAATTGGGTGTGGTTTTCTTTTACAATGCGACCGTCGGGATAGAAAATGATGATGGGGAGATTGATCTTTCGAGCCATTCGAATCGTCATCCAAGTTCCACTGCGTTGTACTTCCTGATTGCTTTTGGGCAATGCCAACAACATGTCACAATTATTGACCATCGCTTGATTTCGGTCTTGATAACTCAAAGCAGGCGCAACAAATGGCGAAGAGCAAAAGGCACGGTATTTCGGATCTGTCGGTGGATGAATCCGAACAGAATACCCAAGAGAGACAGCGATGTGGTGTCCTTTTTCATCAGCCCCCACACAGTCCCCGTGACGGAACACATCAAAGCCCTGTTCTTTGGAGGTCGCAAGACACTTCTTAAAGTGTGCCAACTGCTTATCCGTCAATGTTTCCGTTTTTCGAGTTCCTGTCATGGCAATTGTGTTTTGGGGCATGGCCTCTCCATAATGTTTGGGTTCGGAAAACAAACCAAATCTCAAATCGTCTTCGGATCTAAAACACCAGAAACAGTGCTCTGTGTTGGGTATTTTTTAAGACTCTACGTTGGTAATCTACCTCTAACGACCAAGGGACAAGGAGTCAGTCTCGCACGTATCTCTCCGCCTGCGACGGCAATTTCTTACGATACGCATTGGGTCCCAAATACCAAATGGTCAGAACGTCTCCGTCTACCAAGACCGCAAAATAATCGTTCTGTCGTCGAATGCCTGGAATTGTTGACACGACGTTGGAGGCTACTATTTGTGCCCATGTTCCACTGTCATCCACAAGTGGCTGAAGGTTCTTTGGTAAAGATACCACCTCGTATTTTGCAGAAAATGACAAACTCTTGTCCATCACGCGCTTGTATCTGCCATTGGAGAAGCGCCATGTTTTTGGAAGTTCCAACGGCTCATACACGATGGGGACTTCCATGGGATATTCCACTCCCTTTTCATACAACAAATAACTGTCCAATGTCCATTCACCTTGTATCTTGGAAGCTACTTTCGGCAAAGCGACAGGTTCAGTCGGTTCTTTGATGATTTCTATTTTCTTTGTTGGTTCCTCAGATGGCGGTGGAGTTTCTTCAACAATTTGGGGAGCCTCTTGGGCAATGTCCTCTATTTTGGACTCTTCTACTTTCGGCTTTTGAACCACTGTTGCGACACTGCTTTGAACTGGTTCGTTGACCTTGGTAGGCTCTTCGACCTTCGGTGGTGGATTCGGTGGTGAGGGCTGTAAAGCAGGTTGCGCTGTTGGCTTTTTCGCTTTCTTTTTGTCAGACCGCTTGGTCTTTGACTTTTTGGAAGGTGGTTCGATTGGGACAGGCACTTCTACGACTTTGACCACTTCACGAATGGTTTCCTTCTCGTGTATCACCGTCTGTTGAACGGTAGACTGATCTACAGCGACTTCAGAATTTGGAACAAAATTCAGAGCCACCCACAACCATTGAATTCCCCGCAACAAAAATATTCCGATTACAATGACACCCGCAATCCGAATTACCCGTTGAATCAATCGCCGACGCTCTTGAGAGGCTTCTCGATTGCTCTCCGTCTTTTGTTGTTGTTGCCGTTGTGCCCGTTCTCTTTCAGACTGTAAATCATGGATAGCCTGCTCAACAAACTGATCTGGAATAGACAACTCTCGACCTACTTGGCGCACATCTTCAATGGAACTACGACTGTTCTCCCGATTGCGCTGGCGTTCATCCTCTATTCTGAGTTGTTCAGCACGCTCAATTATTGTTGGTATATCCGCATTGTCAACATCGCGACGCGCCTTCAACTTTCGAGAAATAGACATCAATAAACCATCAATAAACCATCAATAAATCGCGTCGAACGCATCATCAACAGTCTAGCAAAAACCGAGGGGCGACAACTTCACGAACCACCGTACTGCGACCACTCAACTGAATCTCTTGCAATTCATTTGCCGCTGTTACAATGTCCTCTTTGGTGAGAATCGTGGCCTCTTCAAGGGTCAAGCACTGTGCAATTCCCGGAATGTCTTTTTGACCACAGGCCTTGGTGGGCAGTCCAGGAAACCGCTGGACAATCTGGCCTTGAATGGTGCGCACAAACCCAGAAAACTCTCGGTCTTCAGCAGCCACAATCAGTCGACCTGTACGCTGAACCGACTCTGCAATGCCGTCCAAATCTGGTGGGACGAGGGTTCTCAAGTCCAAAACCTCAGCATCGATGCCTTGTTTGGCCAATTCGGCGGCTGCATCCAATGCGGTCCACACTGCACGCCCCCACGCCACAATGGTCACATCGGAGCCAGCCCGACGCACAGCCAGTTTGGAAAACGGTACACGAACAGCATCATCAATCTCGGGAATGCCACCGCGCATCACAAACTTTCTCAGTTTGGCAATGTCATCTTTGTCCGTTGGCTCTCCTGGGAATGCAGAGCCCTTGTACTGACGATACATCCACTTTGGCTCCAACACGATGACAGGACCTCGGTATTCTGCGGCGGTCATCAAAAGACCATAGACATCCAATGACGTTGAAGGCATCAACAACACCAACCCTGGAATGGCCGAAAGATATCCATCCAATGACATTGAGTGGTACACAGCACCACCACCAAATGGGTCTACAGGTGTACGCATAATCAAGGCGTAATTCGAACGGGCATTTGTACACCAATACGTATTGGCCATGTGTACAAACCAGTGAAATGCATTGAGGGCATAGTCACCAAACTGAATCTCAGGCAATGCAACCAAATCGTCATGTAAAGCCGCGCCACAGGCAGTTCCCATAATCAAAGGCTCATTGAGAGGCGCATCTTCAATTTTTCCGGGGTGTTTGTCAAGCAACCCTGCAGAGGCCTGCATCACTCCACCCAACTTGGCGACGTCTTGTCCCCACATCACACCACCGTGATTGCGAATAATGTTGTCTAAGGCGGCACGAATTGCCCCACCGTAGGTGATGTTGGTTGTTCGATCTACAGTTGGTGTTTCACTGACCACTGGAAACGGGGCGCGAATGTGCTCATGAATCGACTCGATTGGTGGTTCTGGTTCGGCACGAACAGCCTCTTGAAGTTTTGCAAACCGTGCGTGTTCTGCAGCCATAATCGTTCCCAAATCATGGTGCTTGAAATAGTCATGGCCTTCCCCTTTGATGCGTTTGACAATCTCAGAAGCATCCAAAACCCCCATGTCCACAAGTTGCTGACCAAAATCGTTTAAGGGATCATGCTGTTCCAAGTCAAACTTGTAATCAGCCGCTGAGGAATGGGCATTGAGGCGTGGCAAATTGACAACGTGGAACAACACAGGCTTCTGTTCCTTTTGCACATATTCTACCGCTTTGCAGGTTGTTTCATAGGTATCGAAGAAGTCTGCACCATCACAGGTAAAATGCTTGATGCCAAACCCTTCTGCATAGGCCTTGAACGATTGAATTCCTCGACCCTCTGCTGGGGTTGTTGAAATCGCAATCTCATTGTCGGTGACCATAATGATGGTTGGGGTTGACCAGACTGCTGCCGCATTCATTGCGTCGTGCAAATCCCCTTCCGCCGAAGTACCATCTCCAATGATGCCCATCGTGACTGCATCGCTCACGCCTTTGACTTTGAACCCTTTGGCATAGCCGACCGCTTTGCCCAACTGCATTCCCACAGGACTTTGGACTGGTAAAATGCCGACTTCTTTAATATCGAGGTGATAGACCATTTGACGTCCACGACTTAGTGGATCGGTGTCACGTGAGAGTTGCTGACGAAACACAGCTTCAGAAAAGCCTTCAAAGCCGTTGAGTTCGCACCACATTGAACACATCGATCCCGAGCGGTAATGGGGCACAATACCAAAGTTTTTTGGTGTGACATACTTAGACAACGCCAAGGCAGTAGCTGTACCGTGGATTTCTTCTCCCGCACCCCAAATCGCAAATTTCACTTCTCCTGTTCGAACCAAACTGATGATTCGCTCTTCTAAGGCCCTTGAGCGTGCCGCAACGGTGTATGCAAGACGCAAATCTTCATGAGAAATAGTCATAATAAGCTCCCAAACAATAAGGATGTATTCGGTGTGTCAAAATCAGGATTTTCTTTGCTGGAGATCATAACGGATTTGCGTTCAACATCCAACTTGCTGTATACAGTCAAACATTCAGTCAAATAGGGTCGTCCTTGACCCGCCAACATCCTCATTTGAACGGCTAATCCTTTGGACAAGAGAGTACACAATTTCGATGTTGATCTTTACAGGTTACCTCGTCCGACGCACAAGCATCTTTCAGTGTTGAACATTCCGACAGGCACTCATTGACCAATGGACATTCTACTTCACAATACTTCTCTGCTTCGAACACCGCAAAAGACACCCCTACTTTTTTCACAAAGGCACGGTATGCCATACGACAACACTCGAGTTCTTCAGCACTCAGTTCATCGACTTTGGGACTATCATCTTTCAAAGGTTGCACCGTTCCAATGACGCTCATGAAGCCACCGGTAATAAAGAAAGGTAGAACCCAATCGACCCACAAATGCTCACCATCTTGCGTAGGACGAATCCAAGAAGACGCAAACACTCCCGTCAAGCCACCAATGCCGAAAACGGGTATGGGATAGGCACCCAGAATGGTGATCACAGTTTTATGAATCTCCGTTCGTCCATGACCATCGTATGGCCAAAGTAGAAAATACAGCAATACAGCCAAAATGCTGGTTGCCACACCAAAAGCACCACCTGAAAACCACCAAGCCCGCTGTTTCATTGTCCAAACCCACGGGAATGACAGCGTAAAAATCGACAGAAGCCCAACCAGTGCAGCTTTGTAGGGCGCCCAGTCCTGAAGTGCAGCGACAAAGCCTCCCGATGCATTGATACACACCCCTCCCAACCAGCCTCCAACGGCACCCAACAGCAACAGTTGGGCGATGGCTTTGGGTGTGGACAAGGTAATGTCTTTATGGGTAAACAGCATGCAGTGTGCGCCTAGAGCAAAGTGTTCTATCTTCTATGTTATGTAATCCAGTGTACTGCAGTCTGCACCATACAGACATACATTTTCAACAGCACATCGTTGGACTAGGCACAATATTGTTCTTCACCATCTGTTCAAAGTCTGCCTGTTCAATTGCAGACAGGTTATTTGGTGATACAATTTCGAATCTATAAAGTGTGAGGTAATTATGACCAGTAGACCCGTTGTTCTCTGTATCCTTGATGGCATTGGCATTGGTAGACAAGATGAGTCCGACGCGGTGTTCCAAGCGCGAACGCCTATTATCGATGGCCTTATGAAACAACACCCTTGGGGCAAACTCAAAGCACATGGCACTGCTGTGGGATTACCGACCGACGGTGATATGGGCAATTCAGAAGTTGGACACAATGCCATGGGAGCTGGAAGAATCTTTGCACAAGGTGCGAAGTTGATCAATACGGCTTTTAGAACGGGATCGATGTGGGAATCACCTGTTTGGAAGCGTGCAGTACAAACAAAAACACTGCACTTTGTGGGCTTGCTGTCAGATGGAAACGTCCACAGTCACATAGAACATCTTCTTACGATGATAGCACAAGCACATGCCGAAAACATCCCGCACATTCGTGTCCACATCCTCACAGATGGTCGAGATGTATCTCCACGCTCGGCGTTGCTTTACATTCAGCAACTTGAATCGTTCATGAGCCGCTTCAACAATAAACACGGACGCGATTACACAATTGCCACCGGTGGTGGACGTATGTGGATGACCATGGATCGCTATGAGGCTGACTGGAAAATGGTCGAGCGTGGCTGGCGTTGTCATATGTTGGCTGAAGGAACGCGATACGCTACCGCCACAGAAGCTGTTCAAGCACAGTATGACGCTGACGAAAAAATCGATGACCAGTGGTTAAAACCCTTTGTCGTTGGAGACTATTTCGGCGTCGCAGATGGTGACAGCGTACTCTTGTTTAATTTCCGTGGTGATCGCGCCATTGAAATTTCCTCTGTGTTCGACACCCCTGCCGATGCATTCACACACTTTGAAAAAACTTTTCCAACGGGTGTGACGGGAGACATTTATTTTGCCGGTATGATGGAATATGATGGGGACTTGCACATACCCACACATTATTTGGTTGCCCCTCCGGCGATTGATATCACGGTGGGAGAACAACTGGCCAAGGCAAACAAGAATGTCTTTGCACTGTCCGAGACACAGAAATTTGGCCACGTCACGTTCTTTTTCAATGGAAATCGCTCGGAAGCACTGCCCGGAGAAACCCAACAAGAGATTCCGTCGTTGAATGTCCCTTTCAACCAAGCCCCCCGGATGAAGGCGTTGGAAGTCACCAAT
This sequence comes from uncultured Myxococcota bacterium, assembly GCA_965661985.1. GTDB lineage: Bacteria > Myxococcota_A > UBA796 > UBA796 > UBA796 > CAJWHX01. The sequence continues at coordinate 10,047 of CBFIFY010000059.1, read as the reverse complement.
TTAGCAGTCGAGGCTATTCAAAGTACACAATACGACCACATTCGTCTCAACATTGCCAACGGAGACATGGTTGGACACACCGGTGACTTGCCTGCAACCATTGAGGCTGTTGAATTTGTGGACGCGTGTGTAGGACGACTGGTCAAAGCCTGTGCAGACACGAACAGCATTTTGATCGTGACCGCCGATCATGGAAATGCCGATGAGATGGCACAATGGGACAAAACGACCAAGGCACCCAAACGAGATGCACAAGGACGAATGGTGCCGTCTACAGCCCATTCCAAACATCCAGTTCCATTCATCTTGTTTGATCCACAACACCGGTGGGACGTCCTTGAACCGCGCGGAGAGATGCTCGGTGGCTTGGCTCAAATTGGCGCAACAGTACTCACCTTATGTGGCGTACCCGTTCCCGATGGCTATTTACCAACACTTGTAAAAGAACAGTAACCCAAATTGGTTCATCCAATTTTACAAACAAACAGAGGTCCCCATGCCACTCAATGGAAGAATCGACTTGCGCTCGGACACCGTCACTCAACCCTGCGAGGGAATGAAACGGGCGATGATGAACGCCCCCCTTGGAGACGATGTACTGGGTGATGATCCAACCGTACACGCGCTGGAAGCCAAAATTGCTGAAATGCTTGGCAAAGAAGATGCCCTTTTCGTCCCATCCGGTACGATGTCCAACCAAATTGCCCTGTGGATACAAAATCCTCGAGCACACGCCGTTGCATTGCACAACACGGCCCACATTTATGTGTATGAAGCTGGTGGTCCCGCTGTTCTTTCTGGACTGTTGCTCAAGCCCCTTGGCGGAGAAAAAGGGTTCATTGATCCTCAGCAATTAAAGGCAGTCTTTCCACCTGATGACCCACACTTTGCACCCGTCTCCATGGTGTGTGCAGAAGACACCGCAAATAAAGGTGGTGGCACAGTGTACCCGTTGGAACTGCTGGATCAAATCGGTCAAATCGCACACGCACATGGTGCACAAACCCACTTGGATGGCGCTCGACTGTTCAATGCCGTAGCTGCGTCTGGTATTGAGGCCTCTCGACGGGCACAGGCGTACGATACCGTGAGCATTTGCTTCTCCAAAGGACTGGGAGCACCCATTGGATCAGCACTGTGCTTACCCAAGTCTCTAAAGAAGTCCGCAATCCGTGCGCGCAAGATTCTCGGTGGAGGCATGCGACAGTCTGGAATGCTAGCCGCGGCGGCACTGTACGCCTTGGAACACAATGTCGAAAGATTGGCCGAAGATCATGATCGTGTGCAAAGGTTGGCTCAAGCATTGCTCAACCAAGGATACACTGTTCGATGCCCTGAAAGCAACATGGTCTATTTCGAGGTCAACAATCCGTCACAGGTCATCGCACAGGCCAAAAACATGGGCATCGATGTACTGAGTACAGGACCAACCACACTGAGAGCGGTCGTCCATAAGCACATTGACGATGCTGACATTGACAAGTGCATTGACTTTTTTGGTCGCCTGTAATCCACCAACAAACGTCACAACACTGTAAAATGGTGTGTTATTCTAGACTATGAAGAATCTTCCAATCACAATTTGAGTTTAAAATGCTACTGCACCTATTCGGCTGTCTACTCTTTGAATCTGCACAAATCGATTTGGACATCAACAATGACGATACAAGCGTTGTCGGAATTGATACAGCACAGGACACCGGTGTTGATACGGATATTGAAGACACGGACACTGGTATAGATACTGATGATATCGACACCGATACTGACACAGACACCGAAGATACTGACACCGAAGATACGGATACAGAAGACACAGATACTGACACAGATACAGATACTGATGTAGAGTGCATTCCCTCAACAGAACTTTGTGACGGAATCGACAACGATTGTGATGGGACCCTACCCTCAGATGAACTCGACAATGATGGGGATGGATTCGTAGAATGTACAATCGATGCAAATGGCTGGCTCGGTGATGCCGTCAGTGGTGGGAACGACTGCGACGATACCGATGAGTCGATGTACCCCAACGCACCGGAACTCTGCGATGGTCAAGTCAACACCTGTGGCGGTACTCTACCCACAAATGAAACAGACGATGATGGCGATGGATTTGTCGAATGCAACATCGATTCCAGTGGGTGGGATGGTGACTCAACGGTCGTTGGGGGTAATGATTGTGACGACACCGACGCAAACACATTTCCAAACACAACCTGGTATGCGGATACCGACAATGACGGATTTGGTGATGCTAGAAACCCCATCACAACCTGTACTCAACCAGCCGGATACCTCTCAGACAACACCGATTGCGACGATACCGATGCGACTGTTTCGCCCAATGCACCGGAACTCTGTGATGGTCAACTCAACACGTGTGGGGGTACATTGCCCAGTAATGAAGTTGATGGGGATGGCGATGGGTACGTAACGTGCACGATCGATGCAAACGGCTGGGATGGACTTGGCAATCTACAAGGTGATGACTGCGACGATACTGATGCCAACGAGTTTCCCGGACAAGCGTGGTATGCAGACTGGGATAGCGATGGATTTGGCGACCCCAACAATGTACAAATACACTGCTCACAGTTGTATGCAACCACATTGGACAATACCGATTGCGACGATACCGATGAGACTGTTTTGCCAAATGCTTCTGAACTCTGCGATGGTCAAATCAATGCTTGTGGTGGTACATTGCCCAGTGATGAGGTTGACGGCGATGGCGATGGGTATGTAACATGTACAATCGATCCAAACGGCTGGGATGGACTTGGCAACCTACAAGGTGATGACTGCGACGATACTGATGCCAATGAGTTTCCCGGACAAGCGTGGCACCCAGACACCGACAACGATGGATTTGGCGATGCTGGAAGTTCTGTTACAGCCTGTCTACAACCAACTGGCTCTATCCTCGACAACACCGACTGCGATGACAGCGATGATTCAACATACCCCAACGCACCGGAACTTTGCGATGGTCAAGTCAACACCTGTGGCGGTACTCTGCCTTTGAATGAAACAGACGATGATGGCGATGGGTATGTAGAGTGCAACATCGACTCCAGTGGATGGGACGGTAATTCACTGGTTGTTGGGGGCAATGATTGTGACGATACCGACGCAAACACACTTCCAAACACAACCTGGTACGCGGACTCAGATAGCGATGGATTTGGCGATGCTGGGAACACCGTCACAGCCTGTTTTCAACCAGCAGGATATCTCTCAGACAACACTGATTGCGACGACGGAGATGGGTCGTCCTACCCCAACGCACCTGAAATCACCGCCGACGGAATCGATCAAGATTGCGATGGACAAGACCTCACACAAATTGGCATGGTGGACGTCGCTGAAGGTGACTTGTTGATTACAGAGGTGATGTATCGAGCTTATTGGGGTGAAAACGACGACTGGTTTGAAGTCTACAATGCATCCAATGCCGACATTGATCTGCTGGGGCTGGAAGTCTACACCAACAACGGAAACTTTGTTGTTGTCAATTCGGCTATTCTACCGGCTGGCGAGTATGTGGTGTTTGTTGAGTCCCTAAACTCATCCGTCAATGGCAACTTCCCCACAGGGGGCATCTACACCATTGAAACTGGATTGTTGTTGAATGAATTGGGGGACCTCCTGAGTTTGGAATATGCAGGCACCTCGCTTGGGGTCGTAGACCTACTCGATTATCGGGCTTCTGGGATTGGACTGGGCGTTTCTTGGGTGCTGTCTGAATACGACGCCCCACAAGAAGACCCCGCCAATTGGTGTTTCTCCGAAAGTTTGGCCTATGTCCAAAACAACAACGATGCCTATTATGGAACACCCGGGTTTCCCAATGACAGTTGCGATCAAGATGGCGATGGGTCATTTTATTGGGATTGTGACGACAGCGATCCTACTCTCAACATCTTGGATTCTGATGGCGATGGATTCAGCAGTTGTGATGGAGACTGTGACGACACGGATGAGAATCTCAGCCCTATCGACCAAGATGGCGATGGACTCAGCACTTGCGATGGGGACTGTAACGATTTCGACCAGGCTATTGGGGTCGAAGATCAAGATGGGGATGGGTTTTCCAATTGTACAACCGATTGCAACGACAGCGATGCTGGTATTTACCCTGGACAGTTGGAGGTCATGAACGATGGCATCGACCAAGACTGCGACGGTACAGACTTAATCGGACTCACCGCCGACATGTTGGTTGCTGGCGAGTTACGCCTCACCGAGATCCAACATCATACCGATCGGCGCAATGAAAAATGGTATGAGTTTTACAATGCCACTGGGCAAACGGTCGATCTCTTTGGTGTATCACTGGAAGCCAACAATGGCGTATACACCATACAAGAGCATCTGTTTATGGAACCAAGCGACTATTTTGTGGCGGGACGGAACGCTGACCCAAATCAAAATGGTGGCGTTATTGTCGATATAGAAACCGGTCAAAATCTTGGTCGAGAAGAAGATTGGATATCCATCTTCTATGATGATGGACAAGTCTTCAACATCCTATCCGAGATTCAGTATTTAGAGGACGACAACTGGGAAAATTATGAAGGTCGCTCCAAAGTTGTGTATGACCCTGCCGCTTTCCCCAACGACAACCTGGATTTTTGGTGCATTTCAACATCTGTGTATTCTGGGAGTTCTGGTCTGTACGGTACTCCGGGAGAGGCCAACGACTCTTGTGATTATGACTTCGACGGACAGTTCCTTGAAGACTGTGACAATGAGGATGCCACAATCTTTACCGGTGCTGGGTATTTGGATGACCCACAAGTGTGCATGGAAGACGGAGATGGCGATGGATGGGGTTCACCCAATGCACCTGGCGCAGCGGTAGATGGAACGGACTGCGATGACAATTATGCCGAAATGAACAACGACGATCTCGATGGCGATGGACTGACCACCTGTGCTGGTGATTGTGATGATAACGACAACAACATCGGAATCATCGACTCAGATAGCGATGGGCAATCGGGGTGTGGTACGCCGTGGAGCATCGACTGCGACGACAACGATCAATTCACTTATGCAGGCGCAGCATACAATCAAAGTGGTACAGCCTGCAGAACAGATGCAGATGGGGACGGATACGGAGACAACAACCCTGCTTCTGGAGTCACAGCAGGGAATGACTGCGATGACAACAACCCAAACCGACACCCCGGCAAAGCCGAATCGGCAAACGGCATCGACGATGACTGTGATGGCATCATCGACGAAGGAACAGTCGCCTACGATGATGATGGCGATGGGTTTACCGAAAACCAAGGAGATTGCAAGGACAACAATGCCAGTGCCTACCCTGGTGCTGCACCGAACGACTCTACCACTGCCTGTATGGAAGATGCGGATGGCGATGGTTTCGGAGATTTGAGCCCACCCGCTGGTGTAACTGCTGGAACAGACTGTAAAGATACAAACGCCCTTGCGTACCCTGGTGCGGCATACCAAGAATCCAGCAACGACTGCATGGCTGACAACGATGGCGATGGTTTCGGAAATAGTACCCCCTCAGCAGGGGTCACTCCCGGAATGGACTGCGATGACTACAATGCTCTTGTCAACCCTGGTGAACTGGAGTCGGCAAATGGTGTAGACGATGACTGTGACGGGCTGATCGACGAAACAGGCACAACAAATGGGATGGAACCTGCGCGCTGAGAAACCCACTGTATTTTGTTCGCCTTAGCCTGTTACACCTACACTAAAGGCTACACAGGCACTTTTTGAGTTCGACCAAATCTCCAAATCAAGAATGGAACAATCAAGCACATCGCCGCCGATGCCAACGCTACGTCGGGTGCCAAACCGTGCTGGTCAATGAGCAGACCAAAGAGCCAAATCGAGAAGCAGTGCATGACCAAATAGCCGATCAAGTCCCATGAGAACACTCGACCACGGACCTCTGTGGGCACCAATTGCTGTAGACGCAGTGTAGAGAACACCCAAATGGTCGCGCCCCCCAAATGGGCCAGCAACACCAGCAATGCCACCATCCAAATGCTGTTCACAAAGGGCAACGGCGCATAGAACAACATGGCCCAAAGAAAACTGTACCCCAACATTGAATCCATAATTTGCACTCGATCTTTGGCAATCCACCTCGACACAATCGGACCGATCCCCGTACCCAAGCCACGAGCAATGAAAAGCAGTGAAACCCCCACCATCGTTCCAGACGCCAACTTGTACTTGCCTTCGGCCAACATCGCCAACATCACCGAGGCGGAACCCATGATGCCCCACATCATCTTCAGAGACACCAGGGCCCGAATGGTTGGGCGTTGCATGATGTAATTCCACCCTTCTTTGAGTGGTGCCAACACATTGCCCTGTAGGACTTTCTTTTGAAAAGGCGGTTCGACGACGCCAAGCAACAACAGCCCAGAGATGAGGTAACTCAACACGTCTACCCCCATTGCAACCTGCCATCCGTAAGCTTCGACCACCAGACCACCCAATCCTGAACCAATGCTCAACATCAAGGACCAAGTCACCGCATTCAAAGCGTTGGCGGCTGGCAATTCAGCCTCAGTGACGATGTCGGGCAAAATGGCGCGTTTGGCGGGATCAAAGAAAGCAGTCAATGCCGATTGAAGCCACAACAGCACATAGAGCAACCACGGTGACGGAAACCAAATTACCGAAAACATACCCAAGACAATCAAGGCACGTCCCCAATCCGTCAGCAACATGACCCACTTTCGAGAGAGTGCGTCGACCACCACACCGCCAATGGGCAAAATGCTCAGCGTCGCAAGAGACTTGGCGATGAACACCCCACCAAAAGCCCCCGCACCATCGTGACCCATACTGCGCAACAAAGCCAAGATGGCCAAAATGTTGAACCAATCTCCAAAGAGTGAGATCACATGGGACAGAAAATAGCGACGAAAATTGGGATTCTGCTTGAACAGTTGCACATAGCCAACTGGTTCAACCAATTCTGTAGTATTTTTAGAGTCACTCATGGTGTAGACTCGAGTGTCCTGTGTAAGTGCAAGTAGTGGAAAGCCGCTATCACCAAAGAATGGACAATCTCTCCACTGCGGATCAGTTCAGGGACCGATGACAAGGGATACAAAAGTACATCTATTTCTTCATTTCCATCGAGGGATTGTTCTCCAAGTTCAACATTGTGCACCAAAATCGTCGCACAGTGGTTTTGCTGGATTGCAGGATTTGGTGCCACCACTCCGATTTGCGTTGCATCGGTACCCACCCCACCGGTTTCTTCTTTCAGTTCACGCAGTCCCGCTGTCAAAAAGTCTTCTCTAGGGTCGACCATCCCACCCGGTATTTCCAAGGTCATCTGTTGCGTACCGTGGCGAAATTGCCGAATGAACACCACATCTTCGGTTGGGGTCAAGGCAATGACGTTGACCCAATCGGGGGCTTCCAAAATGGAAAAGAGCCCCTGTTTGTTAGGATTGATCTGAGAGTGCGCTCGTTGTTGACGGACCGTAAATACCCGAGTGGATAGGACTGTTTCGGTTTGAATAACCTTCCAAGGCAATACGGGCATTGAGATCACCTGTCCTTTGACTGTAATTGACGCCAGCGCTCTTGGTCGACAGGGTCATCGTTGAATTGAAAATAATACTGTTCAAAAACAGAAACATCGCGTTCGATGTCTGCGTCATTTTTTGTGGACAACGTTTCAATATACCAATCCAAATATTCTTCAAAGTCTTGAAACTCTGCCCCACGCTGTCGCAACAACGCCATGTGTTCTTTCTTATAGGAGAGAATGCTACCAGACAAGCCCCCCAAGTGAATTTGATTGAGTGGATGCGAACCTTGTTGCAATCGAAAGTCGATGTACAGATCAACGCCTCGTGCCTGCAAGTACGGAACCGTGGCTTTTCGACCGTGCCCCACTCGACCGTCACGACTGGGCAAACGCGCCAACTCTCGGTCGGTCAACCCTGTCATGCCTTCAAGGGCGTAGGGCAAGTTGGCATAATAGGCAAACATCGCTTGGGCACCGTAGATGACCACTTGAATATCGGTGTCCTTGAGCAAGGGTTCAATGCTCTGACCAGCTTGTTGGGCTTTGAGTCGCCACTCTTCGGTGTACCAATGAGATTCTTCGGTGATCCCTTGGATACCAAACGCCCCCTTGTCGATGGATGTCAAACCGGATGGCGCTATCGCAGTCAGCGAAACCCCACCTGTCAAAACCAACACAGCCAGTGATTTCCAGCCTCCGAAGAAGCGTTCTTGCACCCAAGTGCCCAGCAACATCACCAAAGGCACAGCCCACGGTAGAGCAAAACGGGCCATCATAAAATCTCCACCCACCCTCAAAACGTGTAGTGCATACAGTGTCGAAAAGAGCAGTGAAAAAGCAACCCACTCTCGATGGGGATTGCGTTGGGCTCCCCGTTGAAAGAGCGCCACACCAGCCAACCATCCAAAGGGCACAAACCAGTACATTTGGAAAAAGAGTCGAACGTACAACCACCCTTGTGCCCACTGTGCCGACTGGGCTTTGGCATAATAGGTATTGGGCAACCACTCTCCGTAGGTCATCAAACGCCACACTTCCAATCCCCCAAGAACCCCCAGCCCCAACAAACCAGTGTACAGTGCCACCTGTCGACGACCGTACAACCACAGCACTGGAAGCACAGCCAGCCACAGCAAGCCACCCTCGGGACGCGTCAACAACCCAACCGTCATCGCCGTCCAAAGGACTTTCCACCGACGTTCCTTCAATGCCCAAATAAACAGCACGATGCTGGTGAGAAAGAGTTGTGTCTCCAACCCAGACGTCGCGAAACTCCGAATGTGGTACATTCCAGCCACAACCACCAAAGGCAACGACGCCCCTTTGTGGTGAAAGCGCAACAACAGCGCCAACATGAGCGAATAGGCTCCCAAAGAGGACAGATGGGCAAACCACTCGGGTTGCAACCCCATCGACATCCCCAAACCAATCCACACTGTCCACAACAAGTTTGTGTACCCTTCGACCGACTCTCCAACATTGTAGACCAGTCCATGCCCCTCGCTCCAATTTTTGGCATAGCGAAAGGAGATGAAAGCGTCATCGGAGAGCCATCGTTGACGCGTGGCATCCCAGCCTGACCACACCGCAAACCCCAATTGAAACAACAACACACTCCACAAGATGGGTCCCCTTTGAGCCATTAAAGAACCCTGTGGGTCATCGTGAGGTGTAGAGTTAGAAACGTTATACATTACATACCTTGAGGTTTGTCCCTATGTATCCCGTCTGGAATTCAAAACACAGCAAAGGCATGTTGCGGATGGTTGTCGGTTCTGGTCTGGCACTGTACCCCACAATGCTGACGACCGCACCGGAAGTTCCACAAAGCACCGATGAATGCGTCGCCTGTGTTTTTCAGCGCAAGGGCAACCTGCCCTACATTTTGAGACGCGCCATCCACGAGTCTGGTCCAGATGAAAACCTGACTTTTGGACACTGTTTTGTCTGTTTGCGGTGCCCCCAACCTGGAAATGCTGAACCCATTCCATGGTGTCGTGGGTGGTGGCCGGCAGACCCAGACGGTGGAGACTATGAAGGCGATGACGGACGCATCTATGCCGATGAAGAAGAGGCTTGGGATCGTGTGGACTGCATTCCCATCTCAAAAACGGAAAGCCAAACCCTCAAGTCCTATGTGTACAACTACGGAAAAACCCACGATTATCAAGTAATCAACCAAGGAGCACGTTCCTGTTTGGGGTATTGTTCGGATGTGTTGTCACAAATAGGTTGGCCTCATGATTTCCCGTTGGGAGACTTTACAATCCCCGGTGGAATGAGCGTTCCCAGCAGTCGATGGAGCCACGACAACACCGACACACCTCCGTTTCAAGTGATGGAAAATGTCTGGCAACAAGCACAGGGTCTCGACACCGCTGAATCACCACTCGAAAATTCACCTTCAAAGTGAATCTACAACGGCAACCGGTTACCCAAAAAGCATCACCGTTGGAGAAAAAGTCATGAGCGCTTGGTCAGAAGAGTTGGAAAGCCTG
>CBFIFY010000058.1:0-28606 GCA_965661985.1 uncultured Myxococcota bacterium | reverse complement strand
GGAACGAGCCCAAGATACTTCCAAAAGTTGAGAGGGCATAGAGTTTCCCAGCGGCCTCTCCTGCAGATTCAACATCGGAGACACCCAGTCGAATGGCCCATGGAGAAACCATACCCATGAGTGTGATGGGAACTGCGAACAGAAACAGAATGCCAATCATACCACCACCAATGCTGGCAAAGGCGACAGCGGGCTGTTCAAGCGTTCCACCGGTCAATAGCGGCTGTAAGATGTTGGATGCCATTTTGAGTACTGGTCTACCAATCAATGGAATCAAAAGCACACAGACCGCAGCCGCAGCCGTTACTTTACTCAGAGCTTCCAACGTAGGGTGTTTGTCACCATATTTCCCACCCAAGCGATAGCCAAGGGAGAGAAAGCCCATCAACGAGCCGATTAGTATCGTTGTCACCACCAAACTGGTACCAAAATAGGGAGCCAACAGTCGCAGACCGGTCATCTCAACAGCCATCACCGATAGACCAGAGGTAAAGACGAGTGCAGATAGTGTTTTCTGTTCCATGGTGTTTCTCTCGAATGGTGTGATTGACACTCTGTATAACCGATTGTGTATTGTCCGCTCTTTTCTCTTCTTCGATCTTCTTCTCTGTTCAGATTCTCTATTCAGAAAGTCAGCCCGATTTGAAATGTCAACTAATCGTCCGATGCATCCGAAAGTACAAAGGCCATGCTCACTCGATTTCCAGTGGGGAGCGTACTCGGATCTGGTTGGTTGTCATACCGTGGCAATCTAGGACCTGTTGGGTCGACACGGGTACAATGTAAGACGGCTGGAATGGGGTTCCCAAGACGAGTGCTCAATGCCTCAAAGTCTTCTCCAGTGAAAATGGCTATTTCATTGTCTTCAAGCAACGCATCAATGTTTACCCAGCCCATCGAAGGACTTTTTGCCCACAGAGCCGTTTTTAGCGAATTCGTATCTTTTGTGGCACAGTCACATTCAGAATTGACAGCCACTACAGTCACCAAATAACGATCCTTGTGGTGGTTGAGCAGTCCATAGTCATAGTGAAAGATGTTGTAAAAGGAGCTGGAAAATCGAACACCCTCAGGAAAAGGGGTGTGTCCAGTACCATTGGGCGAAAACAGGATTTGTTGGTCAATGGATTTCTCAATGGCATTTTGAATTTCTTGGGACTCTGAAGCCTCTGGATTTAAGGCAACCAGCAACGCCCGAAGGCAAATGCGACTCCACAAAAAAAGACTGCGAAAGGAGGCTCTTTTGTCTTCTGTGTATTCAATGGGGGCGTCGTGTGCAGGAAAACGAAAGCTTTGCATCCCCTTGGATTCCAAAAGGGTTTTGCGAATTTCTGAATTTCCCGTGAAGCCATCTGTTTGAAGAATGGCGAATCCGTGTTGTTGCAAGGTGTCCACAAATTTTTCGATGTGCTCTTGATTGAGGGTATTCAAGTCATGAAGTTTGAGTTTGTGAAGTTGCATCGTCTCTCCATTGTTGGAGACTGTTAATTCACAATTGTAGACAAGGGCAAGTGTTGTTCAGACTGGATGCCTAAACAGGGTTCATCAAGGATACAGAAAAGCCTCAATGGTTGGCTTGATTTGAACCGTTTCTTCAGCAAAGAAAGACCCACTGGATTAGGGTTATCACAACAGATGTCGCTTGTGGTGAATCATGCACAATCGGTTTTCACTAGAGAGTATTTTGAACCATCTCGCTATCTTCCATGGCAAAGAAGTGGATGACCGATTGGATTTGCTTTTGGTAATTTGATGGAAGCTGTGGATGTTTCTGCCACCGTAATGGGGTATCAGATACCATCCTTGTGGGTACAAATAGCACAGAACAGGTTACAGTATATTGATCATTGTCCAAAGAGGTATGCATGTCTGAAACGGCTGATTCAAATCAACAATCGACCACGCTTAAGTCATCAGAACGGTCTTCAAATAGACCCACAAAGATTCAAGGCCCACCCATCAAAGGTCAAGCAGGTATCGTTTCTATAGTTCCTTTTGGGTTGGGAAAAGTGAAACCAAACCATTTCTTGGAGATGGGGGGCGTGCTCTGGGAAAACCGCGATAATTTACAATACGCGTGGAACATCTTGAATCATGGTGTGTGCGATGGGTGCTCGTTGGGGACGACGGGGATGCGAGATCATGTGTTGGACGGGACGCACCTTTGTATGTCCAGACTCAAACTGTTGCGCAACAACACGATCGGTGCATTCTCTGAGGCTGATGTGGTGGACATCGAGCAATTGCGACAAAAGTCAAACACTGAATTGCGAGAAATGGGGCGCATTCCCTATCCTTTTGTGTATCGAGCTGGGGATAGGGGGTTTACTCGGGTGTCTTGGGATCGGGCGTTGGAACTGATTGGAGAGCGCCTTTCCAGGATCGAGCCAGACAGACAAGCCTATTTTGCGACCTCCAAGGGCATTACCAATGAGACCTATTACATGTTTACCAAGATGGCGCGGGTAATGGGGACAAACAATGTAGATTTTTGTGCGCGTCTCTGTCACGCTGCAACGGTCTCTGGGCTATCGACGTCCATCGGTGTGGGCGCGCCGACGATTTCCTTGTCCGATTTGATAGGAACCGACTTGATTTTATTGTGGGGAACGAATCTGGCCAACAACCAACCAGTGTCGGTCAAGTATTTGCACCACGCTAAAAAAGCGGGGACGCGCATCATTTCCATCAACACTGTGCGTGAAAAAGGGCTTGAAGAATACTGGATTCCATCGATACCGGAGTCGGCATTGTTTGGTTCAAAACTCGCTGATGAGTGGGTGCAAGTCAAAATTGGGGGAGATCTAGCACTGATGATGGCCTTGCTCAAGCGACTGGTTGAATGGGATGCCGTCAATCACAGTTTTGTGCAGAACCACACCAAAGGGTTTGAAGCGTTGGCAGACGCTGTACAAGGGCTGTCGATGGAAGAACTCTCCGAACATTCAGGGGTGTCGATTTCCAAAATTGATTGGTTGGCAACGACCATCGCGCGTGCCAATACGATGGTGACCGTCTATTCGATGGGGTTGACCCAACACACATTCGGTACAGAAAATGTTTGGGGCGTCGTTAATTTACATTTGCTCAAAGGGGCGATCGGCAAAAGCAAAGCCGGTATTTTGCCAATTCGAGGGCATTCTGGCGTCCAAGGTGGGGGCGAGTGTGGTGTTGTTCCGACCAAGTACCCAGGAGGGTTTAAGGTCAACGAAGAAAATGCCAAGCGATTCACAGAACTGTGGGGGCATGAGGTACCCTTTTCCAAGGGCTTGGACACGGGGCACATGCTTGAGGCCGCCCACGAAGGCAAGATTGACTTTCTATACAATTTGGGTGGCAATCTCCACCACACGATGCCAGACACCGACTACATAGAAGAGGCATTTAAGCAAGTCGGGTTGCGAATTCATCAAGATATTAATTTGAACACCTCCACATTGATTGAACCCGGAGAAATGATTGTGCTTCTGCCAGCACAGACTCGATATGAACAACGGGGTGGAGGAACCAGTACCAGCACAGAACGTCGAATTCGATTTTCCCCAGAGATAGCGGGGCATCCGGTGATTGGAGAGAGTAAGCCGGAATACGAGATACCAGCACTGGTCGCGATTGCCGCCAAGCCAGAATTAAAAGATGCACTGTTGTTGGGTTCGTCACAGGCGATTCGAGACGAAATGGCTACGGTGATGCCAGTCTATCATCAAATCAATGAACTCCAGTCCGAAGGGGATGAGTGGCAGTGGGGTGGTCAGCAGTTGTGTCCCAATGGAGACTTTTCTGGTATGCCAGAGGGGTTGGCACAGTTTCACATACCCGAAGTGCCAAATACAACCTTACCCGATGGCTGGTATAAGATGACAACACGAAGGGGCAAGCAGTTCAATTCGATGGTCTTTGCCGATGCCGATACTTTGCAGGGTGGCAAGCAACGAGATGACATTTTTCTTTCGATTGAGGATGCGTCGGATTTGGGCATTGAAGAAGGCTCTCGTTTGGAATTGCGCAACGAGATGGGTACTTTTGAAGGAGTGGCCCGACCAATGGAAATGGCTCGAGGGGCATTGCAAACCTATTGGCCAGAATCCAACATATTGATTGAACGCAAGTACGATGAAGCATCTGGTGAACCAGATTACAACTGTTTGGTTCAAATTCGCAAACTGTGAGGGGATGACATGGTGGAGTTCCTAGAACAGGTTCAAACCCTTATTCGAGCCAGATATCCGATTCTGTACCTGATCAGTCACGAGGAAGATCGAAGTCTGCGATTGCTCAAACAGGTTGTGCAGGCAGAGCACATGGGCATTTGGGTGTGGCGTCGAAGCGATGGCTTGAACGGAAGTGAAGTGACGGCTCAACAGGCCATTATAGAGTTGGTTGCGCAGAATGAACCGACACTGTTGGTGATGCTCGACGCGCATCAAGACTGGAAAGATGTCAATTGGGTGCGTAAAGTTCGAGATGAGCAACAGGTAATGGTGCAAAAAGGTCACGCTGTCGTATTGTTGTCTCCCAAGTACGACGTGCCGTTGGAGCTTGAAAAGTTGGTGACGCCAGTGGATGTGCCTCTACCGTCCAGTCAGGAAGTGCATCGGTTGTTTTCCTTTTTCTGCCAGCAACAAGAATTGACGATGGATGGTGGACTGTTCAATCAATTTGTACAGGGGGCACTGGGCTTGACAGAGTCAGAGATCAAACGCATGTACTCTCGGATTGCCTTGGTTGGTGAAGGCTTTACCAAAGCAGACCTAGCCCTGCAGGTACAAGAAAAGAAGAGAATGTTGCGATCTTCTCAATATCTAGAGTTTTGGGATGTAAACAATTCAGATTTGACGGTTGGGGGGCTGGACTCACTCAAAGAATGGCTACAGCAACGACAGTTGGCGTTTACCCCAGATGCTCGTCGATATGGCTTGCCTGAACCCAAAGGATTGTTTTTGTTGGGTGTACAGGGGTGTGGGAAATCCTTGATGGCAAAAGTGGTTGCTCAAATGTGGAAAATGCCGTTGTTGCGCTTGGATGTGGCTTCTGTACTTCAGTCAGCGGCAGAAGACGGGCTTCGTCAGACCATTCGCATCGCTGAAAGTTTGGCACCAGCCATTTTGTGGATTGACGAATTGGAGAAGGGCTTTGCTGGAAAAGATGAGGCTGCTCAGCAAAGTATGGGCACATTGCTGACGTGGATGCAAGAAAAGAAAGCACCTGTCTTTGTGGTGGCGACAGCCAATGAAGTGCGGGCTCTGCCACCTGAATTGCTCCGAAAGGGTCGTTTTGACGAAATTTTCTTTGTGGATTTGCCTGATCCACATGAACGACTGGAAATCTTGGACATTCATTTGCGTCAACGAAACCGCAACCCCGATGACTTTGATTTGACTGTGGTTGTCGAAGAGTCGGAGCGCTACTCTGGAGCAGAATTGGAGCAAGTGGTTGTTGGGGCGATGTTTAAGTCCTACGCTGAGGGTCGCGAAGTGGATACAGACGATCTCATCGATTCTGTTCGAGAGATTGTGCCTTTGGCGGTGACCATGGACGATCAACTCAAAGACTTGAGAGATTGGGCGCGATCAAGAGCCCGTCGAGCCAGTGCAGATCGACGGCGCGCCAACTTCTTCGTTGCTTGGGATGAAGACTGACGCAATCGTGCGTTGATGACTGAGTTTGTTACATTCTGCTGAGACAGTTTCGGAGGACGTATGAAAATTGCAGTTATCGGTTCAGGTTCGTGGGGAACGGCCATTGCGCTACACTTGTCGAGAGCGGGACATGCGGTTCATCTGTGGAACCGATCGGAAGAACGGGTGTCGGAGATGAATGCACAGCGATGCAACAAACGCTATTTGCCAGACTTTGACTTTCCAGAGAATCTCGAAGCAACGGCGTCGTTGGAAAGTGCCATTGTCAACGCTGGATTGGTCATCTTTGTTGTGCCTTCACAGGTTATGCGTGGGGTGGTGGAAAGTGCATTTCCATTCTTAAATCCGGAAGTGCCCATCTGTTGTGCATCAAAGGGCATTGAGTCGGGTTCGTTGATGACAATGGAAGAGGTGCTTCGAGATGTACTGCCCGTTCATTTTCACGCACAACTGACGTTCTTGGCGGGTCCATCGTTTGCAAAAGAGGTGGCGGCTGGTTTGCCCACGACAATTGTGACCGCTGCTCGCTTCTCACATGTGGCGGATACGGTGGCAGAAACTTTTCACCATGGAATGTTTCGGGCTTATTACACAGACGACATTGTCGGGGCTGAATTGGGTGGCGCTTTGAAAAACGTCATTGCCATCGCTTGCGGTGCTGCTGAAGGGTGTGGCTTGGGGTTGAATGCAAGGGCAGGGTTGATGACCCGAGGACTGGCTGAGATTACTCGACTGGCAGTGAAATTGGGTGCCAATCCACTGACGATGTCTGGGTTGGCGGGTATGGGTGATTTGGTACTGACTTGTACTGGGTCATTGTCTCGAAACCAACGGGTTGGAAAGGGATTGGGTGAAGGCAAAAAACTCGAACAAGTACTCGAAGACTTGGGGCAGGTGGCTGAAGGGGTGTACACCGCAAAATCGGCTCGTGAACTGGCCATTCGAGAAGGGGTAGACATGCCTGTAGTGGAGCAAATTTACCAAATGCTCTATCAAGACAAATCGGTGGATGATGTCCTTAGAGACTTGTTTAACCGAGAGCGTCGTGCCGAACGAGATAGACACTGAGCAAATAAAGCGAGGAGAAAATACCATGCGCACAGAATCCGAGTTGAGAAAGGAGATGCTCCGTATTGGGCATTTGCTCTATGAGCGAAACTTGTTGGTTGCATTGGATGGCAATCTTTCCGTTCGCATTTCAGATACCGAGATATTGTGTACCAAAGCCGGTTGTCACAAAGGATTGCTGACCGACGATGACTTGGTGGTGATCGATGTCGACGGCAACTTATTGAGAGGTGCTGGGAGACCCACTTCTGAAATGGCGATGCACTTGGCCTGTTATCAGAACCGTCCGGACGTTCAGGCTGTTGTGCATGCCCATCCACCAATCTGTGTGGCGTTTACGGTTGCTGGTTTGTCCTTAGAACCCGCCATTCTACCAGAAGTTGTATTAACTCTTGGGGCTATTCCAACATTGCCTTATCGAACGACGGGAACAGATGTGTTGGCCTTACAGGTTGGTTCGGCAATGGCTTTGAGAGACGCGGTTTTGTTGGAGCGACACGGTGCTGTTTGTGTGGGCACCAGTCTACTGGAGGCTTTTTGTCGGCTTGAAGTGATGGAGCACACGGCTCGAATTGTGATGCATGCTCGATCTTTGGGGGCGGTACAGACTCTTGATCCTGAAGAGGCGATCGCATTGCGCTCAATGGGGTTGAAGCGATATGGTGGTGCACCCCACGCAGTGGCATTGGCGGATGAACCAACTGCTGATTTACCCCCTGTATCGACGACGAAACTGTCTCAACCAGATGTGTTGAGAGACCCCTATGAAAATCGACTTCGGTTGACCCAGCCCCACAGTATTCACCACAGCATCGACGGTGGACAAACTGACAATGTCAAGTGAAAACCCATCGGCATTGACAAATTGGAGTGCAGCAACCGTCTTCGCAATTGTGCTTGGGTATTGGTTGTACACCGTATCATTACGCATTGGCTATCCCTATGATCTTGAGTGGATGGAAGGGGGTATGTTGATTCATGCCTTGCGGATTCAAGAAGGGCTTGGAATATACGTTCCACCATCCTCCGACTTTATTCCTTATATTTACCCTCCGCTCTATCCTACATTCCTGTCCGTGGCGTCCGAACTGTGGACTTTGGATTATTGGATGGGTCGTGGGCTGTCAATTGTTGGGACATTGCTTGCCACATCCGCATTGGTCTTCGGCCTTCGAAAAGAGACTGGTTCTTGGGCGATGGGGTGGTTGAGTGGAGCATTGTGGTTGTCGAGCTATGACGATGTTGGCACCTTCTTTGATCTCACGAGAGCCGACGGCTTGATGATGGGGGTTCTCGCTTGGAGTATTGTCTGTGCTCGATGGAATCGATTGGTTGTTGCGGGGCTTTTGTGTTGGGTGGCATTTTTGACCAAGCACAATGCTGCAATTGTTGGTGTGCCAATCGCACTGTGGCTGTGGAGGACAGCAAGTTGGCAATCAGCCCTGCGCTTTGGTTTGTGGTCTGCTGTTCCAGCGCTGATGAGCATTGGATGGCTTCAATGGTCTACAGATGGGTTGTTTTTGATCTATTTGTTGGATGTTCCAGCTCATCATCCAATCGTTGGCCAGAGGCTGGTATGGTTGAGTGCCGTTGAAATGCTTACTCCTTTTGTGGCACCGACTTTGTTGCTCAGCGTATTGCTTGTAAAGGATTTGTTTCATCGAGCTCGATGGCGTGGTATTGTTTTGGGACTTGCAGTATTGGCTTTTGTTGGTATGACGCAGGTGGATGTATCGGCATTTCCCAAAATTGCTGGGTCTCACAAAGCGGGGCAGATTCCATTTGCAGTCGCCATTTGGATTCTCGTTGTGGTCGCTTGCGCTCGTCCATCTGTGTGGCTACAGTGGTGGAGAAATGGACAAGAGGATGAACAGGGGAGCGTATTTTGGAGACTGATCGCCTGTACGCTGTTTCTATTCTCAGCACTGATGCGTGGTCACCATGGGGGCTTCACCAATGTATTGATGCCAGGGATTTGGTCCTTGTGTGTGGTTGTGCCACTATTGATACACAGATATGGGCGACAGTATCCAACGTGGCTTATACACATCGGAATGCTGTTGATGATGGGACAAAGTGTATGGGGCTTGTGGGCTGTCGAAGACTATGCACCCACGGAAGAAGACCGTTTGGCTGGGGATGCTATGGTTGCAGAATTTAGCTCCAGTCAGGGTCCCGTTTGGGCTCCTCATTCACCATGGCTGTCGGTACAGGCTGGATATGAACCAACAACCCATTTGATCGCTCTGTGGGACATCGATCATGAAGGGGGGCCGTTGGTGGACTATGTAGACGACATTAAATCCGACATCGCCAACCATCGGTGGGGAACGATTGTATCAGCCGATAAGCGATTGGGGTTTGGGGTGCGTCAACATTATGAGTACCATCGTTCCATTAGACCAAAGGGACGTTTGTTTGTACCCAAAGTGGGCTGGAAAGTGCGCCCATCCTATGTATATCGTCCCAAAAAGACTGCAGTCGAAGATTGATGGTTTCATTCTTTGGTTTCGTTTACTTCAGTTCCTAGGTGATTCGTGCAATATCGAGATTTGTTGACTGGTCCTTGCTCTAGAATGTTCTTTTACCAACAACACACTTTCTCATTTCGTAAAGGTCGATTGATTGGTTATATTGAACTTAGAGTTTAGGACATTGTGAATACGATGAGGAGTCAACGATGAGACTGTTTCCATTGATGTTGGGTATTGCCTGTGCCCCCGGAACCGCTGTCACAAAATATGATGTTGCGGACAATGACGTTGTGACCGACAGTGGCGCTTTGGATACCGCAAATCCAGGAGAGCCCGCTTCAGAGGCTTCAACAGAACCATCTTCAGAACCATCCTCTGAACCAAATGTCGACAACGATGGCGATGGCTTTACCCCAAACAATGGCGATTGTGATGATGGCAACGTGGACATCAATCCCGATGCGCAAGAAGTGGAAAATGGTCTGGACGACGATTGCAATGGAATTGTGGATGAAGGCACCAACAGTTACGACGACGATGGCGATGGATACAGTGAAAACGATGGCGACTGCAATGATGGCAATCCCAACGTATCTCCAGGTGCTCTAGAAGTGGTCGATGATGGTGTTGATCAAGACTGTTCTGGAGCGGATTTGTCTTGCAACAATACAACCGAGATTTCTTGGTCAGCAGACTTTCCCAGTACAGGCACCGGCAGTTGTGACTGGGGGAACAATGGCAATCTTCCAGACGAACAGGGTCAAATATCGGCCCGTAGAGAACAAGAGGCGGTTTACACGGTGCCCAGTGGCAGTGCAATCTGTTCAGTTCGTCCGGCTTTTCAATCCAACCAAGGTGGCTATCAAACGACATTCAACTTTGATGACGAAGTCATGCTTGTCTACAATGATTACGTCTTGTTTTCGACCAACGAATCTTTGGTGGATCCTTTGCAGTCGGGCAATTGGCAAGGAAAACTCTATGACTGGGATTTGATGAAAGGTGCTGATCTGAGCGGATGGACTTGGGAATGGGGCAGTTCCTTTGCCAGTGTGGGTTCAGGGCAATTTTATCTCTCCATGCAGAACAACAAAATGAACAATCTGGCCGACATCAGTTTGGTCAATGGTGAAGTGCGCATGATGTTGGTCACCTTTGGCGACAATGACAATGAGGACGATCAAGACGGTGCAGATTGCTTCCATGATGGGTTGTCAATTCCGGTAGAGATTGAACTGGCACAATAGACGTACAAACCTGTTGAAGGGCGGTCCGTAGTCTTTGAATGTGACTCATCGAAAGCGTTGTATTTCTAATTAAAATTTCTATTCAGGTTCAGTCTGCAAACATTCTGTTCGCGTTCATCAATGTTCTTTGATGTGGTGTTCAAGTTGTTTGAGAATTTGAACCGCGATGGATTCTCTGTTGCCCGTAATATCCTTGAGTATCAGTTTGGGAATCTGTATCCCCTTAGAGAATCCGGCAATGTGAAGGACTATCTCAATGTCTTCGACCTCAATCATTCCGACGGTAACCGCGTTGGGTTCTTTTGGTTGATTTTTACGGAACCTTTGGCGCTTGGGGTGTGCGGTGTGTTCTTCTATACTCTGTACAATTCGCTGAATATTGTTGCCTGTCAGACCATCCCAGTGGACCGTCAATCCAGTGATTAAAACATCATCGAGAACAATGGGTCTTTGTATAACAAATTGTGGTCTGTAATGGACAACGATGTTGCGGATTGCAATGCTTTCAGGAATTTCTATGGACTGTTCTTGAAGTACAGACACTTGATGTACTTGCGTTTGATACGCTCCGAAATTTAATTTATCAATGGTTGTGTTGCTGCCAACGGTCAAGGATAGGCTTTCTTCTAGCTGTTGGCGTGCCACCAGTTCAGCACCCTCTTTGATTGCCCATAGACCAAGGCACAACCCGACAAGTATCCAAATCCAGTGTCTTTTGTTTGTTGGCATAATCTGTTCTCGTATTTATCTTCATTATCTTCATTATCTTCATTATCTGCATCGTGAGGGTTGATGCTGATGAATTATACATGTATGGAAATCCATGATGGTGGTCATTGACTGGGAGTTTCGTCTATCCCCTTACGAAAGGTTCGCCACGGCGATTTCTCCATGCTGTACATGAGTTTTTGTAGACTGTTTGAAGACTCATTGAGCGACTCAAACATTTCGCGCATCTCGGCATTGCTGTCTGGATCGTATCCTTCCATCAGTTGCCCCATTGCGGTCATTTGCACGTCAAACTCTTTCAAAGATGCATCCATTTGGGCCATCAGTTTGATTGAGTCCGATGTAAGGGTTTCAGCATTGGTTAGGCTTTCTTGAAGCAGAGGGGCGTTTTGATTCAGCATCCCTTTGGAGGTTTTGGCGACTTTGGTCAATTCAGACAAGAGAACATTCACTTGAATGAGAATTTTATCCACCTCTTGGAGGCGCAGTTCCAGTCCCTGTTCTGGGTCTTCAACGAACTCTCGTCCACGTTGAGTGACGATGGCAAGATCTTTGAGAATACTGTCTGCACTGTCGAGTAAGGATTGGATGTCTGTACTGGGCATCAACGTCAATCGAGCATTTTGATCTAGAAAGCCATCAATCTCGGTAGGGGGCACAAGGTTGATCAGTCCACCTCCAGCGAGTCGAGTCCCCATTTGTGGTGTCACCCCAAGTGGAATGGGGATTTCGGGTTTGACGGACATTTCTACTTCAAATCTCAGGGAAGGCTCATAGAGCACATCAATGTTGCTGACTTTTCCAACACCATATCCAGCCATTTCAATCGGTGTGCCAACTTCTATCCCCGACACATTGGATGCATCTAGGGTGTAGGTTTTGTACGTTGTCGTAGTTGTATCGACTACGAGCGTTGTATAGACACCAACTCCAGCTCCCATGCCAACCAAAACAAATATGCCTGCCCAAAATTCTTTGTTCACTGTTGCCTCAATGGTTGTGCATAACCGTTCTTAGATTGTCATTTCCACCACCCAGCATAATTTTTCGAGGGTTGAGTGGGTGGAACACACGGGTACTTTCTTCTGAGTATACCAAACTTCCCCCATGTTTGATGTGGTGTTGAATCCAATCTATGAATTGGTCTGCTTGGTGTACACTGAGACCCATCAATGGCTTTTCCACGAAAAGCAAATCTGGCTTCAACAACACCGCGCGGGCAATCTGAGTGATTTTAAGGGCCTGTGCACTGAGTTGAGGAGGGTATTTATCTTGAACACCTGTGAGGTTCCAGTCCTTCAAGACTGCATCGATATCGGTGCTTGATGTGGTCTGCTTGGCAAACAAGGCCGCCATATGTAGATTCTCTCGGATGCTGTGGTGTTGAAAGGTGCCTCCACGCGAAAAAATAAAGGCGCGTTGCTTGCCAAAGAACTGAAGAGATTTCGTGCTGTCCATCAGTCCGGCCAATTGTCTGAGCAAGATGGATTTTCCAGATCCAGTTTGACCAATCAATCCAACCAATTCCTGTCGCTCGATTTGAATCTCTGGAAAATCGAAAGACTGTCCACCCACCTTAAAGTGCTGTTGTGGCAATTGAAGCAACATACTCATGTAAACCACCGCACAAATAGGAACAAGCCTTCCAGCAAAAAGATGCCCGACAGCGTTAGGATGACCGATTGACTGCTTGCCTTGGGGATTTCGCGGATATCTCGACGGATGTGCATCGCTTTGTAACAAGCAATCGATCCAATCAATAAGGCGTTCAAGGTTAGTTTGATGGCGATCCATTGAAAGTCTTGTATCGTCAAACTGCTGGTCCAAATTTGTCTCAATTGCACCAAAGAAATGTCGAAAATGGGTGCCCACAATACAGTACTGGCGACCAATACACCAATGAAAATACCAAACACCGACAAAAATGAAATTAGAATTCCCAATACTCTTGGGGTGCTAATTAAAAGGGGAACGCTCATATCGTGTGCCCGCATCACATCGACATCCCCATTGACGACTTGTGATGCAACATCAGCGGTGATTGCGGTGCTTGAGCGCGCTAGGATGATCAACGTGATGCCCAGAGGTAAGGCCTCTCCCAACAGTCCGTACTGAATGAGTGGGATGAAGATATCTTCAGCACCCAACTGTCGTAGCAGGCCAAATCCCACACCAATTAGTACACCACCCAATCCCAGCGCAATCAAGGACAGCAACGGCAGCACTTGAATCGCTGTGTACCAAACCTGCAAAAGGGTTTGTTTGCGCAAGATTCGAAACAATCCCCACTGATAGCGTCCCATCACCAGTTTGAACAGTTCAACAACCATGTCGACGAATAAGAATACCAAGCGTCCAAGCCATTCTGGAAAAGACAACAATGTGTGGCCGAGACGGGTGATCATAACAACGACTGTGTGGGCAAGAGTGATGCTTTGTACGTACAGTGTCCAATCTATTCCATTGATGAATTGTTTTCAATTTCAAGCGTTGAAGGCTTTTATCCCATATATTCGTTGTTCGATGGGACGATTTGTTGGCATAGATTTTGCAACCCCTTGAATGTATCCACGTGTATAGAGAGTCTATTTGATTATACACAGAACCATTGCCAACTAAGAGGTGTGTATGTTTTCATTGTTTTCATTGTTTTTGCTAGCTTGTGACCCCGAGTCCAAGGATACAGGTGAAGTAGGTGTCGATTGTACTTTGGAGTTTCGCTATTCTGCGACCATTTCCATTCAGGACAAAGAGGGGGATCCCTTGTCTGGAGAGTTTGTCACTGCCACTTATACTGTGAATGGTGTTGAAGGCTCCTACATTGAGTCTTGGGAAGATGGCAGTATTCTTGTTGGTGGTGAAGAAGCGGGTGAATTTGTAGTCAACCTCAGTGCAGAGGTGCCTTACGAGGACGATCCCTGTTGCTGGGATGTGGCCAGTACTGTTTTGGAATTTGTGATTGAATCCGATGAATGTCATGTCGTTCCACAAAGTTTTGATGCAGAATTGGAGTGGGGAATGGTGTGTGCTGACAGTGAGGAATGTGGCTAAGTGACTTTGCTATCTTATGCCCTCTCATGGATTGTCAATCAACGCATGCTCCCCTGGCTGTAAAGACCCAAGTGTATGGTGCCCCACACGAACTCGAACCAGTCGTAGAGTGGGGTGTCCCACTTTGGCGGTCATTTTACGAACTTGGCGAAACTTTCCTTGACGCACTGTGATGGCCAACCATGTTGTGGGTCCGTGGCGCGCATCTCGAATGGTCTTGCCACGGTCTGGAAGCGTGGGGGTTGAGATGGTGACCGCGGTACAAGGGAGGGTGGTGTAGGCCTGTCCTTTGTGGCTCAACACGAGTCCATGTTCCAGTCGACTCAGTGCTTCAGTCGTGGGGATTCCATCAACCTGTACCCAATATTCTTTCTCTATCGATTTGGACCGCATGAGTTCAGAATACTTTCCATCGGTTGTCAGCAATAAAAGACCTTCACTGTCTCTATCAAGGCGACCGATGGCCATGGTCCCAGTTGGAAAAGTACCAAAATCACCAATCAACGTATGACGTTTTTTGCGCTTGCCATTGTTAACGAATTGACTGAGCGTGCCATAGGGTTTGTAAAAACGAAAGTGTGGCATTGTAAATATTGTTCAATTCAATGTTTAGGTGGTTTCGGTTCCAATGTCCTTGTAATATGTCCATCGATTGCGACCATTTTGTTTGGAATAATACAGAGCTTGGTCGGCTTTCAGCATCAGTTCATTGTATTCTTCGAGTTCCGAATGGTTGTCAGAACTGATGAACCCCAGTGAAACAGTCACGTCGCGATCTGGCAATTTGATTCGGTCAGGGATTTTCTGCAACAGTACTTCGAATCGTTTCTGAGCTTCTTCTCCACTGCATTGACCCATGAAGATTGCGAATTCCTCTCCACCGACTCGACCATAGAGGTCTTCGGTTCTAAAGAATCGCGAAATCATGACGCCCATCTCTTTCAAAACGCGATCTCCAACATCGTGCCCAAATGTGTCGTTGATTTGTTTGAAGTGGTCGATGTCCATCATGGCCAAAATGAAAGGGTGCTTGTTGCGTCTAGCCATGGCGATGCGACGTCGAACACTGTCTTGGAACGAACGACGGTTTGGCATCTTGGTGAGTTCGTCGGTCAATGCCAACTGCTGTAAAGACTCTCGCAATGCAATCGTGGACAGGGTACCCGATAGGCTTTGACTGAGCGAAATGTACTCGGTGATTTTTGCCTTGTGTCTACGTTCGGCCTCTTCTTGCGTCATATTTTTGTAGGTGATGGTAAATACTGCGACGATTCGTTCCAGAGAGAACAATGGGACACAGAATTCTAAAGAAGTATCGTTTGCAGTGTGTTTGCAGGGCAGACGATGACCACCTTTCCAGTATCCATAAACCCGACGTGAACGCAGTGCCCAGCACTCGATGCTTTGACGCTCCATCGGGTGTGTCGTGTCGATTTCATCCTCAGCAGAGGCCAATTGGAAGGTGTTGACGTCGGCATCAAACATCCCGTATACAACCCCATCATCTTTGTTGGGGTAGAATCGAGACAGGTATTTTGAGATGAGTGCCAATCCTTCTGCTTGTGTGGTACAGGCTTGAAGAAATTCCACACATTCCGACAAGATTTCGTTGTGGCGACGAGTCTCTCGAAGTTGGTGTACTTTTTGTTCAAGGAGCGCGTTGGCAGCTTCCCTTTTGGAGAGTTCTACAGAGCGCGAACGATCGGTGATGGTCAACAACAGGGGGTAGGTATCTGCATTCAAGGCTAGCCAAGCCGCGGATACGTGAATCGGGTGTTGAATGTTCTCATTGGTGTTGTCAAAAGACAGGAGAGAGTGCATTGGAGAGGTTCGTACACTTGTTTGCAACAAGAAATCAATGAGGTTTGCTTGACCATCATCCATGACGAACCAGTACTCAAACCATTCTGGTACAGAGCGTTTGGTTTTGGGGCGTCTCAAGTGCAAGCCACGGAGAAACTGTCTTGCTCGTTCGTTGATGAGCGCAATCGTACCATCACTCTCAAGAACCACGATTCCAGATTCAACAGTTTCCAACACCGCGTCTTGTAAGGACTTCGCTTTCAATAAATCTTGACGGGTTTCTTTGGCATCTTCTACTAGTTTTACCGAAAAGAAAATGGAGCCCAAAAATGACAACACGGGTGCCAGTTCTTCAATCATTTCATCACTGTACCCACCGACGCGGTCGCCGAGGCCAATAATCCCTTTGACTTCATAGTCGTCTTTTACGGGAATGCTGGCAAAGGTGCTGTGGGGCAAAGACTTAAGCGCACTGCTGTGGGCAAGACTAGACGGATTGACATCGTTGATAAACCAGGCGCCACTTTCTCGCAAACAACGACCAAAGAGCGTTGAATCTTCACGAAAAATGAGTTCGTCCCACGGTTCTTCTTTGACCTGTTGGAAGATGTCGTCATTGCGCTTGCGGTTGCTGAGTGCTCGAAGTTGTATGAATCTCCCTTCTGAGTCCTCTCCAATCTCACCGATAAACCCATAGGCACTGCCTGTGATGTTCAGTAGGCTACTCAGTACATAGTCCCACAAAAACAAGGAGGGTCCATTTCGAATGAATCCATCCTGGGCTTTCATAATGGTGGTTAAGATGGCTGTTTTGCGCGCCAACTTTTGTTCAGACTCAATCAGGGAATCCACACAGCGAGCCGTGGCAAAAATGTATCCAGTATCGCCATCTGGTGGGTACGAGTTCCATTCAAGCCAAGTGTATGTCCCATCGGCTTTTCGATAGCGATTTCGAAAGTGCAAAATTTCTTTGCTCTCCCCCAGTGATGACATCGCGTCAATAGTAGGTTGGAGATCTTCTGGGTGCACGTATTCCAAAAAGGGCTTGGACTTCAACTCTTCGATGGTATATCCGAGAACTGTGGTCCATCGCTCGTTGAGTTCTACGAACATACCGTCCATATTCGCAAGACAATTTAAGTCCAATGATTGGTTGAAAAAGTGCGCAATGGACTCTTTGGTCATGGGAATCTCCACTTGTGTCAAATCTATTAAATACTAACGGAATTTGACTTGAAACGTAGGAAAATTGGTTGAAACCCTGTCTTATTGACTAAAATCATTGGTTCCCAACAGCATGTGGATTTGTTGACTTGCGCTGCGGTCTCGAATGGCGAAGTGGTTGAGGTATTCATTGTACTCACCATCCTGACCGGGGATTTGGCAGGAGTTGAATCCATACAGCAAACAGTCCAGTGCAGTATCTTCTCCCAACAATCCATCGGCCTCTCCCCAAATGGAATACACCCAGTTGCCTTCGTAGTGCGTACTGGCATTGATGGTTTGCAAAATGTCCGATTGTCCGGACAGTTGACCATTGGACCACGTGCCTGGATAGAGCCCCAGCGTATCATTGCAGACATCCGTTGTGGCGAAAGTACAACTTGCCAGTCCCAAATTTGCACCTGCAATTCCCACGAAGACTTCAACGGAATCCGTTAAAGCCTCGCCAATTTCATAGACTTCACCATTGGTGTCGAGTTCAATACCGCCCAATATAGCCCGTCTTGCCAATGTGACTCCCAAGGAATGTGCGACGATGTGTACCGAGTCACTTCCAGTGTATTCCAATACAGCTTCGATCATTGATCGGACTTGCATTAGATTTGCTTGGTCGTGAAGATAGGCATCGGCGGTCGTTGTTGTCGGCTCTCCATAGGTAGTGCCATACAATTCAGCAGATCGAAAATCCTGTTGTAGGTAACTCGGCAATACAGCCTCCCAGCCACCGTAGAGTCCACCGATGGCCCTGTCAGAATTTCCATGTACAAATACAACGGGGGTTTGTTGAAGACAGTCGTCGTTGTTGAGTAGACCACCAAAACTTCCGCCATCGATGTCACTGCGTACAAGGTCTCCATATTCAGGGTGTTCTTGAAGCCAGAGTTGAAAGTGTGGTGTGAATTCTTTATCCAATCGACGACCCAGTGTGGACGCACAACTTTCATCGACGCCATTGGGGACAAAGTTTTCTATTTCCCAGGCTGTGTCTTCATTTTCTGAGAGTGGTTTGTCTGAATTGTAGTTTACACAGGCCAATGACAATAAGAAGTGAAACATTGGGGTCTCCATGGTTTCAGCAAGTGATGTTTCTATGTTTCTACGTTTCTACGTTTCTATGTTTGGTACGTCTCTATCTTTGAACAAGATTGTACATAGATTGCTGCAATGCAACATTGTAACAAAACAGTAGCCCAATTTGGCAATGGGTGCATCGTGATCTGGATTGAATATTGTGGTTTGTTCTATGGATTGCGACGATAAAAGTGCGCTTTTCACACTGTGACAATGTGATGTCTAAGTTGCGATGTGCTGTTTTTTCCATTCCTGCAAATAGGAGAGTGATTCAAGCATTCGAACTCCGTGCCAAGAACAATACTCACCGTTGATGAAATGGATGCGTTCCTTTGGAATGCCCATATCTATGAGTTCTTGTCTGTGGACTTGGGAAAAGGGGAAGGGCTCTGAAGACAGCAAAATGTGGGCTGTACAGTTCAACAAAGCGTCCTTGTCAATATTTTGGTAGCGTTCAGCCGAGGTTCCAAAATAATTGTCTCCACCGATGCTGTTGAGTTGCTGGTGAATGAATGTGTCGGTGCCAACCACCATCCACGGTTTTCGCCAAATGAGGTAAGCATACTGAAACGGTGTTGTGGAGCTGTTTCCTTGAATCGCTTGCCAACGGGCTTTCCACTCGTCCACGATATCGCTTCGTCCAACGATGTTGCCAAGGGTGTGGAGGTCTTCCATGGCGTCTGCCTGTGTTTTTGGAAAGAATACCACAACAGGTACACCCAATTTTTTGAACTGGTTGACCATCTCCACCGTGTTTTCTTCTTGGTTGCAAAGAATGAGATCTGGATTGAGGGAACGGATTGTGTCGTAATTGCATTGCTTTGTACCGCCCACGACGATCTTTTCTGACGTTGCAGACCTGGGGTGAACGCAATAGCGTGTGACGCCCACAACACGGTCCCAAACATCGAGTTGATACAGGGTCTCAGTGGTGCTCGGAACCAATGACACAATTCTTTGAGGACTGTTCTCGAAGGTGTGGGTATGCCCCAAAGCGTCTACAATTGATGTCATTGTTCAAAGCAATAAATGGGTTGTCCAGTGGGTCCACAGCCGTTGTAGAATGAATAATCGGTCCAATCATCGTCGATCTTGCTGGTTTGTCCCACACCAGAGCCAGGTGTGGTTGTGCCCTGCCCATTGGCATTGGTCCAGTTGTTGCAGTGACAGTCATCGCCATAACAGTTGGATGTTGGGCTTTGAAACAGACCTGCACTGCCATCCACCATGGTAAACGTAAATACCATATTGCTGACGGCTGCATTTCCATATTCATCGAGGTTGATGGGGTGTTGGAGGGTTCCGTCTGTAAGGTCGGTCCAGTTGTTGGCAATTGTTGTTCCATCCACCAAACGGTAGGGTACGCTGGCTTGGGAAAATCGAAGATTGGGAGATGTGGTGCTGTCACTCAACCACGCGTAATAGGTGCCTGACAGTCCTGCCGTGTTGGCGAGGCTTTGACAAAATGCATCCGCCCCAGTGATTCCACCAAAATCCCCAGTGTGTCTTTCAGAGGTGACGAAGACATTTTTGTGGGTGATCGTAAGGATTGGTTGTTCAATGGTGACCTGAATGCTGTCACTGCACAAGGTTTGTCCTTGATACAAAACATCGAGCGTAAAGTCGTGTGTTGCGGCTGCCAAAGCCGTGCCTGACCAGTTGACACTGCCGTCGCTGTTGATGGCGCCACTGCTCAACCATCCGTCTATATTGGAAGAAAAGTTGTAGGCTAAGTCTGTAATCGGACCACTGCTGCCGACAAAACCTTCCATGTGGAACTGGTTGCCACTGTTGCCAATAATGACCGTATCGCCGTTGTTTGGGCTTAGAATCTGACATTGGACATTGGGTAGGGTGACCTCTGCAATGTCGATGGTGGTATTTTTGACAGTACTTAAGCCACCATCATCGGTCACCGACAACGAGATTTGATGCGTTCCTACAGGCAGTGGACTTTGGGTGGAGATGTTCCCTTCGCTGTCTGCATTGGTGATGTCAAAGGTACCAATGACGTCAGAAGACCATTCTACCGACAGCGTTTCTGCTGATTGTTGATAGTCAAAGACCAACCCCTTAAACAGGATATCTTCTCCTTCGTTGAAGGATTCTCCACTTTCAGGAGTGGTAATGAACACGACGGGTGCCAAATTGCTTGGCTGTTCTAGTTCAGATCCTGTATCTGCATTGGTGTCTGTATTGTTTCCTGTGTCTGTCGGGATGTCCTCTGGTGGCCACACTTGAATGTTTAAGGTGCTCAGTGATGCAGCATCATCACTGTCTTTGACCGTAACACTGATTTGGGTGACTCCAATCGAAAGGGTCATCGGACAACTTGCTGTTCCGTTGCTGTCAGCCGTTGTCCAGTCGCAAACAAGGGTATTGTTCATGTACCATTGGGTTCGAAGGTTTTCGCTTGGCTCATCTTGGTCCGAGACTTCGGCGCGAAATTCAACCGTTTCTCCATCCACAAACAGACTGTTGTTGCTGTGAGAACTAATTAGGATTTCTGGTGCCGTGTTGGTTGCTTTGACGGTGTTGTCAGAGCATCCAATGAATGTCATTAGAGATACGAAGTACATGTTCAGGTCCTATCGATGTTTTGCTTGTGGTTCACATTTTTGAGGTGTTGTTTCCACTGGCGTTCGTTGGGTGAATGGCATTTGCCAGTCGATGCCCTAGTTTTGAGATTTGCTTTGAGGCTTTGCGTAGCATCTTTTTGCGTATTTGAGACAGTATTTTCACATTGATCTCCACGAGGTTACTCAATACTTTATCTCAACATACAGGGGATTTTCAAGGAGGTCTGATGTTTTCTCAAATCACAATCATTGGTGCTGGTAGAATTGGAACGTTGTTTTCTCAAATATCACAAAATTCCTCGGTGGAAGTATCTCTATTGAGGCGTGGTGAGCAGACTCTATTGTCCACTGGACCGATTGTCGTCTGTACTCGCAACGATGATTTGGATGGAGTGCTTCGTTGGATTCCACTTGAACGTTACAGCGATTTGGTGTTCATTCAAAATGGTGTTTTGCATACATGGTTTGAACAAAGAGGGCTTACAGATGTCACTCAGGGCCTGTTGTATGTTGCGGTATCATCAGTGGGTGCAGACGCAGTTGACGGTGAAAGAAGCGTTGTCACCGGTCCACACGCGGAATCAATGCGGTGGTTGATGAACGCTCTCAATTTGCAGTGTACCGTCATTTCTAAGGAACAGTTTTTGGCTGAAATGCTCGAAAAAGTATTGTGGAACTGTGTGTTTGGGCTGTTGTGTGATGTATACGATTGCACTGTGGGTGAACTTGTCACAACACATCGTGAGGATGTTTCGACATTGACGAGTGAATTGTGTGCAGTTGCGCTACCCGTGCTGGGGATTTCTACAGCACAGTTGCCGTTGGAACCTTTGTTGAGGCGTTTGTGTGCATATTCACTGAGCATTGCTGATTACCGTGGTGCACTGAAAGAATGGTCTTGGCGGAACGGTTGGTTTTGGCTACAAGATTCCAATGAAGATTCGGTTCACGCGTCTTTTCTAAGAAAAGTCAATCCGGAACTGTTGTCTGTGTAGTATACTGGACTGAAATCCTGCATTCCTATACACTGATTCTGGACTGTAGAACAGAACTTTATTGCGTTGAATTGGGAGATGATGATGTTGCTGTTTACCTTAGCCCTTGCTTGTAAAGACCCTGTAGATGCCGATTCTGTTGAAGTAACAGATGGAAATGCAGACGCACCCACAGACTTGAATGCGTTGACGGCTTACATGTTTCGGGAATGGGATGCGGACGATTCTGCCGTGTTGGTGGCTGGCTTGGAAAATATAGAAGCCATCGCGGCTGACTATCCAGTTGATGACAGCAATTTTGCCAATCGCTCTTTTGAAGGGGTTCAGGCTCTGACAGGAGAAGATGTGGCAGATGTGGAACTCAATCATGGATATGACCCAGCAGGTGCTGGGGGTGTTGCATTGTTTCTTCAATCAAATTTTTCAGTGGATGAGCATGTTGGGTTGTTCACACTCGAAGATCAAACGCCAATTGAACCTGCCTCTCCATACTATGCGCGGACAATAACGGATGGTGCAGACTGCTTTTCTACCGGTGACTGCAGTACGATGACCTCCGAAAATGATGTTGAGCGCAAGAACTTTGTGGTGGACACCGAGCATGAAACGCTCAAAGTGTGGCGATGGGTGGAACTGTCAGATGGACGAATGGCTGTAGCTGGTAGAACCTGGCAACCTGAGTTGGCTGATTCTGACAAAGAAGACAAGATCTATCAAAATTACAGCATTGAAGTGTGGATTCCAAAAGAGCAGGGTGCCTTGCGATTCATCACGACATGGTCGGAGAATTCTTTTGATTTTGCCGATGCTCTGATCATTGGTTCGGTCAATGATGCATTCAAGGCTTGTGAAACCTATTTAGAAGAGTGATGCTCATGCATGCTTGATGACCTCTAACAGGTGTGTAGCATGGGGTCGGTTTGGGCTTAGCCTTATCCTTATCCTTTTCCCTATCCTTCTTTGTCGGTCTGTGAGACTTCTGCGAGATAGGTATGGATGCATTCTTGTACTGTGGCATCCATGTCGAGTGCTTCATAGAAGATTCGATCTAAACGTTGAATATGGTTCTGAATGAAATCGTGTCTTTTCTGTTCATCGAGAAATGCACCGTGTTCGATTTGGTCGATTCCCTTGCGGGTGCCTTCTGCAATTTCTTGCTCAATCGCTGGATCCAGTCTTGGGATGGGCACTTCTTGAAGTGGACCAGCCAAAAATTCCAACATGTTTCCTTTGTATTTGCCCTTTAATCGATACCAGCATTCGAAGAGGCTTGAACTGAGGTACCCCAGCAAATATGCCGTATCAATGGGTGCAATATTGCTGTCTGTTGAATGTTTCACCGGCACGATCAATGTGCAGTCCGAAGAATAGTGATAGCCCCGCTCATTAAGTGCGAATCGAAACTTTGAACTTCGATAGGGGGTCACGATGGCGTCGCTGGTATAAATGCCAGGGTTTCTGGGCCAAGTTAACGTCCACCAAGGATCAGATGCCGACAGTCCTGCGCGCGCACCCAACAACGTCTCAAACTTGTGTAGATGTTTCCAAAGAACGGATGTCTTTGGTCTGACAGGCTCTAATTCCTTATGTAAATACAGAACGTATCGTTCAACGTTTTCTGCAACGCAAAAGCGTTGCACTTCTGAACTTTTACGCAAGGGCTTGAGTATATCTGGATACAAACTTGAGTTGGAAGCTTGTTCAGTTTCTTGATGGAGTTCTTCCATCAGTCTGCGGTCATAAGAATAGACCGCGTCCAAAACGAAGATTCCATGATCTTCCGTGGCGTCTAGATTGAAATTGCTGCGAAGCGTGTCTGTTATTTGATTGGCGCCGGTTACGAGACCTTGATGCACACCTGCAACGAGTCCCAGTTGGTTGCTGTTGGTCTCAATGAGTGTAAAGAATTCCTCCCACTTTTGATCAATCAAGCGAATGGTATTGTTGGTACCATAGAACAAAGAGTTCGTCTTTTGTATGTTGTAAGGGATGGCGTTGTTCGAATTTAGCCAATCTTGAAGTTCATTCTTCGCAAAACCATACGTGGCGGTTTCTAGGGTTCTGTCCTCTATGTTGGGTTTCTTTCTGGCACAAAACAATGCGTTGTGGAGTCCAAACTGTGAGGCAGTTAACCGATTGTCTTCAAGATTGACCCAATGAGTCAAGTGCAGTGTGTCTTTTATCAAGGTTCTTGTCTTTCTCGCACTGGTGTTGGTCGCGATGTAATTGCTGGCCAAAAAACACAAACTGCCTGTGGAATTTGTGATTTGATTGCCCAGTTGGACGAAATACGAAGGGGCGTCCATCCGAGAGTTAAGTAATTTTCTAAGACTAGAATGTTGAATGTAGGGATTGTCTTTCTCTGTTGTGTTGCTGTCTTCCAAAATATAGGGCGGGTGGCACAGAACAATGTCAAACCCTGGGTTTTCATGAATGAACACCTGTGGGAATTTTAGATTCCAAATACAAAATGCGTGGTGTTGCAATCGCAGCAACTTAACACTGTGATCATCCAAACCCGATTGTACATGCAAAAGGGTCAGTTTCCACTGTGTATCGAGAATTTCCTTTAATCGTTCAGTTGGGCGTTCAGAATATGCGTAATGTGTAATTCCGTTCAACAGATTGCTCCGCAACTCAAGCATGAGCGGGGCAAATTTTGAGTTGATGGATTCCAATGTAGCGTTTGGTTGAAATGTGGGCGCGTCAAAGGTAGAGATGCCAAACGGTTCATCCCAAAGGCTGTTTCCTTGAGTGATGTTGCATTCTAAGTTGAGAAACGGTTTGGGTTGTTCACGATCGACAACCCACGTAAGCCACAGTGTTAGGTGGGCAATTTCAATGGCGTGTGGATTGGTGTCGACACCAAAGATGGATTTGTGAATCAAGGCATGTTTGACATCGCTGGCAATAAAACTGGTATCCAGGTGATTGAGTTGACCTTGTAGGTCTGTGATGAGTTCAACGGCCGCAACAAGTAAGGCTCCAGTTCCAACCGAAGGGTCACAGATTCGTAAGTTTTGTAAGCAATCACTTAGGAGGTGTGTATGTGGCTTTAAGTTGTCATTGAGGTTGCCATCTACAATCCACTCATGTAGGTCTTCGAAGGTCACTTCACCATTGTGCTTCGCCGATTCTAAACAATTAAATAGTTGAGATTCAATTGCTTGCTGCACCAGTGTCATAGAGGCTTTGGGAGGCGTGTGGTATCCAATGGATGTCTTTCTGTTGCCTCTAAACAATCCTTCTTCAAACAACGTCCGTAGACTTTCGACAGTCAAATAGAGGGTGTTGTGATCTGTTTGAATAAACTGAAAAGGGTAGGCGGATAGAATCGTCAGCAAACCATCTTGTGGATGCCAAAATAGATCATTTGACAATGCACGTTCAGTCAATCGTTCTGCATCAACAATGCGTAGGTTGAGGTGGGCAAATTGCTTGTCGCTGTATCGACTCAGCGTTGAGTCAAAGGGGCCGTGTTTTCTCAGCAACGGTCGAAGCACCGACAACCAATAGTTTTCTCCTCTAGGCTCAATCCGTTTCCATTCAGAATACAAAAAGTTTGTTTGACCATTTCCCCATTGGTCATTTTGAATGCCGAGCCACCCTTTTCTCTCTAGGGTGACGAGAGTCAGTACTTGTAGATAGAGGGGGTTGCAATAGCGTTGCCAAATGTTTGCATCGTCCAGATCCGTTGTCTGATATTGGTCACTGTTTTTGACGTGTTGGATGGCATACTTTTTCCAGTGTTGGATTTGCTGGATAAGTTGTTGATGTAGGCTTCTGGTACTGACGCAACGCTGAAAAGCTTCCATTGAATGGTTTTCAGCTTGTTGATAAGGGTGCATAAGAGAACTCCAAGTTCGACTGCATGATGGTTCAATGGTCATTAGACCACTTCGCACTGCATTTTCGGAATCTGTAGAATTCATTGCTTCCACCCAACCAAATCGCCAGGTTGATTTGCCCTCTTCACCCAGTGCCAACAGGAATTTACGATCGTGTAGTCTCAAGTGTTCCAAGAGTGTTTTTTCAAATTCATTGGTGAGTGTCTCACATTGAACAAGCCAAATGGGGATGTCTTGATGTCCAATGATGTAGCGTCGAATGAAACTGCGGAGGCCGTCATCAATTGTAGCATGGATGGATGGGCGCTCAATGTTGATGGATGATGTGTTGAGCAACTCTTTTAAAAACGCATCAAAGGAAGCCTCTCTAAAAGGCATCCCTTGCGCGATCAGTTTTCTTTCAAGTGTGTTGGCGGTTCTCTGTTTCACATGAAAATGTAACCCAACACAATTTGTAAATCGACTTTGTCAAGAAGCGTACTTTGCGAAAGGTCAAGTAGAAGTCTGTTTTGACGAGGCGATCAGATGTATGAACGAATCTACAACTGAATGAGCAATCGTGTTCCGACCAAACAAATGAGAAGTGCGCTCACAAACTTGACCTGCTTGGGAGAGAGCCAATCAATGTGCAATTGGGTTCCGATAAGTCCACCAAGTATGACGGCAATCAAAGCGCTCAACAGGGTGGCGTCCATAGTGCTCGCATTCACTGTATCTTTACTGAATTGACCAAACAATCCTGCCAATGAGTTGCACCAAATGAAGCCCGATGTGATTTGTGCGATTTGTCTGTTGTTTCCGGCTCTTGACCAGTGCAATATGGATATTAAAAATATTCCACCACCAATGCCTACAACTCCCGAAATACAGCCCAATATTGCGCCAGTGGTTGCTGCTTCGATGATTGAAAGATTTCGAATGGGTGCATGTTGTTTGTCTTTTACCCACAAGCCCCAAAACATGCCAACTCCACTGAGCAACAGGACACTGCCCAAAAGCAGTATAAACACATCAGTCGGTAGAGTGATTCGACCACCAAGGTACGCCATCGGTATGGAAGTGGCAACCAGTGGCAGGAATGCTCGTAGAGAGAAGTCTCTGTTTTTATACCGAAGTATGTTAATCGTCACCACGCTAATATTGCACAGTAGGGCAACAATTGGAATCTGTGACAATGGCACCGACCATAAAATCATGAGGGCTATATAAGAGGAGCCCCCACCCAGCCCCACAGTTGAATAAAGTATGGCCGTGACAAAGAACAAAAGGAGCATGGAGTGTACTGGTTTCTGTGTTTACCAAGTCGCCAAATCAATAAATTGACCCGTCAGGACAAAGTCGGGATTTGTTCCCTGTGACCACAGTAGAAAATAGGCATCTTCACCAAGATTGGTGATTGCAGGTCGGTATGGTGCTGCCGCAGGGGTGTTTTGTAAAAGGTGATCTTGGAACAAGACGGCATCATTTTGTATTGCCGCCAAATATACATCGTTGCTGTACCCCGATTGAATTCGGTAATGTCCCATCAAAATGCTGTTTTCACCTTGTGCTGCATTTGGATAGTGTGTGCTGGCAAGTTGGGAGATGGCGGCATCGTTCCATTGAACGGTTAAGGGGGCTTTTTTGCTGGCAAAGATGTTGGGGCTACCGTCCTCGTCCCACAAAACTTTCACGGTAGATGCGTTGGTTTGTTCAATGGTTTCAGTGTCTTGTCCACTTGCGGTGCCTGTTGTCCACATGATGGAGTCGTTGTTGGTTTCCCAGCCAACAACAAATTCACTGTCCGTACCGTCGATGTTTGGGAATACAGCATACTCATCAGGCCCAACCCAAAATGAGGGGGCTTCATCTGCACCATTTGCGTTCAATCTTTGTACTGCGGTTCGAAAATGGGTTGTATTGGCAACCGCGGCCGCCAACCAAAAGCCATCATCGGTTCCAACGACACTTGGTAACCACCGATTGCCAGTTTCTTCGCCCTCAATTACGGGTATCCATTCGCGTTGATCGACCAAATTGCCATTGCGATCTTGAACATACAAATGGATGGAGAGGTTGTTGGGGCTGTTTCCGTTGTCCCCTTGAGATGCAACCAAAATGTGATTCTGTGAAATCGCAATTCGTGGAGTGGTTTGATTGAGCCCAGGAATGTTGAGAATTTGTTTGGGTTCAATCGTTACGATGCCCTGACAGTCAACTGCACCCAAATATACATCGAAAGCCCCAGTATCGTTTGGTAAGTTGAACACCGTCCAAATCCACTCGCCGTCAAAGGCGATGTCTGCATGAATCTGAGTGGTCGGAAGGCCTGGGAAAATTTCAAACACGGACAAGGGTGTGTCCTCGTTCATACAGGCAGTCGTTTCAGCGGGGTTGGTGGAAGTATCGATTTGTTTGGAAGTGGTACAAGACCACAGTAGCCAGTACAGCATGGTATTCTCAACGTATTGGTGTTACGAATGTGCTATAACATAGTTGTCTATGTGTCTGACAACAAGAATAATCGGACATGACAATCTTTATATCGTGTTAATTCGGTGTCTATTCTATGGTTGTTTGGCTTAGACATACAAACTGTTGTTGTGGCAAGTTTTTGGGAGGTATACTGTGGGAAATAAGTTGGCAAAATATATGCCAGAGGCAAAAGTTTCAGGCGTTTGTGCAGGTCTTGCTCGGTATTCGGGTATTGATGTGACCGTTATACGACTTGGGTTTGTTTTGGCTGCCATCTTTGGCGTTGGGGCTCCAGTCTTAATTTATTTCATATTGGCATTGATGATGCCCGAAAACTAAAACGCCCAACAGCAAGTGAAATCAAAGATTGCCTTCAAAAATACATTGTGTGGAGAGGAAAATGATTGACTACAAAAACCTAAGC
>CBFIFY010000057.1:0-28620 GCA_965661985.1 uncultured Myxococcota bacterium | reverse complement strand
TTTGAAAACTTTGAAGACTATTATGGAGATGTCTATGAACTCATGTCAGATGCCGGCTTTGGATATGGTGCAGATGACCTACAATCTCTAGAGTGGATTGAGTTTGAAGAGGGTCAGTTTGTGGAGTTTGACGATGAAGGTGGTGTCTACGTTTTTGTAGCCCATAAAATAGACAGCCATCAAAGAAGATACGACAGCACGCAGGAGGATGGATACAATTATGGTCTCCTCAAAGATGGTTTCAGCTCTATCGGACCATCGCCCAAAGATTTACAAAAGCTAATGTGCCGTACAGTTGGAAGACAAACACACTTCGCCCCATATGTAAAACTCAGCATCAACCAACAGCTGTTGGCTACCGTCAATGCGGAGTGGAGAACCTTCTCCAAAGAAGAGTTTACGAAGAAACTGTGTGCAGCGGTTGTGTACGACAAAGGGTATGTCTAAAAACTATAAGGGTTGACAACCAAATACTAAGATAAGCACACAATATCTTGATTCTCAAGCACTTCCAAAGAGTGACCATGCATTCCGACTTGAACCATTGCATTTGCCAAGTCCGTTGACGGAATGCTGTATTTGGGTCCCATCAGCTTCAATACTGGATAGAGCCAGCGTGAAAGTTTATAGGTAAAGTTGGGCTCCCTTCGTGGTTCAACAGGATAAATATAGCCTGGTCTGAACGAGTGTAGAGATACCCCATCCATGCTGGATAGAATATTTTCAATAGCCCCTTTATCTTTGGCAAACTGAAGTCGAGATTTTTCTGTGCGGTCAGCCCCCTGTCCGGAAAGCAAACAAAATCGAATGCTTTCGTTATGATTCATCAATGCTTTTGCCAACACTCGGGGATAGTCGACATTGATTTGACGAAAGAGATCAGCAGGAACGGTTCCTGTATATGAACCGAGACAGTATTGAACCACGTCGATATTTTGTAGTAAATTCGTATCTAATTCAAGATTTAGAAAATCGTGAATGATCACTTCTGTGAGTTTCGGATCGTTCATTGCAGTTGACCTTCGTGTCAGCACAATAATCTCTGTACATTCAGCAATCCTCAAATGGGTTTGAAGAACACTAGAACCAATCATTCCTGTGGCACCCGTAATCAAAACACGCATTGTCTTTATCCTCAAAACTATAATGTATTCATCACCTTACATTTTACGAAGAACCACTAAAAACAATTTGTTTGTGCAATCTCCTATAGATGTTGTACATTAATAGAACGGAGGTTTTCCATGAACAAACTATATTTTTTATCCATCCCTCTCCTCTTCGCCTGCAGTGAATACAACGTCACAGAAAACAAAAATGCGGAATCTGGTGTCAATCCTGTCATTGAAGTCACACCAGCGGCACTCAGTTTCATCGATGCCGAAGTCGGGGCACCGGAAGAAGACCTCTTTACCATCAGCAATGCAGGTGGGGCCGACCTCAACATTTCCAACATGCAATTGGTTGGTTCAGAGGCGTTCTCCTTCACACAACTGGGCAATCCAATCTTAACACCCGGACAAAGTTCCGATGTTTACGTTACCTATACACCAAGTGTGGAAGGCGCTGAAGACGAAGGGTCCATCATCATCACCAGCAATGACCCTGACAACCAAATGATTGAGGTGCCTCTGAATGGAGTTGTAGCACAAGACCTTCCCGTGCTTCAAATCAACCCTCTGGTTATGGACCTAGGGAATCAAGGGGTGGGCAGTGTCACCACCGGTACGTTTGAACTTGAAAGTGTGGGAGAATTACCGGTCACCCTCAACACCTTCTATCTAACGGGAACACAGTTCAGTATTTTGCCGAACGAGTCTTGGCCAATCACCTTGTCCCCTGGCGAAACCACCACCGTCGATGTCAGTTTTGAGCCAGATACGACCGGTACATTCAGCGAAGTGTTCACCGTGGATTGCGATGAACCCGCGAGCGATCCAACCGCCACCATCAATGGATCGGCAACTGGTTCAGCCCCTGTCGCCGACTGTTATGTAGACCCAGCAGCACTGGAGCCCAACACGGGACAAGAGGCCACTTGGTACGGTATTGACTCTTACGACCCCACAGGTGCGGCCATCACAGACTATGACTGGAGCCTCATCTCGAAACCCGCTGGTTCACAGGTCAGCATGCCCAGTGGAAACTCGGCAAATGTTGGACGTTTCTCTCCTGATTTGGCAGGTGACTACGTAGGACAACTGATTGTCACCAATGAGTTTGGAATCGAATCTGCACCCTGTCAAACCACTTTGGTCGGTGTGCCAGGTCAGGATTTGTGGATACAAATGTCCTGGACTGAATCTGGGGATGACATGGATCTGCACATGACATACAACAACGGTAATTACAACAGCAGCAACGACTGTTATTTCGCCAACTGTAAGAGCCTAAGCAATCCTTTGGACTGGGGGACACTGGGAGACACAACCGACAACCCCTTGTTGGACTTGGATGACATCTCAGGCACTGGACCTGAAAACATCAATATGGAATCTCCTTCAAATGGTACCTATACGGTTGTGGTTCATGATTACCCATCGTCTTCGTTCACCGGTGGAAACAGCGTCACAGTCACCATTTTCTTGGGGGGTGCACAAGTGTGGACCGACACCCGCGTCATCAGTGGTGAGGATACCTATACTCCATTTGCCGAAATTAGTTACCCAAGCGCGACGGTGACTCCTTTGTAGTCGTTCCGTCTCACAGTCTTCCCATCGCCAGTCTCAGTCCGTAGGGGCGGAGCAGTTCCTTGAGTTTTGTGAACTTTCCATTTCCGGCATGCGCAATTGTGAGAGACAGTTTGCGTTCGTTGGAACGAATCAACTGACGGATTTTGGCTTCCGATAGACCCACCAAGCATTGAAAAGCAAAGATGCTTCGTCGATTGACAATCTCGAATCGAACAATCAACGTGCGTTTTTCCCCTTTCTTGTCCGCCAGCAGTGCCTCAACACATTTTTGCAATGCCAACTCATCCAAGGTTTGGGGATAGTGATGGATGAGATTTTGGGGAACCCCTGTATCCCCTTCTTTTTCGGCGATGTGAAACACCATTCCATTGTGCATCATCTTCCAAGCATTTGCCTGTACAAGTTCATTCCAAGCGGTCAAAAAGACAACTTTCTCAAACTCGTCTGTTGGGATTTCTTGATATTCTTCTGGAAATGGACTCTCTTTTCCTTCGAAGTACTTTGCGATGGCATCCACTTCCTCTTTGATAATGAGCCCCTGTTCATAGGCAACGAGTGCCCAGGCCTTTTCTTGACTGGCACCTTCTTTAATTGCGTCTAAAAAACATGTAAAATATTCGTATTCTGACATTGTAACCTCCTGTCTGACCTATCTACGAGTAGACATATAGAAAATCGGATCAAAAAAAGTCAAAGTGTCATTGGAAAGTGACTTGAAGAAAATCTTGTCCGAATAAGGCGTCAACCATCGTCCGAATATCGACATACAGAATTACCAATCGATAGTGGAGTACCCATGGCAGGCAAAGAACAGAATGTCGAACCCGATCTAACAGACCAATTATGCTACTACAAAGAAGGTCCCATTCGAGTCATCGTGCGTGTCAAATCACAAGTACAAAGAAACAATCATATTTATGCAAACTTGGAAATTTTAGCCTCTGCCAATGGAATACTTGGTCCAAAGTTGAGTATTGGGGCGCACATGAACATTTCTTGGGCAACTGGATATAAATCAAATCAAGTCTTTTACTTAAAACCTCTCAAAGCCTATGACGTCGAAGATGCAATTGTACAAATTGATCCAAAGGGCAGAATGCGGTGGTTTACCAGCAATCCATAAATAATACGTGAAATATGAAGGAAATTGATATAGTTGTGGTTAAACCAAGAAAATTTTGGAGCAATCATGAGTGTCATTCTTTCTTTATTGTTAACAATTGCATGTGACCCAAAACCCACTTTCATTGATCAAGATGGCGACGGCATCGCCAAAGAAAATGATTGTGATGACAATGACGCCCTGTCCTCAAATATCAAAGAAGATGCCGATTGCGATGGTATTCCAACAGCCGATGACTGTGATGACAACAATCCAGAATCGACATCAGTGACAGAAGATGCAGACTGTGATGAAATTCTGACCGCCGATGACTGTGACGACAAAGATCCGGAATCCACCATGGTGGCTGAGGATGCGGATTGCGATGGTGCCGTTACAGAGGA
Source organism: uncultured Myxococcota bacterium (assembly GCA_965661985.1). Lineage (GTDB taxonomy): Bacteria > Myxococcota_A > UBA796 > UBA796 > UBA796 > CAJWHX01. The sequence goes on along the minus strand of CBFIFY010000057.1, from coordinate 24,421 downwards.
GGATTGCGATGACAATGACCCTTCTTTGGGTGCCATAGCTGAAGATATGGACTGTGATGGTGTATTAACAGTTGCGGATTGTGATGATGCAAATCCGGAAGTGTTTGGACAAGAAGGCGATGGTGATTGCGATGGCGTGCTCACTGAAGAAGACTGTGATGATACTGACGCGTCCCTCGGCTCTATGTACTTCGACGAGGACTGTGATGGCGCTGTTGGTGCTGACGACTGTGATGATCTTGACCCTTCTTCCACTTGGGTTGTTGACGATGGGGATTGTGATGGCTTTACAATCGAAGAAGATTGTAACGACGGAGATCCAAATTCGACCATTGTCGCTGAAGACTTTGACTGCGATGGCACAGTCACCGGCGATGACTGTGACGACGAAGACCCCTCATCCTCCATCATTCCCGATGATGCAGACTGTGATGAAATACTGACCGCCGATGACTGCGACGACAATGATCCCGAGTCATCGACCATCTTTACCGATGGTGATTGTGATGGCATACTCACTGCCGATGACTGTGACGACAGCAGTGCAGGACTTTTGGGATATGCCCAAGACGGTGACTGCGATGGTGTATTGACCGCTGATGATTGCAACGACAACGATGCTTCATCCAATACAGTGTTTACCGATGCAGACTGCGATGGTGTGTTGACTGCCGCTGACTGTGACGACAACGACGCTTCATTACTCGATGTAGCAAATGATATGGATTGTGACGGTACGCAAAGTGTCAATGACTGTGATGATGGCGATGCGTCTTCTACCACACTGTTGACCGATACCGATTGCGATGGTGTGTTGACTGCTGACGACTGTGATGACAACGATGCAGGCTTGTTGGCATTTCTCAATGATATGGATTGCGATGGTATCCCGACTGCCGACGACTGCGACGACAACGATACTTCATCCAATACAGTCTTTACCGATACAGACTGTGATGGTGTGTTGACCGTTGACGATTGCAACGACAGCGACAGCAATCTATTGGACAGTTCAAATGACATGGACTGCGACGGTGTTTTGACTGCCGATGATTGCGATGACAACAATGCTTCCTTGCTGGATTTTGTCAACGATATGGACTGCGATGGTGTATTAACTGCTGACGATTGCGATGACACAGATGAAAATTCAACGGCTGTTGCCAATGACATGGATTGTGATGGCGTTGAAACAACCATGGATTGTGATGAAAGCAATGCCAACATCGGCGGTGATTGCTCGGTCTGTTTGGATTACTTTGATTTGACATCGAGCCTATTGGCGTTCAACGCCGTCGAAACATTGCCCTTCTCCGCTGGAACATCTTCGCGCATTCCATCTACATACGGGATGATGTTGCCGGCACCCTACACCAGCCTCTCTAGTACAGACCTCTTTGATTATGTACTGGGCAATTTTTACAGTTTTCCCTCGACTGATTCCAGCATGAATCCATCCATGGAATTTGTGGACACGCAAGGACTCGTGGCCGCCAATGAAACGCTACACGGTAGTTTCACCGAAATGACCTTGGATGTGAATGATCCCAACGAATACTTTATGGATTTGACAACCTTTGTCAACACAAGGCACTATCGTGGTGGAGAATACACGATATACAGTTTGGACCAAGCAGGAACCATCACAACATTGGCTACGTACAACATCGTAGACTTTCACTTGGAGATTGATTACGCCCAAGCATCAATGGGAAATTACACAGACGCCATGACCGTGGACGTATACCTCGAGTTGATCAACGACAATACTGGATTGTTGCCAGTGGACCCACAAATCTCCAGTGTATACCTCGCCTCATCTGATTTAATTCAACACGTCGATGGCGCAATCGTGGTCGGTCAGAACGCAGGGCCATGGGAAATATACACTTCGTCGACACACCAATTCATGCCTCTCAACTCAGCGCCCACTTGCCCGTAAAAACGATCTGTGGCAGAGAGTTGGAGATGAATTGTAGCATTGAATGATCGACAGTTCATGCTCTCAAGTCAAGCTCCAGTACCATACTACGGTCTTGTGGAAACTTGACCGTGGTGATCATCCCCCCAACAATACACTGATCCATCCAGTGCTAGAGCGCAACTGTGCAACGCACCTGAAGCAATTTGTTGCATGCTGGCATCTGGGACGTTGAGCTGGTTTGAGGTATCGTCGCCCCAACACTCAACAGCACCGTTGACAGTCAATCCGCAACTGAACTCAGCGCCCACAGACACCTGAGCAAATCTTCCAGTCGGAGCATCCAACTGCCCTTCTAAATTTCGCCCCCAACAAACGATCGACTGACTGTCATCTATGCCACAAGTGTGCCACTGCCCTGCCGACAATTGTAGGAACGTTCCTTCAGGCACATCTGTTTGACCTTGAGAGTTGCCTCCCCAGCAAGACACACTTCCATCAGATAGCAATCCGCAAGAGTGCAACCCACCACTGACCACGCTTTCAAAGGCATCGGTTGGTGCATCGGTTTGACCACTGTCATTCCACCCCCAACAGGAGACAAGTCCATCACTTTCCACAGCGCAACTGTGTAAGCCCAACCCAGAAGATAGAGTTTCAACGCTGTTCAGACTCGGGTTTGTCAATGTACCGTGGGTTTCAGTGCCCCAACACTGTACACGGGCATCTTCACCAATGGCACAGGCCCAATCGTAGCCCACAGATACGGCTTGAAAAGTTTCAACGGGACTCTCCAACACACCACTTTCTTCAGAACCCCAGCACTGAACGGTCCCCTCTTCTTGAATCCAACAACTGTTCAAAGCGCCTGAGGACAAACGCCCCCCATCAATCAATCCATCACAGTCGGTATCATAGTTTGGAGACAATACCGAAGCATCATCACAATCGTCAGCAGTCAACACACCGTCACAATCTCCATCGGTCAGCAGTGTGGTAGAGGTTGAGTCTGTGTCGTCGCAATCATCGGCAGTCAACACACCATCACAATCACCGTCAAGTGCCACCGTGGAAGACGTTTCATCGTTGTCATCACAATCATCGGTGGTCAAGACACCATCGCAATCTCCATCATTCATAGTTTGCGTAGACAACTCATCATCGTCCAGACAATCCGTACCCGCAACGAGTCCGTCCACCGCTTCATCAACAACGGATGCACCATAGCCATCGCCGTCCAAATCGATCATGCAGTCGGTTTCAGAGTCCAAATGAGCAACACCTGGAAAGGCTTTGGGCTGGGCATCATCGCAATCACCCTGCAATTCACTAAAGCCATCGCCGTCGTTGTCTACAGACAGTGGATTGTTGATCTCAGAGATACAAGATGTCAAAACTATCCACCCACCAAAAAGAAAATACGACTTTGTCATTGTTCCTCTCCCATCATTTGGACTTCGTCCGTGGACACCTCTTCATTATCAACAGGACTTGTGTTGTCATTTTGACGAGAAGGCTTGTTCACCGCTCTCCATTCTATCCATTGAGACCCAATGTAAAATGAACCAATGTTGCCCAACGCGACGGAACCCAACACAAATATGGAACCCCATTGATTCGATTTCGTCACGTATTCATCGAATTTCACTTGCGAACTGGTCTCCGCATTGGCCAAATCTGCAAAGTGATCGGCACGAAGCATGGCAAAGCCGGCCCCCAACGCAACCCCTGTGCCCATTGCCAAAGTGGTTCGTTCAATGGTGGTTGCCACCTTCGGATTCCATGCAAACAAGCCCGCTGTCTCCACAACCAATGAATATCCAGCGTTCGACGCCACTTCTGCATCTGACGCTTCTACCACCTCTACCATTTGCTCGGGTTGGTCTCCACCTTCATTGTCTGACGTTTCGGAGTTTGCGTTGTCAGACTCAGGGACTTGAGATGTGACAACCGTCTCTTCAGACCCAGTTACTGCAGGTTCAGAATCTGTCTTTTTTTCGAGAATCTGTTCATTCACTGACGGGTCATTGACCACAGATGGTTCGATGGACGCTTCAACGACTGCACCTTCCTTCCCGTTTGGTGATGCTCCACCAATCTTCAGTTCTTCATCTTTCGGTGCTTGCCAAAATCCATAGGCACTGCTGTGTTCAACAGAAGGGGTGAGCAAAACCGGCTCTTTATTGGGGTCAACAAAAGTATCTCGCCGATCAGCATCATTCAATACCAGGTTTCGCAACGTTTCTATTGAAAGGTCGGGATGTACAACGAGGTCAGCATAGGTCACCGCGCCCTCTTTAACCCCATTCTTTTTCACTGCGACTGTGTATCGCCCCCCAACAAGGGTTTGACGCGTTCCATTGTCATATACAACCCGTTCGCCTTGAGTACTGACAAACACAGTTTGAGAGTCAACGGGGACAGGTGCTACTGGAAGTGTGACCATCTCAGATGCCAACCGTTCAACATTCGCCTGTGGCTGAAGCATCAACGATTGCACCTGCACGTCAATCAACGCGCGTCCCGTGTTGGCATAGTCTACAAAATCCCCTGTCGTAAGACCTTGTTCAAAAGATTGAGCATCCGTAGCCACAGATCTCTTTACAAAGTCTCCGGCTTCTATCATCAGCGAAAACACAGCGATGGGCATCTCAGAACCCGCACCCACTTTCAACACTACCGGACCTGGAGGAATATTGGTGATGTATACCCCACCCTTGACCCGATCAATACGGGGTGTCCAATCAACATCTTTGGTTGCAAAAGCAGTGACAGTCAAATCCGATGGAAATCCATCGGCACCAACAAACCCACTCGGCTCCAACTTAACAATTCCGCTCCTTTCAAGTGCCCATGACAGACGTTCTTCGGCAAGTCGATGCATCTTACCGCGGGGATTGGACAGTTTCTTGGCCGTGACCCAAGCATCAAATGCCGCATAGAGGTTTCCATCGCCATTGGGATAATGCGACAACGCATCACCCAGCGTGAGGTGTGACAAAGGATTGACGGGGTCTGCCTCAATCAATCGACGAGCTTCAATGACCCCTCTTGACCAATATTCTTCATCGAGCAAAGCATATATCTCTGAAGCCGTCATCGGAGAAGCTGTCACAGGTCTTGTTTCTACCTCTATACTCGGCTCTGCCATCACCAACGAGACCAACATCCATATGCTACCCACAGTACTCACCTCTACCAAATTACCACCACAATTGAATGCTCAAAGTATACTACAGACAGACAAAATGGGCAATGAATAAAGAAGGTACTAGACTGGAATTACCGTCCCCCTCTCAGTTCACGAACACGCTTGACTGTAGAAGTGACAAAGAGCTCTTTTGTTCCACCAGGCAAAGATTTCACCCACTGTTGAAATTGTTGAGTCGTTGCTGGCTTGATGACTGTACGACGTGTATAGTCTTTGATTTGCTCTTCCCAGTTTGTCTGTTGAATGCCTTGATGAAAGACCTGCTGGCAGATGGAAAGCCAACGAACAATCTTGAGTGCTTCGGTCGTCCCGTTGTGCAAACGAAACTCGACTGTGCTGATGTCTGTCAATGGCTTCAAATTCAACGTGGCGTAGCGTTTCTTGACTTTGCTAACAAGTTGCCTGACGGATCGGCTTTCTTTGAGCGCCTTCTTGGTAAGTTGCTTTCGAATGGGTGTGCAATATTCATTGGATCTCGTCACATCATACACTCCATCCCGAACAAACCGGGCGGTGCGAGATCTAGATACCAAAGCACCCAAGTAGGGCTCCACTTTGTGCATGTGCAACACGAGGGAGCGCACCTCATTCAATTTCGGCGAAGAGTACCCCAAGTGAACATGAACGCCTGTCAAAAAGTTCACTGTCAAATCGCTGCGTTCCACGAATTTGTTGAGGGTGTTCATCACAGTCACAAGTTTTTGAATTCCCTCCACCCCATTGAGCACTGGCGAAACCACTTCCCACCCACAACTCATATCGCGCTCCACATGCCATTGCTTCGCTGCTTGACCTGGACCCAATGTGGATTTCACCTCTGACTTAGACAGCGCGGACGTCAGTGCTCGAATGAGTTTTAGACCTTCGCGTCGATACTCCGAATACACCCAGAATTTTGGTCCCGTCAGTTCAATCTCCACCCCGAACGTCTGGTTGGGATAGTACAAAAGCCCTTCCATTTCTGCTGGTAGAGAATCGGCAGGACAAATGTAACTGGGTGTTTGAGAGTGCTCAAAGAAATGCTTTCCTTCTCGAATGCTTCGTTGCATTTCTGAACTTCTGGCTCGACGTACACTTGAACGGCTTGTACCTGTCAGACGACTACAGTTGTACAGAGATTCGGAATGGCGTTTCAAATTGTCCACAAAGTCCACTACAAAGAATGACCGCTTGCTACTTCCGCTGGGAATGCGGGTGCCTCGCCCAATTGACTGTAGATAGAACGTCTCAGAGTTTGTTGGACGACACATGAAGATGGACTTGGTATTAGGGGCATCAAATCCCACCGTTAACATACTGATGTTGATGATGACCTCTTTTCGTCCAGACAAGTAGTCGTCTATATTCTTTCGAACGGTTCTGCCATCCATCTCAGAATGTATATAAGTAGCCGTCACGTTGTTCTTGGCAAACACCTTAATCAAGTCCTCAGCATGCTCGATGTTGATGGCAAACACAATCGTCTTTCCATATTTTTTCCGATGACGAACGTAATGATCGACAATCAATCGATTACGCTTTGCAGTGTTCAACACACGTGTATTTGCGTAGTCAGAGTTCTGTACTCCTCTAAACTCAGGGCTCCATGCGATATTCGTGTTGACTCGAATGGGGTGTGGACTCGCTAAATGGCCTGCTCTAATCAGGTCACCCAACCCCTTCGAATAGACCAAATCCTCCTCCTTAAATGAACAACTTGTGGCTTTGGGAGTGGCACTCAACCCAATGACCTTGGTTCTCTTTTGCCTAAAGTGTTTAAGGATTCTTGGTGCCTGCTGTCCATTGTTGTCTCCATGGTGACACTCGTCCCAAACAATAAATGATGGTGTTTTCTTAAAGTCTCCATATAAAGCTGAAAAACTTTGGGGGGTGGTAAAATAGAATAGTGCTTTGCCATTTTCGCCCTCCGGTAAAGCACCACTGGATATATTTTTGTTCAAACAGCTACCCAAAATCGCCACACTCTCGTATCCAAGACCCAAACTCTTTCGTTCTTTTTTGGGTATTGCAAAGAGTTCTTTGATGGCCGGTTCCAACAATCCACATCGATGAACCATCCAAATTACAGGCTTCTTACTGGTGATATTCCCCTGCTTTAACTGCCTTCGCAGCCACTCCACGGTAATGAATGTTTTGCCAGCACCAGTAGCCAAGTGGGTCAACCCCCGTTTGGAATCTTTGAAATGCCGGTCCATTGCTGCGAATACTTCTTTTTGATATGCCCTCGGTGTTTTTGCACACTGTGCTTTTAAATGCTGATCCATCCAACGTTGTTGTTTGCTCTGATTGGTATTGCTTTCTGCGACCATGTTGCCTCCCATTTGAAACTGTCAACGAAAGGTTCATGAGAGATTCGGATAGCGAAAGGAAACTTTTTTTGGAAATGATCGTTTTTTATGGTGAATGCTCTTCGCCATCCAACACATCATTCAACGAGACGGAATTTATCGACACCAACCCACGATTGTTCATGAGTATTCGATACAACTGATAGGTATTCTTGCCAGCCTGCGTCGTTTTTGTCAGAAGGTTCACCGTATATAGACGGGGTGCTTTGTATCGTTGAACCTCACCAGATTCAGTCAACACTGTTATCTGCTTCTTGGGAGGGGCCAAGGTCTTGATCCAATTCCAAACGTGAAATCGATGAATGTTGACCACGCCTCGAAAGCGCTCAAACTGTTTGCGGGCTCGATTGGTGTGTACAACGGTATTTTTTTGATAGTGAAGGACATCTGAATCAAACAAAAAATAGGGATTCCACTCTTGAAAGTTTCGATACACAGAGCGAATATCTTCTGGCAACTCTTTGACTTTCACAAACTCTTGCTTTTCAGATATTTGAGCAATAGACTTTCTTTCATCTTCCAAAAAGAAATGCTGACTTCTGTCTGGCAACCGCTTTCGCATTTGTCCCGTCAACCAAGAGCCCGATGTGGCTTTGATGCGATCTTTCAAAATGTAAGAAAAGACTCCGATGCCGACAAATGTAGCAATCAGTCGTAGACTCATGCCTTCATTGAGATTGACACCATACTCAATCAAGGCGTAAATCTGAACAAACAACGCCCACACCATCGCCAACCCAGCCGCAGTTCCAAAGGCTAAGTGCCTAAGCCAGTCCAAGAATCGATCTCCACGCGTATCCAAGTACAACACAGAGGATACATACTTGACCAGGTTGCCAAAATGAAAGAGATACTGGTCTTGCTTATCTTCAGAGTACAAGAAATAATTGTGCTGTAAGCGATACTGATGCTCTGAATCGAGGGCATCTTGGATAAACTGGTGCTCCTCCATGGCAGACTCTTCTAGAGCGACAATGAGCAACCGCTCCCAAGAGTTGGAGATGAGTTCATCGACGATTTGAAGGCAGGTACGCGTTTTGACATTAATTTTGAAATCACTTTCTTCGCTCAACAAATCATTGACAGCCTTTCGCCAACGAACGATTACCGGATACACATCTTTGGAAACCACCGTTTGAGTCTCGCTAAACTTTCGTAGAATGATGCACAAAAACCGTGTCTCTTGACGTAGCCTTTTCTGTCTTGAATCTGACATTGACCGTGAGAGCATCTTCTCGATTTTGAGAAGTGGAGAGTCCTCATTTTCTAGCAACTGATCTAAGGTATATCGTGGTGTTTTCAATCGAGTATAAGTCCTAAGATCAGAATAAAATTGCTCTGGTGAATACTCTGTCGCAGAAATGCCCAACGCTGAGGGTAAGAAAAGCCAAATGTCCAACTGGGAATCAATAGACCCGCCTTTCCGAGCAGTATCTGTTTTGATCTCCAACTGATAGCGATCGTGTTTTCGAACATGGACGATTCCCACCGACAAAACTCCTACAAAATTTGAACCATGACAAGTATATCACAGTCGCCGAACCAATTACGAAGGAAGGAACACAATAAAATGGAACGTAGAATCAAAAGTCGACTCCTTGCCCAAGTCTAGATTTTGCCACATAGTGAACTGTGGAAGGTCTTTGGAGTCTACATTGGAGGATTCATGCAACCATTGTTGTGGTTCAAGATTTGGACAAACACCGCTGTGGCAACAGAAAACTGTCTACTGGAGAGTTGTCAATCAACCCCTACGGTATTGCCCAGTGAACACAATGCGCCAAAAGAGCAAAATGTTCTAAGCACACCGTTAACGAACTGTTCTTCATCGCCAATGACGGGCTATTTTAGAGATGGTTTTTGCAGAACAGGACCTTCTGATAGAGGGGTTCATGTTGTCTGTGCCACGATGACAGAAGAATTCTTGGCCTATACAAAGTCGAAAGGCAATGATTTGTCCACGCCTGCTGAACAGTATGGTTTCCCAGGATTGAATCCGGGAGACAAATGGTGCCTTTGCGCAGCGAGATGGGGAGAAGCGGTCATGGACAACGTTGCCCCTCCGATACACTTAGAAAGCACAAGTTCTGCGGCTACAAACGTCGTCAGCATGGATATTCTCAGTGCTCATGCGACCACAAAATCGTCCGACAATTAAGTCAAATCGGAACTTAGCATATCAGTTTGTGAAGATTGTATAAGGTGCCCACTGATCCACCAGCAGTTGAAATTATCGAAAAATACGACTATAGTACCATTTCATAACACTTAATTCAGCCTAAATTCGGAAAGCCACTTGTCAGAACGCCCACCGATTATCACCTTAGAAAATGGTCGATACACCATCACATCCCAACTGGGTGCTGGTGGAATTGCAACCGTTTGGGGCGTATTTGACAATCGACTGGAAACCGAAAAGGCGATGAAGGTGCTGACGCTTCAGTCATCCAGCGGTTTGCTCCAAGAACTCAGTGGGAATGAGTCTTTAGATGTCCAACGCTTCAAAAGTGAAGCCAAAATTATGAGTGCCTTCAACCACCCCAACATTGTGACTGTACAAGATTGTTTCAGTGATGGCACAAGTATGTACATCGTCATGGAGAAGTGCTTGGGTTCCTTGGACACTTGGGTGGCACTCAATGGGGCAATGCCTGTCAACTTGGCTGTGGCTGTCATGATTCAAGTACTGCGTGGATTGGAATACGCCCATCGACATGAAATCGTCCACCGTGACATCAAACCCCACAACATTTTGATTGCCGATTCTGGAACCATCAAACTCGGAGATTTTGGACTGGCGCATGATACCTATGCGTCAAACGTGCTTACCAAAACCAATGCTTTGATGGGCTCCATTCAGTTCATGTCCCCCGAACAACGAACGGATGCAAAGCGTGTTGACCATCGAACAGACCTTTATTCTGTCGCGATGACACTGATCTGGCTCATCGAGGGGCAAACAGTCGGTGACATCTACGTCCCTGAGGTTCTGTGCGATTTGCGTTCCAGACACGCAACAGATCTGATCGACATCGTTGAAAAGGCGGGTCATCGCTCGCCTGACCAACGGTACCAAAATGCCACTGAGATGCGACAAGCGCTTGAAGGTCTGTCTTTGTCCTGTTCAGATGTGGAGCAACAGTTGTTTGGCATTCAAATTGCCGAGACGTCCATTGGAGATCTCTACAACAGCCGTTCTGAACTGACAAGCATTCTGGATGGCTCAACATCAGTGAAAAGTGCAACTGACACTCCCCAAAATGACCCTCTGAACACAACGGCATTGAACAGGTTGAACGCCTTAATGGGTGGAGTGGTTCTGCTCTTACTCGGCATCGGTGGACTGTTGATCTTTGACAAACAGGACTCAAAGCAGGTCAGCCCATCTTTGGAGGGCAGTACGGAAAAAAGTACTGCAACAGTGTCGCCAAATGCCACCCCCACAAAGACATTCGATCGGTGCTCAACCTTCATTGAAAAGACGCAAAGTTCTCTTCAAGTTGGTCCACGTGAAGCCTACAGTATGTCAATGGGCGATTTTAATCGAGACGGTCTCCAAGACGCCGCATTTGCCAATCTCATGGACAAGTCCATCAGCCTCTATTATGGGGACGGTCAAAAAATGATCGATGCGATTGAGCCAATTGAGATTCCCACACTGCGTCTGGCTACTCAACCTTTGTTTGGTGACCTTGACAACGATGGACTAATGGACATTGTGGGTCTCCATCACGATGCAAGTCGGATTACGATCCACAAGGGATTAAAGGATGGAAACTTTAGGGGACTTGACGTATATGGGCGAGACGAGATGCTACAGGAGCCAGCACCGCTCATGGGTTCGCTGGTCGACATCAATGATGACGGTTGGCTAGACTTGCTGTTTGTCACCGGCACTCCAAGTGGCAAAATACATCTAATGTCGAGAAAAAACGCCAAGAAAGGACTGGATTTTGAAATCCTAAATTTGCCCAATACTCCAGAAGAGCCTCTAGAATGGCACAACAAACTCGCGACCTTTGACCACCCACTGTACCTTGACCCAAAAGAGCCAAGAATCCACTGGATTGAAGATGGCGCACTCTATCAACAAGACATTCTGAAAACAGGAATGTTGGGACTCAAAACAGAAGTGGCGACCAATCTTCCATCCTCCAGCATATTTCAAGTACTGGATACTCCCCAAGGATTGAATTGGATCATCAAGACTCAACAGGGTCCCCTACTGCTCGTTCAAATCAATCAATCTCCATGCACCCTGATGGATGGACTGGATTCTGTGTTCCCATACAGCAATCGAGGCCGTGCCTCTTTTGGGTATTGGAATGCGGACAACAAACTGGACTTTATCACCAGCAGTTCCTGCACATATTGTACATCCAACCACATTTTGCACATCACACAATAACCCCAGCGCGTTGAGTGCTCCATTCAATGCCCTTTGCCTACTCATTGGATTTATAGAGGCGCATTGGTAATGATGTTACAAAGTTCCATGACATTGAATTGGATTCAATACCCCCACGGCACCATCAAATGGCTACTCGAGTCGTCACAAGGGTTGTTGTTGCGTCAACCGATGCTAGAGCCCTGTGTGCTGATTGCGCTGTTGATGAGTCTATACAAAGTTTGGCGATGGAACAAACAGCCCCCTACTCAAATTGAGTTGTTGAGTGTGCTGGGGTTTGTCATTGGACTCTACTTTTTGCCGTTCTACGGATTGATAGGCTACGCAACGTTTGCCTTGTTGCTGAGCGTTCAATTCATTGAAACACGATATCGTGGACAGCAGACATGGATTCGTTTGACGCTTCGATTCTTCCCCCTATCATGGGTAATTCTCCCCTATACATCCAGTCACTGTATAGAATCAGTCCTATTCCAAAGAATCCTGCGATACTCAAAGCCCGCGACGGTATTGGGCACTCTTTTCTTATGGCAATGGACGGACCTTATCTACCACTATGAGCAGATTCGTAGAGACATGGAACACTGGCCCACAGAGCGCCTTGATTCGACCATCAAAGAACTGGCACACTCGGCACCAGGTGTACGAGCAGATTGGCACGGTGTTCGGATTTTGGGTGAAACGGCAATCATCACCTGTGAACGGAAGCCACGACTATCTGCCATAAACCTACGGACTGGACACAGTGTCGACACGCCTCTCCACCCTCGCTGGGGTGTTGAGAATGTCGGACCACTAGAGTCCGAAATCAGTACACAGGCAAACCTCACATGGACAGTCAATGGTGGAAGCAAACTGTTGGAAAACAAATGGGATGGAAGCAAATGGACACGCTATCGAGAAGTCAAGTTGCCTTCTGAACTGGGCTTTTCCTATATTGCTCGTTCAAAAGACAAGCTATACATCACAGAAGTCCAAACGGGAGACAGCAAAGGTACAAGGAAAGTACTGGTCGCTCCACTTCCTTCGCTGAACCCCATCCGTGAAGTTGAATTGAAACTGAATGGAGAACCTGCACCAATGCCGAGAGAGGCCCTATGGATACCCAGCATCGAAAGACACGTCTACGCCAGTGAATTTGGTCAGTATCTTTACGCGGCAAACTTGGAGACTGGCGAGGTCACACTCTGGCTCGAAGCACAAACATTCAATGGAAAAATGATCTGGAACGATGATACAGAACGCATTTATCTCGCAGTGCCAAATCGCATGCAAATCCACGTCATTGACCCAACCATACCAGCCATCGAATACACCCTTTGGACTCAACCTGGCGTCCGTGCCCTAGCCGTTGACGCGACGAGAAATATACTGTTGTCGGCGAGTGTCCTTACAGGACAAATTTGGGTTCAAAACCTTCAGTCGGGTGCGCTAATTGAAAGAATGGGCACTGTATACCCAATGGTGCGCGAAATGGAAGTTTCCGAAAAGTTGGGGCTTGGGGTACTGACCACGTGGAACGCAGTCTACCGCTTTGATTACACCCAACAACTCAGCGATTGACGTAGAACTAAACTTTGCAACACCGACCACACATTTGAAATGGGCTGGAGCGTTGCGCCATGCGAACCGCTTTAAAACGCGGGGAATTCCAAACGCTGGAAAACTCTTGCTCCATCAAATTGCCCAAAGGCTCATCTTGTAAATGACCACAGGGGACAACCGATGCATCTGGACGCACGAACAACGTGTGCCACAAACTCAAACAGGCCCGTTGCACTCCACTGCCAGCAAACCACTGTTCAAATTCATTGGCATTCAAAGCAGGCAAAAACTGCACAATGTCAGCATGTTCTCTTTGCACTCGTTGAACGGTTTCCCACATTGAGCGCCAGTCAAAGGCATCAATCGATGCTTGTGGCAAAATAAAATACGGTTCTGCTTTGGGCAGTTGCTGATTCTCCGTGGGACTCATAAAACTCAACCAACTAAATCTTACAGCATCAACACCAATACGACGAGCCATCTGAACCACCGAATCCAAGATGTGCCCTTCATTGGGAGAAATTGTACAGTTGACAATCAATCGAGTTCTTTTCCTGTCTCGATGGCGTTGGATATTCTCAAGTGCTGTCAGCATTCTCTGATAGGCTCCAGCTCGCCCCATTCGCTCATCGTGCATCGCTTCGTCCCCAAGTACAGACACCATGATCATTTCGGGACGTTCTGCACACAAAGCTTTGGCTTTCTTGGCTCCAATCGTCGTGGCTGACGTCACCAAAAACACCCTCCCACCACAGTCGTGCACTTGTCGAATGATGGGCAACACATCTCGATGCGCCATCGGTTCTCCACCACCAAGAGCGACAACTGGTATTTTGGGTACCAACTGTTGAATGAGGCGCATCGCATCCGCAGTCGGCAATGTCGGATATTCAATTTCCAACGCACGAGACACATTGCAAAAATCACAGGACTCTGGACACGCGTGGGTCAAGTACCAAGCCATGGCCAAAGGTGTGGGTGCAGTTCCGTCTGGGCGCACAGTCCAACGACGTCCCAGTTTCAATGCTCCCGTGACATGTCGTCGGCTCCACAGGGTGCGATTGAGCATAGCAATGCGCATTTGGGAATAAACAGTGGATAAAAAGTTCTCAGTGTTCAATGACAAGTCCTGGTTAAAAACTGTATAACATGCTCCATAGAATGCGATGAATTCAAATTGCCTTGTCATGTCAACACCATACTGGTATATTATCGATACATGTACACAAGGAGGTAGACATGGCTCGCACAAGCATTCCTGTATTGGATCTTCAAGACTATTTGAGTGCTGACCCCACTCGCAAAGAAAAATTTGTACAAGAGTTGGGAGAAGCGTTGATTGACATCGGCTTTTTCAGCCTAACAAATCACGGCATTGACCTGACTCATATTGACAAGGCTTACGCCGTTTCCGAAGAGTTCTTCGCCTTACCGGCAGCAACAAAAGCCAAGTATGAAAACAAAGAAGGCCCCAAACAACGTGGACACATCCCTTTCGGTATTGAAGCAGCAAAAGGCTTTTCAACACCTGATCTCAAAGAGTTTTGGCAAACTGGACGTGCTCTGGAAGCCGACAATCCACACTTTGATAGCATTCCCACCAACATCTGGCCCGATGAAGACCTTCCTTCATTCAAGCCAACCATTGATGGACTCTACAAAGAAATGGACAACCTCGGTGTGTTGCTACTCGAAGCGTGTGCACTGTACTTAGGCAAGGACAAAAACTGGTTTGTAGACATGGCTCAAGATGGAAACACAATTTTGCGGGTCATTCACTATCCACCCATCTCCCCTGATGCTGACCCAAATGCAGTACGAGCAGCCCAGCACGAAGACATCAATTTCATCACGTTGCTCGTTGGTGCCACGGCAGATGGGCTTGAGGTGATGGACCACGACGGTGAATGGATCGCGGTAGAAGGCAAGCACGACCACATCATCGTCGATACTGGTGACATGATTCAAAACATCACCAATGGTCTCTACAAGGCGATCACTCATCGAGTCGTCAATCCTGCAGATGCCAAAGGAGACCGCTACTCAATGCCATTGTTCGTTCATCCACGTCCAGACATCGATCTCTCTCCCCGTCCTGAGTTTTTTGATAGAACAGGTGGAGAAGCCAAGTATCCAAACATTACCGCGGGTGAATATTTGGAACAACGTCTGCGAGAGATTGGTCTGCAAAAAGACTGAATCCAACTGCCACCCCTTTCATTTCCTTTCATTCAACACGTAGGATTGACCATGCGAATTCAAGATATATTGGCCCACAAGCGCGATGGCTTAGAACTCAGCGATGCAGAACTGTCGCATTTTGTAACTGCTGTTGCCAATGGACACGCCTCCATGGAGCAAGTGGGTGCTTTTCTCATGGCCACCTACATCAACGGAATGACCAAACCCGAAAAGGTTGCCTTTACCAAATACATGATGCATTCAGGATTTGTGTTTGAATGGAAGGACTTGTTGCCAAACCATGACCATTTGGTGGTGGACAAACATTCAACGGGGGGTGTGGGCGACAAAATGAGCATTCCTCTGGCACCTGCTCTGGCGGCTTGTGGATTGAAAGTTCCAATGATTGCAGGTCGAGGCTTGGGGCATACTGGTGGAACCATTGACAAATTGGAGTCCATCCCGGGATACAAACCTGACTTGGCTCCAAGTGAGATTCAACAAGTCGTCTCCACCCATGGCTGTGTCATTGCCAGTCAAAGTTCTCAAATGATTCCTGCGGACAAAACCCTGTACGCAGTTCGAGACGTCACCAGTACTGTGTCGTCGTTGCCTCTCATAACGGGCTCTATCGTTTCCAAAAAAGCATCCGAAGGCTTATCCGCCCTCATCTTGGACATCAAAGTGGGCTCGGCCGCCTTTATGAAAACGGTAGAACAGGCAGAAGAACTCGCCCACAGCATGATCGAAACCGCCAACGGATTGGGTATCCAAACCCGTGCGATGCTGTCTTGGATGGAAAACCCCTTGGGCACTATGAGTGGCAACGCGTTGGAAATTGAAGAATCGATCGACATCTTGCGAGGCAATGGACCCGAAGATTCTGCCTACATCACTGCGATGCTTGGCGCACACCTCCTGGAAATGACAGGGTTGGCATCGAGCCTCGACGAAGGTGAAGCAATGATTCGACAATCTTGGCAAGATCGTACCGCAATGGACGCCTTCAAACAAATGTTGATCAGTCACCACGTAGCCCCTGATGTTGTTGAACAACTCTGTGCATCCCCAAAATCTGTATTGCCACAAGCAAAACATCAAACGAACCTTGTCAGCAATGACAGTGGGTACATTCACGCAATCGACGGCATGTCAGTCGCACTATTGGGACTCAAAATGAAAGCCGGTCGAGCCAAGGTCGGCGACATCATTGATCCCGCCGTCGGTGTGGAGTTGCTCAAGCAACCTGGAGACTTGATTGAGAAAGGCGAGGCTTGGTGCGTCGTGCACCACAACGAGCCATTGGATTTAGCATGGGATGAACTCCGAGCGAACTTTCTCACCATTGGGTCAGAACAACCGTCATTGAGTTCACGAATCATCAAGATTGTTCAATAGTGAATCCACTGTGGAAAGGACAACCAAATCTTTGATCCACTGTCTTGGTCGATGTACATTGAATCGGACTTGAATACAAAGGATTCTCTCAAAAGAATCTTGGACCTTTGAGCAGTTTGCCCAGTTTGCCTAGTTTTTTGCGAAGCGCCTTCATAGAACAAGGCTTGCACAACGGGTTCAGGTCGCTCGGAGTGATGACATCTCCTTGCATGCGCGTAAAGGACTTATTGCAAGAAGGGCAAATCTTTTGTATGGGTCTCACAATAGGCATTAATTCTCCAACTGCTTTGATTTAGTGGATTGATTGAGTATAACAGGCAGAACGAATCCTAAAGCAGTCCTAAGACAATTGATGGACTCCACATTAATTTTCTTTGCTCGAATCCACCAGCAAACTGTTCAACACTTGAAGTTCCGTGTCGGTTAGATTGCGCCATTCACCAACGGGTAGGTCTAGATTGATATTCATGATTCGAACGCGTTTCAGCGTTACGACATTGAACGACAGGTATTGACACATTCGACGTATTTGACGGTTCAACCCTTGCGTCAAAATGATCTTGAAGGTGCGTTTGCTGATCTTTTGAACCACACATGGACGGGTCACCGTGTCCAAAATGGGCACCCCTTTTCGCATGCGCTTGAGAAATTTTTGGGTGATGGGTTTGTCCACCCGTACGATGTACTCTTTTTCGTGGTTGTTGCGTGCACGTAGGATTTTGTTGACTATATCCCCATCGTCTGTCAACAAAATCAATCCTTCTGACGGTTTATCCAGCCGACCGATTGGAAACACACGATGTGGGTGATTGACGGCTTTGATGATGTTGCCTTTAACCCGCAAGTCGGTCGTGCAGGTAATGCCAACGGGCTTGTTGTAGGCAATGTAAATGTTGGGACGGTGATGGGGTTGAACATCTTTGCCATCGACAGCAACGCGATCTCCAAGTGCCACCTTCGTTCCCAACTCTGGCAATTTGCCGTTGATGGTGACGCGACCTTGCGCTATCAGTTTGTCTCCTTCTCGACGGGAACAAAATCCAATTTCGCTTAGGTATTTGTTGATGCGTGTGGGTTCCATAGAGTCATTGATAACCCATCTGGGCAATCACATCGATAATTTCTGTTCAACGCAAACGAGACGCAACCATGCCCCCACACAAACCTTCTAGATCACTGCTTTGTCCACAAACTCGTCAATGTACCATCACACACCCTACGAGAATTCCCATCAGTACCATCGCAAGAAACATAAATCTGCTGAACAGTGCGAACAGTTGTGTCACTGACGAATATGCCTTCCGTGTATCCATATCCGGCTTTTACAACACAGCCCGTGTCCTCACGTACCTGCTCAACTGGAAAGTTCTCTTTCCAAGACTCGTAGTGCGTCAAAATCAACGGGTGATCACACGAGAACGCAGCATTCCCACCGATAGATGTACACAAGCCCCAAATATTTTCGCGGTAGGTTTCAAGGGCTACAATGCTGGAACCATAAAACGTGCCCGTGTCCTGAAATCCGCTGTCATCGCCAAACTCATACTCCAAGCGAAGAGCATCATTGAAAATGCCGTTTACTGGACATGCAGGGTTGAACTCGACCCGATAGTCAGATTCGAGCCAAGTACCTTCCGAATACTTTGGGTCAAATGTCGTAAAACACCCCAACAGCGACATGATTGCAAATCCCATCATCATTCTGCCCTCCGAGCCGGTCCAAAGTGCCAAGTGTAATCAATCCAAGGAATGGGACCAAAATTGAAACTTTCCGAAAAGATAGAATAATGGGTTGTGCCACTCAGCGGATCAGTCAACGTCGCGGAGTCAGCAATGCTGAGCATCACCAGTCCAAAATCCCAGGTATATCGTGGATAGCCATTGTCGGTAACCATCTGTCCGAGGATTTGATAGGTTTTATCACGTCGCCCCACCAATCGAAAGGCAACCGAAGTAATCGACCCCATGTAGGGAAATCGCTGTTCTCCCAAAGCATCTGGATTCAGCAACACCCAATTTTCACTCACCAAAGCCAACCTGTCAGAGACCCGTTTGTGCCCTGAGAGAAAAACTGGGTGGGTAATATTACCATCCGAAAAAAGTTGTTCGTACATCGCCCCAGTTGCCACGGTAACATGCGAGTCTAAGTCTCCATAGGTCGCAGAGACAAAACCAATGCTCAACGGTACACTGGCTGCATCGA
The DNA here is from genome assembly GCA_965661985.1 of uncultured Myxococcota bacterium. Classification (GTDB taxonomy): domain Bacteria; phylum Myxococcota_A; class UBA796; order UBA796; family UBA796; genus CAJWHX01. The sequence continues at coordinate 5,206 of CBFIFY010000057.1, read as the reverse complement.
AACTGCCTGCGAAGGGGTTGAAAAAGGCTTCTGCCCCAGCACCCACATGCCATTTGTCACTGATGCGACGAGCATATTTCCCACCCACTACAGAAAGGAAAGGAATGGGCACCATCGTTCCCATCAGCAACGTCACATTGTCGGTTACGCCGTAGACGGCCGAAGTGAACAAGAGTTTTTGTGACACGTAGCCCTGTTCTTTCTGCAAGGGGATTGACGACGGGGCATAGAGATATCGAGACGCGGCAGGGTTGGCGAAGGAAAACTTGCCCTCGTATCCGCTTTCAATATTCGACGGCTTCTCAGATTGCACTTCTTGTGGAGATGGTTCTTTCTCCACCATGTTGGTGTTGGTGTTGGTGTTGGTGTTGGTGTCGGTGTCGGCTTGGACATCCTGATGACCTTGTAAGATATCAGCGATTAGCGAATTTTGGATGCTTTGTAGACCACCTTGCGACAGATAGAAATCGACAGTCCCCTCTCCAGATGGGGTCCAATACAACACCTGCCGTATTTCCATTTCCCCCACCAGCACAACACCGTTGGTGAGTTTCAAGGTCACCGGCACTTTGGCGGCACCTGGTTCGTCAACACCAACTGCCTGCTCGCCAACTTCGGGCTCGATGATTGAATCATCAACCGTTTCAACAAACTCAGTCGCGTTCGCTTCTTCTACATCAAGTGGTTCATCTGCCCATGCAGCGAGCACCGTCCCCCAAAATACCAACATACATCCTCGCAATCACGTGGTGACTCAAACTATACAGAGAGTATACCACAAAGCGACTGTGCAATGAACACAACAATCGACCAGCAATGGATTTCTGTTGAAGGATTGAGTTCAAAGGTCTTTGGTTTCAAACTGTTTTAGCAAATCCAAAATGACTTTGGGCTCGATGTCTTTACCTCGAACCAATCTTTTCCAACCGATCACCTCGTTGACCATTTTAAGTTCAATTGGACCAATCTCACAAAAACCCATGGACCAATTCCGAAAGATTCTTTGTTGAGCAGTATTTTCGAAGATCGTAAATACATTTCGGTGTCTCGAATCTTTTTTGATCTTTTGATACAAAGCGTGCACCTTCTCTTTGTCCCCTTCAAGCAACTGTAGAAAGATGCCTGCGCGAAACAGCAGCACACCGGTCAATTGCTGGCTGGGGTTGAACATGCGGGCCTTTTTCAAAATTGCATCAACATCCGATTGGACGAAGCCTACTTTGGCGGTGCTGACATAGAAAAGTTGATAAATCGACATAAAACCTCCGTTTGATTAAAATTGTATCATTATTTTCCATTCAAAACCTATTCACTTTGATACAATATCAAAAAATCCTTTGGAGAAAACATGTCCATCTTTCAACTTTTCTATGTCAGTACCGCAGTTCCTTCTTTTGATCCCGCCGAAATACAAAGCATTCTTCGTTCTGCCCACAGCCACAACCCAACCCAAGATTTGACAGGGGTTATGATGTTTCGAGGAAGTACATTCCTCCAACTTCTTGAGGGTCCCGAAGACAATGTTCGAGCATTGTACAACAAAATTGGCAAAGACAAGCGCCACCGCAATCTCATGACTTTGATGGAGCGAACGACTGACAAACGCATTTTTCAAGACTGGTCGATGGCCTACCACGAAATTGGGCCGATTGATCTCAAACTCATCAGCGAAGTTCTGTCTTGGCGAGCGCTTGTGTCTGGGAATGATGTGGATGATGTGCGTATTTTAAGATTTTTGAACCTCTTTCAAAACAAAAAGTTTTCGTAAACACATGCACTCTACAACACATCTCAAAATTGATAGGAAAGAAAGTAGATTGTAGACACATGTGTGAGAGAAAATGGAGATAATCCCCACGATGTGTGTTAGGTAACACTATAATTTGTGGGGAAATATGACGTTGTATGACAAATATGGTGGATTTGCCACCATTCACACCATTGTGAAAAACTTCTATCGAGATGTGCTGTCTGAAGAATCTTTGAAGCCTTACTTCGCTAGGGTGTCAATGGACTTTCTGATTCAACACCAAACAGACTTTTTGTCTCAAGTTCTTGGTGGACCGATTCAATACAAGGGTCGAACACTGCGAGAAGCCCATCAGGTACTCCGAATCTCAAAGACCGATTTTGATTTGGTCGCCAAACTTCTTCAAGAAAACTTGGAAGATGCCGGTGTAGAAGATGCGGATGTAGAAACCATCATGAATATTGTTGCTTCCACATTGCCCGACATTGTATTTACCGATTAAACTGATGTGGTGGATGCACAATTACCCCTGAAGGATCACCACCATGTTTGATGCGCTAGACATTGCCATTTTGATTTACGACAGTGAATTTGTATTGCGTAAACAAAACTCAAAAGCTGAAACTCTTTTTGGCTTTATTTTGGGCAGTACCCTAGTGGACAACTTTGGTGCACAAGAAACGCGCGGCACAATTCGTCGATTGAGTAGAGGCAAAACACCCTCGTTCACAGTTGAGCATGCATCCCGCAATTTGATTGAGTTTGTAACTTCGATCCATGATGGAGAGTACATCCTTCAAGGTTTTGAAAACAAGAGCCTGTATGAAACACAAATCTTGTTGGAAAATTATTCTGTGAATCTTGAACAGCAAAACCACCAAATCAGCACTCTACTGGATGAGGCTCTTTGGCTCAACGTTTCTATTGAACAGGCTGTTCGTCCTATTTTTATGGTAGACAACGGGTTTCACCTGCGGTTTATGAATGAATCGGCCAAAAAAGTATTTGTGAAGTACCATCGTGCTTTTGCCACACTGATTCCCCAAATACTCACAGAAGAGTTGTTGGGGTTGTCCCTAAAGAATCTACCCATCTTTCAATCTATCCCTGAACAGTCAACATTTTCCACACATTTTGTCCTCAAAGGTGAGCATTTCGAGTGTCATGCCAAACACGTCTTCAAAGATGGGGTCTCTCTAGGTTTCTGCGTCGAGATTGAAAACATCACCCAAGAGTACATTCGACAACGCGAATTGGCTCGAATGCAAGACATGATTGAGGGAATGGGTCACCCTACCATGCTCTGTGATGAAAGCGGTCTGATCCGATACATCAATCCTGCATGTATCGCTCTGCTTTTTGAGTATGGACAAGAGTTGGAATCCATTTGGAGCATCCCCCACTTTGAACCAGGACTGTTGCTGGGGCGTTCCATTCAAGCATTGTTGGATTACGCAACCCCAACTCCAGTTTGGAGCGCAGAGCCAAACCAACATCATCGGGTTTCATTAGAGCGAGAACGTTTTTCTCTTCACGTCACGGTGCATTCATTGACGGATCACGTCGGAGCATTTTCAGGATATGTTGTAGAATGGTCTACGTCATAAGACAGCCCTGACAATTGAACCTTACCCTTTAATCACCCCTTTAACTTATCGCGTCTCACAAATGTAAGGCTTATTGAGGGCACAGTTTCCATCTGACCATACGCCAAAACTGTCAACACTGACACAGTCGGTACCCGAACTGCCGTTGTCTGGCTCATTCGGCCCCCAATTCTGGTATCCCGGAGCATTCACCGAAGGAGAGCCAAAACACATGGCCCAATAGACAACTTGATAATATCCTGACTGTCCGTGTACCCACTGAAAATTCATTTGAGGACCACAACTTGTCGTTCCACCATCCTCATCTCGAAATCCTAGCCATGTAGCTGTCGACACAGTCGTCGCGACAAACATATTTTCCGTAGAGCTTTGAATCGAAGCAAAGTCGTACCCTGCAGCATCGCAACGGTCTCGTGCAGTTTCCCAAGTCACGGCATCTTCACAAAAGAGGTAATAAACGGAACCGACATTTGCAGATGCACAGGTTGAATCCACCGATTCCAGTCCATCACAATTGAGATCGGACGCCCCATCTGTCTCTGGTGCCCCTGGATGAATCGTTGCATCGCTGTCATTGCAGTCCAACGTTCCATTCATACCGCATTCAATGTCTGTCGACAGGGTTTGTCCTGACGTGCCGATGAAGCCGTCCCCATCCGCATCCAAGGGACACAGTTCATAACCATCACAATCCTGATCGACACCATCCATCGCCAACTCTGTGGCGCCGGGATACACACCAGCATCAGCGTCATCGCAATCCGTTCCACCGTTGCTGATATCACCATACCCATCCAGATCAGCATCTCGCAAGCAATCCGTTGTGGAATCTTGGGCCGCTGCTCCAGGAAAAGAATATGGATCGGTATCGTTGCAGTCATCACCACCAAGAACGCTTGAATCGCCCAGCCAAGTATCCGAAACTGTGCCAGACAATGTACAAGATACAAAACCATCACCATCAATATCCATTTCAGCGCTGCCGATGGCACCATCGCAATTGCTGTCAATTCCGTCGCATCCTTCCGACGCTTGCGGATAGACCAAAGCGTTTGAGTCATCACAATCGCCACTCACTGCCGACACACCGGTCGTGACCGTACAGGCTTGAAGGGTTTGGTCTACATTCCCAAATCCATCGCCATCGGAATCCGCGTAATACAATGTTCCCCAAAGAGGATCTGTTATGGCGCCAACACGATTGTCTACCTCTCCATCACAATCATTGTCTACGCCGTCACACTCTTCTTGCTGAAAAGGATAGACCAGTGAATTTGAGTCATCACAGTCGCCACCGTCGATGACAAAGCCATCTGGCAGCGTACAACTTTGGAGCGTCTGATTGTCATCTCCATACCCGTCCATATCGGCATCTTTATAATACAGCGTTCCCCAAAGAGGGTCCGTGGGTCCAGACACTCGATTGTCAATCTGCCCATCGCAATCGTTGTCTAGGTCGTCACATTCTTCAACCGCAGAAGGGTATATAGAGGCGTTTGTGTCATCACAATCCATCTCATTGTCGGACCAACCGATGCTTCCTGGACATTCCAGACTGGAGATTCCCTCAGTTCCATACCCATCGAGGTCGGCATCTACATACAGAAGAACACGTTCTTCTTCGTTACAGGTGACCTCATTTGGCTGTCCTGTATCTGTATCTTCAACAGAGCCGCGTTGATCTTTCTCGACAGACAAACAACCCAATAGCATCCAAACCATTGCCCTCTCCTTTCTCAAAAACCATAAGGACTGTCAAACGTAGGTCGAACAATCAGAAAGACCTGACAACTGAAGCCATCGAAAACAAATAGCAAAAAAATCACACAGCAGAACAAAGACCAAGATT
>CBFIFY010000056.1:0-29229 GCA_965661985.1 uncultured Myxococcota bacterium | reverse complement strand
TCCATCGTAAAATGGATGAATACTCTCAAATTGATGGTGGATGATGGCCATTTTGATCAATGGATCAACATCTGACAGGGAAGCATCATTGATAAATTGGATTAGGTTGTTCATTCCATCGATGATTTCTTGCGGATGTTGTGGAGGCATGTATACCACATCACCAGTTTGGCGATTGCGCAATGCGGTTCCTGGTACTGTTCGATAGCCGGCTGAATTGTGTGTGAGAAGCTGATTCATGTGACGAATGTCTCTGTCTAAAATCAAGCCTATGTTTTGAATCTGTCGAAATCCGTAATAGATGGCATCTTTGTAATCTCGAACTTCTTTTGCGGCGTGGTCTTCTATAGGTGTTGATTGTATAGCGGCTCGAAAGACTGCATCATGGGTTGTAATAATCTGCTCAATCTCAGAGGAGTCTTTGGCTTCCTGAATAGAGAGGGTGTTGATCAAGATATCTTCATTGGGAATTGTCTTCGCTGCTCCTTTGAGTTCTGCGAGGTAACGATGAGCTTGAATCGTCGCTTTAAAAACGGCTGGCGTTTCCAGATTCTGTTGCAGTGGTAATGATGTGAGAGGCATAGCACTGTCCTTATGTAAAAGAAATCGTGTTTCTTTTACAGATTAACCTCCTTATGTAAAGAAAATCCAATTTCTTTTACATAAGCGACATCATATATAAAGAAAATCGCGATTGTTTTACAAATGCCACACTAGAATTGGAAGGTTATTGTGCCGTTCCTCAACAAGCCTCATCAATTTCTTGGTGGGGCTTTGCATAGACCACTCATAAACAACTGACAAAAACGGGCACTGTTTGCAGCCTAATAGTGATCGGAACCAACCTCACCATATCATTACTAAATATGGTATGTTTAAACAACTGCAGGAGTTTTCGATGTCCAAACCATTGTTGTACTTGTCTCCCAATTCTTCACCCGATGAGAAAGTGGCCAGGTTAAACCCCGAAGTATTTGTACAAAGATTGAACGATCTGACCGAAGCCGTACAAAGTCTCAATCAACTTGCGAAACTCATGCAGCGACAACGACGGAAACGATGAATTTTTTTGAGGTTTTAAATGCTCTGACTGTGGATGGTGTTGAGTTTATCATTGTTGGAGGTGTGGCTGCTCGATTGCATGGCAGTACTCGTCTCACGCATGATTTGGACATCGTGCCCAAATTGGATGAAGATAGTTGGAAAACATTAATCAACTCCGTTTGGAATTTGAATACAAGACCGAGAATCCCAGAAACAAAGCAACGAATTGAAAATATTGAGAATGTTCGTCAATGGATTGTGGAAAAGAATATGTTGGCATTGTCTTTTCGGGACACACTGAGATTGATCTACTGGTTTCAGAATCAGATAACTTTGAAGCATTAAAATCTAGAGCAGAGCAAATCACTGTGGGGCAAGCAGTCTATTTTGTTGCAAGTATCGATGATTTGATAGCGATGAAAAGAAAAGCAGGTCGTCCTTAAGACATCCTAGATATCGATATACTCGAACGGATTAAGGAACAGTATGAAGATTGATGGATGGCTGTATCGTGTGATTTTTGGTTGGCTCATGTAATGCTGAATTTCAAGAAGGCCTGATCCATTTCCCGGTGGGGCTTTTGATTTTCCAACGCATCTCAAAAAATCCCAATCAGATTGTCGCATCAATACTGAATCGATAAAATTCACACTATACTAGGAATGTGATGTCGATGACAGAACTTCAACGCATTGGTCAGCAGATTCAGCAACGTCGTAAAGCACTGGGATTGACACAAACCGAACTGGCGATGCTTTGTGATCTCTCGATCAACGGGATTTCCAACATCGAGCAGGGAAAAACAGATGTGCGATGGGGTACCTTGATGAAAATTGGCCAGGTTTTGGGCTTTCAAATTCAGCTGCAATGGGCGCCTTTATGAAATTGTATGTGTTCCAAGAGTCTCAGTTGGTTGGGGGGGGTAAAAGACGAAGATGATATTTACTCTTTTCAATGTGCAACGGATTGGTTGAGTCATCCGAAATGCATAGATGCCCCATCTCCATCAAACCTGTTCATCGGGAAAGATGAATCGCATGGCATCTGCCCAGCACAAGGTTCCTTGAAGTTCATCGGGAATGGTACCATGAATGGGGATTGGGATAAATTCATGCTCGTCTTTGTCATATATTCATTGAAAAGTAGAAAGCCATAGTGGCGTGGCGTGTGTGGGACCAGCAGAAATGATAAGGGAAGCCAGCTCTTGAAAAAAATGCTCTGCGATTGGATTGTTTTTGATCATGACACGTACCGATGTTTTTGCATGGGTAACATGGAATGTTGTGTCGAAAATTGTTTTATTGATTCAGAGAAATGCGTTATATTACGGTCCCTAATTGCATTACATTTTATTTTTTGGGAGTATGGTATGGCTGTAAATAAAAATGCCAAAAAAGTAACGTCTCTTGCTCTTGCTGCCACCAAAACCCTTGGTGAAGACACAAGGGCATGGTTTGCTGTTGCTGTTGGAAAAGATTTTATTTTCTACATTGATAAAAAAGTATCTGAACCAGCGAAATTCAAAGATCCGCTCAAGATCAAAAAGATTCTTGAAAAGCTCAAAATCGATGATGCCAAGGAGATAAAAAAAGACTCTGTCGTCGCAGCAGGAACCATTCAGGCCACTGTTGACGGCCATGAAATGACCGTTAAAGTCAAAGCAAATGGTGGTGGGAAATCAACCCTCAAAGCACTCATCAAAGATGCTACGGTAAAAAAGATCGTCGGAAAAGTCGAGATTGTCAAAAATCATGGCGGGAAAGGAGATGCTGAAGATGAAGCTCTCGACAAAGAAGTCCGAGAGGAACTGAAAGAAAAGGGCGTCAAAGGTGTCAAAACCGACACCAGCTCTGGGGAAGAAAAAATTGAGGTTCCCGACGACCTGAAAAAAGCACTCAAAATCTATAAATGGTGGGACAAGGAGGGGCGAGAGGCACTCAAAAAGATCTCCAAGAAACCGACACTCGAAAGCGAAGATATGCTGCAGACCCTATCACGTAGACTCAAAAAGTACGCAAAAGAGGGAATGTATAAACTCTTTGAAGGTGGAATCGTTTGGGATGGTGCACTCAAAAAGTTACGCCCCAAAGACTATGATCTCACGAAAAGTGATCTCAAAACAATTCTCAAGCAGATTGATGCTCTTTTGAGCGTTGTACGAGATCTCGAAGGACATGATGATTTTGAAGATGATGCGCGTGCCATTGCTGATGAGGTTGCCGATGCAGCTGAACAGTACGGAGAACTTGAAGACATTGCAAAACGACTCAAGCTCGCCGACGATCAGTATATGGGCTTTATGGACGCTGGAAAAGGCAATATCGCTCTCATCAAAGATCTTGTCTCCAAATTTTCCAATGATGACATCAAACTGCTACACAAATATGTTGGCGCTGGTAGTTGGGATCGTCTCTTCACACAAATTATGTTTATGTAGGAAGTTAGTGCAATGAAAAATTTAGAAAATGCAGTAAAGATGGCGGGCTCCGTCAAAAACCTTTGCAAATATATCAATCGACACAAATCCTTTGAACCTTTTGAAATCATTGGTATGGCGAGCGAAGTCGGTTTCGACAAGACCGCATTTAAAGAACTGATTGCAGGAGAGCAGAAAAAAATTGATGAGAAACCCAAGGTCACAGAGCATACCATGGTTCTTTTCTCTCATCCCGACATCGGAAAAGAGTATCTTCAGTCTGTCGACAGTCGTATCAAAGTTGATACCGGCTGGACAATACATACGATGGTGACCCTCAAAGCCAAAAAACCAGAGCAGCTTGAGGTCGGATTGGACAATCCACGCATCCTACAAAAGATCAAGGACGCTGGCAATTTTCAAGGAATGATTGCCAGCATTCGCAATGAATACCAAAACCTCATCGCTGCGCATTATACAGAAGAGCTGGATGAAAGAGATGCCTCTGTCGATACCATCGCGCAGAAACTCTCAGTGTTTGTCAATAAGGCACAAGATGAAGCAGTAGATCGCGCACAAAAGTGTGCTGAAGTTGAATTTGGCAAAAAAGCTGGTGTCCAAGCCGAAGCTAGAAAACGAAACATCAACTGCGCGTTTGCTGTGGTCAAAGTCGGTATGGGTATCTTTGCAACGGCGGCGGGTTTTGCGACCACAATCGCGGCAGGATTTGTCGGTCTTCATGGCACACTCAAGAGCATTGACTCTACCGTTCGTCTCTTTCGTTCTTCGTACCAAGGATTCGAAAAGAATATGTGTTCTGCAGAGAGTTGCTACAAGCAAATTGCAGCTGCAGCCTCTATGGTTGGCAGTGGGACAGTACAAGCGAGCTCTCGAATCGCAGAGACCTTCTTTGGGGATGCGGTAAATTATGTCAAGCAGGGTGAGGGTTTTCTCGACATGGCGACAGGAGATTTAAATAAGATCGACAGTGCGGCAGACGATATCGTATCTTCCCTCAACAGCTATCTCAGCGGCAGTGCCAAAATGGCACAAAATATATCCGGTCTTGAATCTGAACTTCAAAGTCTCAAATCGAATCCGGCAGCTGATGCCAAATTGATTGCGGGTCTTGAGGAAAAACTCGCTTCGGCCAAATCCATGCTCAGCAACATGGAAGGTCAGGTGGATGCAATCATCAAAAATTGTGTACATCAAAGCACCTTCGTAAATGGGTGTTTGAAGCGTATTGCAGGTGTTCGAACTCTCAAAGAATCATTGGACCCAGGAAAAGGCATGAAGGTATTCCTCAAAGTTTGGGAAGTCCTAGAGCTAACTACGGGAATTCTTGGTGGTGGATTTGCTGCAGGAGGTGGTTTCTCAGGAGAAGCACTTATCGGTGGTCTCAATCCTATGAATGATGCACAATGGATTACCATTGGAAATTTTACAGGAATTGTGGATGCCGTTGATGACATGGTTGGAGTTGTCTACGATGTCAAAGATAAAATTGCCGAAAAGGCTTCTGGTTCGTAATTTCCAAGCCCACGTTATCGATCTCCGAATTGTGCATGTCTTCGATTCGGAGATTTTTTGTTGCCAGGATTGCGATTTATTTTTGGTCTGTGCTCTCATAGGGGAGTGTGTCCCATGGCTTTGTTTCTCGAGATAAGTTGAGTGTTCCACTCTGTTTTGTGATATGGAAAAGCGCATTTGTTATTATATGAGTTCCAATTGTGATGAAGTCCGTGTAGCGATGAGAGAAAGTTCTTCAAGGACGAAATGCGATCAATATCGAAAAAGTCGTTAAGTTCTGTTTCGTAACTCGTCGATTCGACCTTTGTTGAATTGATTCAAACATCATTTGCCCAGGACAAAGAAAGAGGTGGTTCCAACCCAGAAGTTTCGTTGGAAGTAGCAACTAAACTTGCACCAGCTGCCTGTAATATATAGTTCTATGCATGTAAACTGGCTTAGTGCATGCTGGGTGAGCATTCGTCTTGTGATGCTCTTTACATTCGATCCTTGTATACTTCAATCAGGAGTGCTGTGTCGATGGTGATTTGGATTCGAAAATTTGTTCAATTGGGACTGTATACTTTCTTCCGAGAACTTGAGGTGAATGGAGAAGAGCACATTCCACATGATCGAGGTGGAATTCTCATTGGTTGGCACCCAAACGGGATGGTCGATCCGGCATTGATATTTTCAACTTTTCCGAAGAGTTTGATGTTCGGAGCCAGACATGGACTCTTTAAGTGGCCCATTTTGGGGTGGATCATGCGTCAGGTTGGCACCGTTCCAATTTATCGACGTCAAGATTTAAAAGACATGCCAGTGGAAGAACAGCGCACCAAGAATCAAGAATCTTTGGAGGCGATGAGTGAGAGAATCTCGAATGGCTCTTTTACCGCCTTGTTTCCAGAAGGGGTTTCCCACGATGATCCTTGCTTAAAGCAATTGAAAACAGGTGCAGCACGCATTTTTGATGCGGCTTATCAGTGTGCATCATCGGACAGTCCTCCTGTTATCGTTCCAGTGGGATTGCATTATGATCACAAACAGCGATTCCGTTCCAATGTACTGGTGAATTACCATCCTCCGATTGAGATACCGGAAGCCATTTGGCGATTGGAGGATGCCAAAGAGCGCTGGGATGCCCTTACAGATTTGATGGAAGACACCTTGACGGAAGCCATATTTGCCATGGAAGACTGGACCATGCATCGAAATTTTCATCGGGCTGCCAGTTTGGTTCGAGCAGAGCGGTTGGCCGATCAGAAAAAAGTTGGGACAGCGACCATCAATGAGCAGGTCATCGGTGTAGCGCGACTGTGGAAGGGCTATCATGCGCGCAAAACCTCTCATCCCGTAGAAGTGGCTTCGATGATCGAACGCATTGAGCAATATCGGTTGGATATGGAGTCGCTGGGATTGCTGGATCATCAGCTCGATGGTGACCCCAGATGGATTTCAAGGCGTGTGATTGGTATTTTGGCAGTTCAGTCTCTGTTGGTGTCGCTCTTGTTGCCACCCCTCTTGTTTGTTGGGTACATCATCAATTTTCCAACCATGTACGCCATTCGGTATGTGGTTCAACATCGTGTACCGTTGCAAAAGGACAGGGCGTCGGTTCAGCTCTTTTCGTCCCTCATTTTCTATCCTTTGACCTGGATGGTCTGGTCAGCCTTGGCCTATTTTGGGGCTTTGGAAGCCAATCTCTTGTTTCCAACAATTCCCAATACGCCACTTGCTGCCTCATTGTTTGTTGGGTCAATCGGGATGCTGAGTTGCATTGTGATGTTTGTATATTTGCGGGCGATCACTCGAATGTTGAGAGCTTGGAAAGTTCGATGGACCAAACGCACCAAACGAGGATACATTCAAACATTGCTTGAGGAACGGGGGCGTTTGACCGCTGATCTGATTGCCTTTTCAGAAGGTCTTGAACTCCCTGGAGAATTGGGTCCGGACAACAGACTGCATTGGGGAGAGGAATGATTTGGTTGTGGATGAACATCGCAAGTGCTTGGGAAATCGTTGGCCCCGAGCGGGGGCATGTTCTGGATGTAGACGTTGGTCTAGAAGAGATTTTACTCACGACCCGCGTGGGTGTCATGAGGACCACACCCAGTATTGAATCTTGGGAGCGGGATGATCGATTTCCCCCCGATACCAAACGGGTTGCCACGTGGGTAAATGGCGCTTGGGGTGCTCCCCCAACGCAACTGTGGGAGATAAATGCACTTGGAAAACGGTTGGTGCAACAAAATCCACAGTCCATTGTTGCAACGTTGGACGCCAGAGAAGACGGTGTTGTTTTTGTTGGTTGGAGAGGGCGCACCAAAGGTCTTTGGAGAGTGAAACCTCAGGGAGACGCAAAACTGATCATTCCCGATGTTGAGCCGTGGCAGGTGGTTGCCGATGGAAACAATGTGTGGGTTGCAACGATTGAACACGGATTGTGGGCCAGTGAAGAAGGACAACCCTTTGAGCAGGTCTCAACAGGCTCGGTTACGGCTGTTTCTAGAGTGGATTCTGCCGTTTGGATGGGATTGGTCACTGGTGAAATTGTCGATGTCCACACGCAAAAAGTTGTGGCAACCATCGAGGGTGGTTTTGCCAGTCATATCGCCGCCATGAACGGTGGAGATGCGTTGATCACCGTCATTTCTCCAACCCGTCAAGCCCACCCTTTTCAAGTGTTGTCCGACGGTGTATTGACGCCGATTACCAAATTGGATGTGGATGCTGACAGTGGCTTGATCGGTCCAACAGGAGCGTGGGCTTTGGAGGGTGGTACGGCTCTGGTGGGGACCTTTCGTCGAGGCCCACTGGAGTGGAACGGTGAGTCGATGACACCTGTGCGACAGAACTTTCATGCGACTGTTTCTGGTGGGGCGGCGATGGATGCCAACGGAACTGTGGCGATGGCTTTTATGGGAACAGGGGTCTATCTGTATCAAAATGGTGAAGTACTCTCTCATCCAACAGAAGGTCCTGTCACCGATTCGGTGTCTGTATCATCCGTTTTGGGACAAATCGCGGTGGTGGACTTTGAAGGCATCAATTTGCTACAAGCAGATGGGTCTTGGGGACAAATGGCAGGACTTCCTCATCAATCGGGTCGTATCAACAATGCCTTGAAGCAGGTTGGCAAGACAGACAAAGATACATGGTGGGGGTTTGATTATGCAGGTCGATTGTGGACCCACCAAGAAGATGCTTGGACGCCCTGTGCGCTGTTTGGTGTGATTCGATTGGACGGAGATGGAGAAGACTTGGTTGTCGTGACCCAACGGGGATTTGTTGAGCCTGCATGTGGTGAAGTCACTAGCAAATCAGTGCCGACGATGAACACCGAAGAGAGTCGCGCTTGGGGTGATTGGGTGGCAACTTCTGAAGCGCTGTACTACCAAGGAGAGTTTGTACAATCTCTGCCAGAAGCCAAGATTGACAGTTTGGTCAAAGATGGAGATGGGGTATTGGTATCCGCTCGCCAACAAGCCTTGTTGCGGTGTACTGTTTCAGAGTGTACAGAAGTTGCTCCAGCGATTGAGGAGTCTGTGATCGCCTTGGGTCGCTTGAAGGATGGACGCATTTGGGCAGTGGAGCAACGGGGTAGCCTGTTGGTAGACGACAATACGGATGCAACACCAGGTGCTTGGTATGACTTTACTGAGCGTCGTGTGCAGTTCTCTTCTTTTGTTCAACTCTATGTCAATCCGTGGTTGCGCAATCCCAGCGTCTTACCTGTAAAGTTTTTGCGTTCGCCCAGTCTGCGACTGCAGTGGTGGTTGGGAGCAATTGTGGCGTTGTTTGGTGGTCTTTTGTGGTGGAGACGCAATCGTTGATTGTTTTGCATACAATAAACCAACAAACCCCCAAATCACATTGTGATTCGAGGGCTTGAATCTCAGACTGAAAAGATTTAGTCTAAGCGTTCCAAAATGGTGGCGACGCCTTGTCCCATACCGATGCACATGGTAGCAAGACCATATTTCCCGCCATTTTCCTTGAGAATGTGGGCAAGGGCACCAGTGATGCGGGCTCCTGAGCATCCCAACGGGTGACCCAATGCAATGGCGCCACCTTTGACGTTGACGATGTCTTGGCGATCCATAAGGTCAAGTTCCTTGAGTACAGCCAAAGATTGAGCGGCGAACGCCTCATTGAGTTCGATATAGTCCATGTCGTCCAAACTCAAGCCAGCGCGTTTGAGAGCTTTTTCTGTAGCCGGAACTGGACCGCGACCCATCAAAGACGGTTCACATCCAGCAGAAGCGGTGGAAACGATGCGAGCCATTGGTTTTAGACCCAATTCTTTTGCTTTTTCAGCTGACATCACCAACAAGGCTGCGGCGCCATCAGAAATGGCAGAGGAGTTTCCTGCGGTGACCGTTCCACCCTTTGGATTGAACGCGGGACGCAACTTGGCAAGGTTTTCGACCGAGGAGTCTGCGCGAACGACTTCATCTTTGTCTACGATGGTCAGGCAACCATCAGCGTCGTGTCCTTCCACAGGAACAAGTTCATTTGCCCAAGCATTGTCCACAGTGGCTTTGTAGGCACGTTTGTGAGATTCATCGGCAAACTTGTCTTGAGCAGAGCGAGATACTTGGTTGAACATCCCCAGCATTTCTGCTGTAATGCCCATCATGCCTGAAAATTGCGTGACATTGAGGGACAGTGCAGGGTTAATGTCTACACCGTGGGTCATTGGAATGTGTCCCATGTGCTCAACACCACCACAGATGAAAATGTCGCCATTTCCCGCCTTGATTGCGTTGTTGGCTTCGTGGATCGCTGTCATGGATGAACCACACAAGCGATTGACGGTTTGGGCAGAGATCGTGTGTGGCAAGCCCGCGAGGATACCAGCCATGCGACCAATGTTGAACCCTTGTTCTTTGGTTTGTTGTACACAGCCCCAAATGATGTCTTCAATACCTTCTGCTTCAACAGATGGGTTGCGCTCCATCAACGCTTGAATCAGTTTGGCAGACAGGTCTTCTGCACGAACATTGCGAAACACGCCGTTTTTGGAGCGACCCATTGGGGTACGAACGGCATCAACAATAACAACTTCTTTCATGATAAAATCTCCAAATTATTTGCGGTAATACGTTGCGCCAGATGCTGCCATTTCGCGCATTTTGGCGGTGGGTTCATAGAGTTTGCCGAGGTGAGCATACTTGTCAGCCATTGCACAGACTTTGTCCAATCCAAGGAGGTCTGCGTAGTGCAGTGCGCCACCCAAGAAGGGAGGGAAGCCAATACCAAAGATCAACGCCATATCAGCCTCGTTTGGTGTATCGACAATGCCTTCTTCCAAGCAACGAATGGTTTCGATCAACATTGGCACCATCATGCGTTCTTGGATTTCTTCTTTGCTGAATTCTTGACTTCCATTTTCTTGTACGGTTGCAATCATAGCGGCAACGTCTGGATCGACAGATTTCTTGGGCTTGCCTTTGCGGTCGAGGGTGTACTGGTAGTAGCCTTTGGAATTTTTTTGACCGAAGCGCTCAGCCTCCACCATGACATCGAGAGATGTGCGACCATCGGCGGCCATTCGATCTGGGAATCCATCTGCCATGATCGCTTGAGCGTGGTGGGCTGTGTCCATTCCAACAACGTCGAGCAAGTATGCAGGACCCATCGGCCAACCAAATTTCTCCATGACTTTGTCAATCTGTTGGAAATCAGCGCCTTCGTTGACCAACATTTGGAACCCAGCAAAGTAGGGGAACAACACACGGTTGACCAAGAATCCGGGACAGTCGTTGACAACGATTGGGAGTTTGCCCATTTTGAGTGCATAGTTTACGGCTGTTCCAACTGCGCGTTCAGATGTCTTCTCACCACGGATGATCTCAACCAACTTCATGCGGTGTACAGGGTTGAAGAAGTGCATCCCACAGAAGTTTTCTGGATGTTTCAAACCTTCAGCCAACGAGGTGATGGAGATGGTCGAAGTGTTTGAGCACAGAACGGTGCCCTCTTTGCATTTGCCTTCGACTTCGGCCAATACGATTTTTTTCACTTTTGGGTTTTCTACAACCGCCTCAACTACGACGTCTACTTCAGCAAAGTCGGCCTCACCGTAGGACAGCGTGGGGTCAATGTTGCTGAGGACTTCTGCCATACGGGCTTCGTCGATGCGTCCACGTTTGACCAACTTTGCAGTCAGTTTCGCAGCCTCGTTCATTCCCTGATCCAGTCCTGCTTGACGAATGTCTTTCATGATGATGGGCACATCTTTTGAGGCAGATTGATAGGCAATTCCACCACCCATGATACCGGCACCCAATACAGCAGCCTTTTTGACGTCGTCGCCTTGTTTGGCCTGCTTCTTGCTTTTGCCTTTAATGTATTGATCGTTCAAAAATAGTCCAACCAAAGACTTGGTGACTGTGGTTTTGGCAACCTTGATGAACTCTTGCATTTCAACTTCAAGAGCTGCATCGCGTGGCTCAAATCCACCATTTTGGATGGAACTGATGGCAGCCAGTGGTGCTGGGTAATGGCCTTTGGTGGTGGCCTTTGTCATGCCTTCAGAACTCTGGAAGACCAAGATGGCTTCCATTGGTGGCAGTTTGATGGGGTTCAATTTGCGGTTTCGACGGGTTTTCCAGTCCAGTTTCCCTTCAATCGCTTGGTTCAAAATTTTGTGCCCAGCGTCCACCAACTTTTCGACAGGAACCACAGCGTCGACGAGGTGTTGTTTCAATGCTGCATCGGCTCGAAGTTGCTTTCCAGTGGTGATGTTTTGGATGGCATTGTCGACCCCGATGACGCGAGGCATGCGTACTGTTCCACCAAATCCAGGGATAATGCCCAATTGTGTTTCTGGTAGACCGATTTTGCCTTTGGTATCGATCAGACGGAAGTCCGTAGAGAGAGCCATCTCGCAACCACCACCCAGTGCCAAACCATTGATGGCTGTCACTGTAGGAAAGGGCAGGTCTTCAATGTCGCTGAAAATTTTGTTGCAGAAGGTCAACCATTCACCCAACTGCTCGTCCGTTTGTTTGAAGGCCTCTCCGAACTCGGTGATGTCGGCACCAACGATGAATTGGCTTTTCGCTGATCGAACCAACAGTCCTTTGATGGACGATGCGTTCTCTTGTAAAATATCGACACTTTTGCGCCACTCTTCGAGGGCGACACGGTCGAACTTGTTGACAGATTCTTCTTGATAATCAAAGACCAATTCGACAACGTCATTGTCCAATCGGTTCAAATTGACGGCTTTTCCTTCAAACATGAACAGTTCCTTTTTCTAAGATAACAATCGATAATGAAAAATTGAATGAATGTTCATTCACTTTCGAAGATCAAGTATCGGTGTCCATGTGGGTTGTCAAAAGGGATCTGTAAATTTTTTTACACCAGCATTAAATGTATAGACTAAACCATTGTTATTCAATGATTATTTTACAGAAATACTTGTTTGAAATGCTTTAAATATGGCAACGAATCATTCAACGCCCCAAACTGGTAAAGTTGATCTACAGTATCGCTTAATTTTGTTCTTCTATCCAAAAGGTATCTTTTCACCAGTGGACCAGTTCTTTCAAACCAAAAGATTGAGGTGCACCAGGATCTTTAACTTTCTCTACATGAGAATAGATTCAATCGTAGAATCCTTGTTGTTCTCAAATAGGGTGTTGGTTTGGTTGTACAATCTGTCTAGCAATCATGGATCATCTGTAAAAACATAGATAAAAGTTCTCTTTTTTAGAATTTGTATTTAAATATTTGAAATTGAGTCGATTAAAAAGATAGAATGAGGTTGATATGAAACGATGTTCATCTTCTCTATTGCGAATTATTGCTCTTTTCCTGATGGTCTTTGCACTGGATGGAATGCTTTCTATGCACTCTTTGGGAGTAGAGTGTTTTGAGTGTGCGGAAACAGATGTTGAATTCTTAGAAGAGATTGAAGAAGCAGAAGAGCATCGTTCTCATAGGAAACCTACTTTTAATGGTAAGCTGCCGACTTGGTCGTTGTTTACTTCTTTGCTGTATTGTTCAAGAGTGACAGAGCCACTCGTACAAACGACATATTTTGCGGTCTTGGAACCAACCAGAGCAGAGTCCGTTGTACAACTCGATAGCGCCGACTGTTATCTATTTTTTGGGGATTCCTCTCCACCACATCATTCCTAAACTTTGCGTGTCTAGCAGAATCTTGCTTGGAACACATTGGGACAACAGTCCACCTGGGTTTTATGAATGCGTCCATTGTATCGGACGACAAATGATGTGTATGGAAAGAGGAATAGATTATGTCCACAGAAACTTCAACCAAAAACGGTATTTTTTCTCATCTCTATGAAGACGCCATGGCAGGCGTCATTACAGGACTCATGGCAGTCCCTCTCAGTGCTGGTATTTGTATCATGTCTGAGTATCCCATTTACATTGGTTTATACACGGTAATCCTTGCTGGTATCATCAGTTTCATCGCTTCTTTGTTTCGTGTCGGTAACTACACAGGAATGCCAGGAGTTGCTGCTGGATTGGCACCTGCACTTGCATTGGGGATTCACTCTTTTGGCATGGAGAATATGCCTTTTGTCATCTTTATGACCGCCTCTATGCAGGCTTTGGTATGGTATAAAGGCTGGGAAAAGTACATCCTCAAAATGGTGCCACATTATCTCGTTGAAGGTCTTCTTGCTGGTGTTGGTTTGAAGATTGGCTCGAAATTTCTTCCAGATGTCATGATGCATTCAGTACTGGAATGGTCGATTGTGATCGCTGGTGGAATCGGTTTTGTATGGTTGTTTAAAAGCTTTGGTAAACGATTCCCAGCGATTCCTTATGTTCTGTTGATGGTGTTTGGCTTTGGTGCAGAGTTCATCACAGAGTTTCCAAAATTAACCATTGAAGAAGCTCCTTTTGTGCTAGCGATACCGTTGCCTCATATCGATGGTTCTGGTCTAGAAATCGCTTTCACGCTCTTACAAATGTTTGCTTTTGCTTTAATGCTTGCTTCCATTGATGTGATTGAACAAGTCATGAGCAATGTGGGTATTGAAGAGATTGACCCCTTAAAGCGTAAAACCAACAGCAATAACAGTCTTCTAGCCATTTGGGTTTCAAATATGGCTGCAACATTGTTTGGTGGTATGACAAATTTGGATGGACTCGCGAAGAGTACTACAAACACGATTGCCGGTGCACGAACCAAGCTGTCCAATGTCTTTACTTCTTTGGTGCTCTTTGGTGTTGTGATGTATCCACAAGTGATGACGTCTACACCCATGTTTGTATTGGCAATCATTATGATCTTCTCTGGTTGGAAGATGGTGGCCAAGATTGCTCATACACACCACTATGGTCGTTATCCATTTCTGCTGTCTGTGATTTGTATGGCTTTGGTATATAAACTTGGGATATTCGAAGGATTGGTTCTTGTGTTGGGTACACATGCTATCATAATGATTTTGGAAGAACGGGAGATCGGTCACTCTTTCAAGCAGATTTGGACTGGTTTTAAAGGGCATTTGGATGAGGAGTGTGTCTTGTTGCCTGATACCCATGCACCTGAAGGCAAATAAACTCGATTGAGGATGGGAATGGGAAGGGATTCATTGGATTTCTTCCCATTTTTTCATTTTTTGTGTAAGATTTTTGAAGGGGGTTCATTTAAGACATGAATCAACAGAAGGAGAACATATGTCTACACCATTCAAATTGTCCATTCCCAAACCTTGTAGTGCCGATTGGAATCAAATGAACGTTGAGGAAAAGAGTCGCCATTGTGACCTGTGTTCTCAATCAGTATACTCTTTGGAAGAGTTTGAAGAGTCTGAGGCTGTCGATTTACTTCAACAAAAAGTGTGTGTCCGTATCAAATCAAATGAGCACGGAGAGGTCAAGACACGCAATGGCTTTTCCAGTATGTTGTTGCTATCAGGACTGCTTGCCTGTGGAGAACCGGAAATGATTGGTGAACCAATGCCCGAAAATTATGCAGTAGAGCAACCTGTCGAAGCACTCCAAATCACAGCCGGTAAACCGATCAAAGCCAACTTGGATGAACCAACACAACCAGTGATGGGAAAGATTGCACCTCCCCCAGAACTTTTAGAGTCTCAAAAAGCAGAAGCGGTGGAAACCGTCACGCTTGGAGATGTGGTTGTGCACGAAGAGATGGGCGAGCCTGTCATTGAGCCATCACCAGACCCACAAGACCGACAAGACCAAGACAAAGAGACAAAAGGGGAAGACTGTACGCCACAAACAGATGGTGGGCAAATTTCTCCAAACTGAAGTCGGCTTACGAGAAGTCTAGATCCAACCCTTCGTTGCCCACGGTCAGCAACAAGAGCCTGTCGTTCTGGGTGATGGTCATTTTGTTTTCACCAAATCCAACGGATGTCGTGTTGTTGGTCGCCAACGTGACTTTGAACAAAAAGCCTTTGCCCCGCTGCCAACTCATGTCTGCCGTTGCTTTGATTTGGGCTTGGGCATCAAAACTCATTGAACTTTCCGTGACTTCTTCTCCCAAGTCAGAGATTGTTGCGTCGGCAACAGACACGGGGGCTGAACCAACTCGACCGGCGAGGCTGTTGAGCAATGGATTGTCGATTTGTTGATTGAGTTGGACGATGCCGTCTGTAATGCCATTTTTCAAGGTGTTGAGCCAACTGTTTTCAGTTGTCATCATGTCGGCGAGATCGTCCCACGAGATTTCCTTGCTGGTATTGGCCGTCAATTGTACCTTATTGAGCTGTTCATTTTTGAATTGCATTTTGAGCGCGGCTGAGACATCTTGACCCAATACCGGTACTGTATGACTGGCCGATAGGGTATCGTATTTGACGCCGTCTTTGATTTTGCGCTCGGCATTGAATGGACCAATCCGTACAGAACCCGCAACTGTTGTGCTGGTGTCACTGCTTGCGCTCAGTTCATCGTTGCCATTGTTTTGCAACGTCATGGATTGTCGAATGCTGGCAGATGCAGATGCCCCAACAATTCCAGCAGACGCACTGCCTTGGAGTCCGGCTTCCAAATCCAGTTGCACTTTGTCTTTGTCGTCCATCCCCTCAATGGTGTCTTGCATGTCGTTGTCAGACATTACGCCTGTGACGATGGATTGCTTGATGTCGTCTGGCATGGACACAGATTCACAGGCGCCTTCGATGATATAGCGAAGAGAGAGGAGAAACTGATCAAAGATTTCTGCACCGTCATCTCCCACAATTTTGAGCGTTCCTGAAAAACTTGCCGACAAAGAAGCTTGTAAATCCACCAACCAAGCGTCCACTTCGGCCGACACTTCAACCGCTGCCGCCAATTGCATTGAGGCTTCTAGTTTACCTTTCTTGCGAGCAACGCCCATGGTCATACTCGGTTTGAACGATACGCTCACGCCAGGGGTTTTGTACAGAGGGATTGACCCCGTCAGTTTAAAACTGAGGGATGACCCTTCACCGGGGGCAACGGCATCCAGTACGCCACCCGCCATATCTGCAAAAGATGCACCTGAGTCCATTTCACCCAAGTCTTGTACAGGGAGTTCGGGACCTTGTCCTTGGAGTTGTGCAATCGCGTCAGAATTGCTACCGGTACTGGATGTTCCAGATGAAGATGTTGATTGCTGTGATCCTTGGGATGCGCTGCGCTGTTGTTGTTGTGGCATGGTTCAATCTCCGAAGCATCAAGCGTGGTGTGAATTACTGTATTTGGTGGTCATTCCCCATTGCATCTTGGCATTGATTGGTTGCAAGGTTGAAATGAGAAGGAAGTTTTCAGGTGTTTGCAAGGCTGGAGCGACGGCATCGCTGTGGAACCAAGTTTCGACATCTTCCCCATCGTACAGGATTCCCAGTAGAGTCAAGTGGTCGCTGTGTAGTTCAACCGTGACATGGTACGGTTTTGACGGGTTGAATCCACCACCAAAGATTGGTCCACAGATGTCAGCCGAGTATCCAAACAATTTGTGGTCCTTTAGGCTCACCCATCCGTGCGCGTTGGTGTGCATTTCAATCGAAACTTTGGTCAATCCAAGATCTTCACAATAAAGCGTAATGGACTGTGCAGACCACTCAAGACCGTCGATGTCGGTAAACAGGAACTTGTCTGTTGGAATGTTGTATGTAGAAATGGCCATCTATTTTCCTAAACTCGAGGTGTCACTGCCGTATCGAGTTCTAGTGTACTAGATTTATTGGGGAGTGTCATGTGTCTCCGACCAAGTTTTCAACCACTGCTCTAAAGCTTCGGTGTTCTGCAACTGACTTTCCAATGAAGATAGACCTTCCGTTTGAACATCAGAGAACAGTTGTCTCAGTGCGGCAAAACTGCTCAAGCTGTTGATAAATGGAGATATAGCCTCCGTTGTGCGCAACCAGCGGTCGAGGTCGTTGCCAAACTGAACCATACTTTTGTGGTTGTTCAAGCAACTTTCAGAGAGTGTCTGTTGGGCTTGATAAACGATGAATCCTTTGCAGTACCAATACGCAAAAGTCTTGACAAAGTCTTTGAATTGTAAGAAGAATTTTATTATCTTGAACAGTTTTGTGATGGGATAAAGCAACAAGCTGGTGATGCAACCCAAGCAAAAGCTTCCCCCTTTGCCCACAAAATGTCTTCGTTGACTGGGAAACTTCATCAATGGTTCAAGGAGTCTGCGCGCCACCATTGGCTCCAAGAACCAATCCAACAATGGAATGGGTGACAACGGCAATAGGGTAATGACAATTGCATGTGTGATTACATGGGATTTGTGCTGATCGAACTCGGACATGTTTATTTTTGTTGTGAAAGGGTTCTATTGTAGCGTCGACGGGACAGACTCCATCCACCCAGTACCCAAGCCAGCAGGCTCATAGAAGCACCGCTAGAACAGCCGCCACACCCCGAATCTGTACCTGTAACAGAAGTATTGCCCGTATCCAGTTCATCAGTTGGTTCATTGGTCGGGTCGTTTGTTGAGTTGGTGTCATCACAAGAGCCAGGGTCTTCTGCCATGCCCACACCACAGATGGGAAAGCGATCTTCCAGTTCATATTTGTACTCAATGAAGCGATACTGCTGTTGGTCGGTCAGGTTTGACTGGTAGAGCATGAGTTCTTCGGTTGCCTGTCCGGGAGTGTATCGAGCGTGTAAGCGAGTGAAAAAGTAATCACTGTAATGAACCAATTCCTCGTTGACGCCTAGGGCTAGAAGGTCTGCAGGTTCTGGTGGGGTTCCTGAACAAGGGTCACATCCACCACCACCCCATGCGTATTCCACCGTCCACGCACCGTCATCGGTTTCTTCATAGCCATGGGTGAATTGTTCAGCGTAGTACTCTCCAAAGTTTTGTCCATCTGTGGGTTCCCACATGCACTCATCTTCGATGCTGAACTCGCGATAGACGGAATTGGCGATGCCCACTCGTCCTTTTGAATAGTCTGAAACAGCGTAGACCACCAAGTCCTGTGCTTCTTTGGCATTCAATGTCCCGATTCGAATGGGGATTTGGAAGGCGTCAGAGGCATAGCCAAACTGTAGGGGAGAGAGTTTGTCTCCAGATTGTACACCTGCATCTGAGGCGACTTTGGCCGCTAAGAAGTAGGAACCTCCATCAATGTACTCTTGGAGTAAGTCTTGAGATTGACCCGGTACTTGATATCCGTTGTCGTTGAGCCAAGTGAATAGACTGTTGGATTGTGTTGCCGAGAGAATGACGATTTCAAACTCTCCAACGATGTACAGCGCTTCGACATTGACGTCACCGCCACCGCCACCAGCATTGTCTTCTGGTGCTGAAGAGTCAAAGTCCCAGCCCGTATCTGCTCTGGTTTCAAAGTCTTCACAGGTATAGGTGACCAATCGTGGCTGAGAGTAGGCGTCTAGTCTATCAAACAGTTCTGGCTCCAATACTTTGACTTTATCTTCTGGAATGACTTCCGGTACGGGAATGACCAGCGCAAAACTGTCGAAATCACCTTCTACGTCATTGACGATCGTGAGGGTTGTTTGGGTGTCATCACGGACCACGGCCAGTTGCGAATAACTGTTGTAAAACTCAGATCCAACACCCCCAACATAGGTGCCACAGAAAGCATGGGCACTCGGTAAGGCTTGCAGAGCGAGTTGGGTGAGAAGCATACTGAACATGAAGAACTCCTTGTTTTGGATACTCAAATATATGTCATTGTTCCATGTTTCATCTACAAAAATCTTCAGTTCTGTTGGCTATCTTAGAGAACCTTGTAGGTTGAAGTGGCGATTCGTTGCCCAAAACGCATCGTGTGTACGGTTCTGGGATTGTCAGAAATCTTTGTGTACTCGATGGGGTAGGTGGGTAGAGAATGAGTGCTGTGTAGAGTGATGGCAATCGACCCTTCTTCGAACTGAAAAGAGAACCAAATGGGGCGGGGGGTGTTGTTTTGGATTCTGAGATCTTTGAATCCGTAGACAACTGTTGCGTCCGAACCGAGAGGTGTGAATCGTGCTTCTTCTGTGTAGATATCGACAGAGTGGTTGTGTCGTTCTTGAACGTTCAACCCTGTGTGTAAAGCCACTTGGTATAGCAAACCAGACAATTGACACAGTCCGCCGCCTTCTGTTTGCTCCAAGACTCCATTGATCAATGCCCGTGAATTTTTGTATCCACGCGCTGTTGTTGGATTGCCCACACAGTGCCCAAAGGACAATGTTTCTTCGGGTTCAACAACAACTTTTTCAATCGAAGCACTGGCGAGTGTAAGATTGTGGACTTTGTTGGCATAGGTCGCAGAGGACATAATTCTCTGCTTCAAGGAGAACACCTCGATGGATTTGGTCGGTGGAGATGTCGCTTGGGCAAAGTGCGTGCCTTGATGCCGATCGATGAGCCACTGTTTCCCTTGGCAAATCCTTCTTCGGACAGTGTAGGGGATGTGCCTTCGGTATCGGTGTCGAACTTTGGATGTTATGTTGCGCACAGTCATTGTACCATTCTGGGTGCCAGTTCAACGATCTGATAGGAGGACACACTTTTTGGGGCAACTCGACTCAACAACCGATCGACCCCCATCATGTGCTGGCGATATTGCTTGGGTACTCGATGAATGGGAATGTACAGTAAGGGATGAACCGAGACAATCTCCCAACCCAACTCTTCAAAGATGCTGAGGGGTGGAGCATAGTTTCCATGCCATCCAGTTGTTTTGACTCTGAACTGTCTGCGAAATGCGGTCGGTAAATCGACGATCCAGCGCCCGTTGGGTCGAAGCAATCGATGCATTTCCGTAGACCACCGTTTCAATATAGATTCATTGAGGTGCATCAACAAATGAAAAGCGTAGATGCAGTCCTGTGAACCATCGGGCAGGGGGATTGCGTCGCAAGAGGCTTCTAGCAATGTCTTGTTGGGGTATTTCTGTTTGGCAACGCTCAGCATCTCGGGACTGATGTCGCAACCCACATCCGCGAATTCCAAAAAACGACCGGTGCCACAAGCCACTTCCAATGTGGAAGCTCGATTGGGTTGTGTTGCCAGCAGTCGACTCAAAATCTCACGTTCCAGTTCGTCGATGAACCGCCCATAACTGTTGCCAAACCGATCTACGTCGTAGTCCTCTGCGAGCTGATCGTAATATTCTTTTATATCGTGCATTGCATTCTCCCCTCTACAGTCTACAACAAATATTCGATCAACGATCGGACAAAGTCGACAGATGGTCATTGCAATATCTTGGGAGAGCGTTCCATTTTGAAGAATGGGCAGGTATAAGAACGTCTTGTATGAGTTTTTTGGTGATCATTCACCATTGGACGTTCTATGAAGGGGCTTGTCTTGATTTGGACAGGTACGTGATCCCTTTGTGGTTTTCTACAATCCAGCAAACGTGGATGCTTATTTGGCAGGTGTTGCTTGTGGTCCACCTTGTCCAGCATTTCCATCTTGTCCGCGCTGTTGCCACTTGGCAATGATGACGTACATGGTTGGGACCAACAATAAGGTGACCACAGACGAGACGAGCAAGCCCCCCAAGGCGGTTTTGCCCATGGGACCCCACAGTTGCTCTCCTTCACCGGTGGTCAATGCCAAAGGCAACATCCCGCCCGCAGTGGTCAAAGACGTGATGAGAACGGGTCGAAGACGTCGCCCACCTGCCACTTTGATGGCTTGAATGAGTTCCATACCACGTTCTCTCAACAGTTTGATGTAGTCGATCAACACAATGGCGTTGTTGACCACCACCCCAATCAAAATGATCAACCCCAAAAACGAGGTCACCGACAAGTTGGTTCCTGATACGAGCAAGGCGAGAAAGGCACCTGTCGCCGCGAACGGAACTGAGAACATAATCACAAATGGGTCGGTCCAAGATTCAAACTGGGCAACCATGACGAGGTACACCAAAATCAGACCCATTCCCATCAACAAGCCCATGTCTCCAAAACTTTCTCGTTGGTCCTTGATGGCGCCACCAATGGCCCAAGTGACCCCATCAGGCAAGTCTGTCTCAGAGAGCATTTGTTCGACGGCTGCTGCGGCATCTCCAAGGGCGACGCCAGAGAGTTCTGTCGAAATGGTAAGCAGACGTGATTTGTTCTTGCGTTGAATTTGAAGAGGGGCTTCTCCTTCGGATTGTTTCGCCACTGAACCCAAGGTGGTGACCATGCCGTTTTGTGCTCGAATGGGTACTTGTTTCCAAGAGTGTGGGGCAGAACGGTCTTCCTTGCGAAATTGCAGAGACACTTCATAGGTGCGGTTGTCTTTGCTGAGGCGAGAAATGGGGGCGCCATTGAGCGCAAGGCGCAGTTCCTGACCTGCTGCCGCCATCGGGATGCCCATTTGTGTACTTTGGTTTTGCAACATGTTGATTTGCAATTCGGGTTGGGTCTCCAACAAGTCGGCTGCGATGTTGATCAAGCCGTTGATGTCCGACATCCCCGTTTGGACTTGCTTGGAGGCTGTTTCGAGGGCATCGAGATCATTGCCAAACAATTCAACAACGATGGGTTTCGTTGCTCCAAGTGCCCCCGCTCCAGAACCATCGCGACTCATCTCCAAATTGAGCACTTCGGGAGGGCGTTCTACAGTGGCCAAAATGTAATCCCCAATGTCTTGGTCACTGCGGGTACGGTCATTGGCACGAACAAGACTGGCACGAATGCGGGCGATGTTTGCACCTTCCTTTTCTCCCATACCACCGTTGGCAGACGTTCCAACCCGTACCGACACCAGTTTGACTTCTGGTTGTTTTCGCAACTCGTTGACGTAGACGTCCGCAACGTCTAGGGTGCGTTCTTTGCTTGTTCCAACTGGTAATTCCAACGTGTACGCCAATTGCCCCTGATCGTCCTTGGGCAAAAAGTCTGTACCCAGCAATCCAAGCAATACGACGGTCACCACCGCAATTCCAACCGCCGAGATCAACGTGAACCAAGGTCTCGCGATGGATGTTGTGAGTGCTGTGACATAGCTTTGCTCCCACCACTTGAGTTCCACATCTTCAATGTTGGTTGTGGCATCTTCACTTACGGAGGTGTTTCCAGATGGCTTGATGAATCGAGCAGAGAGTGTTGGTGTCGCTGTTAAGGCGACGAAGAGAGAGGCACAGATGGTGACGATCATCACGACAGCCAGTTGGGCGAACATTTGTCCGACAATTCCCGAAATGAACATCATGGGTGCAAAGATGACCAAGGTCGTGGTCGTCGATGCCAAAAGAGCCCCACCCACTTCGGAGGCACCTTCATAGGCTGCTTGAAACCGATCCATACCTTCGTCAATTTTTCTAGAGATGTTCTCAAGGGCGACCACTCCGTTGTCTACGACCATACCGACGGAGAGCGATAGGGCGATGAGGGTGACTGAGTTTAAGGTGAATCCCAAGCCATAGACAGCCAAAAACGTGACAATGATGGACAGGGGAATGGCGCTGGCAATGATCAAGGTCGGACCAATGCGGCGCAGAAACAAAAAGACGATCAAGGATACCAATGCACCCCCTGTCAAAGCCGTATTTGTCAGGTTGTTGATCGTACCTTCAATAAAGACGGCGCCCGATTCCATCACTTCAATTTCAGTGCCGGACGGTAAGCGATTTTTGGCTTGTTCAAAAATGGCATTGGATTTCGCTGCGACATCGAGAACATTGGCATCACTGGTTTTTCGAATGTAGCCAAGCATCGTAGTGTTGCCATTGACGTAGGCCATTTCGGTTTCATCTTCCAAGTCCAGATGGATGTCAGCCAAATCTCGGAGTAGAATCATGCCTTCTCCAATGGGGGATTTCATCAAGGGCAGATTCCGCAACGCATCAATACTTTGTTGCTCTCCCATCATCCGAACAGAAAATCGCAAGTCTTCGATCGTCAAATCTCCTGCGGGAATGTTCATATTGTTGGCCTGAATGAGACCAGCCAATTCACTCATGGTGAGGCCGTGGGCAAGAAGGCGATCTTGATGGACATCAATTCGCACTACTTGATCGGGGGCATTGGAGAGCATCACCGAACCAACCCCTGGCACCCTTCGTAGTGGATTGATCAGTGCATCTTCGACATCATTTTTGAGTAGGCGAACATCCGAACCTGGTGTGGTGATGGCGAATGTGACAATGGGCATCTGTCCAATGTCAAATTTGAGTACCTGTGGGGCTTCTGCATCTGTTGGAAGGCTTCGCTTGAGTCCTTCGAGGTTTTGACGTACGTCGTTGGCTGCGATGTTCACATCGGCATTGGAGGTGAAGACCAGCGTCACCATAGATAAATTTTCACGGCTGTTTGATGCGATCTCTTTGAGGTTGGCAATCGCGCCCAAAGAATCCTCCAATGGCTTGGAGAGTTTGTCCTCCACATCGAGCGCACTGGCCCCAGGATAGGCTGTGACCACCGTTACCACTGGGACTTCCATGTCAGGGAGAAGATCAATCGGCAACTTGCTGTAACTGTATGACCCAAACAAAAAGAGGATCATATAAATGACCGTCACCAACGCTGGGCGACGTACGAGGGTGTTAATCCATTTCATGTTATTCTCCCAAAACCACGACAGCTGCGTCATCTTGAAGGCGATTGTGTCCGGCGATCAACACTTGTTCATCCACTGAAACGCCTGTAAAGACTGGAACCAAATCGGTTTCAGAGCGCCCATACTGTACGGTTCGTTTTTCGACGCGTTCTCCCACCAACACGAAGACATCCGCCGTTTGACTTTGTCGGTTGAGCAACGCTTGTCTGGGAATGGCCATCGCACTTTGTTCCAGTTCAAGGTGTAACGTGGCGGACTGATTGTGTTTGAGGGCATGGGCACTGTTGTCGAGGGTTGCTTCAATCAAAACCGTTTTGACAACTGGGTCGACCGCTTGGTTGATTCTAGACAGTTGAATGTCGATTTGTTCGTGCTGTCCCGGTATTTCAAGGGTGCCTTGTTGAGACTCTGTCAGTGCCAGCGCATCGGTTTCTCCAACGCTTGCTTGAATTCTGACCGTACTCAAGTCTACGATTTGTAACGGTGGGCGAGTTGCGGGTCCCCCCATCATTTCTCCCTGTTCAATGTTCTTGGCGACGATGACACCAGCAAAGGGGGCTTTGAGTTTTGTGTCTTGTAAGCGACTTTTGGCGATGTCCAATCCCGCTTTGGCTCGAGTCGCTTGACCTGCTGCCAGTTGTGCGCCCATGTCGACTTCTTCCCACTGGCTTTTGGTAATGGCTTCTTTTTTCAGCAATTGCGCAAACCGTTCGGCGGAGACAGCGGCTTGGTCTGCTTGAATTTTCGCCAGTTCATAGGCAGCGTTGGCTTCTGTGTATCCAGCACGGTAATCACTGCTTTCGATTTCCATCAGAACATCGCCCTTGTTGACAACGTCACCAATTTGGACGTGTACTTTGTCGATGCGACCTTGTGCTTTGGGAGCCAAGATTGCTGATTTGCCTGCAAATACCGTCGATGGCAAAGACAACGTTCGAACAAAGGTTTGCTCTTGGATTGTTTGTACTCGGACTTTGGGTCGCAGATCCACTTCTGCAGTTGGGGTGCTTTCTGCAATTGCTTGAGAATCTCCAGATTGACAAGCGAGAATGGTGCTCAATAGGATTGTGAACATGGTGATACCTTGACGAATGGTGGCGAATTAGGAGTGGTGACAAGTGGGGGTGGCCCAAGTGACACAAGGTTATTTGAAGTATAGAGTGTCGGCGTTGATGGACTGTTGATACTTGGCCTGTGCCAAAACGCTTTGGTGCGTGGAGCGCAATAAGGCAATCTGTGCATCGGCAAAGTCGGCTTCTGCATCGAGTAAGTCGGTGACCGTGATTTGGTGTCCGTCAAACTGGGCTTGGGCTTGATCTCGTTTGAGACTTTCAATGTCGACTTTGTCTTGTGCGAGTGTACTTTGGGCAAGGGTGTGTTGCCACTGTTGGTGCAACTGTTGTTGTTGCATCGGAATGGCTTTGGCTTGAATCTCCAACCCCTTTTGGGCCATCGTGGCATCCAGTTGGCTCTGTTTGAGCGCCATCCACTTGTTGCCCCATCCAAATTCACCTTGGACGCTGAGTCCGATGTATTGTTGAGAGGTGGGGGTGAATGGGCCTTGTCCCTGTGTGGCAGTTGTGGCCGCCATCAGTGCGACAGTTGGGATGAGGTTGCCCAGTGCGGCTTGAGCCCCATCTTGAGCGGCTTGATATTGATGGGTCGCAATTTTGTGACTGAGGTTGTCTTGCAGGGTTCCCTCTTTGGGGGCTGAAATAGCATCGACATCTAGCGCGATTGGCTCAAAAGGTTCATCCAACCCTAGAAGCAACGCCAACTGTTGACACATCAGCGTGTATCCTTGATCCAGTTGGGTCAGCCCCAGTGTGGTTTGTTGGATGGCGTGGTTGAGTTCACGAGCTTGTACGGGATGGGCAAAACCTTGGGTCACAAAAGCCTCCACCGATCGTTGATGCTTGGTCAATCGCTCAACCGTTTGTTCAAGGATGGCGCGCTGTGACTGCAATTCCAAAGCCTGTAAGTAGATTTCGATAACCGAGAGTTCAATGCGTTGTTTGGTTTGTTCGACTTCGAGTCGCTTGATGTCCAGCATGTGTTGACTGGCAGAGTGCCCCTCTATGATGCTGTACAACGCAGATAGGGGGAGTGCGACTTGGACAGAACCGTCAAAGATGCGCTCGTCTCGTACGCGTAAAGGTTCTGAGAAAGACGCACACAAATCCCCAAACCCAAAACTCTCAAAGCTGCTGCAGTCTACCTCTTCACTTCCGTCTCCAATGATGTAGGAGTCCAGTGGTTCACCAAAGTCCAGCCACGATCCCGATGCTTGTACACTCAAGACATTGGTCAAGACCTTGAGTCTTTCTAGGTTGGCTTGGTCGGATTGGAGTCTAGCAATTTGGACCTCGGGGTTCTGTGCGTCAACAAGGCTCAAGCCATCTTCAAGCGACAGGGGGGCTGCCATCAATGTATTGACGCCGAATAAAAACGAAATCATTTGCAAAGCCTCACGTTCATTTTCTTAATCTTCATTTTTTGATCGAATGTACCACTGTGTGAGTCCGAGACCAATCGTGGTTCCGATGGCGGCTCCGACTAGTGTGTCCGATATGTGGTGTTTGCCATACCGTACTCGAGAATAACCAGTCACGCCGGTTAGTATTGATGCCGCGGTGTAACTGAGAATGTCGATCTTTGGATCGTCGTATTGTGCGGCCACAACTGCGGCGGTCGAAAAGTAGGTAGCGGCGGCGTTTGAAGTGTGTCCGCTTGGAAAACTTTTGTATGTGTCGTTGTCTTCACGCAAATTAATCATGTAGTCTGAGTTGTAGACATCTGGATATTTCTGTTCAAATGCCACAGAAGTGTACGGTCTTGGTCGAGCCACCAGTCGTTTGGTGATTTCCGTAACGGCTGCTGTCACCGCAACAGACTGTGCTACTGGCACGGCAGGTGAAAGAGAATTTTGAGTTTGTAGACCCCAAATCCCGACGGATGCCAATGTGAGTACAGGGAGATTGAACCCATAATTGGCATAGGGCGTACCCAAAAAGTCACTGGCGGTTTCCCATTGAGGATTCCACTGAGGCTCATGCCAAGCGTCGATTCCCGTGGGGGTGGAGCGTGGTGTGTCAATGTTCATTGAGATTTGGTGAGCGCCGAAATAGCCAACTGCTCCAAGACCGAGTATTGCGATGTCGGTTGCGAGTGTTTTTTGAGAATCGTCTGATTCTTTTGCACCCACAGGCTGTGTGAGTTGTGTAATCAATAATAATGTCTGCATGGCAATTCATTTGGGTGAATGGTATATCTGTTGATATAGCACGTTGAGACCGTCGGACATGAGTCTTCTGTTTTAAGATGTGTAAACGCAGTGTTGATTTGTATTTTCAAGGTACTTTTTGATCTCTCCTAAGATGTTGAAATGATCCAAAAATCTTGACACTGCATCGATATTTCGTTAGTTGACATTGGTATTTAGAATAATTCCTCGGACTAAGGCTCCGAGAGAGATTACAATCGTTTTTGCTGAGGTCAGTTATGAAAGAAGGAATCCATCCAAAATATCGCGAAGTTGTCTTCTCAGACGAAGGTGCGAACCCACCATTCAAATTCTTGTCGCGTTCAACCATCGAAACCAAAGAAACCATCGTTTGGGAAGATGGCAAAGAGTATCCTTTGTACAAGTTGGACATTTCCAGTGCATCTCATCCTTTCTACACTGGACAACAAAAGACTGTTGACCGTGCTGGACGTATTGACAAGTTCCGTCGCAAGTTCGCAAAGAAATAATCATCGAATCTATTGAAATCGTCAGACATCGGGAGCGATCATGGCCAAAAAGAAAAAAGAAGCACGTCAAGTGATCACATTGGAATGTACAGAAGCACGCGGATTGGGTAAGCCTCCTTCTCGTTACTCAACAATGAAGAACAAGAAAAACACCCCCAAGCGTTTGGAATTGAAAAAGTACAATCCACACTTGCGTCGCCACACCATCCACAAAGAAATCAAATAAGCATTTCTGATTGGTTGACGAAACCCCGGCAATGGCTGGGGTTTTTCATTTTAGCCCAGTCTAGACTGTTCAATCAAGCATCTTTGGTGTAGACTTGATAGTACAGGTGGAGGATAGAAATGATCGTGTGGACCATCATAGCCTGTTTGTCCAAAGAGGCTATGAACAAAGAGTTTCCAACCATTCTGGAACCGCTCGAAGAGATTCGCGTGGGACTGCCAGAAGGAGACAATCATCCCGAAGAGATAGAAATATTCTCTGAAGATGGTGAAGAGTATGCCTGGGTACATGCGAGGGGCTATTTGCACCTGTCTTTGGAGGATGCTTGGACTGCACTTCGAAATGATCTTGTGTACGTCAATCAGCGAACGGTGGCTGAGTACACTGTGACAGAAGTGTACTCAGCCACATACGACTATATTTTTGTGGTTGACAACAAAGTCGATGACATTGTTCCAGTGGAATTTACCAATGAATGGCGCCACGCTGGGAATCTCAATAACAAAGGAGAGATTTCGGATGTGGTTGTGCGGTGGCAAAAGATTGAAGGCACCGATTTTATACAACTGATGGAAGGCTCGGTGGAAATTATCCCTGTCGAAGGAGAGAATGAGGTGGTCGAGATTCGCATCATCGAGCATCTCAAAGCCACCTTGGACCAAGAAGCCAATGCGGTTGAGTTTGTCACCGATATGGCTGAACGGTGGCGGTTGGTGGGGCTGGGGCAACCGATCCCCCAGTACTAAAGGCTGATGTGCGGTCTGCAGAGACAAGACTTTCCTTGTCTAGAACGGTTCGCATACTAGAGTATAGCGAACAGTGCTATCCTGCGGAGATTCTTGCCTCTTCAGATCCACTCTCAGCCTTGAAAATGAGTTGGTTTGTGTGTTGTGAATTTGTGATGGGGCATTTGGGATATGTTGGGTAACTTGGATGCCTTCTAGTGAATCGGTAGTTGGGTTGATGTAGTTTGATTGTTGGTGACTTGGTTGTTTGCTAGTGTATCGGTACTTGGGTAGGTTTAGCAGTTTGTTTTTATAGCGAACCGTTCTATCCTACAGAGATTCTTGCCTCTTCAGATCCACTCTCAGCCTTGAAAATGAGTTGGTTTGTGTATTGTGAATTTGTAGGGTTTGGGAGATTGGTGGGTAACTTGGGTGTTTGTTAGCGAATAGGGGGTTGGGTCGATGTAGCAGTTGGGTTTTTGTGTGAGTCTCTCGCTTTCCCAGTCAAGAGCATTGTAGAAGGCTGTCAGGTTCACAGGATGGGCTTTGATATCCAAGCGAAGTGTACAATCGTACACGAGTCTGGAGA
>CBFIFY010000055.1:0-29324 GCA_965661985.1 uncultured Myxococcota bacterium | reverse complement strand
AGACAGCACCGCACATCAACTTTTAATAACGAGGTTGTATACCCCCTGCCCCGTCGCAATCACATGGCTACGATTGGAAGCGGGAAACACTTCCATGCGGGCTACACCTACGGATTTGCCCAGTCGAATCAGGCTGGCTTCACAGAGCAAGTCTTCGCAGAGCCCTTTGCGCAGATAGTCCACCCTTAGGTCGACGGTACTGACCCGAGCGTTCAAACTCATCATCGCCGCCCAGCAGACTGTTCCACCAGCCACATCCAAGACGGAGGACAAGACACCGCCATGAATCGCCCTTCTTTGGGGGTCTCCAACGAGTTCTTCTTTGAACGGCAAACGCAACAGCGCGCGGTCAGCCTCCACTTCCACGATTTCCAAGCCAATGAACTTATTGAAGGGGATGTACTCTTGCATAAAGTACCCAACTTTGTCGATAGCTTCTTGTTGCTCCGCTGTTCGAGCAGGCTTGTCGGATTGTAAAGTCATCAGTGCTCCTTAAACTGTGTATTTGTGTATCCACTTTAGAGAACGAGATGCAAGGGTGACTGGGTGGATAGAACCACGAACCTAGATTCAACCGTCAAAATCGACGACGACGCACTTTTTTACGCTTGTGCTGCTTGGCACTCCACCGAACGAACTTTCCGAGTTCTTCATGGGCCATCAATGCATCGACAGTATGAAAATCCTTTGCCAACTCAGCGTGGTCAATGAAGCGATGAATGGCTGAATGACAGGGCTTGCAAACCCAAATGCCCTCTTGAAGTTGTGCTGGCTCAAACAACTCTTTGACCCACCGTCGTTTGTGCATCAATCGTGGGATCACATGGTGAAAAGTCAACGGCAAATCTCGAGCACATAGAGCACAGGTTTCAGGACTGGATTTACGGGTGGACATTTCTTTCCTCAAAGGGATACAGTTATTGAAAGGTGTACAGTAAGGAAGGTAGCATGGATATACTCTTCGCAGTAATTGGCGTTTTGATAGGTGGAGGACTGGGCTATTGGTGGCAGAGTCGACAGACTACACGTACGCTCCCCGTCAATGCCGTATGGCTGTTTCCCCTTCCAGACTCAAAACACACAGAAAATTCGTGGCGCGTTGCTTTGGAAGAACAACACAAACTGTGGGAACCCCCGCCAACGCTGTGGACCCTGCCCAAACACGAGCACACCTTTACGCTAGAAGGAAAGCACTCCCTATCCTGCCAAGACAACGAACGCGTCGATGTCACCTGTGTAATTCATGTTCGCCCCAAAAGAAACACCGATCGCCTTCAAGATCTGCTGGACAGCAACGGCCTCGAACAGTTGAACGATGCCGCATGGGTTTTTAAAACACTTCAGTTGGCGTTGAAAACCTCCACCACCGTTTTGAAAAAGGAATCCAGAGCAACGTGGCTGGAGAACCCAACCACACTATCGAAAGCATGGCAACATCGACTGGATGAATCTCTACCCCACTGGGATTGCACCGTTGAAGTCCAACAAATCTCTGCCACACCAGATGAGTTCTACAATACTGAAGACCCTCTGGAAAAAGCCAACTTACTCAAGCGCGTAGAGAAGACAGAAGAACTTGAGGCCATTGAAGAACGTTTGCGCACCATCCAAATTCGGATTGAAGAAGAACGTCTCAAACACGCTGAACTCGAAGCCAAACTTGCCCACACCGAGCAATTGGAATTGCGTTGGACAACATTTGATGCCCACATCACCACGCAACGTGTGCAAATTGAACGCGATGTACACGAGAAACTCGAAGCTTTTCGTGTAAAAATGCGGGACAAACTCGGCCTAACCAAGGAAGAGTTAACCGCTGAGTTAAAGGAAAAGTCCGCGCCAGCATCGCTTGTTGAAGAGACAACAGACATGAGAAACGCTTTGGATTCAGAACTCGACACGCACAAAGTCGACCACTTGAAAAAACTGCAAGAAGTGGAGAGAGAACTTGAACAACGCGATGAGACCACACACTCGTCCAACGATAAAAAAGATCAAAAAGATCAATCCAACGATCAAAAAGATCAAAAGGATCAACAGGATTTCGATGATCCCCAAAGCACACAATCATAAATGGGACCCGTTCATCGTGAGCCTTGTTGAAGCACGGGGCAATTACGAACGGTACGACAGCAATCATGGTAGCAACGATGAGCGCTGAGATTCTCTGTTCAAATATACGGAGAATATCTCACTGGGCTTCTGAAAACGCAACGTGGACAGGCTCCTTTCGAAAATCACGCATCACCCTGTCTCCGATTCACCCACTGCATTCTATCTCCAACCTGACACTCAAGTTGGGTCGCGATGCAATCCCCTTAGAACCTCCATCGCACGAACTCATTGTAAATCATGCACCTTGTGGTTGCTGTTTTGAATTTTGTAGTCTGGACAACAGTCGCGCTTGGTGTCGCTTCGAGGGTTGTCAAAAGAGCGTCATGTCCAACGTTCCAGTTCAATACCTCTTTACAAAGGTAATTAGACCACAATATGCGGCGATCGATACGATTGTGCATTACAAAATTACGAAAGGCATCGCGACACAGGATTTAGAACAGTCAACAGTAACCAATCAATGGTTGATAGAGACCAATACAGAAAAGACACTTGTCATCCCAAAACACATCGAAAAACTAAATATTCGACATTGCCCAAATTTATCCACACTGGCTGGCATCACCAAGGACTCGGCCTTGCACACACTTCACCTTGAGTGGTGTCCCAACCTCGTTGAGATGGTCGAAATCAATGCATTCAATCTAAAAGAACTGTACATTCACTGGTGTGCAAACATCGCTGTACTGCCAAACCTCCATGGTCCAAACCTGGAAAGACTGAGCATTCAAGCCTGCCAACAATTGAAGTCCCTCCCCACATTGGAACACTGTCCAAACCTAGAAGGAATTCAGTTCTGTTGGTTTTCTCACCCAATTGCAGTCCCCACGCTTAAACCGTGTAAAAAGCTTCGATTCATGACGCTTAGGGCGATGAAACACATGAGTGCGTTGCCAGAACACCACATAAATTTTTTAGAAGCCATCGACGTTGCCGAAAGCGAGTCCTTGACAACGATCAACGTCGTGGGGCAGCGACTGAGAACCCTCATCGCCGACGGATGCACCGCCCTCGAAACAGTCGATGTGACCAACAGTCCAAACCTCCAAAACCTGTCGTTGGCTCGCGTCTCGAAATTACAGCGCATTCGCGGACTGGTCGAAAATCATTCTTTGCAGAGCGTTCAGATTTCTCAAGCACCCACATTGTCCCATTTGGATGGACTGGAAACAAATTTTGAACTTCGAGAACTGACCTTGGTCAATTGTGTGGAACTGACCCACCTACCCAAATGGAGACGGTTGATTCAGTTGCGTGAACTGACCATTTATGGTTGCAAAAAACTTGAGTCCTTGCCCAGTTGGACCCTACCCTCTTTGGAAACGTTGCGAATTGGGGGGTGTGACGCCATGACAGAACTGGTCACCCTCAAGCAATTTCCAAACTTAAAATTTTTTAAGTGGGCTTCGTTCAAAGGCCAAGAGTCCACCATTGACGTATCCGCTTTGATTTATCTCGAAGAGTTGACAGTCACAGGGCACCCTACCCTTAGGAGCATCAACGGTCTGGACAAAATCCAACGACTGCGTCACGTCGATTTCAGTCGATGTCGAACCCTAGAAAGAATTTCCAGCCTAGAAAACTCAACCGGTCTGCGCAGCATCAATATTCAAGGATGCCGCTCATTTTTACAACTGCCACCTTTGTTTCAATTAGAATACTTGGAAGAGTTACAACTCTCACATTGCCACAACCTACGTCGCTTGGACTGTCTGTATTACCACCCCCATTTGAAATTGCTCAACATCAGTCACTGTCCCTCTTTGGAGCGCCTCCCGTTGCTACACAGGGGTACCCGCGAAAGTTTGAGACAAATATTCTGCTCCGACCTCCCTCAGCCCATTGATTTATCCAAGTTGCTCGGAGGCACTCTCCATCCACAGCTGGAAGCAATTCATTTAGAAGGAAGCAACATCATCACCTTAACCCCGCTATTGAAATGTGGTAATCTCAAAGAAGTGACCGGTTTAGAGCCGACGGACCAGTGGATGCTGATGCTCAGCATCGCCATTCGACGCCGAGACAAGGAATGGATTGAACAACATTGGAAAGAGTGTCTACAACAACTCAATACAACAAACACCGAACAAATGGCCACAACCTGTATTGACGCGGTTCACCTAATGCACAATGCCTCGATGACACAAGCCCTGTTTGAAAAATTTCGAAGCATTGAACATGCCAGTTCGGGTGATTCTTTAATCTCTGCACCAATTTGGGAAAAGTTCTTCTTGTGGTTGCACAGCAAGAATCTATTGCACAATCTTTTTGCGCCTTTGCTGACCACAACAACATTGAAGATTGATTTGATGCGAGAAGAAAATTGGTTCCCAGTGTTGATAGACGTTTGTCGCAAGAAAAGCCTATCCAAAAAAGACGCACTCTTACTTGAAGAAATTTACCAAGTCAGTCTATTTAAGAACACACCCATGTACAACCACCTACGTTCCAAGTGGTCTTGGCTGATTGAAAAAAGTTGATAGAAATCGGACTTTTCCTGTCCACAAAACAGAAGCAACGACACAAATGAATTAGTATAAAGAACACAACTTATTTACCCAGAGGAAGAAAATGGCAACAAAAGCAGAAATTAAAGAGTTGGTCAAAAATCTCAAAAAGTACTCAACTGCATATTACAACGACAATCCGCTGATCTCTGATGATAAATACGATGAGCTTCAGGAGCAACTTGAAGAGTGGGATCCAACCAATCCATTTTTAGAGTCCGTTGGCGCTTCCCCCATCAAGGGAACCAAGATGACTCACAAAGAACCAATGCTATCGACGGCAAAATCAAAGAATGACAAACAACTGAAAGCATGGGTCGATCGAGTACTGAAAGAAGCCAAAGAAGTGGGCGTATCCAGTCCCACATTTCGCGTCACCCCAAAACTTGACGGGATGGCTGGAAAATACATTGGCGGTGTTTTGGTTACACGTGGAAATGGGCGTAAAGGCACCGTCGTTACACAAATTTTTGATATGGGTGTCAAACGCTTGGGTGGCAAAGGAAACAGCGTCGGCGAAATTGTAATGAGCAAATCGTACTTTGATGAAAATCTTCAAGGAGTCATGAGCCATCCACGAAACGTGGTCACTGGATGCGTCAATGCAGACACCCCTACCAAGTATGTCAAGCAGGCTCTCAAAGCGGGCAAAGTACACTATGTACCCTATTCCTCACTGCCGAACTGGACTGGTTCCGGAAAGGACCTGTTGAAAAAAATACGAGAAATTACAGCCGATCTTGCGAGTCGTGTTGATTACCCCTTGGATGGAATGGTTGCGGAAATTACCGAAACAAAAGTCAAAACGCACATGGGTGCCACCAATCATCATCATCGTTGGCAGATTGCAATCAAAACCAAGGGAGAGAGCAAGGAAACCAAGATTGGAGAAATTGGATGGCAAACAGGACGTACTGGAGTCATCACACCGGTTCTACGTCTAGACCCCCCAGTCAAAGTTGAAGGGGCAGTGATCAGCAACGTGACCGCACACAACGCCAAAACCGTCAAAGATTTGAAACTTGGCAAGGGTGCCAAAGTCTCCATCATTCGTTCAGGTGGTGTCATTCCGAAACTGGACAAGGTCATCACCCCTGCCAAAAAGGTCGTCATTCCTGATGCCTGTCCAGAATGTGGTTCAAAAACCGCTTGGGTTACGTCAGATGGTGGGCAAGTCGCCATTCAATGTACCAATACCAAAGACTGCCCTGCACAAACCCGTACAACTCTGTTCTATTTCTTCAAAACGATTGAAACAGCCAAAGGCTTTGGGCCCAAAACACTAGAAGTACTCGTTGAAAACGATCACAACTCGGTTGAGGCAATCTTTGCACTAAAAGAGAAAGACTTTGTCGAAATGGGATTTGGCGACAAACAAGCTGAAAACCTTGAAAAAGCCTTGCGCGACGCCATCAACACTGAGATTGAAGATTCAAGATTTTTGGCATCCTTTGGCATCAACCATTTGGGGATCGGAACGGCTAGAAAATTGCTTTCACACCACCCCTTCAACACACTGAACACAATCACCGCCAAAGAATTGGACAAGATTGATGGTTTTGGAACCAAGACCAGTGTCGAAATCGTTGAACATTTGAGCCTAAAATGGCCAGCCATTCAAGAGATGTTGAACCTTGGCTTTACGTTGTCCAAAACGGCTCTAGAATCGGAAAAGGCAAAAATTGACAGCCCCATTGCCGGCAAAAAAATTGTCTTCACCGGCAAAATGAAACAAAATCGAAAAGGCATGCAAGAAGGCGCTCGTGAACTCGGTGCAACCGTTCTGTCAGGCGTATCTTCAAAACTCGAAATCTTGGTCATCGGCGAAGAGGCTTCTCAAAAGAAAATCGACAAGGCCAATGCTGCAGGTGCCAAGGTTCTAACAGAAGCGGAATACATGGATTTGATATCCAAATAAGCTTTACTGGAGAGAATGAGACAGGTGTCTTTGACCTATTGATCTCTTGGTCTGTTGATTTAAGATCCACACCAGAGATCAGAAGTCAACAGACACTTATTTTTACACCGATTCTTCTTTCATCTCAAATGCAGAGATGTTGGAGAATTCAGAAGCTTTAGACAGGTTTGATGATCAAACACTCAGATGGCTCTGAGGTTAGATGGTTCAATGGATCGATGATTCGATGGTTCAAAGGATCGATGGATTGATGGATTGATGGATTGAAGGCAGAGAACGCTCAAATGTCTGAGCAAACACGCATGCCTCGCTGGACAGCAGGTCGACTTAAGCAACGTTCAAGCCAATCCAACACGGTGGGATAAGATGACAGTTCAAGATGGGTTTGCGCTTTGTAAAACCGTCCCAGACAATCTACCCAAGGAAAAATCGCAATATCAACAATGCTGTAGGTCTCACCCATCAGCCAGGTTCGTCCGTCCAGTCGCCCCTCCAACACCTGCAACAACCGTTTGGCCTCTGTTGTGTAGCGCTGCAATGGATAGGGGTGGTCACACTTGTCGCCAGCATACTTAAAGAAATGCCCAAACTGACCAAACATCGGACCAATGCTTGCCATTTGAAAGAATAGCCATTGAACGGTTTCCAAACGCTCCAAAGGATCTGTGGACAGCAGGGAACCTGTTTTCTCGGCAAGATACAAGAGAATTGCACCCGATTCCATGATTGTGACAGACTCTCCGTTGGGTCCAGACTCATCTACCAGCACTGGGATTTTCGAGTTGGGATTCATCGCCACAAAGGACGGCTCAAACTGCTCCCCAGTCAAAATGTTTACAGTATGAGGGGTGTAATTCAAACCCAGTTCTTCAAGAGCAACAGAAATCTTTTGGCCATTGGGTGTAGCCAAAGAATAAAGATGGATCATAATGTTCTCACAGTCAAAGGGTCAGGATAACATCCAATTAATTGGGTTGGGCATTTGCATATAGGACAACATCACATGGAAAGCCACCGGTCAAACCAAGTTCAATGGCGCCACAGCCAAAGCCATCACACACAATTTGAATGTTGAAATCAACGCCCATGTCGTTTACCGCCTCCAATTCCCCTTGAAACTGATTGGTGATCAAAAACGTTGCCGTTCCTCCCAGAACAGATTCTTCAAGGTTTTGACCATCACAGACGATTTGATAATCGGCATCAACGTCGCATCGGGTGTTGGCA
This sequence comes from uncultured Myxococcota bacterium, assembly GCA_965661985.1. Lineage (GTDB taxonomy): Bacteria > Myxococcota_A > UBA796 > UBA796 > UBA796 > CAJWHX01. Next base: position 21,557 of record CBFIFY010000055.1, on the reverse strand, counting down.
TCCAAATTAAAACCCGATTCATCTGCATTGCTCACTTGAAATTGCGCTGGCACAAACCCTGTCACATCTTCCCAGTTCCCTAAGCCACAAGCGTCTTCAATCAGTTGAACGTTGCGCACATCCCACGTGCCTTCTTGAGCTACGATGCGCGGTTCTTGAGTGTCTTGAGTATCTTCTGTATCTTCGGTGTCTTGAGTATCCTCTGTGTCCTCAGTATCTTGAGTGTCTTCAGTATCAGCAGTGTCTACAGCCTCACCAGTATCCAATAAACCGGTATCGTTGCTTTCAAGTTTGGTTTGTTCAACAGGCGTACAGGCAACCACAAGCGCGACCAACAGTGACAATTGTTTCATAGCGTCCTCCAGACTATATGAATTGTAGTGCATATTTCAACAAATACCAATAGAAAAGAATATGAATATTTGGACCCTTCCCACAAAAGCCCACAGAGATCTGTGGTGGTTGCTCACCACGCCAAACATCGTAGAAGATGCCGCCGGAACACACATTTCTTCAGCCGAGAAAGAATCATTGCTCTCGGATGCTTGGGATTGGATGCAGCGAGACGCCGTTCACCCAAGCAACTTGGAAGGATGGGTTGAAAACAAACACCGCCAACGAAAATTGGGACTGTATGCAGAAGACTTACTGCATTATTATCTCCAATGGGGATCTCCGTGGCGCGTTCGATGCCATGACATCCAAATTCAAGAAAATCGACGCAGCATCGGAGCATTGGACTTCATACTCGAGAGAGATGGAGAAATTGAACACTGGGAAATGACGGTCAAGTTCTATTTGCAACACAAAGCCACTGGAGAATGGACCGACTGGGTGGGTGCTGACCAACGCGACTCTCTACACAAAAAGTGGGCGCATTTCCACAACAAACAACTTCTTCTCAGTCAACACCCCGCCACCATCGACAGACTGGCCTTGGAAAACATCTCTGCCCCAACCAAACGCCGAATATGGCATTGTGGGATGTTGTTTGCAGAGTGGAATGCTACTTGCGTCTTGCCCAAACCGACAGAGTATGGCTGTGTGCACCCTGCCCAGCCTCTGGGATATTGGATTAGACGACGGGACTTTGTTCAGCAATTTTTTGGACGCAAGCACCGCTGGGCGATTCGACATCACCCGAATTGGCTCTCTCCAATCGAAACAAATGATGGTTTGACAACACTCGACATTATGGATCAGCCGGCAGAACGAGGTTTTTGGATGCTGGCCAAGCTTGAGGCTACAGCAACTGGATGGAGAGAGTGTGAACGATGGGTATTGGTGGATGATGATTGGGGTGCGGCACTCCACTAGGCTTTGTCTGTCAAAACGGTATGGGCTCAAACGTGTTCGACTCATCAATATTCCACCTCAACGCACCCACATTCTTGTTGTGTAAATCCAAGGTCGTCAAGTCCTCCGAACTGCTTATCCCGACTGTTTTTTTGCGTTCCGTTCTAAACCAAGCATCATCAACAGTCTCAATTGGATTCTCTTGAACATTGACCTGAACCAATTCGGTGTGCTCCAACAACACCATGGGCAAGTGCGTCAACCGATTGTGCTCCAGACTCAATATTCTCAGCGACATCGGTAAGTGAGACACATCTTCAATGCGATTGTTTTTCACAGAAATATGTTGCAACGCCGGCAATTTTCTCAAAATGGATGGCAATTCAGAAAATTGATTGTGACTCACATCTATGAAACTCAACGTGCTCAATGACGCGAATTCTTCGGGCAGTTTGCTCAGGGTGCACTCGGTCAAATTTAACTCTTCCAAATTTGGAAGTCTCGCAATCGTTGGCAACCCGTTTTGAATTGGGTTCATCAACATCTCCAGTGTTCTCAACTGGGTCAACCCTTGAATGCTTTCAGGTAAAGCCTCAATGATGTTGCACCCCAAACCCAACGTCTCCAATCGAGACAAGTCACCAATCGAATCTGGCAATACAGCCAATGAATTGTCCGTTGCATCCAGACTCTCCAGTGCAGAGCAATCCCCGATCGAATCTGGCAATCTCATCAACCGATTGCTCATCAGCAACAATTCTCTCAACGATGTCAATCGACCAATCGAATCTGGCAACATCGTCAAGCGGGCATTGGACAGTTCAATCTCTTCTAGATTTGTACAATTTCCAATACTCTCAGGCAAACGATCAATTGGACAGGCCACACCACTCAAATGCACCAACGCCTTACAGTTGCCGATAGAGTCCGGAATTATCGATACCTCGGTGCCGGTCAATTCCAGTCGCCGAAGTTTACTCCATGCACCAATATCACTGGGCAATGCGTCGATTTGTGTACATTCGATGTTTAAATCTATCAACTGAGAGCATCGCCCGAGACTTTCTGGAAGGTGCAACAATTCGTTGTGGCATAGGTTGAGGCTTTTTAGGTGTGGAAGGTGATCAAAGATGTCCGGCAACGTTCTAAGCTGAGCCTTTGACACGTCGACATACTTCAATGAGGTACACCGAGACATCTCATTGGACAATAGGGAAACCTTCGTTTCACCTAATTTTAAGGTGTGCAAATTGTACAACTGACCATACAGTCCATTCACTTTCTCCAAATCGGAGTTCCTAGACGCGTCGAGTACTTTTAGACTGTGGATGTTTCCAAGTGTTTCTGGTAATTCTGTGAGGCAATTTCTCGACAACACCAAGCGCGATAGATTCTTGCACCCATCAATCTCATCGGCAATCTTCGACAAACGATTCCGAGACACATTCAATACTCTGAGGCTGGTCAGATATTCGATGGTGGATGGGATCGTAGTAATCTCATTGTTGTTCAAGCGAAGAACTTTGAGATTGGGGGTTTGAAGCTGAGACAAAGGCCATTCCCTCAAACCACACCGCTCCAAGAACAACGCCTCCAATGACGTGGAAATGCAAGACTCATCGCCCAAGACCCTCAAAGGTGTTTTGTGAGCAAAAAGTCGCTTCAAACGTGGCAACAAAAGCCATTTCATTGGAATTTCACGCAACGGATTGCCACTGATCAACAGATCTTCGAGGTTTGGCAGTTCAATGGTTTTGGGCAAGGAACGCGTTCCGGTTTTTGAGATATCCAACATTTTGAGTTGAGGCATCAACCCCAATGGAGGAAAGGTTGAAAATGAGTTGCTATTCAACCGCAACTCTGTCACCCTAGACAACAGTCGAATCGCCTCGGGAAGTTCTCTGAATTGATTTCTGCCCAAGTGCAAAGATTCCAAATTTGGTACTGTGGCGATTTTCTCGATCAATTCAGTCACAACAGATGTCGACAATCTCCCAATCCGATTTCCATTCAAAATGACAGATCGCAATCCAATACACCTTGACAGACCTTCTGGGAGTCTTTGAATGCGATTGTCTGACAACAGCAACACCTTCAAACGAACCAAGTGGGCAATTCCATCGGGTAGATTTGTGAGACAATTGGATTGTAGACTCAATGATCGAAGTTTGGTCAATTGTGAAATGGATTCAGGCAACACACAAAGTTTATTGGATCGAATGTCCAACACTTCAAGTTGAGTCAGCTCCCCTATTTCTTCTGGCAAAGTTTCTAAGGCATTTTGCGGTAAAATTAATTTTTTGAGCGTCTTCAATTCACCAATACTTGAAGGCAAAGATTTGATATTTTTACGTCTCAAATACAATTCTTCTATCTCTTTTGGATTCTCGCAAACCCCATGCTTCAAAAGCCATGATTCGATGCCATCGTTTACATTGTGTCCGTCATCCGTATGATTACGGCTTGTGTTCTCTACAGTGTCCATTCTCAATTCCAAATGTTCAGGATTTTCTATTTGAACGAAACCACTTTACCTTTTCGGTATTGTTTTTTGAATATGAGATCCGAAAGACACATCTGCTTTCGTAAAGGTTCCGAACAGACAACAATGGGGGGACACTATGCGATTGAAAAGTTGTAAAAATGCACGACAGTGTATTTATTGGATGGATTGTAAATTGCCGGGATTCTGGGATTTTGCCACAAAAAAGCCATTGACTCAACATCAGATTGATGAACTCGTCCGTGGGTTGAACAAAAACTGGGATGCATTTTCAGACATGTATGAACAGTTGGACACCCTGGAAAAAAGCACTCATTGGTCCGAAGAAGACAGTCATTACCTGTCACTACTGAACCATGCATTTTCGCCAATCAAAGTCAGCAATCGTCTTCGTAAACTGATCATGTTCCGAGGCTATAGAACCTAAGACCAAGTAAGAAGTTTGATCACAACTTACTGGAAAGTTTGGGCAACAATTCAAATGCCAAATGTATTGAGCAACGTCTTAAGCAATGTATTAAGCAAGGTTCAATACATTTGGCATTTTAAATTTCACCCCAACATGTCGACACAATAGAGATGTCGAAAACAAAAACTGATCCGACACAGAAAAACAGCTCCGTTTGATGAATGTATTTGAAAAGAAGATTTGAAAAATAAAGAAAAACTTTCCAATATAACAAAAAAGGAGTTGTCCAAAATGAGCACAAGACCAGTGTTTATACCGATTGACAGAAGTCCGTATGTCGGAACCCAAGTCATCGAGTTTCAATGGGTGTGTGGTTTGTCAAAATCTCAACGAAGAAAGAATATCGTAAACCTACACCATGCCGCCAAATCAGAGGGGATTCGCAAGATTCTCGAAATTTCCACCGCATCAGAAGATGAATTGGGGAGTGCATTGAGTGCATTCAACCTCCAAGTCACCGTCAATATGGGATCTGAAAAAAGTCCCAAAATGCAAACAAACTCAGTAGAGGCCATCTACCAGAGTTCCAAAAAAGGGGCCAATGGAGGTCCTCACCCAGAGTGGTTAACCAAAACAGGTAAGGAAATCAAAAAGTTGGTTCACCAAGCCGATCTCGGAAAAATTAGTCTATACCAATATGGTCAGAATTTCTGGCCAGCCGAGCCTGTGGAGAGTTTCTTCACATGGTTGTACATCCAAGGATTGATGCAAAGAGAAGGAACAATTGAACAATTGGCTGAGTATGATGGCTTCACAGACATCTACTTCAATCCGAAGAAGACAATCAACTGTCAAGCAAGAGCCGCCGCACAAGCCGTATCAATGTATCGAATGGGAAGATTGGATGAGATTATGAGTAGTCGAAAGACTTATCTCGAGTTTGCCAAAAAGAATCCATCTGGACACATCGGTAAATCCGGTAAATAAGAATCTATAGCTGCTGTCGGTTTTGAATGGTGTTGAGACATTGTTCAAAGCCGACTTTTGTTTTGGTGAGCATCCACACTGAACGAAGATACTGGGAATCCAAGCCCCAATCGTCTCGCAGTGCATTCAACTTTTGGGATTGGTTTTCGACCAGTCGTCACCCTCTCCGTCTTCGTCGTTGAGAAACCAATAGTCCACGTCCTCTTTCTCAACGGATGGCGCTTCTGATTGAGCAACATCTGTCTGAGAACCATCGTCCCTTAGAGCATTGGACGCACTTTCCTCTGTATCTTCTTTGTCGGCTCTATCAACCTCTCCACCACCCCACAATGGATTGCGCGCTGCCATGTGTGGTTGAGGTCGACCAGGATGATTGGCTTCATCGTGGATGACTTTGGCGAGGGCCCCCATTCCTTCGATCGCACCTTTGACTTTGTTCTTCAACCGACTGCGCAAACCCATGCACGTTCTCCTTACTGTGAAATCAACTGCTTGAGCGAAGCGTACTGACGAATTTTGAACCATGTCAATTCGCCATTTCTGAAATACCGCAACGCCACAAAGAACATTTTGCCATAGTTGGCAGCCCATGCCAAATAAAAGACTGAGTCCACATTCTGTTTCCAATATTCACGGTTGTCTAGTAGGTTTCGAATCAACGAGCGTGGAACGATGCTCTTGGACGCCAAAGAATAAATGGCCAAATAGAAACGGTCTTCATCCGACCGTGGCCAATCCATCGACACTCGAAACTGGCGCCATGCCTTGGTGGTCTTTCCTTCTACGAGGTTGGGATCCAAATCACCAGACGCCAAACCTTCCTTGGTCAATGCGGTGCCTGGAAAGTAATTGAGAGAGTAGAAATAAATGTCATAGGGCATTGGCAATTCCAGCAAAAACTCTGCCGTCTCGAGTTTCATCTTCTCAGTGGCGTGTGGGTTGTCAATGATCACATCATAAACGATGTTCAGCCCCAGCTCCTTGTTGGCCTCGGCGAAATTCATGATGGACTTGTTGCCCGGAGAACGGTTGTGAAACTCAACAGATTCTTCAGGTGAAGCCGATTCAATCCCAGTCTGCACGCGCACCAGCCCTGCCGCCATCAACTTGCGAATCATGTTGGGTCGAAGCATCGGTGGAATCAACATACACTCGAAAGGAATGCCCACTTCTTTGGGATATCGCTCCAAAAACTCAGCCATCCAAGCATCACCAAACGCAAAGGACGTGTCGTCATCCACTTTGATTCGGGCAACCTTTGGAAACAGTTTCATCGCCATCTTCAATTCACCCATGATGTGATCCACCGATCGAGCGCGATAGAACTTTTTGCCTTTCTCGTTGTAAACATCCCTCAAAATCGAAACATAGCAATAGGAACAGTTGTATGGACAGCCACGAGAAAAGTAAATGCGGTATTCAGCAGTACGTTTCCAAGGCTCCTCAATCGTGAAAGAGTTCTTTTCAATGTAGAACTTGTTGTCGTCTCTGACGTCTGGATAGGGAAGCCAATCCAAATCTTGGGTGAGCGGGCGTGGGGTGTTCTGATAAATCTTACCGTCTACATTCGCCCAAACATTGGGAATATTGGTGGTATCCTTGCCATCTCGCAGAGCCTTACACAACTCAACAGCCGCCATTTCACCTTCGCCCACACATAGATAATCGACTTCAGGAATACATTCTTCAGGTACCGACGTCGGGTGAATTCCGCCCCAAATAATCGGAATATCTGGAAAACGCTCCTGAATGCGACGGGTCACTTCCAATGCGATTGGATAAAGTGAAGACATGAAACCCAACCCAATCAATTTTGGGCGTTTTTGGGCGATAACGTCCATTGCGATTTCGATTTCTTCATCGGTGGGCATCGTCAGAGAGTTGTGGACCCAGTCCCTCAAAAAGATGATGCTGGTATCAAACCCTTCTCGTTGCAATGCGGCTGAAACATAGCGAATACCAGCATTCTCGACACTGTAAATGGTCATCAAGGTGACGTGAAAATCTTCTTGTTGTGGGTCTGCTGCATTGGGCATAACGTTTCCTGGAAACCGTGTTTACATACAAAGCTTTATACTTTACTATAACCAAACTATAACCAAACTATAACCGATCAATTGACTTAGACGATAGACACCAGTGTTCCCTAGGACCTATGACCTATCAAGGTTCATCAAGGTTCATCAGGGCGTCTGGTCATCAACTCACCAACAATCGGATACCTGCTTTGGCTTTGCGAGTGAAATCCGAAACATTTCGAATCTGGAAGAGGTTGCGAACCACGAAACGAGGTCGCCAATAAAATCTTCGATAGGCAAAATGCAACAAATCTCTCAATTCGTCTCTGGAGAAGTGTTCATCCCACACTTGCGCTTTGAATTCCTCGGTGGGATTCTCCATGAACTCAATCCACGGGTCCAAATCCAACACACCGTCTCGCACGCCCTCGTCATAGAGTGTTGTACCCGGAAATGGCGTCAAAATATTGTACATCACAAAGTCTGGCTTCAGACGAATGCTGTACTCAATGGTATCCAGTACGTCTTGATGCGTTCGTTCTACGGGAGTCCCAATCATGAAGTATGCAACTGTATTGACACCAACTTCTCGACAGAGTTTGAAAGCCTGTTCAATCTCTCGCGAAGTCACGTCTTTTTTGAGACGCAACAATCCTTCTTCTGTCCCCTGCTCTACACCGAGTTGAATGCGTGCACAACCAGCCTCTTTCATTTTGATCAGCAAAGGACGATCGACCCCTTTTACACGAAACCGTACAGTCCATGAAAACTTCAAGCCTCGACGAATGATCTCGTCACACAAATCGTGAACGCGCTGGTTGGTGATGTTGAACGTATCATCAACAAAATAAATCTCTCGAATGCCCAAATTGATACAGGCTTCAATTTCGTCGCACACCCGCTCTGGAGACTGAACGCGATATCGGTGACGGGGGGTATTGCAAAAAGTGCAACGGTACGGACACCCACGAGATGTCACCATCGTCGTAAAGATTCCCCCTTCCCCCATCACATCGTAATACCGAGTGTAATCGACCAATGTGCGATCAATGATTGGATAACTGTCCAAGTCATTGGAAAAATAGACATCCTCTTCGGGAATGGGATCGTCTGGGTGTGCGATGACACCTTTGATGCCCTTGGCCACACCACCTGCTTCCCATACTTTCAACAGTTCCAACAACGGTTGTTGCCCTTCTCCTTTCACAACAGCATCGACTCCTTCTAGAGCCAGTGACTCTTTTGGAAAGTCATTGATGTGGGGACCTCCCAAGACAACGTACTCTACACCTGCTCGACGTGCCGCTCGAATCGAGTGCATCACGTCAACCAACTGGACTGTAAAACAGGTAATCCCAACCACATCTGGAGCGAAGTCACGGATTTGGGCTTCCATCTCCTCATTGCTCAGGTGATCCAATTGGGCATCCAAAATGTCGCAGACATGGTGTGACTGATCGCGCAAAAATGCTGCCAAAGAAAGCAACGCCAAGGGAGGATAGGAAAGATTTTCAGCCTCGACAGCTTCAGGAACCTCGCTTTCAACGGTGTGACGAGCGGGTGGACGAATGAGCAATACGCGCACAGCAACCTCTGGTTGGAGAGTGACATTTTGTGACAATTCAGTATTTCACTTCTGATTGCCACTGTCAATATTTATCCCATTGCACCGTATCGGCAACAGACTGCAGCGAAGTGCCTACTCTTCACACTGTCCGACCGTCAAATTTGTGACCGAACTCTCAATATCGTATGGGGTCTCTTTGCCAAATCAATGACCTTTCCTTCATAAGACGATGGACAGTCACTGCCATCTGGCAACTGAATCAAACGACACAGAGGCAAGGCAAAAGTCTCGGGAGAGCGGGTGAGAGAACTCGACATCAACACAAACTTGTAGACACCCACCGACAGTGGAATCTCCACGTCCAAGAGCGTTCCCGGTGGATACTTACCCATCAAATTTACAAAGGCCTGCATCAGCGTTGGGTCATATCGAGTGCCTACCCCTGCCGCCATACGCGCCAACGCCTCATGTGGCGTGAAGCCAGCCCCTCTTCTTGAAGTCATGTTGGAAAAATCTTCGGCAATGCGTACAATTCGGGCAAACAAAGCGGGTCTACCACTGCTTTGATCATAATCTGCATGGTGCTCAAGGGCCGTCAACGCACGGTGAATTTTTGCTTGGTTGAATCCACGTTGCTTCAACAGCATTCGTGCACCAGCCGCTCCGTGCCGTTCAAATGGTGGCGCAAAACCCGGCTCTCCATTTTTTGGATCTGCTCCTTCTCTGGCCGCATAACCCATGTCGTGAAACATCGAAGACACACCCAAATCTTGAATGTTCTCTTCAGACAACCCCACTTCTTTTGCAATGAACAAACTCAGTTTGGTCACCTGTAGGGCATGATCTCCATACTTGTTGTTGCTGCTCGGGTCTTCTACCAACCCTCCCACTTCGGCTTGGTCTGACGTTTCTAAAATGTCTGCAACAGCCCGTCTCAACGGTAAAGGGTTGGGCGTTCTATCGGCACTGAGATTGTCCCACGCTTCATCGACCAAGGATGATGCCCTTTGTGAAACCTGTGCACTGTCTTTTTCAATGACCACACTTTCACCACTGACTCGAAAGCGGTACACCCCCATCAGGTCAACGAATTCCAAACCTCTTTTGGTGAACTCCTCAATCAATGCGGCTCTGGGTGCTTGCTCTGCGGGTTCTGCAGCAAACAATCCAGACATTTTCCGTGTTTCTTCTGCCGTTGGCACCTTGTGAAAAGACAATCCACCAACCTGATGGGGAGCGAGGGCTGCACTGAGTTGCACAGAGTCTCCACGTCCAAAGCGAATGCGAATGTCGTTTAGAAAGACTTGGTCTTCAACCGTCACGATGTGTACGGCTCCCAATAGATCATATACCGTAGCCATCACCGAACTAAATTCTTCTGATGGTTTGACGAAAGCATCGTTGCTCAAGTCGTGAATTTCAGTCAGTTTGATCAATCCAAACAGCAATCGAACCAATCGTTCACCAGCATCCCGCACTCGGACAGCAAGGTCTTTGTCTTCACCCATCTTGGCGCGTTCAAGCGCTTTACCAAGAGCCTCTTGTGAGGCATCCAAATTGACGTCTTCCATCGTGCCCCCTATACCACACCCAATTGACGGCGCACCACCAAGCGTTTCATGCAAAAGTCTGAGAGATAATCATCTGCCTCTGTTCGCACCTGCAAAATGCGCTCGACAGCCTCTTCGCCTGGCAAAATACTGAGTCCAGAAATCGCCGCCACCTGCTGAGACCGTCGAATGGTCAATCGTCGAACAGAGTACCATTTCTGTGATTGCGTCCAATCAATGAACAGACTTTTCGCCCGTCCAGCGTGGGACTTGACCAAGTTTTCACCCAATAAAGCGGCTTCTTCTTCGCTCAAGTTCCAATCGGTGAGGAGAATTTTTTCCAACACCTCGAAAAGTTCCCGTTCAGCAAGATGACCAATCAAGCCCAACACTTTCGCCCGTACACCTTCTACTTTGGTGTTTTGCAACAAGTCCATTAGCCACGCTTTGTATTTGAAAGTGACTTCCAACTCTGCCAAAATGTTGAGTATTTTGTGTAAAATCGCGGGACTGTGGGTTTCTCTAAGGGTCCAGACCAATTCATGACCAAATTCAGGATTTTTTTGCAACAATGCATCCATCAAATCAAGGGCAACAGAATCTTCAAACTGATCGATTGAAGCGATAACTTTGTCTGCTTGGTCTTCAACATAGCGACCCAAAAGACTTCGAAGAACAGATCGAGTGGAGATGCGGCGCTCAACGTTTAGGATCTGAATCAACACCGGCAAATGGTTGATGGGTGATAGGTCCAAAATGGCCAATAATTCAGGTGGGGGTTCGGTAACGGCTTTCGGCAGAGAGGAAATAATCTTGCGAATTGCACGTTCACTGGTAAAGGAAGCAATCAACTCTTTTCGTTGCTCAGGATTGCTGACAAAGGTTTCCACCTTTTGAATCAGGTCCAGCACCGACGACAATTGACTCTCCGCCAACAAGAAATCTCGTACTTCTTGTACCAAACCATCAATATCGGCTGGCGTTGTCGGGTCTGTGGGATCATTGACCACTTTGAGCATTTCCAGCAATAGACGCACAGTTGCCTCTGGCAGATGTTTGGACGAGCCTTCGTTTTGCAAATCAGCCAGTGCATCCTCTGAGAGTGGAACGTACTTGAGTTCAACGGGCTCAAGAGCCTCTGGCAAAGGCAAGTCCCAATCCCTTGGAACCTCAATGTGGCTCTCGGCACGTCGACGTTGACGAACAGCACGAGCAGCCCCTGCAGAAGGGTCATCCCCACAATACTCATCGTTATCGGGTACAAAACCCTCCACCGCCGATATCTCAATGTTCTTGAAACCCGACTTGAGCAACAAGGTCACCACATCGTCTTCCTGCTGACGAACCCCTGTAAAACGAATCGACAGGATTTCCAGTAGACGGAGCAACTCTTCCCAAGCCACATCGGGCGAAATGGTCAATCGACGAACCCCATCTCGAAACAGTCGAAATGCCAAGGAACGGTCTCGATCGCGTTCCAAATAAACAACTTCTGCACCACGAACCATTTCAAAAGGGCGAACTTCCAAAGACATCTCACCGTACTGCTTCAACGCGGCGTACATTTTTTCTTGCATGTCAGCCAAGAATCCACGAATCGCATCGTTTCGAGTATCGTAAATCAAGAATGAGCGCGCCGTACGAGCAATTCCCCGCAAAGCCTCATTGGTGGCACGACCAGCGGGGGTCCCCCCCAGCGCCACCTCGTCTTCAAGAACCTCATCTTCATAACTTCGACCACCGTCTTCGACAGATTCAGATACATCCTCGGCTTGAGCTGTGTCAGCCAAAGATTCGTTTGGGTCTTTTTCTGGTGAGTTTGGATTTTCGGATGTGGACATGACATCAATCTACTAAATAAGATAAATTTGTTCAAGGATAAACGATCTTGAAGCACAGACAATAAAGAAAGCGTAAAGGGCTTTGAAGCTGTGTTCTTCTATCTATCCCACAATACACATATAGACATTACACGCTTTTTTCCATTGCTCGCAGCAAAAAGAATTCGCCTCCGTGCATCCAAGGCTGACTGGGAAAGTCTTGCATCCAGTCATTGCGCATAAATGTTTCCATCCAATCTCCCAACGACAACACCAACATGGTGTGTGTTTCATGATGAGATTCAACCTGTGGATTGCTCTCAGTCGACTGGCGCATCAAGACTGAAAACTCAACGTGTACCCGATCGTCCGTTGGATCAGCATCCCAGTGCCACTCGGTCAAGTGTATCGAAGCACGTTCCGTTTCAGATTGGGCCGTCAGAATACGTTCCTCAAACGTTTCTGTACAACAGTCAGGCACCACGATCGCCACCCCATCAGCCTTACAATGGCTGTGCATAACGCCCAATACTTTCGATACAGCATCGCGGTTCTCTAAATACATGACGGCGTCGTGGAGCAACACCACATCAAAGGTGCGCCCCAATTCCAAGGTTGTCATGTCACCCAGCATGATCTCAGCATTCGGATTTCGCTTAGACGCTTCCCTTAGCATTTCTGGACTGGAGTCCACCAAGGTGATGTTCACACTGGGTTCAAGTGTTTGAAGGTCATGCAACAGAAATCCACCCCCTGCACCCAATTCCAATATGGTTTGGGGCATTCTACCCAACGCGTCGCAAAGAATACTCAACAAATCCTGTGCTTCTTCCACATAGGTTTTGGAAGGGGTAACGTCGGACCACAACCACGCCCACTCTTGATACAGTTTCATATTCCACTCCATGGATGCCCACTCTTGTAACCCATGCTATCTTGTCTATACAGGGGGTTGAATATGATTTCCATTCGAAACATCACTGTCGCCATTGTTCTGGGTGCGACGTCCGCTTGGAATACAGGATGTACCGTTGGACTTGGCATCGTAGACAAGTCTGTAGACACCGCCGGCGGAACGTTTCTCGACACTGGGGTCGCGGATACTGGCATGCCTGTCGATACCGATGACACCGAGAATACAGATGCAAACGACACAGGCAATGCAGATACAGAAGATACACAAGATACCCAAGATACACAACCCACGTCAGATGTCGATGGCGATGGTTTTGCTGTAGAAGATGGAGACTGCGACGATTACGATCCTCTGATTTCCCCAAGTGCCAATGACGAATGCGATGGGGTTGACAACAATTGTGATGGACAAGTAGACGAGAATGCCATTGGAGGCATCTATGAGCCCAATGACACCCCTTGGAATGGTTATTACATCGGAGATTATACGGCAGGAGATTACACCGAAGTACAAGGGCTGATCACCAGTCCGACCGATGTTGACATCTATGAGTTCTTCATTGAAGACGGTTGGTTTGACGATTTTGCCATTGAATTTGAATTGCACGCCATGGGAATTCAAGCAGACTTTGCAATCGAATTGTGGCTGATAGAAAATTACAGTGGACAAACCGAACAGTTGCTGATGACCACCAACAATTTGACCAGTGGTGGATTGGAGCGTGGAGACTTTCAGGGAGACTGGCTGATCGATGACAGTGGGTATTATGAATTTCGCATTTACACGATCAGTGGGGATGGGTGCGATGCACATTACAGATTGGATATTTGGGCCAGCCCATAGTGAAGTGAAGACTCAATAAAATTGTCTTGAGCCCCTTCAACATTGGACACAAAGTGTCCGAAGCCATCGTTGTTTTTTAGCATTGAAACGGCTATAGTAAAGACATGCGATTTGAACTTCGAGACTATCAAAAAGCCGCCATTCAAGCAGCAATGCAAGCAAGGCGTGAGGGCTTTAAACGACTTTTGGTCTGCTTGCCGACTGGGGCTGGAAAGACCGTCATTTTCAGTGAACTTTGTCGATTGGCGAAACGCAAGGTTCTGGTTCTTGCCCATCGAGAAGAATTGCTTTTTCAAGCCCGTTCCAAAATTGAACTGATGACGGAAAACCAAGTGAAAGTTGGCATTGAGCAGGCTGACTCCCACTGTGAAACGGATTGCAAGGTCGTTGTGGCTTCCATTCGCTCTTTGAGAGAAGACAGACTGAAAGCGCTGAATGACCAGTTTAATTTTGGGTTGATCATTTACGATGAATGTCACCACGCCGCTGCCGAAGACAACATGCGAGTGCTCCGTCAAGTGGGCGCATTCGATGCAGACTGGACGGGCACTCTAATCGGCTTTACCGCCACACCAAGTCGAGCGGACGGCATCGGTTTGGAAAAAGTCTTTGAAACCATCGTCTACGATCGGAACATTCTAGACATGATTCGAGAGGGCTACTTGGTACCGTTGCGTGGATACCGAATCAATACCGATGCCGATCTGTTGAATCTCATGGGCGATGAAGAAGGCTCTGAAAAAGTCGATATAGAATCTCGAAATGCACTCGTTGCGCGTTCTATCCAAGAGTTGGCTCGGGATCGACGCACCATTGTATTTTGTGTCACCGTTGTACACGCCATCAATTTGGCTCGGGCATTGAACAACTTGGGGATTCCAACTGGGGTGGTCTATGGAGACATGCCCCGTGAAGAACGCTTGGCCACACTCAAAAAGTTTCGCAAAGAACAATACATGTGCCTCACCAACGTCATGGTATTGACTGAAGGCTTTGATGATCCAGGCGTTTCCTGTATTGCGATGGCTCGCCCAACCAAATCTGAAGGTCTATATGCCCAATGTGTGGGTCGGGGTGCCCGATTGGCGGAAGGAAAAGAAGACTGTTTGGTCTTGGACTTTGTGGATTTGTCAGATTTGTCTTTGGTGAGTCTACCTTCGTTGGTTGGACTGCCCAAAGAGTTGAACCTCGAAGGCGAATTGATCACTGAGGCCGTAGACACCTATCGACAGTTGCCATTCGATTTTCCCGCCTTTGAATTGGAGGCGGCTGAAATTACGTTGAGCGATGTCAAGCACCGCGCGCAGGCCTTCGATCCCTTGACGATGGAATTGCACCCCGAAGTGGTCGCCATCACGGCAAATGGCTGGTTTTCCCTTGGTCAAAAGGGATTGGGTCTGCATTATTGGAATCACCGTGAGCAACTGTGTACTGCCACCATTCTCAAAATTCCCCGCAAACGTGGCAAGCGATATTCCGTCAAACTAGACAACGTCGAAGTTGCCACGTTCACCAAAGTGATTGATGCCGTTGAGGCCGTTGATTACGAGATCAACCGAATGGGCTCCATTCAACGCATCTCTGCACGAGACGATGCAGATTGGCGATTGGCAGATGTACCGGAAAGTGTTCAACAACAACTCGGAACTTTTCGCCCCCCTCGCCGTGCTGAAAACCTCGGGGATGCCTTGGGATACCTACTTTACGCACAGCACAACCCTGCAGTCATGGGGTTGCTGAATGAAGAAGAGACCTCCAAAATTGAACGGGCGCTCAACTCTCGAGGTCGGGGATGGCCGTCTCCATGGAAGGCGAACGGGTAGACCCATCGTCCAGTTCCACTTCGACGCGACAAATTTGGACCTTTTCAATGGCCCTCGGTGTCCCAGAGATCACTGTGCACTCTGCATCGCGCCCAAGCATAAAGACTTCCCCTTCTTTGGGGATGCGACCCAACTCTTCGATGATCAACTCACCAACGCGCATGTCGGGCAAGTTGACAGAGATGGCCTCGTTCACGTCAATGGCATCTGCTTCTGACAATGCCCATACGGTATCGTCAGACAGAATTTCCATCTCTTGCACTTCCAAGTCTGTCTCATCCACAATATCGCCAACCAAGACTTCCAAGACATCCTCAAGCGTCAAAACCCCGAGCATCGTGCCAAAACCATCCACAACAATGGTCAAGTGCTGCTTGGTCTTTTGAAAGTGGCGCAACAGCGTATCTCCAGCGGCTGTGGAAGGGATATAAGTGGGTTCGGAAGCAAACTCCCGCACCGTTTTCTGACCATTGCCTTCGGCAATCCCCTGCAACAGATTGCGTAAATGCACCACACCTTCGAGTTTGTCAAACGTACCATCAATCACAGGCAGTCGCGTATGGGTCAAGGATGCCAGTTGCTCACGGACATCGTCCAATTTCACACCGGCTTGCAAATAATCCACCCGAGCCAGTGGCGTCATGATATCTGCCGCATCTACATCGCCCAACGAAAACACATTGTGGATCAAATCATTTTCATCTTGGTCGATGATCCCCGCACGGTGCCCCAGTTCAGTCAGGGCTTTAATCTCTGCCTCACTGGTCACAGCCAAGCCTGTTCCTTGAAAACGGGTAAAGGGTCCAGTGACAATGTTCAACACCCAAATAAAAGGCGTAAACAATTTGATGGTCGCCAAAAGTATTGGAGAGGCAAATAGAGACAAGCGCTCGGCATACCGCTCCCCCAATGTCTTGGGTACAACTTCAGAAAAAGCGATCACCAAAAATGTCAACACACCTGAAAAAATGGTCATCCCAGGCAAATATCCAAATAATACAATTTCTCCAAATTGTTCAGACGCCAATGCACCAACGGCAATCGAACCAACGATGTTGGCTATGTTGTTGATGATGACGACAGTTGTGATCGCACGACCCATATCGTCTTTGATCACCTGTAATGCACGAGAACCACGACGCTCTTCTTCAACCAGAGCCTGTACTTTGCTGATGGGAACCGCAAACAGTGCGGCTTCGGTACCAGAGGCCATTGCAGACACAAGCAACAATGCCAATACTGAAATGATCAAAACAGACATGAACAGCCTCGTTCTACATCTACCACTATACTTTTATAGAAGGAAGCATGGGTATCCGATTTTGCATTTTGCATCGACTGTCGATGCGTACACGAATGCAACAATTTAAGTAAATAACACCCGTCAGGTTCGGGTTCATCGATATCTGTCGATGCTATCACCTGTGGGATTGAATGAACAGGAGGCATAGTCTTCCTTACAATTACACAATGTTAACGGGCTCAAAACAAACCCATTGCTATCCAATTTTAACCGATTCTACAAAAATAGGGTAAAAAATCAACCAACTGAATTACAGACCGCCATTGACCAAATAGGCAACCACCAAAGAAATCACCAACCCAACAGAAGCCATACCGGCATCCTTGCCCAACATGCGAACCGCCTGAGCAGGGTTTCGAACATTGGAAATGCCCTTAGACTGCATGGAAATTGCCAATTCTCGCCCTGCCAACAACCCGAGAAAAACCCAAGTGGTGCTCATGGGCACCTTGCTGTGAATCTTGAAATAAAAGAGAATGATGGCATAGAGCAAATCAATGGTGGTCGCTGCTCGAATGTCGGTGACATTGTTCTTTTCATCCACCACTTCTTGAATTTTGTCTCCACCATTTTTGAAAATCCAAGCCAGTCCCACCACAACCGTTCCAGCGAATCCAGCAAACTCCCATCCGTTGAGAGAGCGTGGTAAGTACACCGCAATATTGGCTGCGTCTTGCTGAAGCCAGACCGACCACAGCAGCCCAGTTGTCACCCACTGAAACCCAACCCAAGCTGGATTCATCGGTTTGGCAAACCACTTGGCAAAGACCTTTTGCATCGCAAACCACAATCCAAAGGCCAATACAAACGCGAGAACGTAGCCACTGAGACTTTTCATCAACACTTTGCTGACCGCGGACATTTCACTGGCAAAAGAGGTGAGCAACAATAAAGTCGTCGACACAGGCATTTTCAATCGAGTCAAGACGATCAAAACCACTGGCGCAGCAACCTGCAACGGTGAAAAGGACACCGGTGCCGTTTCAAACCCTTTCGACGCCAAACGCCCATAGGAGACGTCCCCACCGTAATTGATCCAAGAGTAAGTCATCGTCAGCAAAAATATGCCGGCAGCAAATCCCCACAAAACATACCAAGGACGATTTTTGTTGCTGGCCAAAAATGTACCCAACGTTTGAATAGAGTCGTTTGCAACGGCAGCATAAGCAGCAAAACCAAAACCCAACCAACGAGCGATGTGGGGATATGGTGCGCACACAACCGATAGTGCGACCGCACAACAAATCAACACTGCAAAATGTTTGTCTGAACTGCTGATGTTTGGGCTGGAGACTGTTGCAGGCTCTTGAGTCGATGTTTGTTGCATGACACTCCTAATACTTAGGGTGATCCATATTTACGCAACAAGTGTCCAATTACAAACGACAAAATGATGACATTTGCCGTCACACATGCACTCTGTATGGAAAATCAACGGCGATACATTCGCACGATTGGGACATTTCGGTTAGAAGATCGCATGACAACCATTCAAGACACCTGTCCACATGTCACCACTTGTGGCAACTGCATTCGAGCCACAGAAACGATCCCCACTCAACGCACAGGACAGATCGCTTGGCTGAAACGCTTTTTGAACGTCCCAGAATTAGACTGGGTAGACTCTCCCAAAGCGATGCATTACCGCTCTCGGATTCGACTGCGCATCCAAAAAGACGGCACCATGGGATATTTCAAACCCAAAAGCCACACCTTGGTCCCGATCGACCACTGCGCGATTGCCGATGCGTCCATCAACCGCGCCATCAAAAGTCTGGACACGGTGCCCTTTCCTGCAAAGTCCATTGAGTTCAGAAGCAACGGTACAAGCGTGGTCGCCAACGTACTGTCTCTCAAGGGACAACGCCCCACCAAGGACATCCTACAAAATTGGGCAGAAGGACACTTGGACGGCATTGGGTTGGATGGACACAAAATGTGGGGAAACTGCACCACCACCATTGAAGTCTGTGGAGTCACCCATGTACTTGGACTGGCTTCTTTTTACCAAGTCAACCAAGGCATCAACGCGCTGTTGGTCGAAACCGTTCGGGATTGGGTACTCGAACACAACCCCAGTCAAGTGTTGGACCTTTACTGTGGCGCTGGCAACATCGGAGCCGCCATAGCCCTTCAAGGAGTAAAGGTAATCGGGATGGATTCTGCTCCTTCAAGTATACAAGATGCCAAACGCACCATCCAACGACACAATCTGTCGATGGAAGTCCACAAAAAGGATGCCGACAAGTTTCAAGCAGGAGACGCCTTTTTTGACGTTGCCGTTCTGGATCCACCCCGCAAAGGATGCAAGGGGGTCATTTCAGAACTTCAAATTACCCGTCCCAAGGCCATTCTCTATGTGTCGTGCAATCCAAATGCCCTACGCAATGATCTAAAGGAAGCCAAGAAACACGGCTATACGCCCTATCGCATCAAGGCCTTTGACATGTTTCCACACACCCACCACGTTGAAACACTCGTGGAACTGCGACGAAACTAAACGCCTTCTTGGGGCTCTTTATGCCGTATGAGGCACGCTATACGGCACGTCCAACCTCGGTAAGTTAAGGGCATTTGGCAGTTCAAAGTGCCACCACTCGACGTCGTACGCCACAAATCCAGCGTCCACCATCGACGCCCGCAACAACATGCGCTGATCCAGTGCGGGACCAGAGATGTTAAAAGTGTTGGACGTTGCCCCAAAGAAATCCCACTCGGTGCCCATGTCCATCAAATCTCCTGTTTCCAAAATATACAGACTGAGATCGATGGCGCCACCACGGTTGTGTCGAGAATCACGCACCAAGTACCCTTGTTCGAGCAACCATTCATTGTCGGTGGATTCTGCCCACTGCACCATATCCAGTGTCGAGCGCTTTGGTCGATAGGCATCCCAAACGTGCAAACCAAAACCATCCCCCTCCAGTCTTACGGCTAGTGAACGCAACTTTTCTCCCCCATCTTTGTGCATCCAACACAATGGGGCTTCATACCCAAGCACTCGACGCCCCATAAAATTGTTGGCGGTGGCGTATCGAATGTCCAAGCGAACATTTGGCAGTTGAGCCAAGTCTACAAAATTCATCGGTATATTGGACATATTCTCTCTCCGTTGTGCCAACTTTCCCCACTGGAAACATAGCGTATCCCCCCCAAAAAGATTACCCATACCCATAGACTTTTTTGAGGTGAACCATGTCAGAAGACTCCAGCAAGCCAAAGAGCACTCCGAACTATTGGGATTACTTAGAATTGAAACCACTGCTCGGTCTCCAAGGTGGACTGGAAAAAGACGAAACCCAATTGCACACCGATGAGTTGCATTTCATTGTGACCCACCAAGCCCTCGAACTCTGGTTCAAACTCATTTTGGCAGAAATCCGCGATGCACGAGATGCTCTATCCTCTCCACAGGTGCCCGAAGAGGCCATTCCAAACGTGGTACACCACTTGGGACGCGTCAACGAAATCCTCAAACTCGCTGGCGACACCTTTTCAGTGATGGAAACCCTGACGCCCCAAGATTTCATGTCCTTTCGAGACAAACTGACCCCCGCCAGTGGCTTCCAGTCCTTTCAAATGCGAGAGATGGAACTGCTGTTGGGTGTACACTGGCAATCGCGCGTCAAATACGGCAAAGTTGACCCCCTCGATCACATTCGCAAGCTGGCCAAAGACTCTCCAGCGGGTGAACTGGCACTGGGGCGACTCGAACAAGTCCTCAAGGAAGACAGCCTCAAAGACGCCATGCGCTCTTGGGTATACCGTACACCAATATTTGGCTCTCAACCCCACCATGAAGGCGATGCAGAAGTCGTAGATCGCTTTATCAAAGCCTACGGTGAAGCCATTCGAGCCCACCACAATTCACAGTATGATCGTTTGGTTGCCACTTCGGTTGGTCGAGCCGATGAACTTCGAGCCCGCTATGACGGCACGACCGCTACGGCACTCTCTTACATCAATGCAGAGGACATCGAAGAGCCAGAACAACGCGCCTACGTCAAACGCTATCGCGCCGGCATCATCTTCATCGAGTCCTATCGTGAACTCCCCCTTCTCGCTTGGCCAAGATTGCTGATCGATGCACTCGTCAACGTGGATGCACAGATGGTGAACTTCCGTCATCGCCATGCCTGTGCGGTCGAAAAGATCATCGGACGAAGAGTGGGAACCGGTGGATCATCGGGTGTGAATTACTTGGATGAAACCACCAAAATCCGAGTCTTCCACGACCTGTGGACTGCCAGAACCGTGTTGTTGCCAAAAGAGCGCCGTCCAGCTCTGGAGAATGCGGATTTTTACCGCTATGTGGGGTAAAGCCTCGCTTCATCACTACACAGTCAAAGTTTGACAGAAACCAACGTAGACCAAACACTTGGATTGACGATGCTTTTACAAAATTACGCGTCGAAGTTGGAGTCTAATGTTGTAAAACCAGGGTTCAACAACCGTCGAAATGTATTACCAACAGTACTTCGACAAGGGTCCCATGGGTAGGGATGCCCCCATAACGAGCCCG
>CBFIFY010000054.1:0-29415 GCA_965661985.1 uncultured Myxococcota bacterium | reverse complement strand
GGTCGTGCACATCGTACAGGTCAAATTGCATCGAAGCGTCAGATTTAGACTAATCCGATCCGGTCTAGCCCAACCCTTGTTGAGTCGACGAGACAAATGCATCCGTACATCTCGATGTAAAGCATACCAAGTATCCATAGGGTTGATCTAACCCATATTTGTGCACGTCGTGTAGAAGTTCCTTTTCCTTCATACTCAAAACTGACCAGACATCTTTTAATGAAGTCGTTTCATGATACAATACTGAACAATTTCAAATGGGAGTCATCATGACCGATAAACAAATGTCGCTCGAAGAAGCAGAACAAAGACTGTCCAAAGTTGTGGAGATGTTTCGCCAAATCATCAATGAAAAAAAAGCCGTCGAAAACAATTTCTATCTCGACTACATCCCTGCCAAAACACTCGATGATTTACGATTGTGTCTTAGGCTACCGCTTGAACATATGCTCGAACCAGATGAGACTGAACGATTAAAGAAACTGCGTATTTTTCTCACCGATCCAATTGATGTATTGTTGGATGTCTCCAAAAACGTACAATCACTCGAAGAGTACCAAACCATATTGAGAGACAAGTTTAAATGGACACTGAAAGATCTTACCAAAATCCATCGACTGGCCAACGATTTACTGAGACTGCTTCGATACGACAAAAACCGCGTTGAAAAGGCCATCTCCATTATCATTACAACAGTCAGCCAGTGGAATGAAGACGCGATGACTCCGCACAAGAAACTGTTGGAAACCTTCCGACCCGACAATCCAACCATCATCCACACTGACATCATTCCAATGAGACTCGACACTGAAAATCGTCGCTTATTTGCCTGTTATTATCCTTGGGGCGGAAACTATGCAGAGCGTCTGCAAGACTTCCTAGATGACCACAACATCAAATGGTGTGAAGATTCTAGAACCGCAGGAAGTGACTGTTACGGAATGCTGATTGCGGGACCAGGTGGCGATCTAAAGAAAGCCATGGAACGTCTAGACAACATTGAAGAACAATTCAAAGAACAATTCAATTATGACACCGAAGCGTTTGATGAAAATGGATACTGGGAAGCGGTAATTACAGCTCGATGGCAGGTAGACATTTCTGACTTGAATGTCGTTGACATCAGTACAGACTGGAAGCATTTGGAAATCGATGCCCAGTTCGAAGAAGCTCTATTGAAGGTTGGCATCAAAATGACGGAGACGCGCAGTGATGTTTTTGGTGGA
Organism: uncultured Myxococcota bacterium; assembly: GCA_965661985.1. Taxonomy (GTDB): domain Bacteria; phylum Myxococcota_A; class UBA796; order UBA796; family UBA796; genus CAJWHX01. Next base: position 28,189 of record CBFIFY010000054.1, on the reverse strand, counting down.
TATTTGATGACATTGGAAACCATCTAAACTTACATGCTGTCTACAATCGATACGTTCCAAAAGTTCTTCACATCAAGCCCACTATAGCATGACTGATCATTGCGACCCAATGATGGATCGAACCTCTAAAACAAGAAAGCCCTCTTAGGAGGGCTTTCAATCGACTGTGTATCTACACTAGACAACGACTGTGATTACTCGCAAGGAGCAGCGCCAGCAGCGTGGTCACAGTGCATAGAGTACATACCGTTTGCAGGATCTGCATCGGTATCACCGGCTGCAGCACCCAAGTGGTACTCATAACATGCTTGAGAAGCACCAGAAGTATCGCCTTCTGTTCCCGCATCGGCAGCGTTGTACCAATCTACACAAGAAGCAGCGCCTTCCCATGTGCCACAAGTATTGCCCCAAAGTTCACAAAATGCTTCCGCAGCTGTTGGTGGTTCTTCATCAACACAAGGAGCAGCGCCAGCAGCGTGGTCACAGTGCATAGAGTACACACCGTTTGCAGGATCTGCATCGGTATCACCGGCTGCGGCACCCAAGTGATAGTCATAACATGCCTGAGAAGCACCCGAAGTATCGCCTTCTGTTCCCGCATCAGCAGCGTTGTACCAATCTACACAAGAAGCAGCGCCATCCCATTCCCCACATGTATCGCCATAAAGTTCACAAAATGCTTCGGCGGGTGTTTGCTCGTCAGTTTCGGTTGCTGGTTCGGTAGCAGGCTCACCAGATGGTTCTGCAGATGCTTCCGAAGATGGTTCTGTTGCGGGCTCTGCTGTAACAGAAGTGTCGGTTTCTTTCTCGCCACATGCAAGAATTAAAAGTAGTGAAGTAATCATTGTTGTCTCCTAATAACAAATGAAATTTAATGCGTGCCCAGTATACATGAATTGTAAAAAAATAACACTGATCAGAAATGTTTTTTCGATATTACGCATTAAACGTTAAAAATAACACAATCCATCAGAAGTTTACAAATAGGAACCATTGTTCATACACCCTACCAAAAGAGTGTCTGAACAGACATAATCAACGCAAACTTTTCCAGAAAACAAGTTACATTGACTCCATGTTTTCATTTCTGACCACGATAATGTTTAACTGGTGTATTTCCACTGCCGAATCAGCCACCTACGACCCAGACCTCACCTGGCGTGTGTTGGAAACTGAGCATTTCGACATCCACTTTCACGGTGGTGAAGAACAGTTGGCTGAAGAAATGGGACACCTCGTAGAAGATGTCTATGTAGAGATGACCCAAGAGTTGGATTGGGAACCCAAAGGCTCAACACAAGTGGTACTACTCGACAACACGGATTCTGCAAATGGTTACGCGACTTATATGCCACGCAACACCATCGTCATCTTTGTGACAGCACCAGAAGGGACTTCGACACTTTCTTGGTACGAAGACTGGAACGACGCCATTTTCACCCACGAGTATACGCACATTTTACACCTCGATACCATTGAGGGATTGCCGGCAATCGCGCGGGCGGTCTTTGGACGCGTCGCCATGATGAATGGACTGTCTCCAAACTGGGTGGTGGAAGGCCAAGCCACGATGCAGGAAACGTGGAAAAGCAACATGGGACGTGGACGTGCGCCGATTCCCGACATGATCAAGAGAACGATGACCATTGAGGGGCATTTTCCGAACTTGGGCAACATGGATGGGTACCAAACCACCAACCCCAGTGGCAACATTCGCTATCTATTTGGTCAAGATTTCATGAACTTCATCGCCGAAGAAACCCACGACCAAGTGTGGACCGAGTGGAACCACACCTATGGGGGTGGAATCCCCTACTGGTTGCCTGCCAAAAAGGTCTTTGGGAAACGATTTCCTGAACTGTACGAGGAGTGGAAACGTTCGGTTGAAACTCGCTACGCACAAAAAGTGGTAGACATCGAGGCCATTGGCCTGACAGAATACACCCTGCTCAGTGACGAAGGACGCAACTGTGCCTTTGCCCATTACGCACCCGATGGCTCAAAAATGGTCTATTCCTGTTTTTCTTTGGAAAACGGTTCCTCTGTGTACATTGCCGACCCCAATGGCAACCAAGAGCAGGTGGAAATTGCAGGCGTCTTTGGACGCAACTTTGCATGGAGAACAGACGGAACGGCTTTTGCCTATTCAGCGATGCGCACCGTCAATCGATTCAATCTGTACAGCGACGTTTATTTGCGCAACCTTGGTGGTTCAACAACCACTCTGACACGTGGGAAACGCGCACGGGACCCAGAGTTTTCCTTAGATGGCTCATCGCTATTGGTTGTCACCAATGAAGCTCAAAACAACCAGCTGGAACGATTGCGCATTGATCAGCGACTGCAACAACTGACTGAGCACACAGACCACACCCAATACTCCACCCCCAAATACAGCCCCGATGGACAGTGGATTGCGGTTTCAATGTGGCACAATGGTCAACGCGATCTTTGGATACTCGACGCTGAAGGCAACCCAGTTCGCCAATTGACCAATGACTGGGCACTCGATACCGAACCACGTTGGTCCCCCGATGGGCGAACACTGTACTTCTCCTCTGATCGGACTGGAGTCTACAACATCTTTGCCGTTGATTTGGAAAGTGAAACGCTCTACCAAGTCACCAATGTTCTGACTGGAGCTTTTACCCCCAGCATCAATTACAGTGAAGACACACTGCTCTTTACAGTGTACCACCACTGGGGATACGGCATCGCCACCATGCCTCTGGATCGCGAACAGTGGATAGAAGTCGGTACAGTTGCCCCTGAGTCTGAAGATGCCCTACACACCCAGTTTCTGATTCCAGAATCTCTACCAGATATTCCCCAAGGCAACACTTGGACAGCACCCAGCACTGAACCCAAATGGTGGCAACGGAGAGACAACAAAGAAGCGTCGTCAAACAATCAATACATGCCTGCCCACCCTTCACTGACCGCACACTATCCGGGACTCAGTGGTGTTGGTGGACCACTGTTTGGACTGACTGAGCGGGATCCAACCCTACCCGTCCCTCATCGTACTGCACACTTTGGGGAGTTTGACAACGCAAATCTGTTTGAAGGTCCCAATTCTGGACCCGACATTCAAGACGATACTCAGGTTGATGAACAAAGCAAAGAAGAGTCTGATTACCCCTTCTCCTTTCCCGTACGTCGATACGCGGTCAAAGACACTCTGTTTCCCCCTTCCTATATCGCCCCGAGCGTATTTCAAACTGGATTTGGGTACATGGGTGTTCTGTCAACTTCGAGCATCGACACATTGAAACGGCACCTCTACGCTGGCAACATTTCCTATCGAACGGACTCTCAGTTTATTGGTTGGGGCGTCTCCTATTTGTACAATCGCTGGATTCCGGTCATCAGCACAGGTCTCTACTCCACCACTGTGCCCTATGGCAACATCTATACCTACAATGGTCCCCCTGAAAATGGTGGCACTTGGATTCCCAACCTCGAAAATTCTGGTCAGCGCTACTGGGACAAACGCCTCAATGCCTACGCCCAAGTGACCTACGCCCACACCCTTCGACATTCATTCTTTGGACGGTATGAATATTCTTACCGCACTCCTTGGGTCTCGGCTGGTGATGGCTTTTCCAACCAAGGCTTACCCAACGGAGCCTATCGACCTTATTTGCCGACGCGTGGCGTCATCGCAGGCTTTGGTGGAGGTTGGCGCTATGTTCGAGCCCGTTCCTACACTAGGGCCATCTCACCTGAGGACACCCGTCTGGTTTCGGTTGTGGGACGAGTACAAGCACCTTGGCTTGGTGCCTACACCCTCGACGATCTAGACCAGCCCATCGCCTTTACCCGCGTACAATTGACAGCTGAGTGGAGAGAGTACACAGGGCTTCCTTGGGGAGACAACCACGTCTTGGCCACCAAAATGGCCGTTGGCTTTTCTTCGGGAGACACCCAGCGCTACGGTTCTTTCAGACTGGGTGGCTCATTTGGGGAAAGTGGATATTACACCCTACCAGATGAATGGCGTGCCCTGCGTGGTTTCGATCCGGCCAGTGTTTCAGGCGATGGATATTATTTGGGCGCAGTTGAGTATCGCCTACCGCTCTGGTGGATGGACTGGGGCTACAACGTCACCCCACTGTTCCTACGTTCACTCTCTGGCGCTGTGTTTACCGACTTCGGGATGGCCTATGATGACCTTGACCAACTCAGTCAAGCACCGCTCATAGGGATGGGCGCAGAACTCCGTATGTCCACCGTTGTTTCATGGGGTGCACCACTCAGTTTCCGTGGAGGCTATGCCTTTGGGCTGAACGGGGGTGTTCCGGTTGGCAGCATCGAGGGCTTTTATGCTTGGTTGGGCAGTAGTTTTTGAAATGACAACCAACCCTTCTCAAGTGGTTTATTGAATTTTTGGTGAGAACATCAGGTAGTGATTCATCTGTCTGCGTATATCTCTGGTCCTTTAAAAACAGTTCACATCCAAACAATTTTGCGGTTGTTTCTTTGATATACTATACTCAACAAACCGACTCTCACTGTGAGGTACCCATGAAAAACAAAATCCCACAACACCGTCTTGAAGGAGCGTTCCTCGGTTTGGCTCTCGGAGATGCCTACGGTAGGACACTCGAATTTGTCAGTGGTGAGGCTGTACAGCAAAATGTGGTGTTGCTTGACGCCAATACTTTTATGTGGTCTGAGGAAACCCACATATCCCTCTACATTGCCGATGCAGTCTTACAAATGCCACAAAGTAAGTTTGATGGGGAACAGTTTGGGCACTTGGTGGGAACCTACCTAACCACTTGGCTGGACGATCCGTTGATGCCTTCTACAAACCCCGGCAATACAACGCTGGCAGGGGTGCGCAATTACAAAGACGTCAAAGATTGGCGACTCAGTGGCGTCAAAACTGGAGATGGTTCTGCCGCCATTACCCGACTGTGTCCACTCGCCTTGGCCTATGACGGCAGCGTATTGGATGAGGCTGCACAAATTACGGCTCAAATCACCCATGCACACCCCAATGCAATGGCGGCGGCTTTTGCCACGGCACGTCTACTGCGGGGTGCACTCATGACAGGAACCCTCGGTGCCAAAGAAGTCGAAAACATCTTATTGGCTGTTGAAGAGCAGTTTGATGCTCCTGAGGTTGTGCTCTCTCTCAAAGCAGCCCTCACCGAAAGTCAGCGCGCGGATCTGGTTTGGTTGGACGATGCCGCGATGCCGTTAACAGATCAAGGCTGGCGCTCACCGAGCACTTTGGGGTTGGCTCTGATCGCCGTTCTCAAATGGGGAGATTCCATCGCCACTGCAATCGAGAAAGCAGCCCGCGTATCTGGTGATTCTGATGCTGTTGCTTGTCTAACGGGGATGTTCTTGGGTGCGGTCCATGGTGTATCCAATCTGCCCAATGCGTGGCTGGCTGTCTTACCGGCCAAGGAGGACATTCGCAAGAAAGCCCACCGCTTGTCCAAAGCCGTTCAGCAAGAGATGTTGAACATCGCCAACCTCATTCGAACACTCTACGATCAAGGTGCGACCTTCAACACCGCCAATCTAACGACCAACACCATCAAAATCAGTGTCTCCAGCGATGCCGAGAAACTCAGCACCAGTCTGTGGACACTCGCCAAAGGAATCGGAGAGCCTGTAACAGAAATAGATGGTTCACTGTCCATGGTTATTGATCGAAGTTTGGTACCCAACGACATTCGTCGCTCTACCAGCCTGCATCTCCCCAAACCAGAAGGACTGAAGACGAAGCCACAACCCTTTGAAATGACGCCATTGGTCAATGAGTCCAAAAGTTATAGAGACTCTGTCGATTACCCCATCGCGGTAGACTGGGTCAAAACTGACATTGGTACCCGTGGAGGAAAAGTTGGCTGTACCTTTGCCCCAGGAAAGAAAGCCAGATCCATGTTTGGAAAACCTTGGAAACGGGATGTGGACTTGGATCTAGACAGACTGCGTAGCTACCACAACTGCACAGCACTCGTCTCCTTGATCGAAGAGTTTGAACTTGCGAAGTTGCAGATTCCCAACTTGGTCAGCGCAGCTCAAGAGCGTGGCATTGCCATCTATCGCTCAGGCATTGTTGATGGCCACATTCCAACCATGGAACAGGCGAAGGGCATCGTCCAGTTTGCAAAGGCTCTCAGTCTCAGTGGACAGAACGTGGTCTTTCACTGCAAAGGTGGCTTGGGACGCGCCGGTACACTGTGTGCATGTACATTGATAGCGCTGGGTCACCCTCCCAAAGAGGCCATTCAAATGACACGGACTGCTAGAAAAGGTGCAATTGAAACCGCCATCCAAGAGAAATTCATCTTTCAGTTTGCCGATGCATTTGGTCACAATTCCTGATGCCACAATTCCCAATGTAAAAGTTCCCAATTCTAAAAATCCTCAATTTTAAAAATTCAATGCTCCACCCAATCTCTCAAGACATTCAGATGGGCAATCAGTCTGCGCAACGAGGAGAGTATGCGACGGCAGTTTTGGCCTACCGCCGCGCGTTGCAACAGCGACCAGACCCAACCGTGTTCCACAACCTTGGATTTGTACTGGGCAAGTTGGAAAGGTGGGCTGAAGCAAAGGAGGCCTACGAGGAAAGTCTACGACTGCGTCCGTTGGATGCCAATACTCGAAACAATTTGGGGATGACCCACAAGGAACTTGGAGCACTGTTCGAAGCCGAAAAGATTTTGCGGTCCCTTTTGTCAGACGATCCATGGAACATCGATGTTGCAACAAACTTGACTGGAGTATTGTTGGAACAGGGGCGTCCAGACGTGGGCATCGACCTACTCAGTCCAATCGTTCGACGAGCCGGTCACCACCCTGTAGGATGGGATACACTGGGCGCTTGTTTTTTAGACAATGGCGCATTGGACATGGCACTGGCTTGTTTCGCACGTGCCCATGAGCAACAACCCGACAATCCAACTCCCTTCTTTCACATTTTTGCCCCACTCTTTGAGCAGAACCCACAGCAAGCCTCTCACCTGTTGCAAACAGGACTGAAACATCATCCTGACCGTTGGGACTGGCAGTGGTTGGTTCATTGCATCCAAGAGTGGACCGATGGCACAGCAAGAAAGCCCCCAACACAGACGCCCACACACTGGCTGGACTCTTGGACATATGGTGCCGAACACCGCACTCAACATACGCGCCTGTTTTCCACAACCGCCAGCACATTGCGCTTTGCCGAGTCCCTCTGTACAGTAGATGGTTTGCGACTGGAATTTGGCACTCGATTTGGAACTTCTGCCCGCATTTTACAAGAGAACTCGACGCGTGATTTGTTTGTCTTCGACTCTTTTGAAGGATTACCGACAGACTGGCACACTGTACAAAAAGGTGCATACTCTACTGGTGGCGTTGTGCCAAACTTGGGCTCAAATGTTCACCCTGTTGTTGGATGGTACTCGGAGTCTTTGCCACCATTTTTAGACGTTCACGAAGGCGTCATTCGCCTACTCCACATCGATTGCGATCTGTACTCAAGTACCAAGGACGTTTTTGATGCCCTACACGATCGACTCTGTGTTGGAACGGTCATCATATTTGATGAGTACTGGATGGGTCCGCACTGGCGTGAAGATGAATGGAAGGCGTGGCAAGAATGCTGTTCGAATCATGGAATCCGATATGAGTACAAAGCCTTTGCTTTACTCACCCAACAGGCGGTGATACAAATTGTAGACTGACTTCTAGACCTTTTTCAGAGCGCAACATGAGTGGTTCCAACGACAAATCCAACGACACAGTCACGCAACAAACATTGCTGTGGGATTTTCTAGACGCACCCATCTCTGAACAGGCAACCCATTTACAGCCCTCAACAGATCAAACCTTCATCGGTGACGTCAACATTCAAACTGAACAAACAGCCAGTATTGAATGTTTGGCAGATCGATATGAAGTGCTCGGCATTTTGGGAAAAGGTGGAATGGGAGAAGTGCTTCGCGTCAAAGATCAAAAGTTTGAACGCACCTTGGCAATGAAAATTATCCACAAGTCCTTGGTGTCTTCCCCATTGATACAACAGTTGTTCATCAAAGAGGCCAAGAGCACCGGTCTATTACAGCACCCTGGAACTGTGCCCGTTCACGACTTTGGAACCCTGTCCGATGGACGATTGTACTTTACAATGCAAGAGATTCAAGGGATCACCCTCAAAGAAGCCATCAAACGGGTGCACCACAACGGGGCGCCACCCGACTGGATTACAACACACAAAGATTGGAACATTCAACGCCTGCTGGACGCTTTTGAGCGAATCTGCGAAACGATGGCCTATGCCCACACCATCGGCATTATGCATCGAGACATCAAACCTTCCAATTTCATGTTGGGGGATCATGGAGAAGTTCTGGTCATGGATTGGGGAATCGCCAAAATCCTACCGCATGGGGAAGAAACCTTTCCCGACGCCAACGCTCTGCGTCCCAACATGGGTTCTGTCGTGGGCACCCCCGATTACATCGCCCCTGAACAAGCTAGAGGTGAAAGCGACGAGGTCAATGCCCACAGCGATGTCTTTTCACTCGGCTGTGTCTTGTATGAAATCATCACCGGCACACATTTTCGCGATTCTTCATTGAGTTTCAAAGAGGCCATTCGAACACCCGGCCCACCTCTCCCAACCAACGACGATACACTGCGAAAGATTTATGCTCGGTGCACCGCCTTAACCCCAACGGACAGATATCAAACGGCCAAAGAACTCCATCAAGAACTCAGCCGATGGTTGGATGGAGAGTTCAAACGACAACGGGCGTTGGAGTGGGTTGCCAAAGCCACTCAGCACCACCAAACTGTGCTGAATATACACACCCGCATTCATCAACTCAATCAAGACATCAAAACACTCGAACACACTCTGAGGAAATGGGATCCCATTCAAGACAAACAGACATTGTGGGCCCTCGAAGATGAACGAAACCAACTTCAACAAGAAGTGGACCTGTCTGAGATGAACAGCATTGAATGGTTGCATTCCGCCCTCAATCAAGCGCCAGACCTACAAGAAGCGCACCGCGTACTCACGGAAATTTACCACGACCAACATCAGCGGGCCTTGCTACAGGGCAATACGCGACAGGCAACCCTTACCCTTGAATTGATGAGACTGCATGACCAAGGAGATTTTGCGGACTACTTGTCTGGACAAGGCGCGTTGCACAGCACAGAACAATACTTGGGTTGGAAACTCTATCGATTTACAGAAGCACAACGTCGACAGGTGAAAGAGTTTGTACAAATCATCGACAGTACCACACTGCCACTCAGCATCGGCAGTTACATCCTATCTCCACCGAACAGTGAACGACACGGGATTCCTTTTGTGATTTCTCGAAGCGAAGCACACACCACACTGTCCACCATGTCCGTGCCCGAACTCAACGAGATGGAATGCTGGGTTCCCGCTGGCCCCTGTTGGATTGGTAGTCCATTGGAGCCTGACAACCCCTACCGAAAAGAAGAAGTCGGCGCTTTCATCATGCACCAGCATCCAATCACCAACCGTCAATACATCGGATTTTTGGAGGATTTGGTCCAACAGCATGGAATTGAACGCGCCTTATTGCATGCACCCAGAACCAATGCCATTTCAGACAGTGACGCGACCATACTCTATACTTGGCATGAAGAGAGTCAGCATTTCACCTTGGAACCAGACCCACAGGGAGATTGTTGGGATCTAGACTGGCCGGTCATCATGATTTCTGGAGACGATGCCGTCGCATTCGCAGAATGGTACAGCCACAAAACAGGTCTATCCTGGCGATTGCCGACCCCTGTAGAATGGGAGAAAGCAGCGCGAGGGGCAGATGGTAGACTGTTGCCTTGGGGAGACCACTTTGAACCCACATGGGCTTGTGTACGGGGACATACCGCTCGAACGGTTCTGCCAGCCACAATCGATGCCCACCCAACGGATTGCAGTGTTTACGGTGTATGTGGGTTGGCAGGCAACGTGCAAGACTTCTGTGACGATCCGAGCAACCCAACACAAGTGGTGAGCAAAGGTGGGGCGTGGGCATTTCATCCAGAGTACATCAAACTGGCCATCGGTCGAAGCTTTGAACGACACATCCGCTTTGAAGTGACCGGATTTCGATTGGTTCGCAGTGTGTAACCACAAACAGATTTTTGATTTTTGGTGTATACTACACTTATTACGTACAACACTGGACGATAAATGTGTAGGAACCGATTTTGGATATTCGCAGGACTATTTGGCAGTGGTTGTCTAAATGTCCAACAAGATTTAATTGGAGACTCTGACAGACCAATAGACGTAGGTGATCCCACCGATGATTTTGGGGATGGTATTGAAGAAGACGGTGGTGAAGAAGATGGAGAAGAAGGTGGTGAACTGGGAGAGGACTCTAGTGAAGAACCAAGCGTCTTGACCGCGGAGAGCATTGTCTCTTCTGTTCTCGAAACAGAGGACCCAAACGCTCCAGATTGGGAAGAAGAGTTGCAAATAATTGTGGACGAAGACGCCACACTGGATAGCACAACGCTCATGGTTGAACACACGTTGTTGTGGGGTTCCAACGGGGTCACCACAGTGGACGTGGAATGGGATGGTGAAACACGACTGGATGTTCTCTACGATCAGTCTCAACAGATTGAGAAGAATACTTGGATACGGGTAACCTACTCCATTTCGTTGACCTTTTTGCCGAGTGGAGAGTACACTCTCTCCGTCGAAAGTTCCGAGGCGCAATTTCTCAAAGAGTGAACTGAGTCATTCTCTTCACGCGTGGCAAAGGGCTTGACAAAACCGATGGTTTCGAATAGATAGCCCCCTATGTCTACAAAGCGATACGCCATCAAAGAATTGTTTTACACACTACAGGGAGAAGGCTTTCACGCCGGACGCGCCGCTGTATTCTGTCGTTTTTCTGGGTGCAATTTGTGGTCGGGAAAGGAATCTACTCGAGAGACTGCTGCATGTCGATTTTGCGATACAGACTTCGTTGGGGTCGATGGCACACATGGTGGACGCTACGTCGCTACAGACTTGGTAGACAAAATCAAAGAATTGTGGTCGGGAACTGGTACGCCAATGGTTGTGTTTACCGGTGGAGAACCATTGTTGCAACTCGACCAAGCTTTGGTTGAAGCCTGTAAATCGGAAGGCTTCTATGTTTCAGTCGAGACCAACGGTACCAAACCGGCACCGGCTGGCATTGATTGGATCTGTCTGTCGCCAAAGCCCCGCAGTACCATCCTGTTGACCGAAGCGTCGGAACTCAAATTGGTCTATCCACAGAATGAACCCGAGATGCATCCCAAACAGTTTCAGGACTTCAATGCCACGCACTGGTATTTGCAACCACGATTTGACGACAACATCTTGGCGCATCGTGAACAAACGGTGCTGTACTGTCTGGCCCATCCAAAATGGCGTTTGAGCATACAAATGCAGAAAGTCTTGGGCGTTCGATAATCTGACAGTTCGCCCAACAGCAATGACATGCTATATTGTATGCACACGTTCCTTCGAGAGGTTTCTATGCGTTCACTGCTTTTCGCCCTATTGACATTGACGGTGGCTTGTCAGCCCAACTATTCCAAAACCGACAATGTTGACAACAACCCAAACAATTCTGGCGAACCATCTTCTGAACCCAGTGGCGAACCAAGTGGTGAACCGACAGACCCTGACAATTCTAACGATCCGGACAACGATGCCCTAAGATGCTGTTACGGCATTGAGATGATGGACTTTTCTGGCGATGGCTGGGAACGGGGTCTGCTATCCGTTGTGACAGAGGATGGCGTATACGCCAATGTTTCCTTGCCTGAAGGGTACTTTGAAGGATTTCGAGAAGTCTGTATCGACCAAGGAAAAGAAATTGCGTTCTCTTGGAATATGGGTTTGGACAATGACGATGTGGGACTGGGTATTTTCTCTTTTGAAGGCGAAGACTTCTATTATGGTGAACATCCAGAAAGTGGCATTTTGGCTGAGACCATCTCTTCTTGTCCCGATGATTTGGCCGTAGACCAAAACCATCAAGAATTTGACAGCACGCAAGAACCCGATGTCGTAGACCCTGATCCAGGTCCTGATCCAGATCCTGATTACACCGACGGTGGAGCTTTCGCCGGTCAGTACATTGGCGTTTTTGAGATGGTTTCTCAAGATACAGGAGAGCAACTGTGCCTGGTAGACATGGTGATGGACATTGATGAAAATGGGCAGTTTGCCGCCAGTGAAGTCTGTTCCTTCAATGGGCACAATGCCAATGTGTCACACATTGGACAGATTTACACCGACGGCCTCGTTGAAGACGATGGTTATGGAAACACCTTTGCGTTTGGTTATCTCTCAGGCATCGTCGATATTTCGGACGACACTGGCATGATTCAAATTGAATCTGAGTTCTATGGAGAATGCTTCTTGGAAGCAAACATGCCCTACATCAACGTCTATTGGGACAGTGTCATCCTCTCCTTAGACGGCACCATTGAAAATGTGTACGGCCAACTCTATTATCCTTACTAACCGTTCAACCTAGGTAGACGATGCTTCGACAGATTTTGTGGCCCACACTGATGGGTTTGACAACATTGGCTTGCTCAACAGAGAAAGATACGGCTGAGACTGTCCGTACCGTAGATCCGACAAGCGTTGGTGAGTTGGGTGTGGTCTCCAGAGCAGTGACAATTTCTTCTCGCGATGGACTCACCTTGCCGACTCAGATTTGGTATCCTTCCAACAATGCATCCGAAGGATTGCATCGATATGGTGATCTCAAAGAAGGTGATGCTTCCAATGGTGGCACGGTAGACTGCTCGACTACTCGCCCCGTGGTGCTGTTCAGTCATGGCAATACGGGGATGGGCTATCAATCGTTCTTTTTGGCTGAGTTTCTCACGTCACATGGATACATTGTTGTTGCACCTGATCACGTTGGCAACACCATTTTCGACAACGATGAAAGTCGAAAGCCTGAACTCATTTTGCGTCGCCCCACCGATATTTCTGACGCTTTTGACTGGCTGGTCGAGCAATCAGAGTTTGCCGACTGTGTGGATGCCACAGACGGGTTTGCCGTCATTGGACACTCATTCGGTGGATACACGACCCACGCCATTACCGGAGGCTTTCTCGATACCGACGCGACACTCGCACATTGCGCAGAATATGGCGGATGGCTGTGTGAGCACGTCCAAAGCATCGAGTCAGATCTGGGAGCGGGAACCTACGATCGAACAGATGATCGAATCTGGGGTGCTGTTTCGATGACCCCGGCTGCTTTGGAAACGTTGCTCGGTGGTCTTGAATCCATCACGGTTCCCACATTGATTCTCGGTGGAGAATACGACACGCTCACACCGGTAGACCCTCTCGTACAAACGATCTACGATCGACTCTCGTCAAACAACGATACCCGCAAGCATTTCGCCATTTTACGAAAAGCAGGACACTATACATTCTCCAATGCCTGTGACTTTGTGAACGCTTATGAAGACTGTGGAGAAGACTTCTTGGCACCAACCGAAGCCCACGGTATAATCAACAGATTGACCCTCGCTTTCCTTGAAGATTTACAGGGAACACCCGATATGGATGCACACTTGCCCCCCGACGATGAGACTGAACGGATCGAGTGGCAGGACTGACTTGGCGGGATGGACAAAGGCTAGCCAAATTGTCCAACCCTGTTCAATAAGGTTGAGTCTATTCTATTTGGCCCAGTAGATATCCGAGCCAACCCGAACAATGGTAGAGCCATACTGAATGGCGGCTTCCATGTCGCCACTCATTCCCATGGACAGTTCATCTATCGCGAAACCACGTTGACGGGCCTGTTCTGACAGTTCTGCCATCTCAGCAAACCAACGTTCTGGCTCTCCTTCCAATGGCGCTATGTTCATAAAGCCACACAAGTCAAGGTTGGGCATGCTCTGCAACTGTTCACACAATTGGAGTGCTTGAATAGGTTCGATGCCTGTTTTGCTGTCTTCGGAACCCAATTTGATCTGTACCAGCACCTTCATCGGATTCAACATGCGTCCCGCTGCAAGTTGCTGATCGATGCGCTTTGACAATGCTTCCGCCAAGTCCAATGAATCCAAGGAGTGAATCATGGAGGCGCGACCCACCACATACTTCACTTTGTTCTTTTGCAAATGCCCGATAAAATGCCACTCTGCCTCTGGGTGGGCTGGGGATACGGCGTCAAATTTGTCCCGAAGTGCTTGAGCACGGTTCTCACCGAACAGCGTGTGCCCCAAAGTCAGTGTCTCTACAATTCCTTGAGCATCGGTACGTTTTGACGCTGCGAGCAATCGCACACTGCCAAGGGGTCGATTTGCGGCTGTGGTGGCTTGCCCAATACGGTGCTGAACACGTGCCAAGTTCTCTGCGATTCCCATGCTGTCTCCTTCACCATCTTCGATGACCGTCTGCAACCATCTACCATCTGTCGCTACAGTATGCCTTTCTCTCTTAACGCAGACAACACCTCTGCCAACGGCAACCCCACAATGTTGCTGTAAGAGCCTTGAATGTCTTGCACCAGTGCGGCACCTTTCCCTTGAATTCCGTAGCCACCTGCTTTGTCAAAAGACTCACCAGTTGCCACATAGGCTTCAATCTCAGCCTGGGTGAGAGAGCGAAAGCGCACCTTGGAGATGCTGTGTCCTTCAATCCAGTCTTCAGCCTCTCCTGGTCTTGGAACATAGCGCAACGCCCAAGCAGAAATGACATCGTGCCACCCAACACTGGCAATGTGAGACAGCATCGCAATCGCATCGTCGGTGTCTGTTGGCTTTTCAAAGATGTCATTGCCGTCGACCACAATCGTGTCCGCGGCCAACACCCAGTGCCCTTGCCGAGTTGACACGCTGGCTTTTTGGTGTGCCAAACGCTGACAATAAGCCAACGGGGCTTCTTCTGGTGAACGAATTTCTGGAATGTTGGCCGGCTCCACCGCCAACAACTGAACCGCGGAGCATTCCAACAATTCTCGTCGTCTCGGGGAACCACTGGCCAATATCAATCCCATGTTACTTGCCTTCCCTTAACCGTCTAGCCGTCGTATCCAGAGCCTTTGAGTTTGGTTCCCGCACTGGCCATACCACGAATGATCGCTTGTGCGCGGGCATTGGCAACCACCAACCCAGCGAGATCGACCCCATCCATCACGATGGTCTTCATTTCAGCGTAGATGCTCGCGAAATGGTACAGTCTCAAACGGAAGGCAACGCGATCCGTTCCCAACGTGGTTTCATCCCCCAAATCGACCATCTCAACCAGATTGTTCAACTGATGCAAGAAGCGACTGCGCAAGATGGCATTGGCTGCTGGGTCCCAACCACCGATCGCACGACGGTTCTCCAAAGTTCGAATGGTTTGAACAAAGAGACTCGCTTCTCCAATCGCCAAATAACTGATGGTTTTGGCTTCCACTTCACTGAGGTCACCCACAGTACGAGCAATTTGGTCTACGAGAGCCACGTCTTCGAGAGCGACGATTTGACTCGCCAAGGACTCTGGAACATCCTTGTGCATCAAAGCATCCATCTGACTTGCCAAACGCTCTTTGTCTTTGGATCCAACCAGAGACGGCATCGCCTTCAGAACCGCTTGGATTTTTCCTTGCAGCGCAGCGTCTGGCAATGCACCAGCGAACAA
Organism: uncultured Myxococcota bacterium; assembly: GCA_965661985.1. Classification (GTDB taxonomy): domain Bacteria; phylum Myxococcota_A; class UBA796; order UBA796; family UBA796; genus CAJWHX01. The sequence goes on along the minus strand of CBFIFY010000054.1, from coordinate 12,534 downwards.
CCACGTACCCAACATAGAGTACAACGGTTTGGTGATGGCTGTCCACGCAGCATATTGGGCTTCCAAACTCAACCCCTGCATTTGTGCCCGCAGACCTGAAGCATCGATCGCCTCCATCGCCACCAACCAAGCACGAACGATGTCGATGCTGTTGGCGTCGGTGATGTCGTTCAACATTGGGAACAGCAATGCACCCGCATCTCCCATGATCTCATTCAACAATACGGTCATACCAATGCTCGACTTGAGCATGTGGTTGGCTACTTCATTGGCATACTGTGCTTGAATCTTATCAGGGAAATACGCCAATACGCGCTGGTCGAAGTCTTCAATCAATGCTGGATCAGAATCCAACAAGTCTTTAAATACGTGCATTTTGATGTGGGCAGCGATCACGGCCAACTCAGGTCTCGTCAACCCTTTACCGAGGCTTTGACGCTTCGCCAATTCATCGTCGGTGGGCAAGCGCAAGAAAGAACGACTGGCGTTGGAACGTGTACACACCCACTGAATGGCAATCGAGAAGGCCATTGGATCTGCTTCTGAACGCAACTTGTCCAAAGACAGTTGACGACCGTGACAGTCATTGTTGCGCAATACATCTTGAGCGACCTCTTCGGTCATGCTTCTCAGTAGTGTATTGCGATCATCCAAAGCCAATGCCCCACTGGCAACCAAAGGATTGAGGAGGATTTTTAAGTTGACTTCGTGGTCGGACATGTCCACACCACCAGAATTGTCGATGGCATCTGTGTTCAAGCGACCACCGTTTAGTGCGTACTCAATACGACCGTTCTGAGTAAACCCAAGGTTCCCACCTTCTCCAATGATACGGGCACGCAACTCACTTCCATTCACGCGAAGGGTGTCGTTGCTGGGGTCCCCTGCATCCATGTGCGTTTCGTCAGTGGCTTTGACATAGGTTCCAATTCCACCGTTCCATAGCAAATCTACGTCTAGACGAAGTAAGATTCGAATGACAACTTCTGGTGGCAATTCGGTTTGGTCTTTGAGCAATCCGAGCATCTGTTGCACTTCTGTGGAAATGGAAATCGACTTGGCGGAACGAGAGAATACTCCACCCCCAGCAGAGATCAAGTCTGTGTTGTAATGCTCCCATCCTTGGACATTTTCAAACAATCGAACGCGTTCTTCATAGGCTACTTGTGGGTTCGGATTGGGGTCTAGGAAAATGTGCTTGTGGTTGAACGCACCGAGCAGTTTCATGTGGTTGGTTGACTGGGTCTTTTGCATCAAATAGACCACACCATTTCCAAAAACATCTCCTGCAGGGTCACCAATTGCAACGGCTGTGTAATCCTCTGTTTCAGGGTCCACACCCATCTCTTCAAAGTGACGCAGTACGGTTGCCCAACCACCACGGGCTGTAATGCCAACCGCTTTGTGGTCGTAGCCATTGGAGCCACCACTGGCGAAAGCATCGCCAAGCCAGAAGCCATACTCTGCAGAGAGGCCATTCGCAGTATCAGAAAGGTGGGCTGTTCCTTTGTCGGCAGCCACAACCAAGTAAGGATCTTGTGCATCGTGTCGAACCACTTGTGGTGGGTGAACGATTGCTCCATTGACTTGATTGTCAGTGATGTCCAACAACCCTCGAATCAATACTTTATACAGTTCATCTGCCTTGGCTCGACGTTCAGCCCAATCGGCAACTTGGTGCTTCATGCGGAAACCGCCTTTGGCGCCTTCTGGAACGATGAGTACATTTTTGACCATCTGAGTAGCCACCAAATCCAGTACCTCTCTGCGGAAGTCTGAACGATCCGACCATCGAATCCCACCACGCGCAATCTTTCCACCGCGCAAGTGAATTCCTTCCATCTCAACGTGGTGCACGTACACTTCCACCATCATCCGTGGCGCAGGCATGTTGTGGACCTTCGCACAGTCAATCTTGAAAGAGATGTAATGAAATTGGCGATCTGAACGGTAAAAGTTGGTGCGCAACATGCTGTCCATCAAGTTGAAGACAGTACGGAAAACCAAGTCGCGTACCTGATCGGTCAATGCACGGATCAACGTTTCACACTCGTCTTGGGCAGCAGCGATTTCAGCCGCTCTATCACCGGTCAATTCGGGATTGAATTTGGCTTCAAAGAACCGCCACAGGGCTTTGACCAACGGTACATTGCTCAGCAGAATATTTTGCAAGCGTGACGGTGACTGACTCAACCCAAGTTGACGAGCATACCCAAAAATTGCGCGAAGCATATCCACGGATTCCCAACTCAAACCAGCGCGCAAGACCAACCAGTTCAACACCCCTGTTGAAACCTTGCCTTCAAATGCGGCTTCCAATCCCGCAGAAATGGCATCCGCATGCACTCGAACATCTTCCATGCTGAAATCGCTAGACGGCGCCAGTCGGAAGGTATCAATGGTGTATTTTTCACCAGAAATCACAACGGGGTCAGCATACTGGTCCACCACTTGCAACCCAAAGTTGTCAATGATGGGCAACATGTCGCTGAGCAACAAATTGCGTTGTTGATACACCCGCAAATAAGCACGGTCTCGATCCTCAACCACCAACAATTTCACAATTGGTTTTTGAACGGCTTGCAAACGCTCAAGTTGCTCGACGTCCATCAAGGTTTCATTGATGGGACGCAACTGCTGATAGGTTGGATTGAATGCGTTGCCATAGCGCATCAACAAAGTTTCCACTTCATCATCGCTGTATTTCGCATTCAGTTGATCTGATAATTTTGCTCTCCATGGTCGCAAGGATTCTGTAACTGTTTGAATCAACGACTCTTTACTTTCTTTGCTCATCTCTGTAGTCCCCGTCAAGAAAAAGTGAATCAAAATGGTGTTGTAGCGACCGACAAAGGCGCCATGATCGATGTAACTTGCATTGGTGTGCTCTTTGAGTAATTTGGCCACGCCTTCCAATCGCTCGTCCGACCAAAAGACTCGTGGCATTGCGAGCAATACAAAAGCAGTGTCCTGCCGCTCCTGTTCAGCCACCTCCACGCGCATGTCTGATTCCTGCTCTGCTTCCAACACGCGCTCAATGAGGTCTATCAGTTGCGTAGACGTACCCAATGTAAACAAAAACTCTGTGGGCAATGAATCAAACACATTGCAAATTCCTTTGTATCGGAAAGAGCCCTTTGGAGGGTTGTCCGTTCGCAAAATCTCTGCCAATACCCTTCTCAGAACCGGCACATGACGCGAAGTTTGAGTCACGGCACGGTAGGTAAACAGTCCCACAATGCGAATGGGGGTCACAGTCTGCCCATCTCTGGCCGGTACAGCCAAAAATATTTCATCAACCAAGCCTGAACGATGCACTGGTGACTCGACACTTCCCTTTTGAACCACAACAGGGTTTCCTGCCACTTCAGGATTCCAGTCCAAGATGCTGGGTGACCACAAAACGTCCAACCCTTCTCTCAAGATTCCACTGCGCTGCTCTCCCATTTGAAGACCCATAAATACGAAATTTTCTTGAAGAAGCCAGGTCACAAACTCTGACGCTTCCAACATTTCATCCCGTCTTTCCAAGATGCTGCGAGACGCATCGTCAAAGCGCTGCGACGCCTTTTCTAGGGCGTCTGTCATTTTGGTGAAGTCGGCTACAACAACTTTTGCCAAAGACAAACAGTCACTCAAAGATTGCTCCATTTCCGATGCAGATTTTGAAAACTCACCTTCCAATTCAAAGCGCAAAATGCTTTCCAACTGAAAGTTTGGTTCATCCACGGCCACCACTTGTCCTTCTTCGTTCCGCTTCAAGCCAATGATGACATTGAACCCCGTCACGAATTGAGCGCCCAACTGTTTGAGGTGCATGCGAACAGAATCTACAATAAACGGCTGATCTGGCAGATTGATGCACACCATGCGTTTGTTGACCGTCACTTCACGAACGACCACCGATGGCTCTCTAAACCGAACGACTTCCAACGTATCCAAAATCTGTTGCACAACGACATCGTGTGTATGCTTGCTTCGAACACCAGAACGCAACTGACGAGCGATTGCCACAGCATACCTGGCCAATATCTCCGTGCGTTGCTCTGTCGGTATCGCGTTTAAAATTCTTCTTTCGTAAGCACTCAAATCCATAGAAGACCTCTGGAAGCTGTCGATGTTTGACTGATGTTAAAAAGTAGAGCGCACAGTAAGCAATTGATACTGAGCAATTGTGATGAGATACGTATCCATATATCGTTCAAAAGGCTATCCATATCGATCCACAAGCGCAAAGTTGAGTGCGACTTTTCTAGAGGGAGTTCCACTTAATCGAACAAGTATACCGTTTAACTCGGAACCAAACTATTTTGCCAAAAGAACAGTGCCCGTTGGGTAAAGCGCTTCTACTGTTGAACCAGATATTCTCAACGCGGCTGGATGTTCTCCATAATGCTGTGAAATACCCGTATCGATTGCAAAGAGTGTTCCATTGCAACGTGCGCGAATTTGACCGTCACGTTGCGTTGTGTGCCCCATGACCATTCGGGTTGCCCCCATTGTCGACAACACAAACTGCGCCTCCTGACAAGCCTGCTCTTCTGTATGATTCCAGTATCCTCGATACCACAACGGTCCACTTTCCCCCAAAATACGACGGTCTCCCACCCCAAGCATTGCCGCCCACACATCGCTAGACAATGCCGTTGCTGGGCGAGCGTAGTCTCTGGACACGCCTCCATGTACAAAGACGGTATCTCCAATTTGCACGACCGCGTCTTTATTTCGCAACCACGTCGCAATCTCTCCTTTTTCCTGCATTGAAAATGCTTTTTTGCGTGCGTCGACCCCTCCAAAGCCCAAGACATCTGCGCGTGATACGTAGCGCCAGTCCCCCTGTAGATTCATCACTTCATGGTTGCCAAGCAACACAACGAACTCGCTATTGTGTTCTACTGCTTGCCGTTCCAGTGTCTGAATCCAGTCAAGCAACGACTTTCCGTCGGGTCCACGGTCGGTCAAGTCTCCCGTTTGCACGACGATTGCGTCTTTTAAGATCCATTCTCCGTTTGCATTTGTGATTCCAGCGGTCGCAAAAGCCTTTTTGGCCGACCCCAAATCCGCATGCAAATCTCCCACTGCCACAATGACGGGGGTTGGTGCTGCGAAAGCAACAGAAAGAGTGGAAAAGAATGCCAGAATAACAAAAGCAAACCTATACAATGGACAAGTGGTGTGTTTTTTGGATACAGTCATTGTATTCCTTCCTTTTGATGATTGACTGGCTTGACAGAGAGACCTTGACAAAGAGACATTTCATGAACGATGCGTTACAAACAACGGCTGTACAATGGGCGACCCAGCTTGAGTTGGCAATCAAAGAACAGCCATTCATTACAACCTATGACATTGGCATCGAACTGTCACAAGTGAAAACATTTGTCAACGCGCTGGATTCTAGAAGTCGATGGGGACGCTCTTTGAGTTCGAGTGCAGATGTTGAACACACCTTTCAGATTCGAGCCTTCCTAGAAAATGGTCAATTTGCATTTGTACAGGACACACGCCGATTTGCCGACGCAGACCAAACCCCCCATAAAATTATCGATAGGTTAATTCACAAAAGCAATCAGTTGCCAAACCCCTCCAACGCAACAATTTACAAAACCCCCATTCCCCAGCAGAAGAACCTTGAAATCTTGGATCCACGATTTGGGGAGTTGGATTCGACACTTCGAAAAGAACTCATGCAAGATCATTACGACATGGTCTTGCAAATGAACAAAAAGGCCCGTCTGCAAAAATTATCTCTTCGAGAGATTCAAACCGTTCGATATTTTAGAAGCCCAATCAACACCCTCTCGGAAGAAAGCAGTCAATACGCCCTAGAAGGTTTGGTGGCCACAGGCATTCAACGCTCCTCCTTTCACATGGTGGCCAGACGCTTTGCCGATCTGTGTGTACACCCATACGGCTGGAATGACTTTTATCTACCACCCGTACCAAACAAGACGGTCGACGCCATTTCGCCAGACTGGATGTTGATGCTCTCTCCTCAAATCGTCGCCGAAATCATCGCATGTTTGGCGCCTGCCTTTGAACTGGATCGACTGGAAAAGGGAACGAGTTTCTTAGCGGGAAAGCAAGGACAGCAAATCGGTTCCAAGAGGGTACACATCATTGACGATCCAACGATGGCTTCCGGTGTTCGAAGTCGTGGATTTGATGCGTTTGGAGTACCGAGTAAGCCGCTGACTCTTATATCGGATGGTGTGTTCAAAGATTGCTACATCCCGTTGGATTCAAAGTATTCGCTGAGTGCTACTGGTCACACCCACATGAACGGCACTCTTTGGTGCGGCAATCTATTGAGTCAAATGGGTCGACGGTCGCAAAACATGATCCTCGCAGACAAAGGGGATGCCTTGCTTGCCACCCACACGCTGGAACCTGTACACCTCAACATTGAAACGGGACTGTTAAAACTGGACATCAACGTTGTGCACCTAACGTCGAAAGGAATGACTGGAACGGTTGGCAGACGAACCCTACAATTGCCGATTTTGGAACTGTTCTCTCAAGTGATGGAAACCGCCAATGACCAAAACCGATACAACCACGTGGACGCCAGCACTTGGGTGTTTGAGGACTGTCGTATATTGACGGATTTTGCCCTTTAAATTTGCCTGCTTTGAAAGTCCTAAGGCAACTGCTCATCCGAATTTTTAGGCATTGCTTCACCAGTATCGTCACGCAACGGTGCCAACGCCATTCGGTCAGCTTGATCGTATTCATCTTGTTTGAATAGATAAACAAAGAACAACACCGAAAGCGCAACCAAGCACAAACTGCAGAACAATAAAAACGGAACAATGTTCATGCACCCTCACCCTTCAAGATGCGCCCTTGTCTCCACAACGTATAGGAAACCAATCCAATGGATGACGCTGGCATCAACACAGCGGCCAACAATGGAGACATTTGCCCCACAAAAGCCAGTGAAACAACAACTAGATTGTACACCAACGCAAATGTGAACACACGTTGTTGTGTGGACTGTGTATACCGAGCGCCGTGAATCGACAACCACACACTGCGCAAGTTGTCTCCCGTTAAATAGACATCTGCCCGCGACAGCAATCCAGCTAGGGCATTGGCTGGCGTTACAGACAAGCCTGCCACATCAAAGGCTTTTGCATCATTGAGCCCATCGCCCACCATCATTGTTTGTTGTGGTCTATCCATTGTAATCCAATCTGCTTTGTCTTGGGGACTCAATCCACCATGGGCTTCGATCTCCAACCCCGTTTGTTCCAGCAGAGCATGAACGTTGTTCGGTCGATCCCCACTCAAAATGGTCACCGATATTTGAGCGTCAGCCAGTTGTTTGACAATGGCATCTAAATCTCCCCGTACAGCCTCCATAAAAGAAAAGGTTGTCAGTACCATTCCGGCATGTCTAAAGACAGTATCCCCCAACTCAGACTTCTCTAGTTTGTACAAGTCGTACTGCAATCCAACCCCAGAATGTTCCACCACCGACACATCTGAATCGAGTTTCAATGTCGCGCTCTGTGATGTCAACAGTCCTAGTATAGCCTGACTTTTTGGATGGTTGCTTCTCAACACCATATTGTACAGGGCTTGTGTGGCTTCATTGGATATAGACTTGGTCATCGAAGCTTGCAATCTACCCATCGTTAAGGTACCTGTCTTGTCAAAGACCACGCGCTCAATGTCCACAGCCCGCGTAAAGAATCGACTGGTTCTTACAAAGACCCCTTGTGAACGGAGTTGCAACACCGCCAATTCCTTCGCCAACGGAAGCGCGATCCCAAATGCGCATGGACAAGTCACAATGAGCAATGCAGTCATCACCGACAATGCATTGGTCAAGCCACTCGGATACCACCACAGAAAACCAAGCATCGAAACACCCAACACAATTGGAACGTACCAGCGCAGTATTGGTTGAAACCAGGATGGAACAGACTCATGCTCTGTACTGGGTGGAACCGTCAATAAGTCTTTGAGTTCTGATTCCCCCCAAGTATTTAGGGCTTGAACGTCAACCGCAGTATCCCCAATGTGAATTGCTCCTGAAGGAACCACATCTCCTTTGATAAAAGATATAGATTCACTCTCGCCCGTTATCCACGCCAAACTAAATCGCTCCTGACTGGACAACAACGTCGAATTTACAGGAACGACAGCGCCTACGGGAATCAACAGTCGATCATCAATGGACACGTCTTCTACAGAGATTCGATTGCCCTGTGTTCCTTCATCATCTTCAGTCACTCGCAACACCGTCCAATCAGCAAAGTCGTCTCCCTGTTGCAATTGCTGTCGATTGTTCTCAATGCTTCTGGTTTGAAAGAATCTCCCAAGCAACATCAAGGTGATGAAACTGTTCAATGAATCCAAATACATCTCTTGACCGTTTGTGCTGTACATCAACACAATATTACTGAATAGACTGCTGAGAATTCCAACAGCAATCGGCAAGTCTAGATGCAAAGCCCCCTTGCGCAGTACTTGAATAGAGGTTTTGAAAAATGGCCAGCCTCCAATCGCGACATTCAACAGCGTCAATACCGTTGACACCGCCCAAAATGGTACAAACAGTGCATCCTGATGGTCCAAGCCCATATAAAAAGAGACATACATCAACATCACATTCATCGATAGGGCTACCGACACCCCCATCCGCCAAAGTAGGGTTTGACTCACCCTTGGCAATTCCGAACGACGGGGACTGGCTTGATAACCCAATGACGCCATTTGTTCAAAGTATGCCACGGGGTCAAAACTCTCTGGATCATAGCGCAATGTTGCTTCCCCCAACGTGGGGTTGATCAGTATCTCTTGACCACCCTGCTGTCGCTCAAACACCTCTTCAAGCAACCACACACAGGCTGTACAGTGAATGCCATTGATGGAGACATCCAGTCGACCATTGTCTGCTTTGTCCACAATCCATTCAAAACCTGTCCCCTCAGTCACATGAACCGGTGGCTTTTGTCCATCTGACAAGTCATAAAAGCGATTGAGTCCCTCTTTCTGCAGCAAAGAATACACCGTTTCACAACCGTGACAGCAAAACCCATCGCCAATTGTATGATTTGGGTCCAAAGACAATTGACAATGACGACAGAGGCTCGATGAGGTCACACTCTCTCCATCAATGCATGTGGTTCATATGGTGGTGCACGGCAACATCTGTGGGAACTGTGATGGCCTTCCAACCCATCTTTGCCAAAAAGAACAGGGCAACGAGTGACAGTGCGATTTGAATGCGACGTTGACTGGTGGGTGACAATTTGGACAATTGGGTTCGAACCAACTCTTGACCAAACACCAACGCAGGTGCAGAAGACACTCCAAAAATTACCATACTCAATGCACCAACCCATCCGTTTGGTGTCGCCATCGCCAGTCCAAAAGCCATATACAACAAACCACAGGGCAACAATACCGTTGCCAACCCCACGCCCAAGGCTCTATACTGTACAGGCAGTCTCAACACCTTTGTTTGAAACTTGCCAAACTGACGACTCAACAAACCGACGCCTGGTAAAGTGTGAAAGTTGGCAAACAACGACAAAGCCAACACGGTCGCGATACCGAGCAGTACGTACCCCATTGTTTCACGCCCCAAATACGAGTGGAGTTGCTTACCAAATTGTCCAAACAAAGCTCCGATTAGACCGTACCCAAGCAAGCGAGCAACGTGATATTGAAACAAATGCCAACGGTTTCTAGCACCCACCAACAACGCCAACGGGCCACACATTCCGGCACAGTGTAAGGAACCACCAAAACCCAACAACAGCGCAGGCATAAACCATTCCATCATTCGTCTCCAGTAGATGTCGCGACATTGTCAACCGCTGGTCCCAAAAATCGAAGGTCCACAATGATGGGATCGTCCCCTTGCATCATGTGTACGTGCAACGTTTCATCTCCTTTGAATTCAGATTCAGAGATTTGCACAAAGATGGGAATGCGCAATCCTGTACGTTTGTCTAAATGCAAGGTACGCTGAGGTGCGATCAAACTGTAGCCATCCGGGAAATCTTCTTGCACCACCAAGTCCACATCCTGCGAACGCTTGTTTTCGATGTGAAGTTCGTAGCCATTTTGAACCATCGAGTTGGTTACGGAATACGGAGTTCCTGAAAGACGCAAAGCATTGATCGCAACACTGCGAGAATTGGTGGCGACAAAAGTCAGTGCAGAAACACCTGCTAGCCCCGCGATGATGTACAAAAACACCCTCGGTCGCCAAAAACGTTTGGGTTTGTGCTCCAATCCATTCAATGAATCAAATCGAATTAGACCCACTGGTTTGTTCTGTTTGATCATAATTGAATCACAGGCATCAATGCACGCTGTACAGCCAATGCATTCTATCTGCAACCCATTTCGAATGTCTATTCCTGTTGGACACACGGCGACGCACTTTCGACAATTGATGCAGTCTCCAAACTGAGTGTTCTCCGATTTACCCTTCTTTGGTCGACCACGTGGCTCCCCACGTACAGCGTCGTACCCAACCACATAGGTATCTTCATCGGTCAAAAGACTTTGCATTCGACCGTAGGGACAAAGCACCAAACACATCTGTTCACGAAACCAAGTAAAGTTTCCATAAAATGCCCCTGTCAAAAATAGCATCCACAAAAAGACCTGCCAATGCTCCGTTGGACGGTGTTGAACCATTTCCCACAGTTCAGGCAAACTGACAAAATAGGCCAACGTACAATGCGCCAAGCCCAAAGACCACACAAAGAACACCGACCACTTGGCCAATTTTCTTTTCCAGTCATCGGCATTCCAATTGCGAAATCCCTTGAGATCTCGTCTCCGTCTTGCAGCAGGCTTGCCTTCAAAGAAAGCCTCCACTGGTCGATACAAAAACTCAAGCATTACCGTGTGGGGACAAGCAAACCCACACCAAACCCGTCCTGCAAATGCACTGAGCATGAACAATGAAAAAGCCGTTCCGGTGATGACAAAGAACAACATCCAAGTATCTTGGGCATTGAAACTTTGACCAAAGAAATGCAACCGACGATGCAAAATGTCCATTTGAAAAGCCGGATTGCCATTGATCTGAATCCATGGAAGATAGAGCCACGTTCCCAAAAAGAAGAGGTATACCCACTGACGACGCGATATCCACTTGCCTTTGATCTCTGTGGGGTGGATTGGGATTCGCCCGCCAGTCTGATCAATCGAAGCCAAATGTGCCAACGGATCGTTGCTGTCGTCTTTTATGGTGGGCATACCGCCTCCTCACTTTCCGAACATGTTATTGTTGGACTTCTGGCATCGTCATGATGAACGCAGCTACCTGACCGACTTTCTCTTCTCCAATCATGGTTCCCCAAGCCGGCATCCCCTTCTCAAGCCAGCCATCTTTGACACTGGTAAAGATGTCCATCGGATTGCCACCGTGCAACCACTCATCGTCGGTCAGATTGGGTCCAATCAACCCCTCTCCTTTCTGTCCGTGACAGGCAGCACAGTTCATGGTGAACACCTCTTTACCAGCAGCCACTGCATGCGCATCACCGGTGAGTTTTTGGATTCTGGCATCGGTCCATTCTCCTCGCTCTGCCGCCAAAACAGCCATTTTGGCATCGTAGGCTTCTTGAGCAACACGATAGCGTTCGGCAGAACTTTGTCCAGCACCAAACGTTTGATGGTATCCCCAATATCCAATCCCAAAGAAAATGGAGAGCCAAAGGGTTGTGAGCCACCAACGAGGCATGTAATTGTCATACTCTTGGATTCCGTCATAGTTGTGATCGGTGGGAATGTTTTGTTCTGAACTCATTGAATCCTCCTAGTCGTCCAACGGAAGGTTTTCGATGTGGTTGTAGGCATTTTGTTCACGGGTAAAGACCCAAAACACAGCACCGACAAAGATGACAGCAAAAATGACAGTTGGCAATCCGGCCGCCAACAAATGTTCTGTCTGGTCTAGAAATTGCTTTTTCATTGTCCCCCCTCCAGTTTTGCGCTTTCTTCAGGAATCGGATTGGTACCCAAACTTTGCAAATAAGCAATGACCGCAGTCAATTCTGAGTCCCAAGCGAGTTCGACAGTGCTGTCTTGTTCGTTGAGTTCAGACACAATTTTCTTGGCTTGTGTCTCATAATCGGCATCGGCATTCAAGAGGTCTTGCTTGGTATAAGGAACCCCCAATCGCTTCATGACTGCAACGCGAGATGCCGTTCGAGTGAGATCCATCTTGTTGGTCTCCAAGTGTGCATAGTTTGGCATGATCGATTCTACTTCTACCTGACGGGGATTGATCATGTGCTTGTAATGCCACAAATGGTTGCGTTTGCCACCTTCGTGATGCAAATCTGGTCCAGTACGTTTTGACCCCCATTGAAAGGGATGATCGTAAATGAACTCTTCCGCATAGGAGTAATCGTTCTGGACACCGGCCCGACCATATCGAAGTGTTTCATCGGTGAAGGGGCGAATCATCTGAGAGTGACACGTATAGCATCCCTCTTTGAGATAGATATCGCGTCCTGCCAATTCAAGTGGCGTATAGGGGTCTTGTGTCCGCCC